>NZ_LRRH01000005.1 GCF_001646785.1 Rhodococcus phenolicus
GTTCAGCCGCAGCAGCGACAGGTACCGATCCATGTCGAGGTTGACCGAGACTGTGTTGAGGATCAGGTCGAACCGGCTGCGCAGTTCCTTGAACACGGCGGGATCGCTCGTCGCACGGTAGTCGACGGCACCGAACCGCAGGCCGTCGTCCTTCTTCGACAGGGAATGCCCGAGCACGGTGACCTCGGCGCCGAGCGCGGCGGCGATCTTGACCCCGATGTGACCGAGCCCGCCCATCCCGATGATCGCGACGCGGGTACCGGGCCCGGCCCCGTAGCGCCGCAGCGGGGAGTACAACGTGATCCCGGCGCACAGCAGTGGCGCGGCGGCCGCGGGATCCAGACCGGCCGGAACCTTCAGCACGAAGTGCTCGGTCACGACGATGTGCGTGGAGTACCCGCCCTGGGTGACCTCGCCGTCGCGGCCGACCGCGTTGTAGGTGCCGGTGACCCGGTTCTCGCAGTGCTGTTCCGCGCCCGCGGTGCACGCGCCGCATTCGCGGCACGAGTCGACGAAGCACCCGACGCCCACCCGATCACCGACCGCGTGCTTCGTCACGTCGGTGCCGACGGCCTCGACGATGCCCACGATCTCGTGCCCGGGAACGATGGGATAACGGGTGTGCGCCCACTCGTTGCGGGCGGTGTGGATGTCCGAATGGCAGATACCGGCGTATTCGATCCGGATGAGCACATCGAGGGGGCCGGGTTCCCGGCGCTCGACGGTGGTCTTGGCAAGCGGTGCGTCTGCGGCGGGGGCAGCGTAGGCGGCGACGGTCGTCATGCCTTCATGCCTACACCCGTGCAGACGACGGTGCGCACCCGCGGGGGCTGTCCACGGGTGCGCACCGATCCGGGCGGGAGGCTGCTACTGCTCGGCGGCGGTACGGCGCCGCAACCGTCGTGCCGCCGCGACGAGGTTGCGCAACGACGGTTCGAGCTGCCAGTGGTGGCGGGTCTTGAGGCCACCGTCCGGGTTGGCCCACAACCGATCCGGGTCCACCGACTCGGCGGCCTCGGTGAGCAGTTCGTCCAGTTCGTCGATGTCCGGGATCCGTGCCGAGCGGCTCTCGTACACACCGGGGCCGACGCCGTGGGTGAGCGCGTGGTCCTTGATCGCCTCGAGCACCCAGCGGATGGACCGGGTCGCGACGATCGCGGTGACGTCCGCGTCGAGCCGTTCGATCGCGTCGACCACCGACTGCTGACCGGAGTACGTCAGATGTGTGTGGATCTGGGTCTCCGGCTTCGCGCCGCCGGTGGCGAGCCGGAACGCGTCGACCGCCCAGTTCAGGTACTCGGTGCGCCCGTCCTGCCGCAACGGCAGCAGTTCGCGGATGGCCGGCTCGTCGACCTGGATGATCGCGATACCCGCGCGCTCGAGGTCGGCGATCTCGTCACGGATCGCCAACGCGAGTTGATCTGCGGTTTCGTGCAGCGGCTGATCCTGGCGCATGTACGACCGGGCGAGCATCGTCACCGGGCCGGTCAGCATGCCCTTGACCGGCTTGTCGGTGAGCGACTGCGCGTACGCGATCCACTCGACGGTCATCGGCTTCGGCCGCACGATGTCGCCGTAGAGGATCGGCGGTCGCGTGCACCGCGAACCGTAGGCCTGCACCCAGCCGAAGTGCGTGGTGGCGAAGCCCTCCAGCAACTCGGCGAAGTACTGCACCATGTCGTTGCGTTCGTGTTCACCGTGCACGAGCACGTCGAGACCGATGTCCTCCTGCAACCGGACGGTGGACTCGATCTCCTCGCGGATCCGCTTGACGTAGTCGTCGTAGGAGATCCGGCCCTCACCGAGATCGCGACGGACCTTCCGGATCTCGTCGGTCTGCGGGAACGACCCGAGGGTCGTCGCCGGGACCGGCGGCAGATTCAGACGGTCCTGCTGCGCGGCACGACGCTGCTCGTAGGGCGCGCGCACCCGGTGTTCGGGCGTCAGCGCGTTGATCCGCGCGCGGACGGTGTGCTTCTGCTTGAAGTGCACCGAGGTCGGGGGCACCCGCCACTTCTCCTCGGCACCGGTGGTCAGTGCCTTGGCGAGCGAGACCACCTCGCCGACCTTCTGCTTCGCGAAGGCGAGGCGGTCGGCGACGTCACCGGGAATGTCGTATTCGACGAGCAGGTCGTAGGGCACGTGCAGCAACGAGCACGACGTCGACACGACCAGGTCCGGCGCGACCGCGGCGATCGAGTCGAGATACTCGAGGACGCGACGCCGGTCGGCGCGCCACACGTTGCGGCCGTCGACGACCCCGGCGTAGATGCGCTTGCGCTTGAGGCCGGGCACGGCGGCCAGTTCGTCGGCGTTGATCCGGCCGTTGATCAGGTCCAGGCCGATCGCCTCGACCTTCGACGCCGCGAGAATCGGCAGCGCGGCACCGAGGTGACCGTACGGACCGGTGACGAGCAGGCGCGGACGCAGCGGCGCCTGGGACAGCACGTCGTATGCGCGCTTCAGCGCCGCGAGTTCGTCCTCGCTGCGGTCCTCGGTGAAGGACGGCTCGTCGAGCTGGACGCACGTCGCGCCGGCCTTGGCGAGCTGCTCGAAGAGCTTCTCGTACTCGGGGAGCAACGCGTCGAGCAGGTCGAGCGTGGAGAATCCGTCCTTCTGCGAGGTCGGCGAGATCTTCGACAGCAGCAGCAACGAGACCGGGCCGAGGACGACCGGGCGCAGTTCGATGCCCTTGGCCTTGGCGCGTTCGAACTCGTCGAGCACGGCGGCCGAGTTCAGGGCGAACACGGTGTTCTCGTCGAGTTCGGGTTGCCGGTAGTGATAGTTGCTGCCGAACCAGCGGACCAGTTCCAGCGGCGGGAAATCCTCCCGGCCGCGGCACAGGGTGAAATAGAAGTCGAGCGGGTCGAGCTCGCCGACCAGGGGACGGAACCGCTCGGGGACCGCGCCGAACAACAGGGCGTTGTCCAGAACGTGGTCGTAGTAGGAGAACGTGTTGCCGGGGACCTGTGTCAGTCCGGTCGCCGCGAGTTCGCTCCAGGTGTCCTCCTGGATTTCGCGGGCGACGGCGACGAGTTCGTCGCGTGTGCCGGTGCCGTGCCAGTAGGCCTCGAGCGCACGCTTGAGTTCGCGGCGGGTTCCGATACGCGGGTACCCGAGGATGCTGGATCCGTAGCCGGTGGCGTTGCTGGCCATCTCGGAATCGACCTTTCCCTCATGCACCTCACGCCCGTGCACCGACGAGCAGTGCACAGGGCACTGCTGTCGGGCACGGGCGCCGAAGTACGGTGTGGTGCTACCTACTTGCTCAGCTGGCCTTCTTGGAGGCCCGACCGTTTTCGGCGTACTCGTAGAAGCCGGCACCCGACTTCTTGCCGACGAGGCCGGCCTCGACCATGCGCAGCAACAGCGGCGGGGCCGAGTACAGCGGCTCCTTGAACTCCTCGTACATCGAGTCGGCGATCGACTTGACGGTGTCGAGCCCGACGAGATCGGTCAGCGCGAGCGGACCCATCGGGTGGGCGCATCCGAGCACCATCGCCTTGTCGACGTCCTCCTTGGTCGCGAAACCGGATTCGACCATCCGGATCGCAGACAGCAGGTAGGGCACGAGCAGCGCGTTCGCGATGAAACCGGCCCGGTCCGAGGAGCGGACGACCTGCTTGCCGAGCACGTCGGCGGCGAAGGCCTCGGCACGGGCGGTGACCGCGGGGCTGGTCTTGAGGGTGGTGATGAGCTCCACCAGCGGGAGCACCGGCACCGGGTTGAAGAAGTGCAGGCCGATGACGCGCTCGGGGGCGCTGGTGGCGATGCCCAGCTTCATGATCGGGATCGACGAGGTGTTCGAGGCGAGCACCGCGTTCGGGTCCGTGACGATCTTGTCGAGCTCGGCGAAGATCTCGCTCTTGACCTTCTCGTCCTCGACGACGGCCTCCACGACGAGCTGGCGGTCCGCGAAGTCACCGAGGTCCGAGGTGAACCGGAGGCGCCACGCGGCCTGCTCCCGTTCCCGTTCGGTGATCTTTCCGCTGCTCACACCCCGGTCGAGGGACCGGAGGATGCGGGCACGTCCGGCGGCCGCAAGTTCGCGGGTCTGCTCGAACACCAGTACGTCGACATGAGCGCGCGCGCACACCTCGGCGATACCTGCGCCCATGATCCCGGCGCCGATCACGCCGACGCGCTGAATCTTTTCGCTGGTCACGTCAGCTCCTTCTCGTCATGTGGGGTTGGTCGTGGAGTTCTTCCTGCACGGTGTGTCCTCAACCGTGATCGTGCACAGTGCGGCTCTTACACGACGATCCGGCGGGGATCATCCACCGACCGGATCGTCGCAATGTGTCCGACTGGACCCGGCCGGAGAGGCCGGGGTGAAGTCACCGCGGCGGGAGTCCGGGACGGATCCCGCCGCGATGTGACTTCGAAGCCTGTTCCTAGTGGAACTGGCCCTCCTCGGTGGAGCCCTTCAGGGCAGCCGTGGAGGTGTTCGGGTCGACCGTGGTGGCGATCGAGTCGAAGTAGCCGGCGCCGACCTCGCGCTGGTGCTTGATGGCGGTGAAGCCACGCTCCTCGGCGGCCTTGAACTCGCGCTCCTGCAGGTCGACGAACGCGGTCATGCCGTTGCGGGCGTAGCCGTGAGCCAGGTCGAACATGCCGTAGTTGAGCGAGTGGAAGCCGGCGAGGGTGATGAACTGGAACTTGAAGCCCATCGCGCCGAGTTCGCGCTGGAACTTCGCGATGGTCGCGTCGTCCAGGTGAGCCTTCCAGTTGAAGGACGGCGAGCAGTTGTAGGCGAGGAGCTGGTCCGGGAACTCGCCACGGACGGCCTCGGCAAACTGCTTGGCGACCTCGAGGTCCGGAACGCCGGTCTCCATCCAGATGAGGTCGGAGTAGGGGGCGTAGGCCTTGGCGCGGGCGATGCAGGGCTCGATGCCGTTCTTGACGCCGTAGAAGCCCTCGGCCGTCCGGGTGCCGTCGAGGAACTCGCGGTCGCGCTCGTCGACATCCGAGGTCAGCAGCGTGGCGGCCTCGGCGTCGGTGCGGGCGATGACGACGGTCGGGACGTCCGCGACGTCGGCCGCGAGGCGAGCCGAGGTCAGGGTGCGGATGTGCTGCTGGGTCGGGATGAGCACCTTGCCACCGAGGTGACCGCACTTCTTCTCCGACGCGAGCTGGTCCTCCCAGTGCGAACCGGCGACGCCGGCAGCGATCATGGCCTTCTGCAGCTCGTAGACGTTCAGCGCGCCACCGAAGCCGGCCTCACCGTCGGCGACGATCGGGGCGAGCCAGTTCTCGACGGAGGTGTCGCCCTCGACCTTGGCGATCTCGTCGGCGCGGAGCAGCGCGTTGTTGATGCGGCGGACGACCTGCGGAACCGAGTTCGCCGGGTACAGCGACTGGTCCGGGTAGGTGTGGCCGGAGAGGTTCGCGTCACCGGCGACCTGCCAGCCGGACAGGTAGATGGCCTTGAGGCCGGCACGGACCTGCTGCACGGCCTGGTTGCCGGTCAGCGCGCCGAGCGAGTTGATGTAGTCCTCGTTGTTGACGAGATCCCAGAGGATCTCGGAGCCACGGCGGGCGAGGGTGGCTTCCTCGACGACGGTGCCCTGCAGCTTGACGACCTGCTCGGCCGTGTAGTTGCGGGTGACGCCCTTCCAGCGGGGGTTGGTGTCCCAGTCCTTCTGGATTTCCTCAGCGGTCCGCGGGGTGCCGGTGGTCGACATCAAAGCTCCACTCTCTAGATTCGAATCCGCTCCGGGTGTTCAGCAGTACGTGCGTACGACTTCACACCCTTCGCGTGCCGTTCGGATGTACACCAAGACAATGACACAGCTGAAAAATGCCGTCTACCTGTTGCTAATGCCAACCTTGGCTAGTTTTCGAGGCGCCTTTGCAAAGTTTGTAAATCAATGGCGGCTCCAACGACTTCCCAAATCGGACAGTTTGGTTACTCGTCGGTAGCCACTACCTCGGGTTTCCCGGCGCGACGGTTCCGCCGGCGCCGGACCGCCCCGAAGCAGCAGCGGACGCCCCACCCCGGGCGCGGTCGGGCGGCGATGTGGGCGGTCTCACACCTGCCGCGCCCCTGAGCTGCACATTTCGGCAAACCTTGATCAACACGATTCCTGCAACCCGCCGTAACATGTCTCCCGACGACCAGATCGGGGCTGGACTCGTCGCGCATCGTGCTGCGCAGCTGCTCGCGTCTCGCCCATCCACACGAGCAGAGGAGGGGTCATCCTTTCCCCCACGTCGCACGACGTCATAGAGGCCACGCTGCCCGCCGTCGAAGCCCACATCGGCGCGATTTCCGAACGTTTCTACGAGCGGCTGTTCGCAGCGGCGCCACATCTCTGCACGGACCTGTTCAACCGCACGAACCAGCGCAACCGCGAGCAGCAGAAGGCACTCGCGAGTTCGATCGCGGCGTTCGCCAAACTCCTCGTCACGGAGAAGCCCGAGGACATCGACCCGATCATGGCCCGGATCGCCAACAAGCACGCGTCGATCGGCATTCAGGCCGGGCACTACGAGATGATCCGCTTCCACCTGTTCGCGGCGATCGGCGAGGTCCTCGGTCCCGCGGTGACCCCGGAGGTCGCCGCGGCCTGGCACCAGGTCTACACCCTCATGGCAGGTTCGCTCATCGCCCAGGAAGCCGCTCTCTACAACTCGGTCGGGGTACCCCACGGCCACGTGTGGCGGCTGGTCGTCGTCTCCGAGGTCGAATACGACGGTGCCCGGGTCGCGACCTTCGTGCTCCGGTCACTCGACGGACGACCGCTCCCCGATTTCCTTCCCGGACAATATATTTCGATCTGCGTACGACTCCCGGACGGCACCCGCCAGATCCGGCAGTACACCCTCGTGCGGGGACGGGCGTCGGGTGAATGGGCCGTCACGATCAAACGGGTCCCGGGCGGCCTGGTCTCCCCGTTCCTCGTCGACGCCGTGCGGACGGGCACCGAGCTGATCGTGTCGCACCCCTTCGGAAGCCTGCTCGTCGAAGGCGGAAACACCCCATTGGCACTGATCTCGGCCGGCATCGGCATCACCAGCACACTGACCGTCCTGCAGAACCTCGCCGAGACCAATCCCCTGCGCCGCGTCGTGGCTCTGCACGTGGACCACTCCCCCTACGATCATGCGCGCCGCACCGACATCGCCGAACTCGTCTCCCGCCTCCCCAATTCCCGGATGCAGGTGCGGTACAACGATTTCGAAGAATTCCACGTGATCGGCCGATCGCCCGTCGACGACCTCGACCTTCCCGCGGGCGCCACCGCGTACGTCTACGGTCCGGTGGCGTTCATGCGCGCGGTCCGGGACGGGCTCGTCGGCCGCGGAATCCCGCTCGAGTCGATTCACTACGAGGCGTTCGCGCCCGGGTCGTGGCTCGGCGTCGACCGACCCGCGCAGGTGGCTTCGACCCGACACGATTAACACGTTGCGAACCTCGCGTTGCAAAGCCTCGTAGGTGATCGTACGCTGGGCGAATGGCCAAGACCTTCGTGGGAGCCCGCCTCCGCCAGCTGCGTACCGAGCGGGGCCTCAGCCAAGCCGCACTCGCGAAAACCCTCGAGATCTCCGCCAGCTACCTGAATCAGATCGAACACGACGTCCGTCCCCTCACCGTTCCCGTGCTGCTGCGGATCAGCGAGGTCTTCGGTGTCGACACGACCTTCTTCTCCTCGCAGGACGACACCCGCCTGATCGCCGAGATGCGGGAGGTCGCACTCGACCAGGAGATGGGCATCGAAGCCGACGCCCAAGAGATCGCCGAGATGGTCGCCGCGCATCCCGGGCTGGCCCGGGCGATGGTCAACATGCACCGAAGGTTCCGCAACACCACCGCGCAGCTCGCCGCCGCGACCGAGGACCGCTACAGCGACGGCAGCGGCAGCGGCTCCATCACGATGCCGCACGAGGAAGTGCGCGACTACTTCTACCAGCGGCAGAACTACATGCACGACCTCGACACCGCAGCCGAGGAACTCGCCAACCGCATCCGGTTCCATCGCGGCGACGTGGCCGGGGAGATCGCCAAACGCATGGCGTCGGTGCACGACGTGCAGATCGTCAAGCGCATCGACCTCGGCGAGAACGTCCTGCACCGATACGACCCCGAGACCCGCACCCTCGAAATCGCCCCGCAACTGTCCGGCGGCCAGCAGGTGTTCAAGCTCGCCACCGAACTCGCCTACCTCGAATGCGGCGACCTCATCGACAAGATGGTCGACGACGGCGCCTTCACCTCCGACGCCTCACGCGCCCTCGCCCGCCTCGGTCTCGCGAACTACTTCGCCGCGGCGACCATCCTGCCGTACACGCAGTTCCACGAGATCGCCGAGGACTTCCGTTACGACGTCGAGCGCCTGTCCGCGTTCTACGGCGTCAGCTACGAGACGATCGCCCACCGTCTGTCGACGCTGCAGCGTCCCAAACTGCGCGGGGTGCCGTTCTCGTTCGTCCGTGTCGACCGGGCCGGCAACATGTCCAAGCGCCAGTCCGCCACCGGCTTCCACTTCTCGTCCAGTGGTGGAACCTGCCCGCTGTGGAACGTCTACGAGACGTTCGCCTACCCGGGCAAGATCATGACGCAGATCGCGCAGATGCCCGACGGCCGCCGCTACCTGTGGGTCGCGCGAACCGTCGAACGCCGCGCGGCACGGTACGGGCAGCCGTCGAAGACGTTCGCCATCGGCCTCGGTTGCGAACTGCGCCACGCGCACCGGCTGGTCTACGCCGACGGTCTCGACCTCGACGATTCCAACCCCGGCACGCCGATCGGCGCGGGTTGCCGCATCTGCGAACGCGTCAACTGCCCGCAGCGCGCCTTCCCACCGCTCGGCAAGGAACTCGACATCAACGAGCACCGCAGCTCCGTCTCGCCCTACCTCATCCGCTGATCCGCGCGCCGCGCACCCGCGCGTCGCACCACCGCGCGTCGCCCGGCTGCCGGGTACCGCCCCTGTCCTCCGAGCGAGTGGTACACCCGATCGATTGAAGGAGACGAGGGATACATTCGCTCGGGCGCCGGGGCAGGGTCCGGACACGCTGACGGGTGCGGCTCCGGCCTGTTCACGCAACGGAAACATCGAACATCCAATCGTCACAAGCAGATATACCCGCGCAACACCGTCCCTTTACTGTTTGGCCGACGAATACAGCGTTGTATACGCACCCGGATACACCGGGAACCGAGGCTTCACATCTTCGAACAAGGGGGCATCTCCATGCCAGTTGCCAGGTCCACATTCGCCCAGCGAGCCGTCGCCGTTCCGGTGGCGCTCGCGGCCATCGGTCTGCTCCTCACCGCTTGCGGCAGCAAGGCCGGTGACACCGCGACCGGCGCGGCCGGCGAATCCTGCGTCGACACCTCCGGCGACACCATCAAGGTCGGTTCGCTGAACTCCCTGTCCGGCACCATGGCGATTTCCGAAGTCACCGTGCGTGATTCGATTGCGCTGGCCGTCGAGCAGATCAACGCGTCCGGCGGTGTCCTCGGCAAGCAGATCACGATCGTCGCCGAGGACGGTGCTTCCGAGCCCACGGTGTTCGCCGAGAAGGCAGAGAAGCTCATCAGCTCCGACTGTGTCGCTGCGGTGTTCGGCGGCTGGACGTCGTCGAGCCGCAAGGCGATGCTCCCGGTGTTCGAGGACAACGACGCACTGCTGTACTACCCGGTGCAGTACGAGGGCCTGGAGTCGTCGCCGAACATCTTCTACACCGGAGCCACCACCAACCAGCAGATCGTGCCGGCGCTGGACTACCTCAAGGAGAAGGGCGTCAAATCCCTCTACCTGGTCGGCAGCGACTACGTGTTCCCGCAGACGGCCAACCGCATCATCCGCGCCTACGCCGAAGCCAACGGTATCGAGATCAAGGGCGAGGACTACACCCCGCTCGGCTCGACCGACTTCTCGACGATCGTCAACAAGGTGCGCACCGCCGACGCGGACGCGGTGTTCAACACCCTCAACGGCGATTCGAACGTCGCGTTCTTCCGCGAGTACGCCAACGTGGGCCTGAAACCTGCCGACATGCCTGTGGTCTCGGTGTCCATCGCCGAGGAAGAGGTCGTCGGCATCGGCGCCCAGAACATCGAGGGCCAGCTCACCGCATGGAACTACTACCAGACGGTGGACTCCCCCGAGAACAAGTCGTTCGTCGACGCGTACAAAGCGAAGTACGGTGCGAACAAGCCGACCTCGGATCCGATGGAAGCCGCCTACACGTCGGTGTATCTGTGGAAGAACACCGTCGAGAAGGCGAACTCGTTCGCGGTGGCCGACATTCAGGAAGCAGCCGACGGTGTCTCGTTCGACGCACCCGAAGGCACCGTCACGATCGACGGCGACAACCACCACATCACCAAGACCGCCCGCATCGGCGAGATCCGCGGCGACGGACTGATCTACACGGTGTGGGATTCGGGTTCGCCGATCGAGCCGGACCCGTACCTCGAGAGCTACGACTGGGCCGCGAGCCTGTCCGGTAACTGAGTCGAGGAGACCGGGAAACCGGCGGGAAGGGAGGCGAAATGGATGTCGTTGTAGGACAGCTCTTCACCGGATTGAGCATCGGCTCGATCCTGTTGCTCGCGGCGCTGGGACTGTCACTGACGTTCGGCCAGATGGGCGTGATCAACATGGCCCACGGCGAATTCATCATGGCCGGGTCGTACACCGCGTACGTGGTGCAGCAGGTGGTGTCCGCGGCCGGGGTCTCGCTGCTGATCTCCCTGCTCGTCGGTTTCCTGGTCGGCGGTGTCATGGGCGTGCTGCTCGAGGTCACGCTCATCCGCCGCATGTACCACCGGCCGCTCGACACACTGCTCGTGACGTTCGGTGTCGGCCTGTTGCTGCAGCAGGCCGCGCGTGACGTCTTCGGCGCACCGGCGGTCAATGTCGTCGCCCCGCAATGGTTGTCGGGCGGTGTCGAGATCCTGGGCGCGGTGGTTCCGAAGACCCGCCTGTTCATCCTGGCGCTGGCCGCCGTGTGCGTGGTGGCGCTGATCGTGGCGATGAAGTACACATCGATGGGACGGCGCATCCGGGCCGTGGTGCAGAACCGCGATCTCGCCGAAACCGTCGGCATCTCCAGCAGGCGCACCGACATCACCACGTTCTTCCTCGGCTCCGGACTCGCCGGCCTGGCCGGTGTCGCGCTGACCCTCATCGGATCGACCAGCCCGACGATCGGCCAGTCGTACCTGATCGACGCGTTCCTCGTCGTCGTCATCGGCGGACTCGGACGGATCGAGGGCGCCGTGATCGCGGCGATCGCGCTGGGGCTGCTCAACTCGTTCATCGAATACTCCACCACCGCGTCGATTGCGAAGGTGATCGTGTTCGGAATCATCGTGGTGTTCCTGCAGATCCGTCCGCAGGGTCTGTTCGCGGTCAAGACAAGGAGCCTGGTCTGATGTCCGTTCTCACCCGGCCCGGGCCGGCCCGCACGTGGGCGGGTTTCGCGATCGCCGCCCTCGTGCTGTTCGGCCTCGCTCCCGCCGTCCTGTCCGACTTCCGACTGAATCTGCTCGCCAAGTTCCTGTGCTTCGCCATCGTGGCCGCCGGTATCGGCCTCGCCTGGGGCCGCGGGGGCATGCTCACCCTCGGCCAGGGCGTGTTCTTCGGTCTCGGCGCCTACATGATGGCGATGCACCTGAAGATCGCCGACGCCGAGGTGCGCGGCGACACCGTCCCGGATTTCATGCAGATCGCGGGTATCCGTGAACTGCCCGCGTACTGGGTGCCGTTCGCTTCCCCGCTCGTGACGTTACTGGCCATCCTTCTGGTGCCCGCACTGCTGGCGCTGCTGCTCGGTCTCGGTGTGTTCAAGCGCCGGGTCAAGGGCGCCTATTTCGCGATCCTGTCCCAGGCACTCGCGGCGGCGTTCGCGATCCTGCTCATCGGCCAGCAGAGCACCGGAGGGTCCAACGGCCTCAACAGGTTCCGCACGTTCTTCGGCTACGACCTGTCCGATCCGGTCAACAAGCGGATGTTGTTCTTCATCGTCGCCGCGATCCTGCTGCTCGTCGTCGCCGCGACCCGCCAGCTCATGCACTCGCGTTACGGCGAACTGCTCGTCGCGGTCCGCGACCAGGAGGAACGTGTCCGTTTCCTCGGCTACGACCCGGCGACCGTCAAGGTCGTCGCCTACACCGTCGCCGCGTTCTTCGCCGGGATCGCCGGCGCGATGTTCGTGCCGATCGTCGGCATCATCTCGCCCGCGGACATCGGTATCGTGCCGTCCATCGCCTTCCTCATCGGTGTCGCGATCGGTGGCCGCACCACCCTGCTCGGACCGGTACTCGGCGCCATCGGCGTCGCGTGGGCGCAGACCGCGCTGTCGGAGAACTTCCCGTCCGCGTGGACGTACGCGCAGGGCCTGCTCTTCATCGTCGTGGTCGGATTCTTCCCCGCCGGACTCGCCGGTCTGGCAACGCTGCGCCGCCGAAAGCGTTCCGGAACCGACTCCCCTGCCACGGAACCCGATTCCGATCCCGAAACTCCCGCCGAGAACACCGAGATGGAGCCGGCCCGATGACCGAACCCACCTTCGGCGGCAACGCCGGAATGTCCAGTCAGTACCTCGAAATCCGCGACCTGCGCGTGCAATTCGACGGCTTCATCGCCGTCGACGGTGTCGACCTGACGCTGTTGCAGGGCGACCTGCGGTTCCTCATCGGACCCAACGGCGCGGGCAAGACAACCCTGGTCGACGCCATCACCGGACTCGTCCCCGCGACCGGGTCGGTCACCAAATCCGGAGTCGAACTGCTCGGCAGGAAGGTCCACAAGATCGCCCGTCTCGGGGTGGGCCGCACGTTCCAGACGGCGTCGGTGTTCGAGGAACTGACGGTCCTGCAGAACCTCGACATCGCCGCCGGAGCGGATCGCAGCCCGTGGCAGCTGCTGCGCCGCCGCAAGGATGTGCTGCCGCAGATCGAGGAGGCCCTCGAAACCACCGGTCTCACAGCCCACCGCGACACCCCCGCCGGCATCCTCGCGCACGGCCAGAAACAGTGGCTCGAGATCGGCATGCTGCTCGTGCAGAACGCCGACGTGCTGCTCCTCGACGAGCCCGTCGCGGGCATGAGCCACGACGAGCGGGAGGAGACCGGCCGGCTGCTGCGTCGGATCGGCGCCGAACGCACGGTCGTCGTCGTCGAACACGACATGGATTTCATGCGGGCGTTCGCGACCTCGGTGACGGTACTGGCGCGCGGCAAGGTGATCGCCGAGGGCACCGTCGAAGAAGTCCAGAACGATCCGCAGGTCCAGCAGGTCTACCTGGGCACCGCAACCCTCGAGGAGGCCAACTGATGCTCGAACTCGTCGACGTACGCACCGGATACGGACGCACCGAGATCATCCACGGCGCGACGATCGTGGTCCCCTCCGACGGGGTCGTCGCGGTCATGGGCCACAACGGCGCCGGGAAGACCACGTTGCTTCGGGCGGCGGTCGGGCTGTTGCCGGTCGCCTCCGGCAAGATCCTGCTCGACGGCGAGGACATCACCGCGCTGCGTCCGGCGGCCCGGGTGGCGCGCGGTCTCGCCTACGTGCCGCAAGGTCAGCAGTCCTTCGGGCAGCTCACCTGCGCCGAGAACCTGCAGGTGGTCGCGGACGGACGCAAGAACGGCAAAGCACTGATCGCGGAGATGCTCGACCTGTTCCCCGCGCTGGTTCCGCTGCTCGACCGCCGCGCGGGCCTGCTCTCCGGTGGACAGCGCCAGCAGCTCGCCATCGCCCGGGCCCTGATCACCCGGCCGCGGATGCTCATCCTGGACGAACCGACCGAGGGTATCCAGCCGTCCGTCGTCGCGGAGATCGAGAAGACGATCGTGGATCTGAGCCGCCGCGGGGACCTCGGGGTGCTGCTCGTCGAACAGCACATCGGTTTCGCCCTCGACAACGCCCGCCACTACTACGTCCTGGAGTCTGGCCGCATCACCGCCACCGGCGAAGGAGGCACCGAAGCCGCCCGGACCGTCCGAACCGCGATGGCGATCTGATGCTCTCCCCCGGCACCCGGCGGGAGCGGGTCTACCGGGCACTTCGCGCCGACCTGATGGCAGGCACCGTCTCACCCGACGACAGGCTCAGCGAGGAACGGCTCGCGGAGTTGTACGGGGTCTCCCGCACGCCGGTGCGGGAGGCCCTGGCCCGGCTGGTATCCGAGGGGCTGGTCGAGCGCCGCGAGCACGGGCTGTTTCCGTACCGGCCGCGTTTCGACGACCTCGGCGACCTCTACGAACTGCGCGTCACGCTCGAACTGCGCGGAATCGCCCGCGCGATGTCCGGCGACGTCACCCACGACCGGGACGTACTCACGAGCGAACTCGAACGGTGGCGACGCTTCCGCGACAAACCCCCGGAGGCGGACTCGGGTTTCGTCGCGCTCGACGAGCAGTACCACCTCGCGTTGCTCGCCGCGTCCGGGAACCGGGCACTGTGCAGCGCACTCGACTCGGTGAACGCGAAGGTCCGCACCGTCCGGATGTTCGACGAACTCACCCCACAGCGGGTGACGTGCGCCGTCGACGACCACATCGCCGTCGCGGAGGCGGTGGTCGACGGCAGACTCGACGACGCCCATTCCCGTCTGCGCGACCACATCGTCAACGCTTCCGTCGCCGTCGTACAGCGCACCGAGGCGGCACGGACGATGGCCCGGCTCTCGCGGGCCGTGCGAGACTGACCCTCATGACGCCCCGCATCACGCCCGGACGGTTCCGTCAGCTCGGCCCGATCAACTGGAGCGCCTGGCGCGTTCTGTCGCTGGCTGCGGGGACCTCGGACGCGCACCTGTTCAGCACGCTGGGCCGCGCCGGGGGCCTGTTCCGCGGCTGGCTGCACTACTCCGGCAAGCTGATGCCCGGCGGCCGTCTCCCCCGGCACGACACGGAGCTGATCATTCTGCGCGTCGCGCACCTTCGCGGCTGCGACTACGAGATGGACCACCACGTGCGGCTCGGTCGTCGCGCGGGGGTAACTACGGAGATCCTGCAGCGCGTCATCGAGGGGCCGGGCGCCGACGGGTGGAGCCCGCGGCACCGCGCGCTGCTCACCGCCGTCGACGAACTGGTCGCCACCAAGGACCTCGGCGACGACACGTGGGCGGCGCTGGCAGCGCACCTCGACGAGCGCCGAATGATCGAATTCTGCATGTTGGTCGCGCACTACGACGGGCTTGCCACCACGATCGGCACCCTGCGCATCGAACGGGACTTCCCGGCGTCGAATCCGCCCACCGATTCGGAATCCGCCCCTCCTGCAGGGTGAGCGGATTCGTATTCACCGCGTCGATCGCCGGGCGGCCGCCCGCTCGAATCGCCGCGCAACCACATCGAACCGCGCCGGATCCGCCCACGTCCAGCGGATGACCTCGAGGCGGAGGTCGCGCACGGCATCCTCGCGGAGCTTCTCGGCGACCAGGTCGCGTCGATCGACATACTTGCCGGTCCCGTCGAACTCGCCGACCAGTCCGTGTTGCCCCCAGAAGAAGTCGAGACGGAAGCGTCGGCCGTCGCGCACCACGATCGGATGCTGAAGTACAGGACGTGGCAGCCCCGTCTCTGCGATCCGCACTCGCGACGACGACTCCCCCGGGCTTTCGCTGAGCGCGTCGAGGAACGACACCACCGCTGCGGCACGGACGGTCCCGTTGCGGTGCCGGGCCGCCGCTAGGGTATCCGGCAGAAGATCCGAGGTGGCCGGGTTGGTCCGCAGGGCCGAATCACCGACGACCACTGCCTGATCCCGACATCGAGACCGCGCGAGATCCACGACCGTGCGTGCCGGGGAGGTGACGGCCACGCCGTCGACCGCGGCGACGTCTCCGTCCGTCCAGGTGGTCGCGTGCACGTGCAGGTGGGTGGTCCGGCGGCCGTGTGGACCCGCACGGGAGACGTGCACCCGGTCGAGGTCGATGTTCCACACGTCCAGGTTCAGGAGCGTTGCCGCCGACACATGGCTGATCACCGTGCCGGGTGACAGTTTCGAGGCGACGTGCCGCGCCCGCATGCGGTGCCGTCCGGGAGCGTCGAGCCGGTCGTGATCGGCGCGCGACAGGTAGAGACCGCGTGTGAGCGGGACGAGGTCGCCTGCACGCACCGCGGCACGAATGTGGTCGTCCGAGATGCCCGCCGCGAGCAGGTCCGGCCTGGTCGGTGGCCGAGGGTCGGTCATGAGGCGACAATGCCCGATCCGATCCGGGGAATCGTGCAGACCGGTCCCTCGTCACCGCTTCTGTGGATGAACCACGCACCTGTGCACAGTCGTCGGATCGGTTGATGCACGACCTGATTCGGAATTCGCCGACCCGGTAGCGTGAGCGGATTCCGAATCACCGCGCCATCAGGCGCGCTCAGCGCGCGTGCGAACGGGGTCGCGTCGCGGCCGATGAGCCGCTGGAGGTCGCCGCTGTCGGTGTCGAGGGCACCGGTGGCGATGCCCGCGTCGGAGTCGGCGAGCTCCGCGTAGGTGAGCCGGTCGCCACCGAGTTCGTACACCTTGCCGGCGGTTCCGGCGAGGAATCGACGGGGTCAGCGAGCGCATGCTGTCACAGACCCTGCAGCAACTCGAACGCGACGGCTTCGTCGCCCGCGACGTCCAGGCGACGGTCACGCCCCACGTCGAGTACAGCCTGACCGATCTGGGTTCGAGATTCGCGCAGCGCCTGCTCGGGCTCGTCGAACTGGTACAGGAGTCGATTCCGGAAGTGTTTGCGGCGCAGGCACACTACGACAGCAACCGCTGATCCCCGCCGGGTCAGCGCAGGACGATCAGCGTCACCACGGAATCCTCGTTCGCGACGAGACGATGCATGATGCCCGCCTCGACGTGCACGGCCGTTCCCGGCACGAGCGAGATCGACTCGCCGCCCACCTCGAACGTCACGTGACCGGCAGCACCCTGGACCAGGATGGGGAATCCCGCGCGGTGCTCCTCCATCGTCTGACCGGCGGTGAAGCTCAGCCGGACGATGGTCGCACCGGGACCGGCCGCCATCCGTTCGATGCGGGGAGTGTCGCCCTCCTGAGCGTTCAGGTCCGCGAGGCCGCGGATTCGCGTCACACCGGCGGTGTCGTCGTGCTGTCCGGTGGGCACCGGCGGGTTCTGCGACATGCTCGACTCTCCTTCGTGGTGACCGGACGCGATCCGCGACCGCAGCGACCACGATTCTCGAACCGGTCGTGGCCGCCGTACCGTTGATCCGTCGCCCGTACCGGCGACAACTGTAAAGGAAAATACTCATTCCGATAGGGCAGGTCTCGACCGAGGCCCGTCGAGCGCGCAGCGGAGGGGCAGGAATCGGCACGACAGGTCAAGCAACGGGACCACGTTCCGGCCCTGCTCGAAGATCGACCGACCCGCTCGACGCGCACCCGCCGGCCCGGGATCTCGATCTGCACGTCACAACCGTCCGCCTCCACCTCGACTCGCTCATCGAGGAGGGCCTGGTCCGGCCACGACAACTCGGGTCCGCCAAGGTCGGGCGGCCTCGTCTCGGCTACGCCGCCGTGACGAAACCGTCCTACATCGACCTCGTCGCGCTGCTCGCGGCTCGGCTCGGCGGCACCGCGACCGAGCGGGAGAAGACGCCTGCGAGGTGGGCAGCGACGGGGCGGGCATGGTCGGTCTCGAACCGGCCGGCGACACGGACGCCGCCGCCTTCGTCATCGACGTCCTCGGCCGTCTCGGATTCGAAACACGATCCGCAACAAGCACATTCGGCGATCGTGAACTCACGTTGTGTACGTACCCGCTGGTCGCGGTCGCCCGCACCGATTCCGAGGTCGTGCGCGGCATCCGGCGCGGACTCGTCCAGCGGATTCTCGACGACAACGCCCCCACGCTCGGCGACCGGTACACCGCAGCGGTCTTTCCCGACCCACAGGACGGCAACTGCTCGATCCGCTTGGCGCTGCGCAGGTCGGACCGAGTCACAGCAACGACAACGGCCCGTGGTGACGGTGAAGTCTCCACGGGCCGAGGCCGGTACATCCGAGCGGGGATCGACCCGCACGGAGGCTCTCTCAGAAATTGATCATGTGTCCCGCGAGGCCGTGGATGGCCTCCTGCAGCGCCTCCGACAGCGTCGGGTGCGTGTGGACGTTGCGGGCCAGCTCGTTGACGGTCAGGTCCCACTTCTGGGCCAGCGTCAGTTCGGGCAGCAGCTCGGAGACGTCGGGGCCGATGAGGTGGCCGCCGATGAGCTCGCCGTGCGTCTTGTCGGCGATGAGCTTGACGAACCCGTTCGGGTCGCCCAGGCCGTGGGCCTTGCCGTTGGCGGTGAACGGGAAGGTCGCGACCTTCACGTCGTAGCCCTCGGCCCTGGCCTGCTCCTCGGTGAGACCGAACGACGCGACCTGCGGCTGGCAGAACGTCGCGCGCGGCATCATGCGGTAGTCGCCCAGCTCGAGCGTCTCGGCATTGCCGATGGTCTCGGCGGCGACGACGGCCTGCGCCTCGGCGACGTGCGCGAGCTGCAGCTTGGCGGTGACGTCACCGATCGCGTAGATGCCCGGCACATTGGTGCGCATGCGCTCGTCGATGTCGATGGCGCCGCGGTCGGTGAGGGCAACACCGGTGTTCTCGAGGCCGTAGCCCTCGACCCGCGGGGCGAAGCCGACGGATTGCAGCACCTTGTCGACGACGACGGTCTCGACGTTGCCGCTCTTGTTGTCCTTGATCGCGACGGTCACCTTGGTGCCGTCGTCGTCGATCGTCTGCACGGCCGCACCGGTCTTGATGGTGACGCCGAGCTTCTTGTACGCCTTGGTGATCTCCTTGGAGACGTCGGCGTCCTCGTTGGGCAGGGCGCGGTCGAGGAACTCGACGATGGTGACGTCCACGCCGTAGTTCTTCAGGACGTAGCCGAACTCCATGCCGATGGCGCCGGCGCCGACGATGAGGATCGAGCCCGGCAGGTCGCGGGTGAGGATCTGCTCCTCGTAGGTCACGACGTTCTCGCTGAGCGAGGTGCCCGGCAGCAGCTTGGTGACCGAACCGGTCGCGATGATGACGTTGTCGAAGGTCACCCGGTCGGTGCCGCCCTTGGTGAGCGCCACGTCGATGGTCTTGGCGTCGACGAACGAGCCCTTACCGTCGTACTCGGTGATCTTGTTCTTCTTCATGAGGAAGTGCACGCCCTTGGTGCGACCGTCCGCCACCTTGCGGCTGCGGTCGAAGGCGGCACCGAAGTCGAAGGACACGTCCCCGGAGATACCGAACGTCTTGGCCTCTTTGTTGAAGAGATGCGCCAGTTCGGCATTGCGGAGAAGCGCCTTCGAGGGAATGCAGCCCACGTTCAGGCACACACCACCCCAGTACTTCTGCTCGATGATGGCGGTGCTCAATCCCAGCTGTGCCGCGCGGATAGCAGCGACGTACCCACCGGGACCGGCTCCGAGGACAACGACGTCATAGTGTGAGGTCACGGATATACAGGGTAGTCCCGCCGAATTCCGGTGTCTGTCGATGGTCCTGTTACCGGCCGGTAGCATCCGTTTCGCGCGTTCATCGCTGCGCACCGTACCGGCGCACCGCGACGGGAACGGTCACCGCGAGAATCACCGCGATCCAGCCGAATGCCGCGGCCACCGGGTGCTGCATCGGCCACGCCGAACCCGCCGCGATACCGCCGCCCGAGCCGAACAACTCACGCAACGCCGCCACGACCGCGCTCACGGGATTCCACTCCGCGATCGCCCGCACCACGGCCGGCATGGTCTCGGTGGGTGTGAACACGTTCGAGAACATGATCAGGCCGAAGATCATCGGGGCCGCCTGCTGCAGCATGCGCTCGTCCGCGACGGCCAGCCCGAGCAGGATCCCGAGCCAGCCGAGCGCGAGACGGAACGCGAACAGCAGCACCACGGCGAGCACCACATCGGACGCGGGTGCGTCGATCCGCCACCCCACGAGATACCCGACGCCCATCATCGCGACGAGCGCGACGATCCCCACCGCGGTCTCGGCGAACGCCAGCCCCGTCGGCACCGCCGCACGGGAGATCGGGAGGGCACGGAACCGGTCGGTCAGCCCGCTGTGCAGGTCCGCGTTCGCGGTGCTCGCCGTCGCGATCAGTCCCATCGCGGCGACGAGCACGAACACCCCCGGCATGAGATACGACCGGTAGTCCGACGGATCGGCATCCCCGGCGAGTGTGCCGCCGAAGACGTAGCCGAACAGCAGCACCATCCCGAGCGGGGCGGCGAGCGTGACGGCGAGAAGGCCCGGCGCGTGCCGGTAGGTCGCGACGGTGCGGCCGAACACCACCCGGATGGCGGCGGTGGCTGTTGCGGTGGTCATGCGGTGGTCCCCTCGGTGGGACGGCCGGTGAGCGTGAGGAAGGCCTCGTCGAGGCTCGCGCGGCGACGGCCGATGTCGTGGACGTCGATCCCGTCGGCGTCGAGTGCGCGCAGGATCGGCAGCAGTTCGGGGTCCTCGTCCACCGCGAACGACATCCTGAGTGAATTGTCTTGTGTTTCGGACACTTCCACCTCACGCGCGCCGGCCTTCGCGAGGACGTTCCGGGTGCGATCGCGATGCTCGGCTGCGACCACCACATCGAGTCCGACACCGACAGCCGACGTGATCCGTTCGGGTGTGTCGGTGACGACGGTGCGGCCCCCGTCGAGGATGGTGATCGTGTCGGCGAGCCGTTCGGCTTCGTCGAGATACTGGGTGGTGAGCACGACGGTGGTGCCTTCCCGCACGAAATCTTCGACGTGCCGGTAGATCTCGTTCCGGCTGCGCGGGTCGAGGCCGGTCGTCGGTTCGTCGAGGAACAGCACGGCGGGTCGTACGACGGTGCCGGCGAGCAGATCGAGCCGGCGCCGCATGCCGCCGGAGTAGGTGCCCGCGAGGCGATCCGCTGCGTCGGAGAGACCGAATCGGTCCAGCAGATCGCGGGCGTGGTCGCGGGCGGCCCGGCGGCCCATGCCGCTCAGCCGCGCGAACATCGTGAGATTCTCGAATCCGGTGAGCCGCGGTTCGATCGCGTGGAACTGACCGACCAGCCCGATGTGCCGGCGCACGCGGTCGGCCTCGACGACGGTGTCGTGACCGAGGATGCGGGCATGCCCGTGCGTCGGGCGCAACAGCGTGGCGAGCATGCGCACGGTGGTGGTCTTGCCCGATCCGTTCGGCCCGAGAAGCGCGTGAACGGCCCCCTCCGGCACTGCGAGATCGACACCGTCGACGACGGTGCGCTCGCCGTACCGCCGGGTCAAGCCTTCGGTTTCGATGACGTTCATGCTCGTCTCCCTCAAACTGTGAACAACGTTCGCAGTTAAAGTGTAGATAAATGCGAACGGTGTTCGCAACTCTCTTCTCGAGGCATGCTGGGGTCATGCCGACCTCACTGTGGCTGCGCACCGGCGAACGCAAGCGCGGGCCCCGCCCGGCGCACACCCTTGACGACATCGGCGAGGCCTGCGTCCGGCTGGTCGACGACGAAGGCATGCGAGCGCTGTCGATGCGGCGCGTCGCCGAAGCGCTCGGCACCTCGGCGGCGTCGCTGTACCGGTACGTGGCCGGCAAGGACGACCTGCTCGCGCTGATGGCCGACCGCGTCGCCGCCGAATACGACTTCCCACCGCTCACCGGCGACGTGCGCGCCGACGTGTTCGCCATCGCCCAGCAGTCCCGGTCGCTGCACAGGCGTCATCCGTGGCTGCGCGACGTACCGGCCACCGACCTCGGGCCCAACAGCATCCGCTACCTCGACCGGCTCATCGGCGCGCTCGCCCCCGCCGGGCTGGACTCGACCGCCGTCATGATGGGTGTCGCCCTGATCAGCGGCTGGGTCGCCAACTTCGCGGCGCAGGAATCGACCGGGGAGACGGCATCGGACGCCGGGGGCGGTGCAGCGCACCTGTCCGCGATGCTCGCGCACGGCGACTACCCGCACCTGACGGCCCTGTTCACCGCGGACGCCTCGGACGCCGCCGCGCCCCTCGACAACGACGCCGCGTTCACCGCGGGGCTCGACGCCATGTTGTTCGGCATCGCCCCCGCCGTCGAGCCCTGAAACCGGAACCGGATGTCCCGGAACGGAAATGACGGTCGGCGTACCGAAACATCGGTACGCCGACCGTCACACAGGACCCTTGCGGCAGCGCGAGCTACTTCTTCTTCGCGTTGTTGAACCGGCGCATCGCCAGCAGATAGGCCGGAACCTTCCGGATCGAGACCGGACGCGGCCAGTCGCCGCCGCGGAAGAACGGCTCGGTGCCGCCGTCGACGGTGACGACGGATCCGCAGAGGAAGTCCGCGGCCGGGGAGAGCATGAACTCGACCCACGCGCCGATCTGCTCCGGCTGCCCGAAACCGCCGATCGGCACCGGGAACTCCCGCACCCGATCACCTTCCGGGCTGTCGAGCTGGGAGGTCAGCAGCGGCGTCTCGATGGCCCCCGGCGCGATCACGTTGAGCCGGATTCCCGCGCCCGCCCACTCCGGGGTGACCGCGGTGCGCCGAACCCAGTGCGTCACAGCGAGCTTCGATGCGGCGTAGGTGAACGTCGGACCGGCGGGCTTGATCCGGGACGCCCGCTTGACGGCCTTGTCCACGTCACCGGCGAGGAACGCCTTCACCGCCGACATCGGGGCCGCCGGGACCGTCGTCGTCGAATTCGACCCGAACACCACGACCTTGCTGTTGCCTGCGGCGGCGAGCGTCGAGCGCCAGCCCTCGAGCAGTTCGACGACCCCGCGGAAGTTCACCTCGGCGATGACGCGTTCCCTGCCGGGGACCGGACCGAGCCCCGCGGCGAGGACGGCACCGTCGAGGCGACCGTCGGTCTTCTCGAGCGTCTTCGCGATCGCGGTCGCGCGACCCTCCGCCGTCGACAGATCCGCGACGACGTCGCCGTCCTTCAGGTCGATCCCGATCACGGTGTGACCGGCTTCCCGCAGCCGGTCCGCGCTCGCCTTGCCCATTCCGGAAGCCGCACCGGTCACCACATAAACGCCCATTGCCATCCCCTCGTCACATCAGGTGTGCAGGCACGCTACCGCCCTCCCGATGGTTCCCGTCAGCCGGTACGCACCGAGCGACGTGCAGGTCGCCGGCCTGCCGATGTCAGGATTCGGAACGCTTCGCCAGGCGCTCGTATCTCTGCCGCGCCGCCTGGGTACTGCCCAATCCGAGTCCGAATGCGATTTGCTGCCAGGTCATTCCGCGGTCGCGTGCGATCTTCAGCAGAAGCGCTTCCAGCTGGTCCATGTCGGCCCTCGCCTTCGGGACGAGCCCCAGAGCAGCCGTCACGTCGGCGTCGTCCACGTCGGGTTCGCCGGCACCGAGCGGGTGGGCGCCACCGGCCAGCACGGCAACGATGCGGACAGCCCCCAGCGGGTCGAGCGCCTCCGGATGCGCCTGGCGGGCACGCTGGACGGGAGTGGCACCGTGCCGGTCGGAGATCCGGGACAGCCCGGCGTACTCGCGATCAGCGCGTTCACGGCTGGGATTCGGTGGGATGAACCGGTCGTCGGACATGACCCCATCGTGATGGCCGATCGTCTCGTTGTCAACATCTTGCTGTGAACAAATTGTTCACACGCGAGTGCGGCTGCTCCGACGCCACACGTAGCACCGAGCCATGAGCGCGCACCAAGCGATCGCCAAGCCGCCGCCAAGCGCCGGCGCGCACGCTACCGCCATGACTTCTGCAACGAAGGCTCCGCGCCTCACCACCGACGACGAACTGCTCGGAATGCGCCTCGCCCACCGCGTGATCCGTCACGACATCGACCGTCTCTCACGTCTCGCCGACGAGATGCTCGCGGACCCGTCGCGTTTCGATCGGGCCCGGTACGCCGCGATCTCCGACTACGTCGGGCTGTTCACCACGAGCCTCCACCATCACCACACCATCGAGGACCTCTCGTTGTGGCCCTTGATCACGGAGTCGGCCGGCCCGGACGTCGACTTCACCGCGCTCACCGACGACCACGACGAACTCGATCCGCTCCTCGACGACCTTGTCCGCCTGGCAGGCGAACTCCCCGGGCAGACCGCCGTCGCCGGGTTCGCGCGAACCGTCCGCCGGCTGCGAAAGCTGCTCGACAAACATCTCGACGACGAAGAGCGGGCCGTGTTTCCACTGATCACCGGCTATGTGACCGTCGACCGGTGGCAGCAGTTCGAGAAGGAGGCACAACGCAGCGGTCGAGCGGACTTCGACCTCACACGATTCGTCGCGGTCATGACCGCCGAGGAATCGGAGAAGGCGCGCGGGGAGATGCCGCTGTTCCTGCGCGCGGTGGTCTCGGTGCTCTCCCGCAAACAGCGCCGGCGTGAACGAAGGACATTCGGCGCCGACGCGTGACCCTGCGACTCTGCCCGGCATGCTCGTCGCGACCGGACGCGGACGCTTCACGGTTCGGGCATGATGGGTCCGTGCGTGTTCCCGGTCGATCCCAACCCGCGCGGCGCGAGGCCGCTCGGGTGTTCGACACGGGAGAACACACATGGAATACAACGCGCTGATCGAACTCGACGTGCTCGTCGATCTGCTGACCGACGACGACATCGACGACTTTCTGGAACCGATCGTCCCGCATCACGGCTGCGTGGGCCGCAGCGACCACGACCTGGTCCACCTCACCGTCACCGTCGACGCCGTCGACGCGATCCACGCGACTCGGCTGGTTCAGGATCTGATGCGCACCTCGTATGCGGGTTACCGCGTCAACTACGTCGACGTGCTTCCCACCTGCACCTTCGATGCGATCTTCGGGTTCGGTGACTACTTCCACTGACACGACCGGGCATGGGGCCGCGTCCCGGGCGCGGCCCCCGTCGCCCCCGCGAGCGGCTTGCGCAGGAGACGCGGAGAGCCGGGCACCGCACGGACGGTACTCTCGGCCGGTGCATTCACCCACGGACACGCTCGCGCAGGTGCGCGGTGGTTTCGTGGGCGCGGTGTCCGGCGCGGTCAGCATCGCCGCGCACGGCATGGCAGGCGGCGGTAGCCCACCGGGCACCGGGGTCGTTCTGCTCATCGCCGCGTGCGTCGCGATCGGAGCGATCGTCGCTTCCGTCCCCGCCGCAGCCCACCGCCGTAGGGCACTCGTGGCGGCACTGGCCGCCGGGCAGTTCGTCGGTCACCTGACCCTGACGCTGGTGTCCGAGCAGATTTCCGGGCACACGCATCCACTGGCGCCCTCGGCGCCGATGCTCGTCGCGCACGTCGCGGCGGTCGGCGTTTCCGCAGTGCTCGTCCGCGGCGCCGAGCGCGGCTGCCGGGCGGCGATCGCGGCGGTCACCCGCATCGTGCTGGCCGTGCTGTCCTTGCCGCCCGCCGAAGCACCCCTGTGGATCTCCACACCGGTGCACCGGGCGACGCTGTCTCCGTGGCTGCTCGCCGGCGCGACCGCCGGTGTCCGGGGACCTCCCCTGCCCGTCTGACCGATCCCGCCTCGCCCCGTTCAAGTCGGGCGACCACGGGCTTCGGTGCGTTCTTCCACGTCCGTGTCCGCGGTGCCCGCACCCGTGCCGCGGTGTCGTCGACGTGTGCCTGTCCGGTGCGACGACCACCCGATGTTCGCCGCACCGGTCCACCTCACCGGTCGACGCCGAGCGCCCACATGAGCGCCGCGCCGAGCCGGCACCTTCCGAATCGAGTACACGCATGTCCATTCCCGAACTGGAACGCGACAGGTCCACCGGCACAACCGCGGCGACGGATCCGCCGGCCCGGAGTTTCCGGCCGTTGATCCTGCGACTGCACTTCTACGCCGGCATCCTGATCGCGCCGTTCCTGCTCGTCGCGACGATCAGCGGCGGCCTGTATGCGATCGCCCCCGCACTCGAACAGATCGTCTACCGCCAGTACCTGCACACCGACACGACCGGACCCGTGGTTCCCGTCGCCGAGCAGGTCGCCGCAGCGCGCGCGGTTCTGCCGGATCTGACGGTGACCGCGGTCCGTCCGGCGTCCGAACCCGGCGAGACCACCCGGGTGCTGTTCACCGATCCGGCCCTCGGCGAATCCGAACGGCGCGCGGTGTTCGTCGACCCCACCGACGCGACGACGCGCGGCGATCTCGTCGTCTACGGCAGCAGCAGCGCCCTGCCGATGCGGACCTGGATCTCGCAACTGCACCGGCACCTGCATCTGGGTGAACCGGGACGCATCTACAGCGAACTCGCCGCGTCGTGGTTGTGGGTGGTCGCCCTCGGCGGCGTCTATCTGTGGGTCCAGCGGTACCGGACCACCCGGCGGCGGAACCCGGGCTCGGCGCGACTGCTGACCGTCGACCGGTCCGCCCGCGGCCGCGGCCGGACGCTCGGGTGGCACGGCGCCGCGGGCATATGGATCGCCGCCGGGCTGATCTTCCTGTCCGCGACCGGACTGACCTGGTCGAAGTTCGCGGGTGAGAACGTCGGAACCCTGCGGACCGCGTTGAGCTGGACCACGCCGGGCCTCGACGACAGCCTCGCGGACACCGGTGGGTCGGCCGGTGGTCACGACGGACACGGTGACCACCACTCCGCCCCGGTGACGGACCCCGGCATCCTCGACCGCAACATCGGCGAGCTCGATGCCGTACTCGCGATCGCCGCCGGAAACGGCGTCACCGATCATGTCGAGGTCGGTGTCCCGGCCGGCGAACACACCGCGTTCACCGTCGCCGAGACCCGGCAACCCTGGCAGTTCGCGACCGACGCGGTCGCCGTCGACGGCTCGACCGGCGCGGTGACGGACGTGAACCGGTTCGCCGACTGGCCCGTGGCCGCCAAGCTTGCGGCGTGGGGTATCTCCCTGCACATGGGCCTGCTGCTGGGGCTGGTCAATCAGCTCGCACTGCTCGCCCTCGCAGTCCTGCTGGTGACCGTGATCGTTCGCGGCTACCTGCTGTGGTGGAAGCGCCGCCCGGTCCGCGGCCGGCGCCGCGCCGGACGGCCGCCGGTCCGGGGCACGTGGCGCCACATCCATCCCTGCGCTGCCGCCGCGGTGGTGGTTTCGGCCGTCGCGGTCGGCTGGTTCGTCCCGCTGCTGGGAGTGAGCCTGCTCGGATTCCTGCTGGTCGATGCGGCTCTCGCCGGGGCCCGGAGGCTGCGGGCCGGATAATCGCCCCGAGCGCTACAGGCCGGCCAGCGACGCCCTGAGCAGTTCCGCATACCGGTCGAGGGCGGCGTCGTCGAGCACGTCGGGGCTCGTGGTGACCGACACTGCAACAGTGTCACCGATGCCGTGCACACCGTGGGTCAGCGCCATCACCGGTGACAGGCTCGGGTAACCGGTGGTGAATCGCACTGCCGCGCCGCCGAGCACGAGGTCGGCGCGGCCGCGGTTCACGCTCGACACCACGGTGTTCCCGGTGACGGTCGGCGGTACGACCGACAGGTCGATGCGCTCGGTGCCGTAGCGCAACAGCGGCGCGGGCACGTGATCCTCGGTCCGTGCCCGCGCCGCCATCGCCGGGTGCACGGCGCGACGCCGCCGCAGTTCCAGTTCGGCGGCGATCGCACCGGCTCGCTCGGCGGTGTCCCGGATGTCCGGGCGGAGCGCCACACCGACACTGCGATAGGCGTTGCGTTCGGCGCCGGCGGCGGGCACCGCGACCGGGACCTCCGCACCAAGGCCATGCTCGACGAGGTCACCGCCGACCTCCAGGAACGCGGCCAGGGCCGGCCCGATCGCGGTCAGCGCCGCGACCGTGACGGTGCCGACGCGCCGCAGGTCGGCGGCATCGCACACGAGGGTCCGAACCGTGCGGCGGGTACCGGGCGCGGTGTTGACGGCGACGAGCGGGCAGCCCGGCGCCGGGGACGGCACCGACGGCCCGGCCAGTTCCTGTTCGGCGCGGCTCGCGCGCACGCCGTCGGCGATCACCCCGACGACCTGCCCGGGTAGTTTCACCGCCGCACGCACGAGCATGCCCACGGGACCGGGCGCGCGGGGCGGTTCGGTGCGCGGCGGCACGTCCTTCCCGAACAGGGCACGCGCCAGCGCGGACGCGTGCACTCCGTCGGCGAACGCATGCGAGACCTGCAGGACCGCGATCAGCGCGGCACCGTCTCCCCCGGGCGCGCCGGTCACCTGGGGGATCAGGTGCAGCCGCCACGGCGAGTCCCGGATGTCGAGGCCGGTCTCTGCGAGGGTGCCGAGCAGGGCGGTCACCGCGCCCCAGTCGCCGCCGGGGTGCGTCGTGAACTGGTCGTCGCCGATCTCGCGGGCGGTCCAGTACGGATAGTCGAGCAGGCCGGGAACATCGACGGCCCTGGTGCGCAGATCCCCGATCAGCGCGGCCCTCGCGGCGACGTCCGCGCGCACCCGTTCGATCGGCACCGCCGGTGCGTCGAAGCAGTACACGAGGAACTGATCACTGGGCAGGCGGTCGGCGAGCCAGTCGCGACGGGCGTCGGTCGGATGCATCTGCATGCCCGTCAGTGTGCCGGTCGGGGTACAAATAGGCGCATGGCCTCCGATGCGACGACCTCCGACCCGACCGATCCGTACCTCTGGCTCGAGGACGTCACCGGCGACGAACAACTGGACTGGGTGCGCGCCCGCAATGCGCGCACCGTCGACGAGTACACCCGCACCGACGGGTTCGAGACATTGCAGTCGCGGATCCGGGAGGTCCTCGACACCGATGCGCGCATCCCCTACGGGCGGCGGCGCGCGGAGTACATCTACAACTATTGGCGCGATGCGCAGCACGTCCGCGGCCTGTGGCGGCGCACCACGATGGACCGGTATCTGCGCGACGACCCCGAATGGGACGTGCTCGTCGACCTGGACGCGCTCGCCGAGGAAGAAGGCGAGAACTGGGTGTGGTCGAGCGCCCAGGTGCTGCGCCCCGACCAGACGCGTGCGCTGATCGGATTGTCGCGGGGCGGCGCGGATGCGACCGTCATCCGCGAGTTCGATCTGCTGACAAGGCAGTTCGTGTCCGGTCCGGACAGTTTCGAGTTGCCGGAGGCCAAGACGGACATCGGGTGGATCGACGTCGATGCCGTCTACGTGGGTACCGATTTCGGTGACGGTTCCCTCACCGATTCGGGGTATCCACGGATCGCGAAGCGGTGGCGGCGCGGCACCTCGATCACCGAGGCGGAGACGGTGTTCGAAGGCGAGAAGGCCGACGTCGCGGTGTCCGCGTCGTACGACCGCACCCCCGGATACGAGCGCACCTTCGTCGAACGGGCACTGGACTTCTACACCGCGCACCGGTTCGAGCTGACCGACGGCGGCGAGCTGGTGAAACTCGAGGTGTCGGACGATGCCCGCGCCGGCGTCTACCGCGACCATCTGCTGGTGCGCACCCGGTCGCCGTGGCTGGGTCACCCGGCCGGTGCACTGCTGGCCGCGGACTATCCGGCGTTCCTTGCCGGTTCGCGCGAGTTCACGGTGCTGTTCACCCCGGACGAGCACACCTCGCTCGAACAGTACGCGTGGACCCGCAACCATCTGCTGGTCGTGACGCTGCGGGACGTGCAGACCGAGGTGCGGGTGCTCACGCCTGGGCCGGACGGGTGGGAGGACCGCCCGCTCGACGGTGTGCCGCCTGCGACGTCCACCTCGATCATCGACGTCGACCCGCTCGAGAGCGACGACTTCTTCCTCAACTCCAGCGGCTTCACCGTCCCGGCGACGCTGCTGTCCGGAACCGTCGGCGGTCCGCTGACCGCGATCAAGCAGGCACCCTCGTTCTTCGACGCCGAGAACATCGCCGTCACACAGCATTTCGCGACGTCGGACGACGGAACCCAGGTTCCGTACTTCGTGGTGGGCAGCAACACGGACACCCCGTCGCCGACCTTGCTGTACGGCTACGGCGGATTCGAGAACTCGATGGTGCCGGCCTACGGCGGTGGCGTCGGCCGGGCCTGGCTCGAACGTGGCCACACCTACGTGATCGCGAACATCCGGGGCGGCGGCGAATACGGCCCCACCTGGCACACCCAAGCGCTGAAGGAGAACCGGCACAAAGTGTTCGAGGACTTCGCGGCGGTCGCGAAAGACCTCGTCGCGCGGGGTGTCACCACCGCGGAGCAACTCGGCATCCAGGGCGGCAGCAACGGCGGTCTGCTGATGGGCGTGATGCTCACGCGTTATCCGTCGCTGTTCGGGGCGATCGTGTGCCAGGTGCCGTTGCTGGACATGAAGCGTTACCATCTGCTGCTCGCGGGCGCGTCGTGGATGGCCGAGTACGGCGACCCCGACAACCCGGAGGAATGGGCGTTCCTGAGCGAGTACTCGCCGTATCAGAACACCGACCCGGACGCGACGTATCCACCGATCCTGATCACCACGTCCACCCGCGACGACCGGGTGCATCCCGGTCACGCCCGCAAGATGGTCGCGCGGCTCGAGGAGCAGGGACACGAGGTGTGGTACTACGAGAACATCGAGGGGGGTCACGGGGGTGCGGCGGACAACGCGCAGGCCGCGTTCAAATCCGCGCTGACCTTCACCTTCCTGGAGGCCGTACTCTGATGTGTGCTCGGACATCCGGCCGACCCGAGCTGGTCGCGTGAGCGGGATGGACGATCTGACGACGTCGCAACGCACTGTGCTGGACGAGTGGTTCGGAACCGTCGATGTCCTCGAGGACCATTCGTGGCCACTCCAGGACACGACGGTGCTGCGCATCCGGGCGGCCGGGCGGGAGTTCATCGTGAAGGCTTCGCGGACAAGCCATCACATCGATCGGGAGATCGCCGCGCACAGGTCCTTCCTCGTCACGTCGGCTGCTCCGGTACCGAAGCTGGTGTATTCGAACGAGGCCGAGAAGCTCCTCGTGACGGAGTACCTGCCGGGAGAACTCGTCGAAGGTTCACCGGCGGAAGAGGACCCGTCCATCTACCGGCAGGCCGGACGGGTCCTGGCCGAGCTGCTGTCACCGGGCGACGTGTCGGACACCTACATGGGCAGGTTGCGAGACCGTGGTCTGTCCCTGTCCGACCGCGCGGCCCGGCTGGTGGACGCCGGTCCGCTCGCAGCGGTCCGCAACAGGCTCGAAGCCGTCGTGCCGCGGCCTGTTCCACTCTTCTTCACGCACGGCGACTACCAGCCCCGGAACTGGCTCGTTCACGCAGGTACGGTCGCCGTGATCGACTTCGGCCGGGCGGAGCAGCGCCCGTGGACAAGCGACCTGGTTCGGTTGCAGTTCCAGCAGTTCGTCGGCAGGCCCGATCTGGAAGAGGCCTTCCACGACGGACTCGGGCGGGATCTCGATGCCCTCGACATCGAGATCCTCGAACTCGAGCGGATCTACCAGGCCGTGTCGACCGTCGTGTGGGCGAACGGAATCGGCGATGCCGGGTTCGAGGAGCACGGCCGGCAGATGATCGACCGACTGGTCGATCGATCACGACCCGGCTGAGCGGCGGACGCGCGCCCGCGGCCGACGGACGCGCTCGGCCTACTGCCCTCCCCCGTGCGAGCTCGGCACGGGGGAAGTGGTCATGTCGGTGACCGTCTCCCCCGACTGTGTCGTCGCACCGGGAACAACGCACGCGACGACGAGAACGGGCAAACAACCGGAAGCGGCGCATCGGATGATCATCGCAGCCCGGCGTCTCCCACGCCGGCCGGCACCGGCGACCGCGACCCGTCGCGGCGTCAAGGTTCCGTCAAGGAATCGCCACCGCGCGTACAGATCCCGTTCGGATCCGCGATCGGATGTCGCCCCGGGACGTAACAAGAAGGAGCAACACCGGAGCAACCGAAGGAGACCGGAAGACCATGAACGATGTCGTGCACCGACAGGAGATCGACGGCAAGGCACGAAGTCTGCACGCCCTGGCCGATGAACTGACGCAGGGTCACGTCGCGCAGGACGTCCGTATCCGGGACGTTCCCGGCACCCGGGCGTTGCGCGCGATGATCTCCGAGCACGGCCGCCTGTCGCTGAGCCGAGTCGTCGAACGTGGGCCACACGTGGCCTCGGTCGAGTGTGCTCCCCTCGACCGGCTGATCGGATCCGACGAGATCCTGCCCGTCGAACGGGCATTCCGGCAGGTCCTCGGCAGTGGGCAGTTCACCACGGGACCGTTCGTCGCCGCGTTCGAGCACGAGTTCGCCGCGTTCCTCGGTGTCCGGCACGTGGTCGGGAGTTCCAGCGGCACCGACGCGCTGATCGGCGGTCTGCTGGCGTTGGGAGCAGGCCCGGGAACCGAGGTGATCATTCCCCCGAACAGTTTTCCGGGCACCGAGAACGCTGTGCACATGACAGGCGCCACACCCGTTCTCGCCGACGTGACGGACGACTACCTGCTCGACCCGGTGTCGGTGGCGGAGCGGATCACGCCGCGGACCCGGTGTGTGGTGCCGGTTCATCTCTACGGCCGCGCGGCGGACGTCCGTGGGATCGCGGCGGTCTGCGCCCCACACGGAATCGCGGTGTTCGAGGACGCCGCGCAGGGTGTCGGTCTCGACGACGTCGGGCGCTTCTCCGCGGGCGCCGCGTTCAGTTTCAACCCGTACAAGAACCTGGGGGCGTGTGGCAAGGCGGGTGCGTTCGTCTCCGACGACGCCGACCTCGCCGCTCGTGTGAAGCAGTACCTCTATCACGGTTTCGCCCCGACGGGCAGCGGCTACCGGAAGTACCACAAGAGCGGTTCGTTCGGCCTGAACGCCCGCATCGACAATCTACAGGCAGCGGCGCTGCAGGCGCGGATGCAGTTCCTCGCACTCAACAACCTGCGGCGGGCCGCGCTCGCCCGCCGGTACATCGACGCGCTCGCCCCGCTGCATCGGATCGGGATCTTGCGTGTCCCCGAGTTCTCGCCCGATCACGTGTGGCACCTGTTCACCGTCGACGTTCTGGCCGCGCACCGCGACGACCTGATCCGCGGATTGCAGATCCGCGGAGTGCAGGCGGACGTGTACTACCCGGTGCTGACGCATCAGCAGGACACTGCGCTCGCCCGAGCACAGTTCGGCACCACCGCGGTCCCCGTCGCCGAATCCCTCGCCGGCCGCACCTTGCAGCTGCCGTTGTTTCCACGGATGACGACAGTCGAACAGGACGTCGTCATCGACGCCGTGTTCGAGGCCGTCGGCGCGCGCGTGACGGCGTGAGTCGAGCCGTATCTCCCGATCGCGGCGAGGCCCCGGCCGCGATCCTGTGGGACATGGACGGCACGCTCGTGGACAGCGAACCACTCTGGGATCGGGTGATGGCCGTGGTCGCACAGCGTCACGGGGTGCCCTGGACGACGGACGCGAGCGCACAGATGCTCGGATGTTCGCTGGACGAGTCGCTCACACGGATCCACATCGCCGCCCACGTGGCACCGACGGCATTCGAGGTTCGCTGTGAGCGGCGATGGGTGTACGAGCAGGTCCGGGAACTGTTCCGCGGAGAACTCCGCTGGCAACCGGGAGCACAGGCCGCACTGGATCTGGTGTCCCGCCTGCATGTTCCGATGGCCCTCGTCACCAACACCGCCCGCGAACTCGCGGAACCGGTGATCGCCGCCATCGGACCGTCCAGGTTCGCCGTCACGGTGTGCGGTGACGAGGTGGCGCACGAGAAACCCTGGCCGGATCCCTACCTCACCGCTGCGGCAGCACTCGGTGTCGGCACCGGCCGTTGCCTTGCGGTCGAGGACTCCGCCGTCGGCGCGGCATCCGCCCACGCGGCCGGATGCACCACGCTGGTGGTGGGCACGGCTCGGAACGTGCAACCGGGACCTCGGCTACGGTTCCGCCGCACATTGACCGGGCTCCGGCCCTCGGAACTCACCGTGTGAGTCCCCGGGTCACCGGTCCGAGCGCACCGCCCCGAGGCCCGCGGCGAGGAAGTCGACGAGGTCGTCGATCAGTTCGGGAAGCGGCCCAGGCAGATTGCCGGCGTGGAGCGCGATCTGGTAGCGCGAGAGCGTGTGGACACAGGTGGTCATCACCATCAGCCAGCGCTCGTCGAGCACCGGCCGGGGAACGTCCGGCAGCAGCCCGCCGAGAACACGGACGAACGTCGCGACGACGCTTTCGCCCACCGCGCCCTCGAGCCCGCTGTAGCCACCACGGTCGATGATGTGGCGTGACAGGAAGGCCAGGTAGTGACTGTCGTCCTCCACGTGCCCGGTCAGGGACAGGACGAAGGCGCGGACCAGGTCGTGGACGGTCGGGCGGCCGTCCACGGCGATCAGGTCGGCGAACAGTTCGGTGCGCACCTGCTCGCTGCGGGTCGCCCGATGAGCCAGGATCGCTTTGAGCAGACCCTCGCGATCCCCGAAGTGGTATTGGACGGCGGCATTGTTCTTCTGACCGGCAGCCACCGCGATGTCGCGTAGCGGCACGGACTCGATCCCACGCTCGGCGAAGAGCCGCTCGGCGGTCTCGACCATCCGAACGCGCGTCGCGACGCCGCGCGAGTTGGGCCGGTCCCGGTCGTCGCCCGGAACCGGGTCCTGGGTGGGCACCTGCCTCTGACGTGGTGGCATGCCCGCATCCTATTCACCCTCCGGCCGTTCACCCTCATCTACACGCCTCTTTTCACACGTGTGGTGGATTCTTCACTTTTCGAGAAGTCGCTCTTGCTATTTCGAGAACGGGGTTCTAGCTTGTTTAAGCATTAGTGCTTAATTAGATACTCCACACGACCGAGAGGTACGGGATGCACACCGACGAGATGATCCTGGTGAGTGTCGACGACCACGTGATCGAACCCCCACACCTGTTCGACGGCCGACTGCCGGCGAAATACGCAGACCGCGCACCGCGATTCGTCAACCGCGCCGACGGGACCATGGCATGGGTGTACGAGGGGCTCGAGATCCCGAACACCGCGCTCAACGCGGTCGCCGGCCGGCCACCGTCCGAGTTCGGACGCGAGCCCGTGTGCATCGACGAGATCCGCGCCGGCTGCTACGACATCGACGCGCGCGTCAAGGACATGAACGCGAACGGGATCCTCGGGTCGCTGTGCTTCCCGTCCTTCGTCCGCTTCTGCGGTCAGCTGTTCGCGGAGAACGGTGAACGCGACCAGTCCGCCGCGATGGTGCGTGCGTACAACGACTGGCACATCGACGAATGGGCGGGCACACATCCCGGCCGGTTCGTTCCGCTCGCCATTCCGATCCTGTGGGATCCCGAACTCGCGGCCGCCGAGGTCCGGCGGGTTGCCGCGAAGGGTTGTCATGCGGTGACGTTCTCGTCGAACCCGCACGCTCTCGGGCTTCCCAGCCTGTACACCGATCACTGGGATCCGTTCTGGAAGGCGTGCGAGGACGAGGGCACCGTCGTGTGCATGCACCTCGGTTCGTCCTCGACCGTCCCGATCACCTCACCCGACGCGCCGGTCGAGGTGATCTATTCGCTGTCGCCGATCGGGTTGATCGAGGCGGCATCGGATCTGGTGTGGTCGGCGGTGTTCCGGAAGTTCCCCGGGCTGCGAGTCGCGTTGTCCGAGGGCGGGATCGGATGGATCCCGTACTTCCAGGAACGTATCGACAACATCTACAAGCGCACCCGGCACTGGTCCGGCATGGACCTCGGCGACCGGCTCCCGTCGGAGGTCTTCCGCGAGCACGTGCTGCTGTGCTTCATCGACGATGCCACGGGCATCCGGAACCGCCATCATCTCGAGCTCGACAACATCATGTGGGAGTGCGACTACCCGCATTCGGACAGCGATTGGCCGCGATCACCGGAAGCTCTGTCCCGGAACCTTGCCGGAGTCTCCGACGAGGAGATCGACAAGATCACCCACCTCAACGCCATGCGCCACTTCCGCTACGACCCCTTCACCCACATCCCCCGCGCAGCCGCTACCGTCGGTGCCCTGCGCCGCCGTGATCCGGACTGGGACATCGCAATCCGATCCACCGCCCATCTGCGTCCCGCCGCCGCAACCCATCGATAGCAGCGACCCCGAGCAGCCCCGAGAGGAACACACCATGTCCGACCGCACCCTCTATCTGGTCCAGTCCAATCCCCTCACCGGACGCGACGACGAATTCAACGAGTGGTACGACACGATTCACGTCCCCGAGGTCGTCGCGACACCGGGAATGGTTTCCGCCCAGCGTTACCGGATCATGGACACCGAAATGTCCCGGCTCGCGGGAAAACCCGCGCACCGATACCTGGTCGTCTACGAAATGGACGAAGACCCCGACATCGTCATGGCACGGGTACGCGAGCAGGTCGCGTCCGGTGCAATGCGCATGCACGACGCCCTGGACATGGAATCGGTCGCGATGTCGTTCTGGGCTCCGCACGGCGACAAGGTGACCCACCGATGAGCGACGGAACACTCACCGGCAAGGTCGCGATCGTCACCGGTGCCGGTGGCGGGATCGGCCGGGCCTACGCCCGTGGCCTGGCCGAGGCCGGCGCCTCGGTGGTCCTGGCGGACATCGCCGTCGCCGGTGCCCGCGCCGCTGCCGACGACCTCCGCGACGACGGATTCGCGGCGGAGGCCGTCGAGGTGGACGTCACCGACGAGGACAGCGTCGCCGCGATGGCTCGGGCGGCCGCCGACCGCTTCGGATCGGTGGACATCCTAGTCAACAACGCCGCACTGATGGCCGAGATCATGGGTGAGACGCTGACGACGACGTCGATGGACACGTGGAACCGCACCCTCGCCGTGAACCTCACCGGTCCGCTGCTGTGCACCCGGGCCGTCGTCCCGTACATGCGGGAACGCGGTCACGGCAAGATCGTCAACCAGTCCTCCGGTGGTGCGTTCCTGCCGTCCGGGCACTACGGACTGACCAAGCTCGGGATCGTCAGCATGACGATGTCCCTGGCGAAGGAACTGGCACGCGACGGCATCCGGGTCAACGCGATCGCTCCGGGCTGGGTGAACACCGAGGCCGGAATGCGCACGGTGCCACCCGAAGTGCGGCAGGCCCTCGGTGCGTCCATCCCGTTCCCGTTCGGCGACCCCGAGGACCTCGTCGGCGGACTGGTGTTTCTCTGCTCGGAGGCGAGCGACTGGGTCACCGGTCACACGCTCAACATCGACGGTGGGTGGATCCCCCGAACCTGAGACGCCCGGCCCGACATTCACCGAGCCGAGATTCGATTCGCCGGCCGGCCGGGCTCCGCCCCGGCCGGCCGCGTCAGTGATCGTGCAGCCAACCCGCGACCCGCTCGACGATCTCCCCGTTGTCGCGGATCCATCCGTTGTGCCCGAGCGGACGGTCCAGATGCCATGCCGTGGTCTCGGCGGCGGGCAGTTTGTCGAGCAGGTGCCGGGCCGCCGCGACCGGGGTCAGGTCGTCGTTCTCGACGGTGATCGACAGCACCGGCAGGGTCAGGCGTGCGAGCCGCTCCTCGTAGTCGATGTCGGCACCGTACGGTTCGAACCGTCCACTGCGCGCCAGCCGCGCCCAGTCGGAGATGAGCACGCGCGACTGCCTCCCGAACCCGCCGACGTCGAGCCGGTCTCCGGGCCAGAATCCGGCGACGCTCGCGGTGATCGACATCGCCGCCGACCCGAGCAGCAGACCCGGCGCCCGGGCACCGGAAAAGTGCCGGTAATAGGGCGTTCCGGCGGCAACGAGGATCAGGCCGCCGAGGCGGCCGCGGATCCGTGACGCGTACAGCACACCGAGCTGACCACCCATCGAATGCCCCAGCAGATAGGGAGTCGAATCGGGAAAGCGTTCACGCACCACCTCGAACATCGCCGGGAAATCGACGGACACCAGTTCGTGGTAGCCGTAGGTGCTGTCGGCGTCCGGTCGCGGCCGGCTGTCGCCCTGCCCGCGCAACTCGCAGATCGCGGCGTCGAAACCGTGACCGGTGAGCGCTTCGGCGAACGGTTCGTAGTAGCCACCCGGAACTCCGAGGCCGGGTACGACGACCACCACGATGCGTCCGGCATCGCGGCGCACCTCGTGCTCATGGTCCGGGCCGGGGAACAAGCGAACCGGCGCGGTGGTACCCCCCGGCAGTTGGATCGGCACGGTCTCCACCGGCTCAGACTAGAGCATCCCCGGCCCGTCCAGGGTCCGGGCGACGACGCCGGTCGCGTCCGGCTCTGCATCGGACACGAGAACTTCGATACCGTCGCCCGCCGACGACTTCGCCGAAGGAGGGATCGTCGACCGTCGCGGGATACCGGAGTCATCGGTCGGCATCGAAGTCCGCGGTCCACACCCGTTGCAGCATGTGCCAGTCGGCCGGGTGCGCGGCAATGCCGGCGGCGAACCGGTCGGCCAACGCCTGAGTTGTGCACTGCACGCCGCCGACAACCTCGATCGGCCGGCCGACGTGGAATCCCCACCCGCCGGGAGTGAACCAGCAATTCACCGGGAGCAACGGCGCACCGGTGTCGATCGCAAGCCGGGCGGGACCGGCCGGCATGCAGGCCCGTTCGCCGAAGAAGGTGACCGGCACGCCCATTCCGGTCATGTCGCGTTCGGCGAGAAGCCCGACCATCCGTCCCTCGCGCAACCGAGCTGTCAGCTGCTCGAGCGGGGGCTTCTCGGTGCCGGTGAGCGGAATGATCTCGAATCCCAAGCCCTCCCGGAACCGTACGAAGCGCCGGAACAGCGATTCCGGCCGGAGCCGCTCCGCGACGACGACCGGTGTGCCCACCCGCTGTGTCAGCCAGACACCGGCAAGATCCCAGTTTCCGCTGTGCGGTAGCGCGAGCACGGTCCCTCTGCCGCGTTCGACCGATTCGCGGATGTGTTCGAGGCCGGAGGCCGACGTTTCGACGCTGTCGGCGAGCCGCGCAGGGTCCATCGACGGCAGCCGGAACGCCTCGCACCAATAGCGGGCGTACGAACGCAGGCTCGCGCGCATCAGATCGTCCGAGACCTCCTGAGGTGTCGTGCCCAGTACCCGGGCCAGGTTGCGCCGCAACTGGTCCGGGCCGCCGTTGCCGGCTGCGTGGTCGGCTGCGGCGTAGAACAGGCATAGTGCCCACCGCTCGGGCAGGGCACGAACCAGCCTCCACCCTGCCGCATACCCGAGATCCCAGGCCCGATCTTTGGCGTCCACCGATCACCACCGACCATTTCGAGGCGCCGTCGACATGTCTGCGGGCACCTGCTACGACGCCGCAAACACCCAGCGGAACGATCGCTTTCAGTGTCCTCCGACATGTCGAGAACATCCAGAACTGCCGCCGATGGCAACGCGCCGGACCACTCTTCGCGAGGTCGGCAAGTTCGGCCGCGGTTGCCGCGGGTCCGGTCCCGTCGCACTACGACACAGGACGGCGTGCCGGGACATCCCGGCCGGCCCACCATGATCCACCGCTAAGCCTACAGCTCCGGGCCACCGTCCACGGGCGCCGGGTCGTGCCCGTCAGCGGTCCCGGCCTCGGGGAATCCCGCGTCGTCGAGCGCCGCCGCGGTCAGCGTCCGCCCGAGTTCGATCATCTCGGCGGCCTTGTGGAAGTCGAGGCTGCGGCACGCGGAACGCGGCACCTCGACCAGAACGTCCGGTGGATAGGCGGCGAGCTGGTGCCGTGCCAGCGCCGACTGCATGATGTCGATCGACCGGCTCATCACCGCGACACGGCCGAGTTTCGGCGCGGCCACGCCGCCGGACTCCGCCGCCTCGAGCGCCGCGTCCACGGGCGCCTCGGCCGGACCCTCGTCGGTGTCGGATCCGGCCGGTTCCGCATCGGCGTGCCCCTGCGCCGAACCGAACCGTCCCACCACCGAGCGCACGATGTCGCGTTCGAGCAGGAATCCGGCGCTGCGGCGGAAGCGGCCGATCCACTCCTCGACCGGACGCGGTTCGGCGCTGACGTTCACCGGTGACGCCAGACCACCGCGTTCCTCGCCGCCGAGACTGATCCCGATCGTCAGATCCGAGGCCAATGCCACGGTCGGTGCGACGGGCAGCGGTGCGAGAGTACCGCCGTCGGTGAGCACCCGTCCGTTGAGGACCGCAGGGGTGATGACGCCGGGAATCGCGATGGAAGCGCGGATGGCGACGTCGAGCGGACCGCGCTGGAACCACACCGGCCGCCCCGCGGCCAGATCGGTCGCAACCGCCGTGAACGGGAGCGGCAGGTCTTCGATCTGCACGTCGCCGAGGATCTCGCGGACCCGGGCGAGCACCTTCTCGGCGCGGATGGCGCCGGGTGCCGTGACCGACACGTCGAGCAACCTGACCACGTCGAGCTGGGTCAGGGTCAGCGCCCATTCGGTGTACTCGTCGAGTTTGCCCGCCGCGTACAACCCGCCGACCAGGGCCCCCATCGACGATCCGGCGATACCCACGATCTCGAAACCGCGTTCGGCCACGGCCCGGATCGCTCCGATGTGCGCATATCCACGCGCGCCCCCACTGCCGAGTGCGAGAGCGACCCGTTTCGGTTCGGCCATGGGCACGACGGTACCGCGCATGCTCCCCTACGCACCCCGACCCGAAAGTTCAGGGTGCAGATGGGTGTCTCACCCGATGTGCCGGACCGGGCGGTGGCGAGACGATGGAACCACTCCGCGGACACAGCCCACATCCCGTTCGCACCAACACTTTCCGGAGGGTACCTCGATGCGCACCACCATCTCCGCTGCCGCCGCCGCGGCTGCCGCCGTCGCCGCCCTGCTGCTCGGCGCCGGCACCGCCGCCGCCGCACCCACACCGTCCGTGGTCGGGATGAGCGAGCCCGGCGCTCGCGCCGCCCTCGACGCTGCGGGCGTGCCGTACACGGTCCTCAGCCGTTCCGGCAGCGCCTCGGGCGTCTGCACGGTCACCGAACAGCGGGATCGTGGCCACCACACCGAGATCGACATGGTCTACAACCACGACAAGCGCGAATTCGAGCGGGTCGAGACGCAGGTCTGGCGGGGCCTGGCCCTGGTGGTGCTGTGCCACTGACGCCGTGATCGGCGGCCGCGCGTCACACGAGGTCGAAGCCGCGTCGTTCCAGCGCCTCGCGCAGGCCTTCCCGCGCCCCGAGCGCACCGGGGGTCGCGAAACGGCCCACCACCCGGTCGATCCAGCCGTCCGGTAGTCCCTGCTCGCGATAGAAGCCGGAGATGCGCACGTCGTACTCGGCGATTCCGGCCTCCTGTGCAGCCAGGTCGTACCGTTCGCGGTGCAGCACCACGTCGACACCAAGTCGCGGCTTGACCTCCGCGGATTCCGCGGGATCCGGGTGCCCGACGACCAGGCCGACCACCGCGAAACTGTGCGCCGGCAGATTCAGTTCCTCGGCGAGTTCGATCGGATGATTGCGGATCGCCCCGATGTACACGGTGCCCAGCCCCAGCGACTCCGCGGCGAGTGCGGCGTTCTGCGCGGCGAGCGTCGCATCGACCACGCCGAGCAGCGCCGATTCCACGAATCCGGCATTGACGAGGTCGCGATCGTTCTGTTCGGCGATGCGCCCGGCGCGTGCGAGGTCGGCGACCCACACCAACAGCAGAGGCGCGTTGCGGACGGCGTCCTGATTGCCGGCGAGCGCCGCGATCCGGCCGAGCCGATCCCGATCGGTCACCGCCACGACACTCCACAGCTGCAGGTTGCTCGAGCTCGCCGTGGACGACGCCGCCGCGACGATCGCCCGCAACTGCCCTTCGGACACGGTGTCCGGCAGGAATTTCCGCACCGACCGGTGCGCGAGCTGCGTGGCGAGTACCTCGTTCCACACGAACTCCTCGGACTGCGCGGCGCGATCGGCTTCGGCGGTGCCGTAGCGGCGGCCGAGAGCGGCACTGCGGTGGTCGAGGGCGGTGTCGGTCATGGGGTGTCCTTTCTGACGATGCTCGTCTCCATCGTGCCGAGCCCGCCTGCCGCGGCCCAGGGTTCGTCTCACCGTGATTCCAGACGATTCGGGCCCGGATGGGTTTACTCTGACCGCATGATGCGACTCCTCGCGACTGCGGTCGTCGCCCTGATCGCCAACGCGATCGCACTGCTCGTCGGAGCGTGGGTGCTCACCGACATGTCCCTCACCCCCGTCGCGTTCCTCATCGCGGTGGTGATCTTCACGGTTGTCGCGGTGGTCATCGATCCGCTGATCCGCCAGGTGTCGATGACGAAGGCACCCGTGCTGATCGGCAGCAGTGCGCTCGTCTCGACACTGGTGGCGTTGATCGTCACAGCGCTCATCAGCGACGGACTGCAGATCAGCGGCATCGGAACGTGGATCCTGGCGACGGTGATCGTGTGGGCGGTGTCGGTCATCGCCCGCCTGGTGCTGCCACTGGTGATCTTCCGGAAGACTCTCGCCGCGCGGAAGTAGGTGCCGACCCCGAGACGAAAGATCAGGGTCGGAATCCGGGCGTCACCGGATGTGCCGGGGACCTGCTCGACGGCAGTCTGAGTGCATGACATTCGAGAGCAATTCCACTCCCCGCCCCTTCGCCCGTTCGCGGTCGCAGCGCATGCTCGGTGGCGTGTGCGGCGGTCTCGCCGAGTATTTCGGCATCGACGTCAATCTCGTCCGTGCGGGTGCCGTCGTCGCGGCCTTCGTCACCGGTGGCGGCGCCGCACTCGTCTACCTCGCTTTGTGGATGCTGCTGCCGGAGTGACGGTTCCGGTCGTTGCCCGGGACCCGATCATGCGGCACCGGTGTCCCGGCCGAGACGATGGGCGTTGTCCAGGATCGCCGCGCGTAGTGCCCGCGCCGGTTCATCGAGCACCGAGCGTCGCGCCAGGAGCACGAACTCGAGCTCACCGGCGTCGGGTAGGCGGCGCGCTCCCGCCCGCACCGGTTCGAGACCGGCGGGCGGGAGACTGCGCGCGTGCAGGAGGACACCGAGCCCGGCCAGCGCCGCCGCGCGCACCCCGTTGAGGTTGTCCGCGACGCACGTGATGCGCGCACCGAACCCGGCCCGTTGGAGGGCATCGAGCGCGATCTCACGGGTCAGCGACGGCGGTGGATACGTGACGAGCGGCACCGGCCCCTCCGGGTCGACGGTGAAACCGGGAGCGGCGAGGAACGCGAGGCGGTCGCGGAAGATCAGCTCGCCGTGCTGTTCACCGGGCCGGCGCTTGCCGAACATCAGGTCGAGTTCACCGTCGTCGAGGCGACGGTGCAGATCCTCGCTCAGCGCGACGGTGAGTTCGAGATCCACCCGCGGGTGGCTGCGCCGGAACTCTCCGAGGACGGCCGGGAGTTCGTGCAGAACCAGATCCTCGGACGCCCCGAACCGCAAGTGCCCGCTGACCGGGGAGTCCTCGAAGTACCGTCGGGCGGCATCGTGCCGATCGAGGATGTCCCGGGCGAATCCGACCATCGCACTGCCGTCGGCGGTGGGTTCGACCGAATGGGTGTCCCGCAGGAACAACCGGCGGCCCACCGCGTGTTCGAGCTTCGCGACGTGCTGGCTGACCGTGGATTGGCGAAGACCCAGCCGCCGCGCGGCGGCACTGAAACTGCGGTCGCGCTCGACGGCGAGGAAACTGCGAAGTTGCACCGGGTCGAACACATCCGCCTCCGATCACAATTTGCGATGACAGTAAACGTGGTGATCGGTTCAGTAAATCAGCGGTGCTTCCCCTAACGTCGAACCATGCTCTCCAAGATTCCCGTGCTGAACCGGCTCGACCCGTTCCTGGTCGGCATTCTCGCGACGGTCGCCGTCGCCGCGATGCTGCCCGCCGGCGGTGTCGTGCTCACCGGGTTCACATGGGCGTCGAAGATCGCGGTCGGTGTGCTGTTCTTCCTCTACGGTGCGCGCCTGTCCACCCGCGAGGCGATCGACGGCCTCAAGCACTGGCGGCTGCACGCGACGATCCTCACCACGACGTTCGTGATCTTTCCACTCCTCGGGATGGCCGCACGGGTGCTGGTGCCGTGGCTGCTGACGGAGCCGCTGTACCTCGGTGTGCTGTACCTGTGTGTGCTGCCGTCGACGGTGCAGTCGTCGATCGCGCTGGTCTCGGTTGCGCGCGGCAACATTCCCGGCGCGATCGTCAGCGCGTCCGCGTCGAGCCTGCTCGGCATCTTCGTCACGCCGATCCTGGTCGCACTGACCATGGCGACGCAGGGTGTCACGTTCAGCGCGTCGGCGGTGCTGGACATCGTGCTCATGCTCCTCGTGCCGTTCGCTGCCGGTCAGGTGCTGCGCCGCTGGGTCGGCACGTGGGTGAAGGAACACGGCCGGATCCTCAAGCTCGTCGACCGCGGCGCCATCCTGCTCGTGGTGTACGTCGCGTTCAGCCGCGGCATGAACGAGGGCATCTGGTCGAGCCTGTCGCTCGGGCGCCTGCTGGCACTGGTCCTCGTGTGCATCGTTCTGCTCGCATTCGTTCTCGCGCTCACCTGGTTCGGATCGCGCCGCCTCGGCTTCGCCTACGAGGACCGCACCGCGATCCTGTTCTGCGGGTCGACGAAGTCCCTGGCGACCGGCCTGCCGATGGCCACGCTGCTGTTCCCCGGCCGGCCGATCGGTCTGATCGTGCTGCCGCTCATGCTCTTCCATCAGATCCAGCTGCTGGTGTGTGCGGCGATCGCGACACGGCTCGCGAGGAACGTTCCCGAACCGGTCGCGGCGACCGCGTCCCGAGCACCGGCAGCCTCACCGGCCGGAGCTACGACCGCCGATCCGGAGAGTCCCGGTCGAGCAGGGTGAGATAGGCGTCGAGCCGGGCCGCGCCGGCGAGCAGACGACGGCTGTGCGCGGTGAGCCGGTCCTGCCACGCGTCGAGGAACACCCGCAGCTCGTCGGTTCCGCCCGCCTCACGCAGCGATTCGAGGAACTCCACGATCCGGGCCAGCGGGTATCCGCCGCGACGCAGTTGCCGCGCGATCTCGGCGTCCCGCACACAGTCCGGCCCGTACGTGCGATATCCGGTGGCACGGTCGCGGTCGGGACGCAGGATGCCTTCGGTTTCCCAGGCTCGTAGGGTCGCCCGGTGCACGCCGAGACGGTGCGCGAGCTCCCCGACGGACAGCGGCGCACCGGCCGGAACCGGGGTCGCGGTGGACAGGGCACCGAGCGCCGACGAAACCTCACCGCGGGTATCACGTTCGGCCACGAGCTCGACGTGTGCGCTGTCGACGAGCCGGTAGGCGGACTCGGTGTCGCCACGGTTGACGGCGCGCATGATCTCCGTTGCCCGCCGATGGCCGTGACCCGCGCGCAATGCGAGAAATGCACGCAGGGCGTGCTCGTGCATCTGCGTGTAATGCCGGTAGCCGGTGTCGCTGCGCTCGGCCGGTGGAAGAATCCCGGCAGCATCGTAGTTGCGGATCGCCTGCGCGGACAGTCCGTGCTCGCGAGCCAGGTCGACAGGTCGCAGTGCGCACCCCCGTTTGAGGCTTCGGGACCGGAAATCCCAGGTTGTCGTCGTCGAAGTTTCACTCGATTCTTCAACGATACCGTCGAGGGGGTAGTTGTTTCCGGCAGAGGAGTGTTCATGAGGACCACCGCATCGCTACCCGCAATCGCGCGCCGGCTCGACGATCCCGAGAGCCTCAGCCGTGCAGTCGACGAACTGCTCGCCGCACGATCCCGGCCGCCGTCCGTGTTCGCCCTCGGCGAGCCGACCCACGGCATCGCGGCGTTCCCGTTGCTGCGCAACGACATCCTGTGGCATCTCGTCGAACGGGGATGCCGGTCGATCGTGCTCGAGACCGATGTGTTCGCCGCCTCGATCGTCGACGACTACGTGAACGGGGCACCGGGGGTGGTCGATACGGTACTCGCCACCGGTTTCAGCCACGGTTTCGGTGTCGTTCCGGGCAACCGTGAACTCGTCGAGCAGATCCGGGCGCACAACGCCGGCCGCGCACCCGAGGATCGGGTTCGCTTCCACGGCTTCGACGCGCCGCTGGAGTTCTCCGGTGCGCCGAGCCCGAGGGGCGCGTTGACGTCGGTCGTCGAATATCTGCCCGCGCCGATGCGGCCCGGCTCGGCCCGGGATCTCGACGTGCTGCTCGGCGACGACGCGGATTGGACGAACGAGGCCGCGATGTTCGATCCGGCCGCCTCGATCGGCACTTCCGAGCGGGCCCGGTCCCTGCGCATCGTCGCCGACGATCTCGCCGGTGCACTGCACCGCGCTGGACCACTGTTGCGGCCCGCCGACCCGAAGGGATACGACGATGCCGCCGCTCGTGCGCGTACCGCATCCGGCCTGCTGCGTTATCACGCGGCGATGGCCACCGCCGCACCCGACCGGATCGGGAACCTGCTCGGTGTGCGCGCCGAGATGATGGCCGCGAACCTGCTCGCCATCGTCGAGTCGGAGCAGCGGCGCGGTCCGAGCCTGCTGTTCGCGCACAACGTGCATCTGCAGCGGATGGCGTCCGGGATGCAGGTCGGAGCTCAGCAGGCCACCTGGTGCAGTGCCGGTGCCCTGGCCGGACTCGAACTCGGTGAGCGCTATCTGTTCGTCGCGACCGATGCCGCGCCCGGCAGCGAACCTGGCACGCTGCAGCACGCGCTGGCCGGTGCGACCGGCCGGCGCGCACTGTTCCCCGCGCCCGAACTCCGCGACGCGCTCCCGGCCGGGATCGGTGCGGGCGACCCGATCGTGCCCGGCCACATTCCGCTGACACGGGCCGACCTCGACGGTGCCGACGCGGTCGTGTTCGTCGCCGACACCGACGGAACGCGGCACCGGTACTGGTAGCCGCCTACCGGTTCAGGGCGGCCTCGATCATCGGCCACGACTGGTGCAGGTCGTCCTGCCAGTAGCCCCACGAGTGGGTGCCCACCGGCCGGAAGACGGCCTGGACGGGGATGTCGAGTTCACCCAGCCGGTTCACGAACCGGTGGGTGCACTCGTCCGTCGCCGCCTCGATGACGCCACCGACCAGGATCTGGTTGGCGAGCACCTCCACGTTGCCGTCCACCTGGGCCTGATCGAGTCGCTCGTGCTGGCCGGGCAGTCCGGTCGCGCTCGACACGTACAGGTCGGTGCCGCGCAGCTTCTCGGCGTTGACGATCGCGTCGTTGGCGACCCAGTCGGGGTCGTCGGCCGGGCCCCACATGTTCTCGACGTCGCCGTTTCCGCGGGATTCGACGACGGTCGTCACATAGGCCCGGCCGAGGTCGTCGCTGGTGGAGGCGCAGCCGCTGTAGGAACCGACGGCGCGGTACAGCCCGGGGCGCGCGATTGCGAGGTTGAGCACGGACGTGGCCGACGACGACAGTCCGGCGATGGCGTTGGCACCGGTGGTCGCGAACGTGGCGTCGACGACCGGCGGCAGTTCCCGGGTCAGGAAGGTGGTCCACTTGTTGCGGCCGAGAACCGGATCGTCCTGCTGCCAGTCGGTGTAGTACGAGAAGGCACCGCCGATCGGGGTGATCACGTAGACGTCCTTGTCGGCGAAGAAGGACTCGGCGTCGGTCCTCTGCTGCCAGGTGGCACTGTCCTCGCCTCCGCCGGCGCCGTTGAGCAGGTACAGCACGGGACGCGGCGTGGTCGTGTCGGCCGGAAGCAGGATGTCGAGCGGGATCGTCCGGCCCATGGAAGGCGAATAGACGTGCGCGGTCACCTTGCGATCGGTGACCCGGTCGATCCGATCGACGTAGGCACCGGTGGAGGTGGAGTCCGGGGACCCCGCGCCGGAGGGGGCGGGATCGGCGGTCGCGACGGCGGTCGGGCCGGCAAGGCACAGCAGGGCGAGCGCGGCGACGGCGGTCCGGGAACGAAGGGTGGAACGCATGAAGAAGGGAAACCTTTCACGCGTGACCGCAGCGGCGGAAACCACCGCTGCGGTCACGGTTCGATGTCGGGAACGGACCCAGTCTACGAGGATCCGAATGCCGAGAAGGCGAGCACCAGGAAATCGAGGAATTCGAACAGGTCCATCGGTGGTGTCATGGTCGCGCTCCCCTGCTAACCGACGGCGACGTCGCTGAAGCTGTCCAGAACGCCGATGAAATCGAGGTTTGCGGCGGCCCATTCGAGAAGCAGAAGCAGCATGGATTCTCCCCTTGTTACCCAAACGAAATTGTGGACACAAGTCGTTATATCACTGTTCTCGGCCACAGGCAGCGGATGGAAAATTTGTGAAGAATGGCCAGGACAATTGGTTCGAACGGAATTGTCCTCCCGTTTCGGACGAATTCCGGACCGGCGAGAAACGGGCGAAGCCCGACCCCACGAATGTGGGATCGGGCTTCGCGCGAGGTGCGCCGGACTCAGAAGTCCATGCCGCCCATGCCGCCGGTCGGGTCCGCGACGGGCGCGGCCTTCTCCGGCTTGTCGGCGACGACGGCCTCGGTGGTCAGGAACAGAGCCGCGATGGACGCCGCGTTCTGCAGCGCCGAGCGGGTGACCTTGACCGGGTCGTTGATGCCGGCAGCGAGGAGGTCCTCGTACTCACCGGTGGCGGCGTTGAGGCCGCTGCCGGCAGGCAGGTTGCGAACCTTCTCCGCGACGACGCCGGGCTCGAGGCCGGCGTTGAACGCGATCTGCTTCAGCGGAGCCTCGAGGGCAACCTTGACGATGTTGGCACCGGTGGCCTCGTCACCCTCGAGCTTCAGGTCGTCGAGAACGGGAGCGGCCTGCAGCAGCGCCACGCCACCACCGGCGACGATGCCCTCCTCGACGGCAGCCTTCGCGTTGCGGACGGCGTCCTCGATGCGGTGCTTGCGCTCCTTGAGCTCGACCTCGGTGGCAGCGCCGGCCTTGATGACCGCGACACCGCCGGCCAGCTTGGCCAGGCGCTCCTGCAGCTTCTCACGGTCGTAGTCCGAATCCGACGCCTCGATCTCGGCGCGGATCTGGTTGACGCGACCGGCGATGGCGTCGGGATCGCCCGCACCCTCGACGATGGTGGTCTCGTCCTTGGTGACGACGACCTTGCGGGCCTGGCCGAGCAGCTCGAGACCGGCGGTCTCGAGGGACAGGCCGACCTCTTCGCTGACGACCTCGCCACCGGTGAGGATGGCGATGTCGGCGAGCTGGGCCTTGCGGCGGTCGCCGAAGCCCGGAGCCTTGACGGCGACGGACTTGAAGGTGCCGCGGATCTTGTTCAGAACCAGGGTGGACAGAGCCTCACCCTCGACATCCTCGGCGATGATGACCAGCGGCTTGCCGGACTGGATGACCTTCTCGAGCAGCGGCAGCAGGTCCTTGACCGTGGAGATCTTGGAGCTGACGAGCAGGATGTACGCGTCCTCGAGGACGGCTTCCTGACGCTCGGCGTCGGTAGCGAAGTAGAGGGAGATGTAGCCCTTGTCGAAGCGCATGCCCTCGGTCAGCTCGAGCTGAAGGCCGAAGGTGTTGGACTCCTCGACGGTGATGACGCCTTCCTTGCCCACCTTGTCGATGGCCTCGGCGATGAGCTCACCGATCGCGGGGTCACCGGCCGAGATACCGGCGGTGGCAGCGATCTGCTCCTTGGTCTCGACCTCCTTGGCGGTGTCGAGCAGCTTGGCGGTGACGGCCTCGACGGCCTTCTCGATGCCGCGCTTCAGACCCAGCGGGTTGGCGCCGGCAGCGACGTTGCGCAGACCTTCACGGACGAGCGCCTGAGCGAGGACGGTGGCGGTGGTGGTGCCGTCACCCGCGACGTCGTCGGTCTTCTTGGCAACTTCCTTGACCAGCTCGGCGCCGATCTTCTCGTACGGATCCTCGAGCTCGATCTCCTTGGCGATGGACACACCATCGTTGGTGATCGTGGGGGCGCCCCACTTCTTCTCGAGCACGACGTTGCGACCCTTGGGGCCCAACGTCACCTTGACAGCGTCGGCGAGGCTGTTCAGGCCCCGCTCGAGACCGCGACGGGCCTCTTCGTCGAACGCGATGATCTTGGCCATTGCGAAGTGATCCTCCGGATATCGGGGTGACACCTAGGACGACCGCTCGTCGGGTCGGCCCATTCACGGCTCGACCCGCGTCGGGTCGGTCCGCTCACAGGACGACCGCTCGTCGGGACGCCCCGTGTTGCCTCGGTCGGAATCAGTGCCCGCGACGGACGACCAGGGGTGTCGATATTCCCGGCCTCACCGTCCCGACCTGGCACTCACTCATCATGAGTGCCAACTGCATTTTTAGCACTCGGGTGTGGCGAGTGCAAGGCTCGCCACCCCCGGCCGGTGCTGCACCGATCAGCGGCGGGTGGACCCCACGCCGACGGCGCACCACTGACCCGACCCGGTGTTCACGGCGAACGACTGCGCGCCGATGCACGTCACCCCGGTTTCGTCGGCCGTCGCACCCGAGCCCCAGCCCGCGAGCGACAGCGTGATCACAGACGGACCCTGCGCCGACGAATGGCTCAAACCGCCGCCGAGCGCGTAGGCGAACGAACGCCCACCGTCCCGCGCGGCGCTGAGCGCGGTGCCGAATCCGGTCGCCTGCGCCTCGGCCGCACCCGCCGCCTTCGCGACCGACACAGCGGTGCCGCTCTCCGACGCCGACGAGCGGGCCGTGCTGCCGATCTCGGCGGTGGCACCGCAGCTGGCGGTGTCCGACACCAGGATCTGATTGTCCGACGGCGGCGACACACAGGTCACCGGCGCCGCCGCGGCGGTACCGACGCCGAGCAGGGACGCCGCCGCCACACCCAGGGCGGCGACGACACCGGCCCGCACCGCGCGGCGGCGACCGGGACGAGCGGAGCGGAAGGAACGAGTGAACAAGTGCGACTCCTTGGAAACTGATTCGAACGAATCCGATACGACGGAGGCGATACCCCCGGCGCGAGGGTATCCCTTCGCATCCCACCCGCTCCGAGTGGGATGGGTCACAGTGCCGGAGATCGAGGAGCGGCTACAGCCGGTCCAGCAACGCGGGCAGATCCGCGATCGAATCGACGACGTGATCGGGCCGCTCGACAGCCAGATCGAGAACCGACTGGCGGAACTTCCCGGTCCGCACGAGCACGCCGGTCATCCCGAGTCGCTGTCCGGGGAGCACCTCGGCACCCAGGTCGTCGCCGACCACGACCATGCGGTCGGCCTCGGTGCCCATCAGCTCGGCTGCCTCGAGGAAACCCTGCATGGACGGCTTCCCGACCGCGACGACGCTGCGACCGGACAGCTCCTCGAGACCCGCCAGATAGGTGCCGGTGTCGATGCGCAGACCGTCCGACGCCTGCCACGCGCCACCCCGGTGCATCGCGACGACGGGCACCCCGTCGAGCATCAGCTCCGCGACCCGGCTCAGCGCCCGGTGCGTGAAGTCCGGGCCGGCGCCACCGAGAACGACGACCTCCGGATCCTCGTCGTCGCGCGCGATACCGGCGAGGTCAGCGTCGACGTCACCGTCGTTGAGCACCCAGCACCGGCGACCGGGATAGGTCTGCCGCAGGTACTCGGCGGTGAGCGATGCGGCGGTGACGATCTCCGACTCGTCGACGGGCACGCCCGCAGCGGTGAGACTGCTCGCGATCTCGGCGCGGGTCCGGGAGGTCGTGTTTGTGAGGAACGCTCGTGCCAGTCCCCGGTCCTGCAATTCCGCGAGGACGTCGGCGGCCCCCGGGACGGGGTCCCACGACAGGACGATCACGCCTTCGATGTCGAACAGGACCCCGTCCACGCCGCTCATGACGCCGAGCTTATCGGGCGGCGACCGTCAGAGGCTGCGGGCCAGCTTGTCGGCGAGCAGCCGCGCGAACCGGGCCGGATCGTCGAGTTCGCCGCCCTCGGCGAGCACCGCCGTCCCGTACAGGAGTTCCGCCGTCTCGGCGAGCGTCGGATCGTCGCTGCGCTGCGCATGTGCGGTGCGCAACCCGGTCACCAGTGGATGGCCGGGGTTCAGCTCGAGGATGCGCTTCATCGGCGGCAACGCCTGACCCGACGCCCGGTACATGCGTTCGAGGGCGGGCGACATGCTGAACGTGTCGCCGACGATGCACGCCGGGGACGTCGTCAGCCGCGACGACAGCCGCACCTCCTTGATGTGTTCGTCGAGAGCGCCCTTCAGCCATCCGAGCAGATCCGCGAAGTCCTTCTCCTTCTCCTCCCGGTCGGCCTCGGCGGCCTTCTTCTCGTCCTCGCTGTCGAGATCCACCTCGCCCTTGGCGATCGAGCGCAGCGGCTTGCCGTCGAACTCCGGCACCGACGACGCCCACACCTCGTCCACCGGGTCGGTGAGCAGCAGCACCTCGATGCCCTTGGCGCGGAACGCCTCCATGTGCGGCGAGTTCTCGAGCTGCTGACGCGACTCGCCGGTCAGGTAGAAGATGTCCTCCTGGCCGACCTTCATCCGTTCGACGTACTCGGCGAGCGTGGTCTGCGACTCCGTGCTCTCGGTGGAGTCGAACGAAGACAGGGCCAGCAGGGTCTCGCGATTGTCGGTGTCGGAGATCAGGCCTTCCTTGACGACGCGGCCGAACTCCGCCCAGAACGTGCGGTACCTGTCGCGGTCGCCTGCCAGCAGATCCTTGATCGTCGACAGCACCTTCTTGGTGAGGCGCCGCCGGATCGCCCGGATCTGGCGGTCCTGCTGCAGGATCTCGCGGGAGACGTTGAGCGAGAGGTCCTGGGCGTCGACGACACCCTTGACGAAGCGCAGGTACTCGGGCATCAGCTCTTCGCAGTCGTCCATGATGAACACCCGCTTGACGTACAGCTGGACGCCGGACCGGTGTTCGCGCTGGAACAGGTCGAACGGTGCCTGCGACGGGATGAACAGCAGCGCCTGGTATTCGAAGGTGCCCTCGGCCTTCATCGGGATGATCTCGAGCGGATCGTCCCAGGCGTGGGCGACGTGCCGGTAGAACTCCTTGTACTCGTCGTCGGACACCTCGTCCCGGGAGCGGGCCCACAGTGCCTTGCCCGAGTTGAGGGTTTCGGTCTCGACAACCGTCTCGACGATCGGTTCGCCGCCGTCCTCGGCGGGCGCGGTCTTCGTGCGTTCGATCTCCATGCGGATCGGCCAGGCGATGAAGTCCGAGTACTTTTTGACGATCTCGCGCAGCTTGGCCGGGGACGTGTAGTCGAAGAGGTGGTCGTCGGCGTCCTCGGGCTTGAGGTGCAGGGTGACGGCGGTGCCCTGCGGCACGTCCTCGACGGTGGCGATGGTGTACGTCGACTCGCCGCCGGACTCCCAGCGCGTACCGGTGTCCTCACCCGCCCGGCGGGTGACGAGGGTGACGTTGTCGGCGACCATGAACGCCGAGTAGAAGCCGATGCCGAACTGTCCGATCAGTTCCTCGGACGCGGCGGCGTCCTTCGCCTCCTTCAGCTTGCGGCGCAGTTCGCCGGTTCCGGACTTGGCGAGCGTGCCGATGAGGTCGATCACCTCGTCGCGGGACATACCGATGCCGTTGTCCCGGACGGTGAGGGTGCGCTTGTCGGTGTCGACTTCGAGGTCGATGTGCAGATCGGACGTGTCGACCTGCAGGTCCTTGTCGTGGAACGACTCCAGTCGCAGCTTGTCCAGCGCGTCGGACGCGTTGGAGACGAGTTCGCGCAGGAACGTGTCCTTGTTCGAGTAGATCGAATGGATCATCAGGTCCAGCAGTTGCCGGGCTTCCGCCTGGAACTCGCGCTGTTCGACGTTTGTGCTCATTCTCGGTCCCCTTCGAAGCAGAACGGTCGACCGTCGATCCTACTGTCGATGTGCAGCTCCGCTGCCGGTGTGTCTTCGTGGCGGCCGGGGCCGCCACGAAGACCCACGGCACCTCACGCGAATTCCGCAGCCTCCGCGAAACTCCGCCGCAGGACGTCCATGCGCGCATCGACGTGCGACAGGTAGTGCGGGTGCGTGAGGATGTACGGCAGGTCGCGGGCGATGCCGTGGACGACGCGGGCACCGGCCTCCGCCGGATCCATGCCGAGGCTCCCGTCGCCCTTGATGTGGGCGACGTCCTCGACCTGCCCGCCGAGCCGGGTCGTGTTGCCGTCGAGGTTCGACCGGACCAGGCCCGGGCACAGCACCGACACACCCACCCCGTGCGGCGCCATCTCCTGCCGCAGCGCCTCGGACATCGCGACCACCGCGCTCTTGGCGGCACTGTAGGCGCCGCGACCCGGCGCGCCGGCGGTCAGCGCCATGACGGACGCGGTGTTGACGATGTGGCCCCGCCCCCGGTCGCGCAGGTCCGCCGCGAACGTGGAGATTCCGTTGAACACCCCGGTCAGGTCGATGTCGACGATCCGGTCGAACACCTCCGGGTCGAGGTCGGCGAAGTCGCGGCCGTTGAATCCGATGCCGGCGTTGTTGACGAGGATGTCGACGGGCCCGAACCGCTCTTCCGACCGCGCCTTCGCGTCGCGCCAGGCCTGGCGGTCGCGCACGTCGAGCCCGAGCCCGGTGAAGTCGCCCGGACGGGTGGCCGCGACCGTCTCGGCTCCCGGCCGGTCGATGTCGGCGATCGTGACGCGCACGCCTGCATCGGCGAGTGCCTCGGCGATGCCCCTGCCGATGCCACTGGCGCCGCCGGTGACGAATGCGTGCCGCGCGGATTCGATGTCCACTCGCGCCTACCTCCTCATGGGGAACAATCGACAAGAACATTGTTACCAGAAATCAGAATCACATTCTTGTCAGATTCGTGGCGCGTCTCCGAGCGCGCCGTCACGCCGCATACCGCGAGTACGTGATGCCACCGTCGAACGCCTTCGCCTCGACGAGGGTCAAGCGGGGCGCCCGAAACCCGCCGGGGAACAGCCGCCTGCCCCGCCCCTGCACGACCGGGTAGACGAACAGGCGGTACTCGTCGACGAGACCCGCCTCGATCAGTGCGTGGCACAGCGTGATGCTGCCGGTGACGACGATGTCGCGACCGGGTTGCTCCTTCAACGCCCGGATCCGTCCGATCGGGTCCGCCGAGATGATCGTGGTGTTCTGCCAGTGCGGGTCCGTCAGGGTCGCGGACACGACGTACTTCTGCACCCGGTCGAGGTACTCGGTGATTCCCGTCGGGTCGTCGGTCTGTAGCGGCCAGTAGCCGCGCAGATCCTCGAACGTGCGCCTGCCCACGAGGAATCCGTCGGCGTCGGCGTCCTGACGATGCAGTTCGGTGAGCAGATCCGCATTACCGGGCCCGCCCTGCCCCTGCGGGTCGAACCAGTCGTCGAGCATCTCGACGGATCCGTCGACGGTGATGTTCTGGGTGACGGCGAGCGTGCGCACGGTGAGCCTCCTCGGAGCGACGGGTCCTCCCCTGTTCCGACCGGCGGGCCGTGCCGAACTCATCGCACGTCGGACCGCCGGCACGCCGAATCCGCGCTTCCTCGTCGCAGTGCGACACCTGCGGGGTGTAATCGGTACAGGCCCGCACACCGGGAGGTCCAGCGATGACGGAACGATCCGGCGCCCGCCCGGTCCGTGCTCCCCGCGGCCGGGATCTGCACTGTCGCGGCTGGCAGCAGGAGGCGGCACTGCGCATGTTGATGAACAACCTGGACCCGGAGGTCGCCGAACGCCCCGACGATCTGGTGGTCTACGGCGGCACCGGGCGTGCGGCCCGCAACTGGGCGACGTTCGACGCGATCGTGTCCGCACTCACGACCCTCGCCGACGACGAGACCCTGCTCGTGCAGTCCGGCAAGCCCGTCGGCGTGCTCCGTACCCACGAGTGGGCGCCGCGCGTACTGCTCGCGAATTCGAACCTCGTCGGAGACTGGGCGAACTGGGAGGAGTTCCGGCGACTCGAGGCGCTCGGGCTCACCATGTACGGGCAGATGACCGCCGGTTCGTGGATCTACATCGGATCGCAGGGCATCCTCCAGGGCACCTACGAGACGTTCGGGGCGGTCGCCCGGAAACTCGCCGCGTCGGGCTGCCACCCGGACAGCGCCGGCACCCTCGCCGGTACCCTCACCCTCACTGCGGGGCTCGGCGGAATGGGCGGCGCGCAGCCACTGGCGGTGACGATGCACGACGGTGTCGCCCTCTGCGTCGATGTGGACCCGGCCCGCATCGAACGACGCCTCGACCACGGCTACCTCGACGTGCGGGCCGACAGTCTCGACGCCGCACTCGAATTGGCGGTCGCCGCGCGCGAAGCCCGCACCCCGCTGTCGGTCGGGGTGGTCGTCAACGCAGCGGACGCCTTCCCACGGCTGCTCGAGCGCGGAGCTCCGATCGACATCGTCACCGATCAGACCTCGGCACACGACCCGCTGTCCTATCTGCCGCTCGGGGTGGAGCTCGAGGACTGGCACCGGTTGAGCGAGAAGGATCCCGCCTGGTTCACCGAGCAGGCCCGCGCGTCCATGGCGCGGCACGTCGAAGCGATGGTCGGCTTCCTCGATCGCGGTGCCGAGGTCTTCGACTACGGCAATTCCATTCGCGACGAAGCCCGCAGAGGCGGCTACGGCCGCGCGTTCGACTTCCCCGGTTTCGTCCCCGCCTACATCCGCCCGTTGTTCGAGGAGGGACGCGGCCCGTTCCGGTGGGTGGCACTGTCCGGCGACCCCGCCGACATCGCCGCGACCGACCGCGCGATCACCGAATTGTTCCCGGACGACCCGCATCTGACGCGATGGCTGCGCCTCGCCGGCGAGAAGGTGCGCTTCGAGGGCCTGCCCGCCCGGATCTGCTGGCTCGGTTACGGCGAACGGCACCGGGCGGGTCTGCGGTTCAACGAGATGGTGGCGTCCGGTGAGGTGTCCGCGCCGATCGTGATCGGCCGCGACCATCTGGACGCCGGGTCGGTGGCCTCGCCCTATCGCGAGACCGAGGCGATGGCGGACGGATCCGACGCGATCGCCGACTGGCCGCTGCTCAACGCGCTGGTCAACACCGCGTCGGGCGCGACCTGGGTCTCGATCCATCACGGCGGCGGCGTCGGCATGGGCCGGTCGATCCACGCCGGTCAGGTGTGTGTCGCCGACGGCACCGACCTCGCCGCCCGCAAGCTCGAACGGGTCCTCACCAACGACCCCGCGACGGGCGTGTTGCGGCATGCCGACGCCGGGTACGGCAAGGCGCGTGACGTCGCCGCCCGGCACGGCCTGCGCATCCCGGCGCAGGAGCGATAGCCGTGGCTCCGGGTTCGTGGACGCTGCTCGACGGCATCGGGTGCCTGGTCACCAACGACCCCGGGATCGGCGCGGGTCCACTGGGGATCCTGAACGACGCGGCGCTCCTGCTCGGCGACGGTGTCGTGCAGTGGGTGGGACGCTCCGGACGGGAACCGCACGCCGGCAAGGTCGCCCGCTTCGACCTGGACGGTCGCGCGGCGCTGCCGGGATTCGTCGACAGCCACACCCACCCGGTCTTCGCCGGCGACCGTGCCGACGAGTTCGCTGCCCGGATGGGCGGCCGGGCCTACACCGCGGGCGGCATCCGCTCGACGATCGCGGCGACCCGCGCGGCGACCGACGCGGAACTGGCGGCGACACTGTCGCGGTTGACGACCGAGGCCCGCCGATCGGGCACGACGACGATCGAATGCAAATCCGGATACGGCCAGACCGTCCCCGACGAACTCCGCAGCCTCCGCTTGGCCGCGGCACACACACAGGAGACGACGCTGCTCGCGGCGCACGTCACTCCCCCGGAATTCGACGGTCGCACGGACGACTACGTTCGCATGGTCATCGACGAGATGATCCCCGCATGCGCACCGCACGCGAAATGGATCGACGTGTTCTGCGAACGCGGCGCGTTCGACGCCGACCGGTGCCGCGCCGTGCTCGCCGCCGGAGTCGCGGCGGGGCTGGCTCCCCGGGTGCACGGCAACCAGCTCGGCCCGGGCGACGGCGTGCGGCTCGCCGTCGAGACGGGCGCGGCGTCGGTCGATCACGTCACGCACACCAGCGCGGACGACGTCGACGCGCTGTCCCGGAGCGCCACGGTCGCGACATTGCTACCGGGCGCCGAGTTCTCCACAGGGGCAAGGTATCCCGATGCACGACGACTGATCGATGCCGGTGTCACGGTTGCGGTGGCGACGGACTGCAATCCCGGCACCTCGTACACGACGAGCATGCCGCTGTGCATCGCACTGGCGGTACGCGAAATGCGCATGACCCCGGACGAGGCGGTGCGCGCGGCGACCCTCGGCGGAGCACAGGCCCTGCGCCGCAGCGACATCGGGGTGCTACGGCCAGGGGCGCGGGCCGATGTGATCGCGCTCGACGCCCCGTCGCACGTGCATCTCGCGTACCGGCCGGGTGTGCCCCTGGTGTCGCACGTGTGGAAGGGCGGGATACGGCAATGATCCTGCGGAGCGATGCGCCGCCAGAACCGTGGACGGGACGCGACGACGGACCCGGCGCCGAGCACCTGCGCTGGCACCGGACGGTCGGGCCGTGGCCCGACGACCCGGCGCCGGGGACCCCGGCACTGATCGGCTTCCGCAGCGACGAAGGAGTGCGCCGCAACCGGGGTCGTCCGGGAGCCGTCGACGGCCCGGTCGCGTTGCGCGCGGCGCTCGCTTCGCTGGCGCTCCCGCCGGACGGGCCGTCGACGGTGTACGACGCGGGCGATGTCGTCGTCACCGGTTCCGACCTCGAAGGCGCGCAGCAGCGGCTCGGGGCCGCGGTGACCGCGATGCTCGACCACGGCCACCCCGTCACGGTTCTCGGAGGTGGGCACGAGGTCGCCTACGGCACCTATCTGGGGGTCGCGGCGAGCGCGGCCGCGCGCGGGGGCGCACGCTGCGGCGTACTGAACCTCGACGCACACTTCGATCTGCGGGCCGACGCGACGCCGAGTTCGGGGACCCCGTTCCTGCAGATGGCGCGGCAGGAACAGGCCCTGGGCCGGGCGCTGCGGTACGCGGTCGTGGGAATCGCGCAGCCGAGCAACACGACCGCGTTGTTCGGGACCGCCGCCGAACTGGGGGTGCGTCATCTGCTCGACGATGAGTGCCGGATCGCGAACCTGCCCGACGTGGAGACGTTCGTCGGTGAGTTCCTCGCGACGGTGGATCTGGTGCACCTGACGATCGACCTGGATGTTCTTCCCGCCGCGGTCGCGCCGGGGGTCAGCGCACCGGCCGCGTTCGGGGTTCCGCTGGAAGTGGTGCAGCACGTGTGCGATCTGGTGGCGCGCAGCGGCCGGCTCGCTGTCACGGATGTCGCCGAGCTCAACCCGGTCTTCGACATCGACGAGCGGACCGCGCGCACCGCGGCCCGGCTCGTCCACCGGATCGTCACCGGCAGCCCGGCCGGCTCACCCCGTGGTACTCCCTAGAATCGGGACGGACGACAAGATCACCGAGACGGAAAGCGCAGCCACCTCATGCCCGGGGAATCCGATCACGACGACCTTCTGCTCAGCGACGACGAGCGCATGCACGCTCTGAACCTCCTCGGCGACCACTACGCCGCCGGCCGCCTCGACAGCGCGGAGTTCTACGACCGGTCCGCGGACGTCGCGTCGGCGCGCACCCTCGCTGCGATCCGGGAGCCGTTCCGGGGGCTTCCCGGCGGCGTGCCGCTCGCCGGGACCGACGGGCATGTCCGGAAGATCGCGTCCCCCGACCCGGCGGTGCAGGCCGGGGACCTGCCCGCGACGCCGACACCCGAGGCGGAACTCGCGTCGCTGCGGTCGAGAGGCAGTCTCGTCGAATCACTGGACTGGGTGATCATCGGCATCACCCTCGCGGTTTTTCTCGTCCTGCAGATCGTCGTCGACTGGGACCACGCGTGGATCGTGTGGCCGTCGCTCATCGTCACCCTGAGCGTGCCCCGGATGATCCTGCGGTACAGCGACGACGACGAAGAGGCCTACGAGGAACTGAAGGAGGCCGACGCCAAGGCTCGGCGCAAGCGCCTGGACGAGGCGGCCGAACGGATCCGTCAGCTCGAGCAGGGCGACGGCAAGGGCTGAGACCACCCGTACGTTCGCCGTTCCGTGCCCGCCCACGCAGGCATGATGGAATCGGATGGGGCCTTTCGGAGACGGGAGTGCGTCATGACCGTTCGTCGGGTGATCGTCGTCGGTGCCGGTGTCGTCGGCCTGTCCACCGCCTGGTTCCTGCAGGAACGCGGGGTCGAGGTCGCCGTGCTCGACCGCACCGGTGTCGCCGCGGACGCCTCGTGGGGCAACGCGGGGTGGCTCGCTCCGGCGTTGACGCTGCCGCTGCCCGAGCCGTCGGTGCTGCGTTACGGACTGCGGTCCGCGCTGACGCCGTCGTCGCCGGTGTACGTGCCACCGACCGCCGATCTGCGGTTGCTGCGTTTCCTCACCGGCTTCGCCCGCAACTGCACCCCCGGCCGCTGGCGTGCCGCGATGGCGGTGTTCGTGCAGGCGAACCGGGTCGCATTGGACGCGTACGACGAGCTGATCGGTGGTGGGCTCACCGAGCAGACCCGCACAGCCGATCCGTTCCTGGCCGCGTTCGCCTCGGAGCGGGACCGGCAGAACCTGCTCGACGAGTTCGAGCAGGTTCGGGCCGCCGGCGGCGAGGTCGACTGCGAACTTCTCGACGGCGACACCATCCGGTCGCTCGAGCCGTTGCTCGGTGACACGGTCCGGGCCGGGGTGCGGATTCGCGGGCAACGGTTCATCGATCCGCCGCGTTTTCTCACCGCGCTGGCCGACTCCGTGCGCGGGCGCGGAGGTGAGATCGTCGAGGGGTTCGGCACCCGGGCGGTGCGGTCGCGCGTGGGTGCCGTGGAGGTTGCCGCCGCGAGCGGCGAGACCCGGGCCGCGGACGCGGTGGTACTCGCGACGGGCGCGAGGCTCGGCGACCTGGCGGGGCCGTTCGGGGTTCGGACGATCGTGCAGGCCGGTCGCGGCTACAGCTTCAGCGTCCGCCCTGCGGAACTGCCGAAGAATCCGATCTACTTTCCGGCCCAGCGGGTCGCGTGCACACCGCTGCACGACCGGTTGCGGATCGCCGGGATGATGGAATTCCGCAGTCCCGATGCCCCGTTCGATCCGCGGCGGGTGCAGGCCATCGTCGATGCCACCCGTCCGCTGCTCGGCGGGATCGACTGGTCCGCGCTGAAGGAGGAGTGGGTGGGGTCGCGTCCGTGCACGCCGGACGGCCTGCCGCTGGTCGGCGCCACGCGATCGCCGCGGGTGTTCGTCGCGGGCGGGCACGGCATGTGGGGTGTCGCGCTCGGCCCGCTGACCGGGCGACTCCTCGCGCAGGCGATGACCGGAACCCCGGATCCGCTCCTGCGGTGTTTCGACCCGCTGCGGTGAGTGCCGCGGCCGGTGGCGCCACCGGGGCTACCGATCTCATTGCAGGGGGCCGACGACCGCCTCGGCGGCGGCCACCAGGTCGCCCGACGCGGCCATGGTCACCGCCTCGTCGATCTCGGGCGCGAGGTGCCGGTCGGCGCCGGGTCCGCGCACGCGCCGCCGCAACGCGTCGCGGACCGCGGCGGTGCCGGGCGCCGGAACCAACGGGGAACGAAGGTCCAGTGCTCTTGCCGCGGTGAGTGTTTCGATCGCCAGCACCCGCGTCAGCCCCTCCAGTGCGCGGCGCAGCTTGCGGGCCGCGGACCATCCCATCGACACATGGTCCTCCTGCATCGCCGACGACGGAATCGAGTCGACGCTCGCCGGTGCCGCGAGCCGCTTGAGCTCCGCGACGATGCCGGCCTGGGTGTACTGGGCGATCATGTGGCCGCTGTCGACGCCGGGATGGTCGGCGAGGAACGGCGGCAGACCGTGGTTGCGCGCGACGTCGAGCATCCGGTCGGTGCGACGTTCGCTGATGCTCGCGACATCGGCGACGGCGATCGCGAGGAAATCGAGCACGTAGCCGAGCGGTGCCCCGTGGAAGTTCCCGTTCGACTCGATCCGGCCGTCCACGGTGACGACGGGATTGTCTATGGCCGAAGCCAATTCACGACGGGCGACCTGTCCGGCGTGTGCGAGGGTGTCGCGGGCGGCGCCGGAGACCTGCGGGGCGCAGCGCAGCGAATATGCGTCCTGGACGATCGGGCAGTCGCCGGTGCGGTGACCGGCGACGATTCCGGAGCCGGCGAGCAGTCGCGTCATGTTCGCCGCCGCGGCCGCCTGACCGGGATGCGGGCGCAACGCGAGCAGGTCGGCGGCGAACACCCGGTCGGTGCCGAGCAGCGCTTCGACGCTCATGGCCGCGGCGACGTCGGCGAGCCGGAGCAGGTCCGCGAGGTCGTGGCACGCGAGCACGAGCATGCCCAGCATGCCGTCGGTTCCGTTGATCAGCGCCAGCCCCTCCTTCTCGGCGAGGACCACCGGCGTGCATCCTGCCTCGGCGAGTGCCTCCAGGGCCGGCAGGGCCGCGCCGGTGCGGTCACGGACCGTTCCCTCCCCGATCAGAGCCAGCGCGACGTGCGCGAGCGGCGCGAGATCGCCGGAGCAACCGAGGCTGCCGTGCTCCGGCACGATCGGTGTGATCCCGGCGTCGAGGAGCGCCGCGTACGCGGTGGCGGTGTCGACGCGGACGCCGGTGCGCCCGGTGGCGAGCGTGGACAGCCGCAGCAGCATCATCGCCCGCACGACCTCCCGCTCCACCTCGAGGCCCGTACCCGCGGCGTGGGAGCGAACGACGCTGCGCTGCAGCCGGGCCCGGTCCTCGGTGTGGATGTACCGGGTGGCGAGGGCACCGAAGCCGGTGGAGATGCCGTACGCCGGCCGGGGGTCGCGGGCCCGCGCGTCCACGAGGGCGCGGCCGTCGGCGATCGCGGTGAGGGCTTCGGCGGACAACCGGACCGAGGCGTCGCCGCGTGCGACCCGTACCACCTCCTCCGGGGTGACGGGTCCGATTCCGACGACCGTTTCACCTGCCACTGCTGCCTCCCGGGTGCGTCCCCGAGGTCATTGTGGGCATCACCGCCGGTCGGCGGGGCCGTCTTGCGGGTCGGGGCCGGTCAGGCGGTCGCCGACGTGGTCGAACCAGTCGAGCACGGCGCGTTCGTAGAACACGCCGAAGTCGAGGGTGGCGGCGAAGTAGGGGTCGCCGCCGTCGAGCGCGGCGACCTGCTCGTACTCGGCGAGTTGACGTTCGTGGGCGGCGCGGTGGGTCGCGAGCATCTCGGCGAGGCGGTCGGGTGGCAGGTGCCCGCCGAAGGTGACGGAGAGCAACAGCGGGAACCGGATGTTCTCGGGGCCGGGTTCACGGGCGATCCAATCCGCGAAGGCCCGGCGTCCGCCGTCGGTGAGGGTGTAGGGCTTCCGGTCGCGCGGGCCCTTCTCCCCCGCCTCGATCAGCCCGGCGGCTTCCATCGCGGCGAGTTCCCGGTACACCTGGCTGGTCGTGACGGACCAGAACTTGCCGATGCGGTCCTGTGCGGTCGCGACCAGGTCCCATCCGGTTTTCGGGCCCTCGTGGAGGAATCCGAGCAGCGACGCCGCGGTCGCGTTGAGGGGTCGGGCTGCCATTGCGGTTTCCTTCGTCGAGGGGTTGACATTCCACTGTGTCATATCGCATCCTGGATTACGCGACATTCCACAATGGAAGATCCTGGGAGGGATCCCGATGGCCGCACCCGCCCCCGAACCCCACGTCTCCGGACTCCGAATCTCTGACGCCGACCGCGAACAACTCGTACGGACCCTCGGCACCCATGTCGGCGCCGGCCGCCTGACCCTCACCGAGTTCGACGAGCGCGTCGCCCGGGTGTATCGGGCCGTCACCGAGGATCAGGCCCGCCTGGTTCTCGCCGACCTGCCCACACCCACACCCCCCGCCCCGATCCGGCACCCCGTGCGGGATCGCGTGCGCGGACTTCCGCTGCATCAACGCCTCGAATGGTCGGCGTGGCTCGCCGTCGGGGTCCTGAATCTCGCGATCTGGGGCATCGTCTCGCTCGCCGTCGGGACGATGCTCTATCCGTGGCCGGTCTGGGTGATCGGACCCTGGGGACTGGTCCTGCTCGGCCGCACCGTGCTCGGCATCGAAGGTGGAGCGGCGCGCCGCGCCCCGTGCGCGTTTCCGGTAGCCACCGTCACCGGAAACGCGCACGAGTCCCGCGGCTCCCGGCCGGCTACGAGAAACCCGAGGTGTCTGGGATAGTCGACGCATGCGACCGCAGCATCCCGGAACTCGCTGATGTTCCTGCTCGACGACACGCTGGTGTACAGCGCGAGCGACCTCGCCCACGCCGCGACCTGTGAGTTCTCCCTCCTCCGCACGCTGGATGCGGCTCTGGGCCGGTGCGCGCAGTCCGACGCGGCCCCCGATCCGATGCTCGAGCGGGCCTCCGCGCTCGGCGACGCGCACGAGCAGCGGGCACTGCGGGATTTCCAGGAGCGCTTCGGTGACGGCGTCGCGATCATCTCGCGACCGCAGCACACCGCGGAGGGCTACGCGGCGGCGGCCGCCGAAACACTGGACGCCCTCCGCGCAGGCAAGGACGTCGTCTATCAGGGCACGTTCTTCGACGGCCGGTTCGTCGGCTTCTGCGATTTCCTGGTCCGAGAGGGCGGCACCTACGCCGTCCACGACACGAAACTGTCTCGGCACGCGAAGATTCCGGCACTGCTGCAGCTGGCGGCGTACGCCGACGCGCTTGCCGCCGCGGGTGTTCCGGTGTCGCCCCACGCGCATCTGCTGCTGGGTGACGGCACCGACTCGGCGCATCCGGTCGCGGACATCGTTCCGGTCTTCGCCCTGCGGCGCGCCCACCTCCAGCAACTCGTGGACGACCACCGCCTCGCGGGGGCGCCGGCGAGCTGGGGCGCCCCTGGGCACACCGCGTGCGGGCGCTGCCCCACGTGCGAGCCGGAGGTGTCGTCGAATCGGGATCTGCTGCTCGTCGCCGGGATGCGCGCAACGCAGCGCGCCCGCCTCATCGCCGGCGGGATCACCACCGTCGACGACCTCGCCACCCGCGAGGAGCCGGTTCCGGGCATCGCCGCGCGCACCTACACGTCGCTGCGTGCGCAGGCCCTGGCCCAGCTCGAGCAGGAACGCACCGGCACCGCCTACGTCGAGGTGTTCGCCCCGAACGGCCTGGGTGCGCTACCGAAACCGGACGCGGGTGACATCTTCTTCGATTTCGAGGGTGATCCGCTGTGGTGCACGGGCGACAGCCCGGACTGGGGACTCGAGTACCTGTTCGGCGTCGTCGAGGGAACCGCACAGGATCCTGTGTTCCGGCCGTTCTGGGCGCACGATCGAGCCGAGGAACGGCGCGCCTTCACCGGGTTCCTGGATTACCTGACCGACCGGCGACGGCAGTACCCGAACATGCACGTCTATCACTACGCGGCCTACGAGAAGTCGGCGCTGCTGCGACTCGCCGGACGGCACGGGGTCGGCGAGGACATCGTCGACGATCTGCTGCGTGCGGGTGTTCTCGTCGACCTGTACCCGGTGGTGCGGGCGTCCCTGCGGATCGGAGCGCCGTCGTACAGCATCAAGAAACTCGAACCGCTGTACACGACGAAGCGTGACGGCGACGTCACCGACGCGGCCGGTTCGGTGGTCGCGTACGCCGACTACTGCGACCGCCGCGACGCCGGGGACGAGGACGCCGCCGCGGCGATGCTCGCGAGCATCGCCGCGTACAACGAGGACGACTGTGTCTCGACGTTGCTGCTGCGGGACTGGCTGCTCGCCCGGGCCGACGAACACGGTGTCGCGACCACCGATCCCGTCGCGGCCGCCGAGGGCGAGGAATCCGAACCCGATCCCGTCGAGGTGGCACTGCTCGAGTTCGTCGGCGCCACGACCCGTTCGGATCGCAGCGACGAACAGCAGGCGGCAGCGTTGATGGCCGCCGCACTCGGGTATCACCGCCGGGAACGGAAACCGTTCTGGTGGGCGCACTTCGATCGGCTGGTCGATCCCGCCGACGAATGGGCCGATACCCGGGACACGCTGGTCGCCTCGTCGGTGACGCTCCTCGACGACTGGCACAAGGCCACACCGCGGCAACGCAAACTGCGCCGCACGCTGCGGTTCGTCGGTGAGATCGGGACCGGCAGCACCGTCGGGGCGGGTACCACGGTGTATGTGCTCTACGACGCGCCGGTGCCCGGCGGACTGCTCGACGGCGGCCCCGGAACCCGCGGCTGGAACACCGGCACCGTCGTGACGCGCACGGCCGACGACCACTTCCACGACGTTCTCGTCGTCGAGGAGACGCTGCCGACAGACTCCGACGAGTACACCCGGCTGCCGATGGCGATCACGCCGGGACCGCCGATCCGGACGACGAGTATCGAAGCGGCGGTCGCCGCGGCCGCCGACGAGATGTGCCGGTCCCTGCCGTTTCCCCCGCCCACCGCCGCGATCGACGTGCTGCGCCGGGTCCCGCCGCGCACGGGCGGGGGACGCGGCCTGCCCGGAGTCGTCGAGGGTGACCACGCTGCCGCGATCACCGCCGCGCTGCTCGACCTCGACGATTCCTACATCGCGGTGCAGGGCCCGCCCGGCACCGGGAAGACCTACACCGGCGCACGTGTCATCGCCGACCTCGCGCTTCGGCACGGGTGGCGTATCGGTGTTGTCGCGCAATCGCATTCGGTGGTCGAGAACATGCTCGACGGGATCATCGACGCCGGTGTCCCCGGCGAGGCGGTCGCGAAGGCCAAACCCCGGAAGACCGATCCGGCGTGGACCGCGTACCCCGACGCGAAGGCACTGGCCGGCTTCCTCGATCGCACCGACGGCGGCTGTGTCGTCGGGGGCACGGCATGGGATTTCACGAACGTCTCGTGTTTCGAACCGGGCGGTCTCGATCTGCTCGTGATCGACGAGGCCGGGCAGTTCTGTCTCGCGAACACGGTCGCGGTCGCGCAGGCCGCGCGGAAACTGTTGCTGCTCGGCGACCCTCAGCAACTCCCCCAGGTCAGTCAGGGCACGCATCCGGAGCCGGCGGACACCTCGGCGCTGGGGTGGCTCGCCGAAGGGCACGGTGCCCTGCCCGCCGACCGCGGTTACTTCCTGTCGCGCACCTGGCGCATGCATCCGGCGCTGTGCGAGCGGGTGTCGGATCTGTCGTACGAGGGCCGGCTGCTCTCGCAGGAGAACGTCACGGCCGCACGGTCGCTCGACGGGGTGCCGCCCGGGGTGAGCAGCGTCGCGGTCGAGCATCAGGGCAACTCGACCGAATCGGTGGAGGAAGCCGCCGAGATCACCCGGCGCATCGTCGCACTCCTGGGCACACCGTGGCGTGACCCGAACTCGTTCGACGGCACCCGCCCGCTCGATCAGGGCGATGTTCTGGTGGTCGCGCCGTACAACGCGCAGGTGATCGCGATCCGTGAACGGCTGGCCGAGGCGGGACTGGACGGGGTCGACGTGGGGACGGTCGACCGGTTCCAGGGTCGTCAGGCCGCGGTCGTGTTCGTGTCGATGACGGCGTCGGCACACGAGGACGTCCCGCGGGGCATGTCCTTCCTGTTGTCCCGCAACCGCCTCAACGTCGCGCTCTCGCGCGGGAAGTGGCACGCACTGGTCGTGCACTCCCCCGCTCTGACCCGGTATCTGCCGAGTACCCCGGAGGGACTGACCGAACTCGGCGCGTTCCTGCGGCTCACCGCCGCTCGGCCTGCACCAGCACCTCCCGAGTCGCAGTGACGAGCCGGTCGAGCCACGTCCCGGTGCCGTGTGCGCGGCGCAGCGGCTCGTTCGGCAGCTCGATGCTCACCGGCAGTCCCTCGGGCAGCACGGACCAGATGCCGGGCAGGTCGATGCCGCCGGTCCCCGGCACCAGCCGCTCCTCACGGGCGTGCCGGATCAGCTCGGCGTCCCCCCGCGGGACGGGGACGGAACCGTCGCACATCTGGGCGTAGTGCAACCACTCGGCCGGGATCGCCGCGAGATCGTCGAGAGTCGTGGCCGACCTTCCGACGTGCAACGCGTCGACCAGGATGCTGCGCGCCGGCCCGTCCGCCTTCCCGACGATCTCGATCGCGGCCGCGGCGTCGGGCACCGCCGTCCACGGCATGAACTCCAGGCTCGCGACGATGTCGTAGTCGGCGCACACGTGCGCCAGCCGCGCGTACGAGTCGGTCAACCGCGCACGATCGGGATCGTCGCCGCCGACGAGCACGGCCCGCGCGCCGAGCCGCGCACCCGCCTCGAGCAGCGGCCGGCAGGAGGAGACGTCGAATTCCTCTCCGATGCGGATGATTTCGAGGTCGAACACCTCGATCGGTGAATCCGCGAGCCGGCGAACGAGTTCGTCGAGCGCGGCGGGGTCCTCGTGCAGCGGGTAGGCGGTCGTGCCGGGAGCGGCGGGCAGCAGCCGCAGGCCGATGGTGTCGAATCCGTGCCGTTCGGCGAGATCGACGTGCTGCAGCGGCGGGGTGTCCAGGACGGTGAGGGCGGCGAGCCCGAGCGGTGCTGTCATCGTGCGATTCCTTCGGTCGAGGCGAGTCGGCGTCCGGTGAGGTAGCCGAAGGTCATGGCCGGTCCGAGGTTGATACCGCCGGACGGGTAGTGGCCGCCCATCACACCGGCCTGATCGACCCCCACGGCGTACAGCCCCCCGATGGGCGCGTTCGCGGAGTCGAGGACGCGCGAACACGAATCGGTGACGAGGCCGGCGAACGTGCCGAAACTGCCGGGGACCACCTTCACGGCGTAGAACGGTCCCTTCTCGAGCGGCGCGAGCGAGGGATTGGGCCACGGGTTGTCGGGGTCGCCCGACTTGACGTTGAACGGGGTCGATCCGCGGCCGAACTCGGGATCTTCTCCGGCCCGGGCATTTTCGTTGAACGCCGTGACGGTCTTGTCGAGTCCGTCCGGGTCGACGCCGATCTTCGCCGCGAGTTCCCGGAGGGTGGCGCCGCGGGTGAGGTACCGGGACCGCAGGTACGGCCACGTGGGGATCGGGAACGGCTTGGCCATGCCCAGCGGGTAGTACTTCATGTACTGCGCGTCGGCGATCAGCCACGAGCACACCTCGGCGCCGTCGGGTACCTGCTCGATCATGGCCAGCGTGTAGTCGTGGTATCCGAGTGCCTCGTTGACGAATCGGCGACCGTCCGCCAGCACCCCGATGGCGCCGGGCTTGGCGCGGTCCATGATGTGCGGGAAGACGCCCTGCTTGCCGTTGCGGTACCGGACCAGGGAGACGGGACAGTATGCGACCGGCGACGCGAGTGTCCGGTCCAGGCGGCCGCCGACCGATTCGCCCAGCGAGATGCCGTCACCGGTGGTCGTCGGCGGAGTGAGTGTCCAGTGCTCGCGTCCGGTGGGCGTGCGCGGGAACAGTTCCCGGCGCCGGTCGAGGTCGTGCGTGAATCCGCCGGTGGCGAGGACGACACCGCGGCGGGCCGAAACGGTGTACGCCCCGGCGGGACCCGCGAGGCGGACTCCGGTCACCCGGCCGTCGTCGGCGGCGGTGAGGGCCGTGGCCGCGGTGGACACCCGGAACTCCACCCCGGCGTCGAGCGCCGAGCGCAGCAGACGGCCGACGAGCGCGGTGCCGTTGACGAGATGCTGACCGCGACGCTTGGTGACGAGGTCGAACATGTGCGTGGTGACGCGGCGGGCACAGTGCGCGAATGCTTTCGCCGAACGCGTCGAGTGCAGAAAGGCCTGCAGATCGGGACCGGCCATGATTCCCATACCGAGGAACGAGGTCTCGTAGAGTTGCCGGCGCAGCAGCGCCGCGACATCGGGACCGAGCCTGCGCAGGCTCACCGGCTTCGGCCCGACGGAACGGTGTCCGGTGCCGGCCCCCGGGGTGTCGCCGTGGATGTCGGCGATGCCCGCGCCGGGCACGAACTGCAGGGCCGTCCGCGTCTCGAAGAACTCGACCATCTCGGGGGCGCCGTCGAGCAGCGCGTCGACCTTGCCGGCGTCGAAGTTGTCGCCGAGCCGGTGTTCGAGATAGGTGCGGGGCAGGGCGCGGTCCTCGCGGATGCCGTCGGCATGCGCGAAGAGGTTGCGCGGCGCCCACATCCACCCCCCGGACCATGCGGTGGCTCCACCGCACACGTCGGCCTTCTCCACCACCAGCACCGACGCGCCTCCGTGGGCGGCGGCGACGGCGGTGGACAATCCGCCCGCCCCGGACCCCACGACCACTACGTCGTAGGTGTATTCGTCGGTGGAACGTGCGGGGGTCATCGGTTCTCCTCGGTTGCGGACACGAGCGCGGGGGCCGGCTCGACGGGCAGGCCGGTGCGGGCGGATTCGTAGATCGCCTCGATCACGGCGAGCGACGCGCGGGCGTCGCGGCCCGTGACGGCGGGTGGGCGGCCGGTGCGGACGGCGTCGGCGAAGTCCTGCACCTGCAGGGTGTGGAAACCGGTGAGCCCGGCGTTGATGTCCCCGACGTCGAGGTTGGCGTGGGTGGCGCTGTCGTACGGGGTGCTCAGCCCGAGTTCGCCGGGCACCGTCCACAATTCGTTGACCCCTTCGCGGCCCTCGGGGAACTCGAGCACGCTCGCGACGGCCCCGCTCGCACCGACGACGGTGACCCGGTTGCCGAGATTGTGGTTGACGCCGGTGGTGGCGGTGATCGTGGCGGTGCCCCCGGACGCGAACGTCACGACGGCCGAGGCGGTGTCCTCGGTTTCGATGTGGTCACCGTGGAACCGGGTGCCGATGGCGCCGGTGACCCGGACCGGTTCCCCCATGAACCACTGCAACATGTCGATCTGGTGCACGGCCTGGGTCATGAGCACCCCGCCGCCGTCGGTGTCCCACCGGCCGCGCCACGCGTCGGCCGAATAGTAGCTCGACGGGCGGTGCAGCAGCACCGACACCTCACCGAGCACCGGGACGCCGAGCCGGCCGTCGTCGATCGCGGTCCTGATGCGCTGGGCTGCGGGCCAGAAGCGGCGCTGGAACAGAACACCGAACGTGATGCCGGCGCGGTCGGCAGCGGCGATCATGCGGTCCGCGGCGGCCACATCCACGGCGATCGGCTTCTCGCACAGCACATGAATGCCGGCGGCGGCCGCGGCGACGACGATCTGTTCGTGCACCGGATGCGGGGTGCACACGGTGCACGCGTCGAGACCGAGCGCGAACAACTCGTCCGCCGAGCCGACGGCGTGGGCGATGCCGAACTGCCGCGCGAACGTGGCGGCGCGGTCCGGATCGGCGTCGGCGCAGCCCACCACCTCGACGCCGGGACTCTGCTGCAGGGCACGGGCGTGATTGCCGGCGATGCGCCCGCATCCGACGATGCCCACACGTAACGACATCAGAAGTGTTCCTCTCGTTCGACATCGCGGGCGGCGCTCTCGCCGCGGTCGAGGGCGTCGAGCGCCGCGACGTCGGCGGGTTCGAGCCGCACGTGGACGGCGGCGAGGTTCTCCGCCTGCCGCGCGGGGTTCGCCGAGCGCGCGATCGGGACGACGCCGTGCGCCAGGTGCCACGCGAGGATCACCTGAGCGGGGGTGACGTCGAGTCGCTCGGCGATCGCGGTGACCACCGGCGAACGCAACGTCTCGCCCCGTCCCAGGGGGCTCCACGACTGGGTGAACACGCCGAGTTCGTCGGCGGCGCGCCGTACCGACACCCGTGCGATGGTCGGGTCCATCTGGATCTGGTTGACCGCCGGCGCTTCCCCGGTCTCGGCGACCAGCCGGCGCAGGTGGTGTTCCAGGAAGTTGGACACGCCCGCGTAGCGGACGAGACCGGCGTCGCGGCACTCGAGGATCCCCTCGAACGCGGCGACGTACCGGTCGAGGCGGGGTAGCGGCCAGTGGATGAGGAACAGGTCGAGGTGGTCGAGACCCAGCCTGTCGAGGCTGCGTTCGACGGCGCCGCGGATGTCTCCCGAAACATGGTCGCTGCCGCGGAGTTTGGTGGTGACGAACAGCTCGGCTCGGTCCACACCGCAGGTGGAGAGGGCGGCGCCGACGGCGTCCTCGTTGTCGTAGATCGTGGCGGTGTCGATCAGGCGGTAGCCGGACTCGAGGCCGGCGAGCACGGCGGCGGTGGCGTCCGGCCCCACCAGCGGCCAGGTGCCCAGGCCGATCGGTGGCAGCGCGTCGCGCACGGCGTTGCCGTGGGTCTTCGCGGCGACGTCGGTTTCGGGTGTCATGCGAGGACCTCCATACGGGTGTGTGCGGCTGCGGTGATGCGAGCGGCGACATCGGCGGCGGTGACGTTGGCGGCGTGGACGGATCCGCCGTCACCGCTCGCGTCACCCACGCTGTGGACACCGAGGCGCGGAGCGAGCCGCCGCAGGGCGGCGAGCAGATCGGTGCGGGGCTCGATGCCCTGGGAGACCAGCAGTTCGCCCGGCGCGGGCACCGTGCGTTCCCGGCCGTTCGTCGAGATCACCACGTGGTCCGCCTCGATGCGGGTGACGATCGACGACAGGTGGGCGGTGAAGTTCCCGGCTGCGGCCAGGCGGGGCAGCAGCACGATCTTGGCGCGCCGGCCGACATCGTGGGCGATGGTCTCCTGTGGGCCGATCATGACGACCTGAGTGCCCTTCTGCAGCAGGTCGTCGGCCACGGCCGCGGCTTCCCGGTCGGCCCCGAATATGGTGATCGCGGCGGGCGCCGGATCCCCGGAGGCGAGATATTCCCGCACGTCCCGTACGCGACGGGTGCCCGGGCCGGGCACGTCCAGCGCGGGCCCGCTGCCGCCGGTCGCCAGGACGATCGCGTCGAAGTCCCCGGCGGCCAGGGTCTGCGCCTCGACCCGGACACCGGTGTGGCACGCCACCTCCAGGTCGGCGAGCTCGGCGAGATACCAGTCGACGATGCGGCCGTACTCGGGGTACTCGTGCAGGGCCGAGGCCAGCGCGAAATCACCTCCGAGCGTGTCGCGTTCGTCGTAGAGGTCGACGTGATGGCCGGCAACCGCGAGTTCGCGTGCCACCGACAGGCCGGCAGGCCCGCCGCCGATCACCGCGACCCGCACCGGCGTTCCGGCGGGCTCGACGGGCTGCTCGAGTTCGCGGCCGACCCACGGATTCACCGAACACGGGACGGGCCCGGCGGCCAGGCTGTCGATGCAGTAGTTGCAGGCGATGCACGGCCGGTACCGGGTGCCGGCGAGCGCACGGTTCGGGAACTCGGGGTCGGCGTGCAGGGTGCGGGCCATGCTCACGAAATCGGCCTGGCCGGAGGCGATGATGTGTTCGGCGACCTCGGGTGTGCTGATGCGTCCGGCGACACCGACGGGGATGCCGAAGTCGCGAGTGTACGGCGCGGCGTGAGACGCCAGGAGGCCGCGGGGCCATTCGCCCGGCTGAATGATCCATTGGCCCGCTTCGTAATTGCCGGCCGACACGTCCAGGAAGTCGAGGCGGCCGGTGTCGATCGCGTCGATGCGGTCGCGGGTGGCGCGCGCGTCGAGGCCGCCCTCGACGCCCTCGAACGCGGAGAAGCGGATCCCCAGCGCCACCCGCGGAGCCATCGCACGCACGGTGTCGATGACGCGGTTGACGAACAACGTGGGCTCGGCCCACTTGTCGTTCCGCTTGTTGTAGGCGGGCGAGAGGAACTGGTGGATGAGATAGCCGTGCCCGCCGTGCAGCGAGATCACGTCGACACCCGCCTTCTCACACCGCGCCGCGGCCTCGCCGAAACATTCGATGATGTGCTCGATGTCGGCGTCGTCGAGTTCTCCGGGCATTTCACCGCCCACCACCGTGCACGGGATCGGCGACGGCGCGACGGGCACGAACCCGCTGACGGCACCCTGCGCGGTGCGGCCGCCGTGGTTGAGTTCCACCCCGGCGAGTGCGCCGTGGGCGTGCAGGGCCTCGGCCATCCGCGCGATCCCGGGGATGCGGTCGTCGTCGTCGACGCCCATCTGCCGGATGCGGCCCTTGCCGTCGGCGCGCACGTAGCAGGCCTCGGTGAACACGAGGGCCGCTCCCCCGGCGGCGCGGCGCTCGAGGTAGGCGATGTACTCGTCGGTCATGGTGCCGTCGGGGGCGCAGTAGTTGCGTTCCATGGGCGCCGAGACGAAGCGGTTGCGCAGCCGGACCGGGCCGAGGTCGAGCGGCCGGGCGAAGGCGGGTGTGGTCATCGGATCTCCTCGGTCGTCGGGGTCGTGGCCGGAGCGGCGGCGGTCGCGGCGGCGAGGTCCCGTTGCTCGATCAGGTCGTCGAGGTGGCGGCGCATGCGGCTCGCGTCGGGGTCGACGCCCGTCAGCAGCGCGAACGTGTCGGCGGCCTGCGCCACGAGCATCTGCCCGCCGTCGAGCACATCGCACCCGAGCGCGGTTGCCGCGGAGACGAGTTCGGTACGCAGCGGCCGGTAGACGATGTCGGCGACCCACTGGTCGGACCGCAGGGCGGTGACGTCGAAGGGCGTTCCGGGGTGACCGGTCATGCCGATCGGGGTCGCGTTCACCACCCCGCGGCACGTCCGCAGCGTGGCCGTGACGTCCGGCGCCGCGACCGGCGCGACGGATGCGGCCGGGAACGCCGCGGAGACGCGGGCACACACGTCGGCGACGCGGGCGGGGTCGACGTCCGAGATCCTCAGGTCCCGGACGCCGGACGCGCCGAGCGCGTACGCCACGGCGGAGCCGGCCCCGCCCGCCCCCACGAGCAGCACCGAGTCCAGCGCGGCGCCGGGCAGCCCGCGCCGCAACGCCGCGAGGAAGCCACTGTGGTCGGTGTTGTGCCCGATCAACCGGCCGTCGCGGACGACGACCGTGTTGACGGCACCGAGCAGCCGGGCGTTGCCGGACAGTTCGTCGAGGGCGGGGACGACGAGTTGCTTGCACGGGTGGGTGATGTTCAGTCCCGTGTAGCCCTCGTGCACGGCGGCGCGGACGAACTCGGCGGTGTGCGCGACCGGCACGGTCCGCGCGTCGAGGTCGAGCAGCTCGTAGCGGTAGCCGGCGAGGCCGAGTTCCGCGGCTTCGCGTTCGTGGAGTGCGGGCGAGAGCGACGAGGCGATACCGGCACCGACGAGTCCGATGCGGTGGGCAGCTGAGGTGGACACGATGTGTGCTCCTACGTGAGGGGATGCCTCGGTGCCCGGATCGGGCACCGAGGCGGATCGATCGGTCAGGCTTCGGCGCGGGCGAGGTCGACCGCCACCGCCGGCGCCGGGCGCTTCGGTTCTCCGAGTTCCTCGGTCGGCGTCCGGTACGTCTCGGGCCCGGTCAGTGCCGCGACCGCGGCGAGCACCGCGAAGCCCATGCACATCGACGCGACCGGGACCCAGTTCGCGGTGTCGCCGGCCGACAGCAGCTGGGCGACCGCGGGGGTGAAGCCCGCCACGAGCAGACCGAGCATGAGGCTCACCGCCATACCCGTGTAGCGGACCTTGGCCGGGAACTGCTCCGGGAAGTACGCGGGGTAGGTGCCGTTGGGCATCGCGTAGAAGAAGCCGATGAGGACGATGCCGCTGGCGAACACCATCGGAACGCTGCCGGTTCCGATGGCGTGGAAGAACGCGAAGACCATGGCGCCCGAACCGAGGGCTCCGAACACGAACACCGGCTTGCGGCCGATCCGGTCGGCGAGGATGCCGAACAGCGGCTGGGTGAGCACGGCGACGAAGTTGGCCGCGGCGATCGCCCACAGAATGGTGGAGCGTTCCATCCCTTCGACGTCCACCGCATAGGCGAGGGCGAAGACGTTGACGATGGTGTTGATCATCGCGAAGGTGGCACTGAGCGCGATGCGGATCACCGCGCGCCAGTGGGAGCGGAACATCTCCACGACCGGCAGTGCGGCGGTGTCGCCGCTCTCCTGCAGTTCCTCGAACACTTCGGGCTCGTCGAGCTTGCGGCGCAACCACATTGCGACGACGGTGACGACGATGCTGAGCCAGAACGGCACCCTCCAGCCCCACGAGTAGAGCGCGTCGTCGGGCAGCGATGCCACCGGGATGAACACGAGGCTCGAGACGACGATGCCGAACATGATGCCGCTCATCGTGAACGAGGTGAAGAACGCGCGACGCCGGTCGGGGGCATGTTCGAGGGTGAGCGACGACGACCCCGGAGACTCACCACCGGCGGACAGCCCCTGCAGCAACCGGAGCAGCACCAGGATTACGGGTGCGGCCATCCCGATCTGGTCGTAGGTGGGCAGACAGCCGATGACGAATGTCGAGATGCCCATCATGAGCAGGCACGCCAGCAGCGCGTTGCGCCGGCCGAACCGGTCGCCCCAGTGTCCCCACAGCACCGCGCCGAGCGGGCGTGCCACGTAGGCGACGCCGAGGGTGCTGATCGACAGCAGGGTCGCGGTCGCGCCACCACCGGGGAAGAAGATGTGCCCGAAGACCAGGGCTGCCGCGGATCCGTAGATGAAGAAGTCGTAGTACTCGAGCGTGCTGCCCAGGAAGCCGGACACCGCCGCCCGGCGGGCATTGGCGGTCCGGTGCCGGTCGCGATCCGACGCGTGACTGTTCGTCATGGGTTTCCTTTCGTCCCAGAATCCGACGAACACCGAGGGCGATCGTTGCTGAGACGACCCTCACACTCGCCGGGACGAAGCGAGACTGTCACGCATCACTATGTCGCGTCCAACACTGAAAAAGTCTTTGAAAAAGACCGTTTACGTCTCAATCGGGGTCGGGAGGATCTCCTCGGCGAGCCGGAGCGCGACCTCGAGCGCGGGCGAGACGCGCTTGGGCGACCACCCGAGACCGTGCAGCATGTAGACCGGCTCACCCTTCAGCGGAACGAACACCGTGCCCGGCGGGGCGATCGGCGCCATCCCGGAGGTCATGAGCGCGACGCCGACCCCGGTCGAGACGAGCAGCAGGATCATGTACGGATCGGTGATCTCCTGGACCACCCGCGGGCGGAAACCGGCGTCGAGGCAGGCCCGCATCGCGACCTCCTGCAGCGACGATCCCGCCGCGATCGGCGTGGTGACGAATCCGTCGTCGGCGAGGTCGCGCAGGTCGATCTCGCTCTCGCCCGCGAGCGGGTGATCGATCGGCAGTACCGCACCGAACGCCTCGCGCCGGATCAGTCTGGTGCTCACGCCCGCCGACTGCACCGGAAGTCCGACGAACGCGAGATCCAGTGCACCGCTTTCCAATTGAGCGACAGCGTCGCGGGTCATGATGCGGCCCACCAGCGTGAGCTCGATGTCGGGATAGCGCTGCCGCAGCGCCCGGGTGAGCGGCGGCAGCGACAGATGGTTGAGCACGCCCGTGAACCCGATCTTGATGCGTCCGTACACGCCTCCCGCGGATGCCCGGGTGGCCTGGCGCGCCGTCTCGACACTTTCGAGGATGTGATAGGCGTGCGGAAGGAACGCGTGACCACCCGCCGTGAGCGCCACGCTGCGGGTGTTGCGCTCGAACAGCGTCACGCCGATGTCCTTCTCGAGCTTGCGCACGGTCTGGCTCAGCGGCGACTGCGCCATCTGCAGTCGCGCGGCGGCCCGCCCGAAGTGCAACTCTTCCGCGACGGCGACGAACGCCTGCAACCAGCGAATCTCCACGGCCCTCTCCTCGGCAGGTTGACGACCGCTGCGCAGCCGTATATTCATTTCACACAAAGTGCGAATCCCATTGTTTCGATATCGCACATAGCGTGAGACTACTCGCCACACAATCCAGGAGAAGTTCATGGCTACGTACCCGTCGGGCGCAACCGCCCTCGTCACGGGCGGCACCGGCGGCATCGGCGCGGCGTGCGCGCAGCGCCTGGCCGGCGCGGGCGTCCGCGTCGTCACCGCCGACGTCGCGCCCGGTGCCGACGAACACCTCGATGTCACCGATCCGGAGTCGGTCGACCGGTTGCGGTCGCGGGTGGGACGCGTCGACATCCTCGTCAACAGCGCCGGCATCGTCGGCCCCTCGGCGCCGCTGGTCGACACCGACCTCGCCGGCTGGCACCGCACGTTCCGGGTCAACGTCGACGGCACGTTCCTGATGTGCCGCGCGTTCGTCCCGGGGATGGTCGACTCCGGCTGGGGGCGGGTCGTGAACATCGCGAGCATCGCGGCGAAGGACGGAAACCCGCACCAGAGCGCCTATTCGGCGTCGAAGGCGGCGGTGGTCGCCCTGACCAAGTCGCTGGGCAAGGAGGTCGCGAGGACCGGCGTGCTCGCCAATGTCGTCGCCCCCGCGGCGGTCGAGACCCCGATGAACACCGACACCGATCCCGCGATCCTCGCCCGATCTCAGAGCCTGACCCCGATGGGTCGGATGGGACGGCCCGAGGAGATCGCCGAACTGGTCGCGTGGCTGTCGTCGGAGGCGCTGAGCTTCTCGACCGGTGCGGTGTACGACGCCAGCGGCGGGCGGGCGTCGTACTGAACCGCGCCCCGGACGGGTGCCGTCGGAGTCAGGTCCCGGTGGGCTCCAGCTCGCCCTTCGTGTCGTCGGGCTCGTCGTCCCGGGTCGGCCCGACGGCTGCGGTCTCCGGGTTGCGGCGCACGAACCCCACGACGATCAGCACGACACCGATCACGGTGAGCAGCAGCGGAAGCCACTTCGAGACGATGTCGAGCACGGTCTGCGACGAGGACAGCCTGGATGCTGCGTTCGCGACCGAGGCGTCGTCGGTGCCCACGACGGCACGGGACAGCTCGAGCAGCGGAATCAGCTCACCGCCGGCCTGCACGTTGAGGACGGTGGTCTGATCCTGGACCGTGCGCAGCGGAGTACCGAAGCAGGTGTCGACGTCCATGTCGATCGTGGTGTCGGTCGTCAGCACGACGGGCACGAGATCGGGCTGGGTCGCCAGCGCGGCGGTGAGCGCCTGCGCACGCTCGGGCGGCAGAACACCGGCGAGGACCCCGAGGGTCTGCTTCGGGAGAACCGAACCGTCGCCGACACCGGCCATCGCGGCGATCCCCGCCTGCGCCGGGGCGAGCACGGCGGGGTCGGCGATGGGCGCGGTGAGGCTGCCTGTCAGCGTGTAGACGTCGCGGCCTTCGACAACCCCGTCCTCGACGTACTCGAGCGGAATCGGTTCGCGGGTGACGGTGTCGTACAGCGCGTTGCCGTCCGGGGACGGGTTCATCGGTAGTGAGAAGACCATCGCGCCCTTCTGGTCCTCCACCTCGAACCCGTCGGGAGCGGGTTGCTGGGTGTAGTCGACCCGGCTGATCGCGTAGGTGTGCTCCGACGTGGAATTCCCGTTGGGCCGTTGAGTTTCGGACACGCTCGTGATGACCGCGACGTCACCGTCGACACGGTCGACATCCACGTGGCGCGCGACGGTGAACGCGACGCCGTCCCCGAGAGCGAACCTGCTGGGATCGAACGACTGCAGGCTGCCCGTATAGGTCGACCCGGTGTCGATCTCGTCGGGCAGCTTCGTCATCGACGGGACGGCGACGAACCGGATGAGCGCGGCGGCCGCGATGAGCAGCACGCCGACGACGGCGAGTACGAGCGACGAACGGCGAATCGACACGTGTCCTCCTGAGATTGCAGACAGCACCGGTCCACGATCCACCGCCACCGCGGGGCCGACCGGCACGGCCGAAGACGTGATGTTCTGCGCTGCAACGAATTCGGATCGATCCGCTACAGAATCCCCTGCCCCCTGCGAACGCCCCCGCGTCCACACCCCTCCGATCGTCCCCACTTCACGATCCGCCCAGCATACGACCTGTATGTATGGGCCACGCCCGTTTCGGGGAGATTGCCGGCACGCTCCCCGGGCGGGCACGAGGCAGTGACTCTTCCCACGTCGGTCCACGTACGATACGGTCGTACTGCTTGTAACGCGAAGTACCACATACTCATCGGGAGTGACGTGACCAGAACCCTCGAAGCCACGATCGACATCGCCGCCTCGCCGGAGCAGGTGTGGGCGGTCCTCGGCGACCTCGGGCGCATGAAGGAGTTCAGCCCGCAGTGCCGCCTGATGAAGACCGTCGGCGGTCCCGCAGGCGTCGGCAGCACCACGATCAACATCAATCGCAAGGGCCTGCTCGTCTGGCCCACCACGTCGAAGATCCTCACCTTCGAACCGGGCCGCGAACTCCGCTTCCGCGTCAACGAGAACCGCACGATCTGGTCGTTCGTCCTCGAACCCACCGAAACCGGAACCCGCGTCGTCCAGCGCCGCGAAGCCCCGACCGGTACCAGCAAGGTTTCGAAGACCCTGATCAATCTGGCGATGGGCGGAACCGACTCGTTCGACGACGAAATGGTCGTCGGGATGAACGCCACCCTCGCCCGGGTGAAGAACGCGGTGGAGACCACGCCCGCCGCCGCGTGACACTGCTCGCGTACGCTGTGGTAGCCCGCGGGCCCTGTCGGTCCGCGGCTCACATCGCAACGCGACAGTAAGAGGAGCCGTGGCACGTAAGCCCACACCCCCCGGAACGCCCCCGACCAGCGGTGTCGCGCACATCGCCGATCTGGTCCGCAAGGCGGTTCCGCCGCTCCATCCCGCCGGCCTGCCGTTCGTCGCGGCGCCGCTCGCGGTGGCCGCGCTCGGCCGCAACCGCAAGTGGGTGCGCCGCGCCGGCCTGGCGTCCGCCGCGGCGACCGCGACGTTCTTCCGTCACCCCCACCGGGTCCCACCGAACCGGATCGGCGTCGTCGTGGCGCCCGCCGACGGCGAGGTCGCGCTCGTCGACACCGCGGTGCCCCCCGCCGAGCTCAACCTGGGCAGCGAACCGTTGCCGCGCGTGAGCATCTTCCTGTCGGTGCTCGACGTGCACGTACAGCGCAGCCCCGTCGGCGGCATCGTCCGCGAGGTCGTGCACCGGCCCGGCAAGTTCCTGTCCGCCGATCTCGCGGATGCCAGCGAGGTCAACGAGCGCAACAGCATGCTGCTCGAGACCCGTGACGGCCACCGGGTCGCCGTGGTCCAGATCGCCGGACTGCTCGCGCGCCGCATCGTCTGCGACGCCGGCGTCGGTGACACCCTGCCGATCGGCGACACCTACGGCCTGATCCGCTTCGGCTCCCGCGTCGACACCTATCTCCCGGCCGGCACCACCCTGCTGGTCGAGCGCGGGCAGCGCACCATCGGTGCCGAGACCGTCATCGCCCAGCTGCCGTGAACCCCCCGCCCCTGAACACTCCCGAACCGGAACGCAAGCGCCGCGGACGCCCGCAGGCCGTGCGGCTGCTGCCCAGCGTCATCACGGTGCTGGCGCTGTCGGCAGGTCTGTCGGCGGTGAAGTTCGCGCTCGACGGGGAGCTCGGCACCGCGCTCGGCATGATCGGCGCCGCGGCGGTGCTGGACTCGCTCGACGGCCGCATCGCGCGCCTGCTCGACGCCACCAGCAAGATCGGTGCCGAACTCGACTCGCTGTCCGACGCCATCTCCTTCGGTGTCGCCCCGGCGCTCGTGCTGTACGTGACGCTGCTCGACGGCAGCGCGTTCGGCTGGATCATCACGCTGCTGTACGCGGTGAGCATCGTGCTGCGCCTGGCGCGGTTCAACACCCTCCTCGAGGACGACTCCGTCCCCGCGTACGCCCGCGAGTACTTCGTCGGGGTTCCGGCACCGGCGGGCGCACTGATCGCGGTCGTCCCCGTCGCGGCGTTCATCCAGTGGGGCGACGGCTGGTGGACCTCCTACCCGGCGGTCGCGGTGTGGATTCTGTTCACCGCCACCCTCGTCGTCAGCACGATCCCGACGCTCGCGATGAAGTCGGTGTCGGTCCCGCCGCGCCTGGCCGTGGTCCTGCTGTTCCTCGTCGCGCTCTCCGCGGCCGCGCTCGTGACCTACCCGTACGTGCTGATGCTCGTGCTCGTCGGCGTGTACCTCGTGCACATCCCGTTCGCGGTCCGCTCCAAGCGGTGGGTCGCGGCACGGCCCGAAACGTGGGACATCAAGCCGTCCGAACGTCGTGCGATCCGTGCCGAGAACCGGGCGCTGCGTCCCCGCCGCGTCGCGATCCGTCGCACGGCGGCACCCGCGGATCGATCGTCGGCGCGCCTCGGGCTGCGACGCCCGCGCGGAGACTGAGCACGCTCTAGGCTCGGCGGGGTGACCACCGCTGAACTCGCGCTGACCGTCCGGCTCAACACCTCCGCGGCGGACGCCCGCCGCGGCGTCGTCCGCCTGCACCCGGAAGCGCTGACCGCGCTCGGCCTGCGCGAATGGGATGCGATCGCGCTCGTCGGTGCGCGCCGCACGTCGGCGGTGGCCGGGCTCGCCCCCGCCGGCACCCCCACCGGCACGATCCTGCTCGACGACGTCACACTGTCGAACACGGGCCTGCGCGAGAACGCCACGGTCGTGGTCGCACCCGTCACCGTGTACGGGGCACGGTCGGTCACCGTCACCGGATCCTCGCTGGCCACCAACTCGATCGGCGACGCGACCCTACGGCAGGCACTGCTCGGGAAGGTCGTGACCGTCGGCGACGCCGTGTCGCTGCTCCCCCGCGACCTCGGTCCCGGGACGAGCAGTGCCGACACCACCCGCACGCTGTCGCGCACGTTCGGTGTCGCCTGGACGTCGGAACTGCTCACCGTGACCGCCGTCGACCCGGCCGGCCCGGTCAGTGTGCAGCCGAACACCGCGGTGACGTGGGGCGGTGGCGCCGGGACACCGGCGGGCACCGGCATATCCGCGAGGAAGGCGCCCGCGCTCGCGGACACCGCCGCGGCGTTCACGGCACCCGAACGCGCCGCCGCGCCGCCGCCGGAAGACCTGGTCGGTGTGCAGGCCCAGGTCGCCAAGCTCACCGAATGGCTGAAGCTGTCCCTCGACGAACCCGAACTGCTGCGCACCCTCGGTGCGTCCCCGCACCTGGGTGTGCTCGTCACCGGACCCGCCGGAGTCGGCAAGGCCACACTGGCCCGGGCGGTGCTCACCCCCCGCAAGGTCGTGGAGATCGACGGCCCGGGGGTCGGTGCACTCACCGCAGACGAACGGCTCCGCCGCGTGAGCGCCGCCGCCGACGCCGTGGCCGCCGACGGTGTCCTGCTCGTCACCGACATCGACACGTTGCTGCCCGACACCCCGGAACCGGTGTCCACGCTGATCCTGGACGTGCTGCGCCGCGTCGTGGACACTCCCGGTGTCGCGCTGGTCGCGACCACCGCGCACCCCGATGCGGTCGATTCCCGGTTGCGTTCCCCCGACATCTGCGACCGGGAACTGAGCCTGCCGCTGCCGGACGGATCGACCCGGCGGGCACTGCTCGACGTGCTGTTGCGCGCGGTGCCGTCCGCGGATCTGAAACTCGACGCGATCGCCGCGCGCGCCCCGGGGTTCGTCGCCGCGGATCTCGCGGCCCTGTGCCGGGAGGCGGCGCTGCGGGCCGCGTCGCGGGCCAGCCGCGAGGACGAGGACCCGGTGCTGACCCAGGACGATCTGCTCGGTGCGCTCGAGGTGATCCGTCCCCTGTCGCGCTCGGGTACGGAGGAACTCGCGATCGGCAGCGTGACCCTCGACGATGTCGGCGACATGGCCGAGACGAAACAGGCCCTCACCGAAGCCGTGCTGTGGCCGCTGCAGCATCCCGACTCGTTCGCGCGGCTCGGCGTCGATCCGCCACGCGGGGTGCTGCTGTACGGGCCGCCCGGCTGCGGAAAGACCTTCCTGGTCCGTGCGCTGGCGAGCACCGGGCATCTGAGCGTGCACGCGGTCAAGGGCGCCGAACTGATGGACAAATGGGTGGGCGCGTCCGAGAAGGCCGTCCGCGAGCTGTTCGCCCGGGCACGCGACTCGGCCCCGTCCCTGATCTTCCTCGACGAGGTCGACGCGCTGGCACCGCGCCGCGGCCAGAGTTCGGATTCGGGGGTGGCCGACCGGGTGGTCGCGGCCCTGCTCACCGAACTCGACGGCGTCGAACCGCTGCGTGACGTCGTGGTGCTCGGGGCGACGAACCGGCCCGACCTCATCGATCCGGCACTGCTGCGGCCCGGCCGGCTCGAACGCCTCGTGTTCGTGCCGCCGCCGGACGCCGAGGCCCGCGTCGACATCCTGAAGACGGCGGGAAAGTCCGTCCCGCTCGCCGACGACGTCGATCTCGAGTCGCTCGCCGCGGACCTGGACGGATACTCCGCGGCGGACTGTGCGGCGCTGCTGCGGGAGGCGGCGCTCGCCGCGATGCGCCGCAACGTGGACGCGGCGGTGGTCACCGCCGACGACGTCGCGACCGCGAGGACCTCGGTGCGACCGTCGCTGGATCCGGCGCAGGTCGAGCACCTGCGGGCATACGCGGAGAACCGCTGACGTGGCCACGCTGACCGCGGCGCGCGTCGACGCCCCGCTCGCGGCGCTGGCGGGTCTGTGCGCTGCGGCGCTGGCCGGGGTCGTCCTCGCGGTCGACGGAGCCGTGACGGTCGCACCCGTCCACGACGACAGCACACCGATCGTCGCGGCGGTCCTCGCCGTCGTCGCGGTCGCGGGTCTGCAGCACTCGGGCTCGCGGCGCACCGGCTGGGCGATCGCCACCGGGTGTGTGCTGGTGCTGGGCAGCGTCCGCTACGTGGCGCCGTCCGACGCGAACGCGGACACGCAATCGGCGTTGCAGATCGTCGTCGCCGCGACCGCGGGCATCCTTCTCGGCGCGGCGGTCGCCGCGGCCTGGGGCCGTGCGAGCGGTCAGTGGGCGATCGTCGCCGGTGGCTGGTCGGCGTTCCTGGCGGCAGGGGTGGCCGGTACCCGGCGACCCTTCGAGTCGCTGCACTGGACGGTGCCGCAATGGCTGCTCGCGATCACGCTGATCGCGGTCGTGGCCGCGGCGCTCGTCGCGCAGCCGGGTATGCGGGCCCAGCGGGCCGATCCGCGGATGTGGACCGTCGCGGCCGGGGCGGCGCTGGCCCTGTCCGTCGGGTACCGCGTGCTCGGCGATCGGGTGACGGCCGAAGCGGCGTCGTCGACCGTGCGGATGTGGTTGTTCACCGCGGGTGCGCTGCTGCTGCTCGTCATCGGCGCGGAAGTGGCGGCACGCTTCCTGCCGCCGGGCGACGGCGCCTTCCCGATGGCGGTGACCGGCGCGATCGTCACCGCGTATCCCCTGGTCGTGGCGCTGGGCGGACCGGAAGTGTCGGGGTGGGCCCCGGCGGTCGCGATCGTCGCGGTCCTCGCCGGCCTGCGCGCGGCACCACGTGTGCCGCGCCCCGAACTGGGACTGACGGTCGCACTGGTGACCACCGCGGTCGCGGCACTGTGGCCGGATCTCGCCGGCGACGGCTGGCCGCTGCTGGTGCGGGTCGCGTTGGTGGCGGCGGGCACGGGCCTCGCACTCGGCTCCGCGTTGCCGGGGTCGGCGCCGGTGGCGGCACTCGGGCTGTCGTTGCCGTTCGCGGCGCTTCCGGTCCTCGGGGCGGTGTGGTCGATCCCGGCGGATCCGAAGCTCGTCGTGGGCGCTCTGGTGGCGACCGGGGCGGTGTGCGCGTGGCAGGTGCGGTGATCGTCTAGTCGATGACGCCCAGCGAATGCAGATGCTCGAAGACGAGCATCGAGCCCGGGGCGAACTCCGGTTGGGCGGCGTATTCGGCAACGGTGAACCACCCGAGCTCGGCGATCTCGCCGGACGGGCGCGGTTCCCCGGTGGGGTCGGCGTGGAAGCACGTCATGTGCAGGCGCGTGCCCGCGGGGTGGCCGTACGCGACGGACTCGAAGACCCCGAGCTCGGCGACTTCTCGCAGGCCCACGCCGAGTTCCTCCCGGATCTCCCGGTGCAGGGCCTGCTCGGCGTTCTCGCCGGGATCGAGCTTGCCGCCCGCCATGTAGAACACCGACGCTCCCGCCGACCGGGTCTGCAGCAACCGGCGGTCACGGACGAGTGCGAGCGCGGCCGTGCGGACGAGTGAGCGGTCGGGTGTGGCAGACATGTCCGGCACCCTACGGAAACGTTCGGGGACGGGTGGAGCACCCTCCGGTTCGCAACGATGCGAAGTTTCCCGTTAGTATGGCAACCAATCCGATTTGCCCTTTTGGCGAACGGCATGCAGTTCGGGGCGTCCCTAGTTTCGGCGGTGTGCCGTGCGCACAATGCAATCGTGTGCCGTGCGCACAATGCGATCGTGTGCCCCTGCACACACTTGCAACCCTGTTACACCCCGCCGCCAGGCCCGACCCCGACGGAGTGCCTTTTGCTCGCCATACTCTTCGCCCACGCGGTGGCCGCACTGCTCGCGCCACCCCTGGTCAGAGTCATGGGGAGAAATGCCTTTCTGCCGTTGTCGCTGGTGCCGCTCGCCGGCCTCGGCTGGGTGATCGCGAACTGGGGAACCGAGGTCACCCTCCACATCACGTGGGCCGCAACGGTGTCGATGGACATCGACATGCGATTCGACGCACTCGCCTCGATCATGTCGGTGCTGGTCCTGGGCATCGGCGCACTGATCCTGCTGTACTGCTCGCGCTACTTCACCGACGACGAACCGCGCCTCGGCATCTTCGCCGCCGAGATGGTCGCGTTCGCCGGCGCCATGTTCGGGCTCGTCACCAGCGACAACATGCTCGTGCTCTACACCTTCTGGGAACTGACGACGGTCCTGTCGTTCCTGCTCGTCGGGCACTACGCGGAACGCGCATCGAGCCGGCGCGCCGCGACCCAGGCCCTGCTGGTGACCACCGCCGGTGGCCTGGCAATGCTGGTCGGCATCATCATCCTCGGGCAGCTGGCCGGCAGCTACAACCTGTCCGCGGTCGTCGAGGCCGCCCCGCACGGCTGGCTGGCCGGCACCGCAATCGTGCTGGTACTCATCGGCGCGTTGTCCAAGTCCGCCGTCGTCCCGCTGCACTTCTGGCTCCCCGGAGCGATGGCCGCCCCGACACCGGTGTCGGGTTATCTGCACGCCGCTGCCATGGTCAAGGCCGGTATCTACCTCGTCGCCCGCCTCGCCCCCGCGTTCGCCGACGCGGCACCGTGGCGACCGATCGTCATCACGCTCGGGCTGGCGTCGATGCTCCTGGCCGGGTGGCGTGCGTTCCGCGCGTTCGACCTCAAGCTGATCCTCGCGTTCGGCACCGTCAGTCAGCTCGGCTTCCTCACGATGCTGGTCGGCATCGGAACCCGGGAGGCCGCGCTGGCCGGCATGACGATGGTCGTGGCCCACGCGCTGTTCAAGGCGTGCCTGTTCATGGTGGTCGGCATCATCGACCACTCCACCGGAACCCGCGACATTCGCAAGCTTGCTCATCTGGGCAAGCGGGCGCCGTACCTGGCGATCGTCGCGATCCTCGCCGCGATGAGCATGGCCGGGTTACCGCCCTTCCTCGGGTTCGTCGGCAAGGAGACCGCGCTCGAATCGGTGCTGGTCGCGGACGTGTTGCCGGCGTGGGCACGGGTCGCGACGATCGTCGCGATGGTCGCCGGCTCGATCCTGACCCTGGCGTACAGCATCCGGTTCATCTGGGGTGCGTTCGGGCGCAAGCAACTCAAGCGCCCCAGCCCCGCCGTCCAGAAGTTCCACGCCCCCGGCCCGCTGCTGCTGGCGTCACCGTCCGTCCTCGCCGCCGGCGGCCTGGCCGGCGGGCTCGCAGCCCCGTGGATCGATTCGCTGCTGAGCCCGTACGCCGACACCCTGCCGTCGAGCCTCGACCAGCCGTATCACCTGGCGTTGTGGCACGGCCTGACCCTGCCGCTGGCCCTGACCGGCGTCGTGGTGGTCGGCGGTGTCGCGATGTACCTGGCACAGCGCACGGTTGCGCGGCTGCGGTTCGAGCATCCGCCGCTCGGCAACGCGGACCGGATCTACGACGCGACGCTGCGCGGCATGGACACCCTGTCGATGCGGCTCACCGGTACGACCCAGCGCGGTTCGCTTCCACTGACACAGGCGACGATCCTGGTCACCCTGGTCGCTCTGCCCACCGTGCTGCTGCTGGTGTTCGGTCCCGACGCGGCACCGGCCGTCCGTCTGTGGGACACGCCCTGGCAGGTCCCGGTCGTGCTGATCATCTCGGCCGGCGCGCTCGCTGCGACCGTGCTGCGCAACCGACTCGCCGCGGTCCTGGTCGTCGGTATGACCGGCTACGGTCTCGGCGTCCTGTTCGCGCTGCAGGGCGCTCCGGATCTCGCGCTCACCCAGTTCCTGGTCGAGACGGTGACGCTCGTCGTGTTCGTGCTGGTGCTGCGCAAGCTGCCCGCCGAGGCGGACCCGACCGCGGACGTCGGCAAGCGGCTGCCGCGCGCACTGCTCGGTATCGCCGTCGGTGTCGCCGTCACCGCGATCGGCGCCTACGCGGTCGCGGCCCGCAGCGCCGAACCGATCTCGTTGCTGCTCCCGGACGCGGCCTACAACCTGGGCAACGGCAAGAACGTCGTCAACGTGCTGCTCGTCGACATCCGCGCGTGGGACACGATGGGCGAGATCTCGGTGCTGCTGGTCGCCGCCACCGGTGTCGCGAGCCTGGTGTTCCGCACCCGCCGGTTCGGGACGGCACCACGTGTGGCCGACGCGCCCGCCGCTCAGGTCGACGCCGTGAACGCGAGCACCGAGACGACCTGGCTGCGCGGCGGCGACTTCATCGATCCGCGGCATCGCTCGCTGATCCTCGAGGTGACCACCCGTCTGGTGTTCCCGACGATGATGATGCTGTCGGTCTACTTCTTCTTCTCCGGCCACAACGCACCGGGCGGCGGCTTCGCGGGCGGTCTCGTCGCCGGCCTGGCCCTGGTGCTGCGGTACCTGGCCGGCGGCCGGTACGAACTCGGTGAGGCCGTACCCATCGACGCCGGCAAGATCCTCGGCCTGGGCCTGACGTTCTCGGCGGGCACGGCGCTCGCGTCGCTGTTCCTCGGTGCGCCGGCGCTCTCGTCGGCCACCATCGAGGTGACGTTGCCGCTGCTCGGCCACATCAAGCTGGTCACCGCGATGTTCTTCGACCTCGGCGTGTACCTCATCGTGGTCGGCCTGGTCCTCGACGTACTGCGCAGCCTCGGGGCACGACTCGACGCCGAGACGATCGGAGGTCCCCGGTGAACAGCGCGAACATCGCTCTCCTCGCCGCGGTCGGGGTGCTCACGGCGACCGGCGTCTACCTGCTGCTCGAACGCAGCATCATCAAGATGCTGCTCGGCCTGCTCCTGATCGGGAACGGCATCAACCTGCTGATCCTGACGCTCGGCGGTTCCTCGGGCAGCGCTCCGATCGTGGGCACAACCAACGAACTGCACGAGACGATGGCGGACCCGCTGGCGCAGGCGATGATCCTCACCGCCATCGTCATCACCATGGGTATCGCGGCGTTCGTCCTCGCCCTGACCTACCGGTCGTACACGATCCGGGCCCGCGACGAAGTCGAGAACGACCCCGAGGACACCAAGGTGTCGCGGCGCCGCGCCCTGGCCGATGCACCGGACCGCGACCGCTCCGACGACCCGCTCACCGGCGAGCCCAGCAAGAGCGGCGACGCGTTCGACGCCGAGGGCAATCCGATCCCCCTCGACGCACTCACCAACATCGAGGACCTCGAGGCCTACGAGGACCTGCACGACGGCGACTTCGACGACGAGACCGACTCGGCATACACCCACGTGCCCGCCGACGGGGACGACCTGCCCGAGGCACCGGGTGGTAGCGACTCCTCGTCACCGAAGGGAGACCGCCGATGACGTTGTCCGCGGCCGCACTGATCCCCCTGCCCGTCCTGATCCCGCTGCTCGCCTCCGCGACCACCCTGATCCTCGGCCGGCGACCGCGAGCGCAACGGTTCGTCACGGTGTCCGCGCTGACCGGTTCGCTCATCGTGACCGGGCTGCTGCTGTTCCTCGCCGACCGCGACGGAATCGCGGTGCTGCAGGTCGGCGGCTGGGAGGCACCGATGGGCATCTCGCTCGTGGTGGACCGCCTGGCCGCATTGATGCTGGTGGTGTCGGGGATCGTGCTGCTCGCCGTCATGCTGTTCGCCGTGGGTCAGGGTATCCACGACGGCAACGAACAGCAGCCGGTGTCGATCTTCCTGCCCACCTATCTCGCGCTGACCGCGGGCGTGAACATCGCCTTCCTCGCCGGCGACCTGTTCAACCTGTTCGTCGGATTCGAGGTGCTGCTCGCCGCGTCGTTCGTGCTGTTGACCCTGGGGGCGAGCGCGGACCGTGTCCGTGCCGGCGTCTCGTACGTCATGGTGTCGATGGTGTCGTCGCTGGTCTTCCTGATCGGCATGGCCTTCGCGTACGCCGCGACCGGGACGCTGAATCTGGCGCACATGGCGGTGCGGATGGACGACGTGCCCTCCGGCATCCGCGCCGCGATCTTCGGGGTGCTGCTCGTCGCGTTCGGCATCAAGGCCGCGGTCTTCCCGCTGTCGGCCTGGTTGCCTGACTCGTATCCGACCGCGCCGGCCCCGGTCACCGCGGTGTTCGCGGGCCTGCTCACGAAGGTCGGTGTGTACGCCATCATCCGGGCGCACACGCTGCTCTTCCCGGGCGGCGAACTCGACAACGTGCTGCTGATCGCGGGTCTGCTCACGATGCTCGTGGGCATCCTCGGTGCCATCGCCCAGAACGACATCAAACGTCTGCTGTCGTTCACACTCGTCAGCCATATCGGCTACATGATCTTCGGTATCGCATTGTCGACGGAGACCGGCATGACCGGTGCCGTGTACTACGTTGCGCACCACATTCTCGTGCAGACCACCCTGTTCCTGGTGGTGGGCCTGATCGAAAGACAGGCCGGTTCGTCGTCGCTGCGCCGCCTGGGCGGTCTGGCCCTGGCGAGCCCGTTGCTGGCGATCCTGTTCCTGATCCCGGGCCTGAACCTTGGCGGCATCCCGCCGTTCTCCGGGTTCATCGGCAAGGTCGCGTTGCTGCAGGCCGGCGCCGCGGAAGGATCGGCGCTGGCGTGGGTGCTCGTCGCCGGCGGCACCGTCACGAGCCTGCTCACCCTGTACGTCATCGCCCGCGTCTGGTCGAAGGCGTTCTGGCGGGCCCGCGCCGACGCCCCGGAAGGTGACCTCGCCGATATCGCACCGTCCGCGCTGATCGACGAGTCCGCCGAGGACATCGCGTTCGTCGACCGCGCCGACGTCGGCAGGATGCCGCTCGCGATGCTGGTCCCGACCATCGGCCTCGTCGCGGTCGGCCTGGCTCTGACGGTCTTCGCCGGACCGTTGCTCGACATCAGCGAACGCGCCGCCGCGAACCTCATGGATCGCTCGGTGTACATCGAAGCCGTGTTGGGGGGCCAGCCGTGACGATGAAGCGGTCGAATGTCCTGCGATTGTTCGTACTGGGCTGGATGACGCTGGTCTGGGTGCTCCTCTGGGGCAACGTGAGCGTGGCCAACGTGGTCGGCGGCGCGCTCGTCGCCGTGGTCGTCTCACTGCTGTTGCCGCTGCCGCGGGTACCGGTGGAAGGTCGCGTGCACCTGGGGAGCGGCGCGTATCTCGCGGCGGTGATCTTCGTCGAATCGATCCGGTCGACGATCGCGGTCGCGTGGCTCGCGATCCGTCCCGCCCCGCCGCCGGTGACCGGCGTCCTGCGCTGCCGCCTGACCATCAAGTCCGACCTGGTGCTCACGCTGTGGACGGACATCATGAACAACATTCCCGGCACCATGGTCCTCGAGATCGACCAGCAGCGCCGGATCGTGTACGTGCACGTGCTGGATGTGAGCACCGACCGTGCCGTCGCCGACTTCTATCGCTCGGCACGGCGGATCGAACGCCTGCTCATCCACACCTTCGAGCGGGACGTCGAGTGGCAACCCAGCGCGTGGAAGAGTTCGTCGGAGGGAATGTCGTGACGACGATACTGACCGTCAGCGGAGTTCTGTTGCTGATCTCCGCACTGCTGATCACCTACCGGGTCCTGGCCGGACCGACGTCGCTGGACCGGCTCGTCGCGGTCGACGCGATCCTCGCGATCGCGATGTGCGGGCTGGCGCTGTGGGCCGTCTACACCCGGGACACGACGATCGCGCCCGCGATCGTGGCCCTCGCGCTGGTCGGGTTCATCGGATCGGTGTCCGTCGCCCGCTTCCGGGTGCGTGACGACCGATGAGCACCGCGATCGACGTCGTCGGCCACATCCTGATCCTGATCGGAACAGTCATCTCGCTGACCGCCGCGATCGGCATCATCCGGTTCCGCGACACCCTCTCCCGCATGCACCCGGCGACGAAGCCGCAGGTGATCGGGCTGCTGTTCGTGCTGGGCGGCGCGATGCTGATCCTGCGCGGCAACATCGACATCTGGATGCTGGCGCTGGCCGGGATGTTCATGGTGCTCACCGCGCCGGTCATCGCGCACCGGGTCGGACGCGTCGCCTATCGCGAGCAACTCGGCCGCGACGGGCTCATCGACTCCGACGACGAATCGCGTCCGGCCGGCTCCTGAACGGGGAACGTCGCACGGAAGGCGACGATCATCGCGACGAGCGAGGCGAGCAGTACCGGCCCGGCGATCAGCGCGTGCTGGGCCATCACGGCAGGCAGGTAGCGGTAGGCGGCGAGCTGCGCCGCGATGAGCAGCGCACCGCCCGCGACCAGCCTGATCCGGAACATCCCCCACCCGCGGTCCGGGTCGCGCAGCGCCGCCTCGAGGGTCAGGCACAGCACCACCCCGGTGACCAGGTCGACGCCGTAGTGGTAACCGAAACCGAGGGTCGCGGCGAGCGTGCACGCGAGCCAGGCCGCACCCATCCACCGCAGCCACCTCGGGCCGCTGCGCGAATGCAGGAACAGTGCCGTCGCCCACGCGGTGTGCAGGCTCGGCATGCAGTTGCGAGGGGTCACGTCGTCGAACGGGACCGGCTCGGGCTGCAGGTTCAGCGGCACCCACGCGGACCAGGCGTCGGCGACCTGCCAGCCGTGGCCGCTGTCGCCGAACGCGAACACCGGGCCGACCACCGGGAACAGCACGTAGCACAGCGGCCCGACCAGACCGATCAGCAGGAACGTGCGCACGAGGTGATGGGCCGGCCACGGGCGGCCGCCGCCGACGTTCCGCAGCTGGTACACGGCGACGACGATCGCGGCGACGGGCAGTTCGATGTACACCCAGTGCAGCACCCCGTACGCGAGGTCGCCGAGCTCGTTCAGAACCTGCCCGGCCACCCACGACGGATTGCCGAGCGCATGATCGGCGAGCTGGACGTATTCGTCGAGCACGTCGGGCCCGGCGAGCACGGTGATCCTCAGCCACGCGTCACCGATCTTCACCGACAGCACCAGCAGCACGCCGAGCCCGATCCCCCGGAGCGCACCGCGCCGGGTCTCCCCGGTCATCGTGGCCGCGGCGTGGACCGCCAGCAGCACCAGCACGATCGTCGGCCCGTTGCCGACGGTGAACGGTCCGTCCGCGAGGTGGCGTTCGACGAGGAACGCCACGTCGATCAGAACCGCGGTACCGATCGCCAGACACCGATCGCGGACGGTCAACCCGACCATCGCCAACACCAGACCGGCCCACGGCACCGACGCCGACTGAGGAACTCCGACGACGTCGCCGATCAGTCCCCGCAGCGGTCCGGTGAATCCGGCGTACCGCGCGACGACCTCGGCGATCAGGACCCCGACGACGGCACCGGTCAGCGCGAACGGCACGAACCACTGGGTGCGGTGACGCGGTTCCTGTTCGCCGGGTGGGGTTTCCGTGATCGACACCCGATGATGGTAAACGGGCGGTGAACGCCTCCCGAACCACCGTCGCCGAACGCGGTCCGGACGGCGGTTGTCAGTGGCGCAGTTCGTCCACCAGCGAGTCGACGACCGCGACGAGGTCTCCGCCGTTCGACTCCGCGATACGGCGTTGACGCTGGTAGGAGGCACCCACCACGGGAATGTCGGCGACCTTCGCCAGTTCGTCGGCGCAGCCCAGGCGCACCGCCGTCGGGGTCAGCTGTTCGAGCAGGTCGTGCAGGTCGTCCGTGACGAGTCTCTCATTGCAGACCGGATCGAGGATCACCTCGGCGTCGAGCCCGTACCGGGCGGCCCGCCATTTGTTCTCCTTGACGTGCCACGGCTGGAGCGTCGGCAGATCCTCACCGCGTTCGAGGCATTCGTCGAAGTACACCACGAGGGAGTGGACGAGCGCGACGAGCGCGGCCAGTTCGGCGCGGTTGGTGAGGCCGTCGAACACGCGGACCTCGAGGGTTCCCCATTTCGGGGCGGGCCGGATGTCCCAGTGCATGCCGCCGGGCTTGCTGATGACCCCCGATTTGAGCTGGTCCTCGATGAACGACTCGTACTGCGTCCAGTTCGCGAAGTGATACGGCAGTCCTGCGGTGGGCAGCTGCTGGAACATCAGCGCCCGGTTGCTCGCATAGCCGGTGTCGAGCCCGGCCCAGATCGGCGACGACGCCGACAAGGCCAGCAGGTGCGGGTACTTCACGAGCATCGCGTTGAGGATCGGCACGACCTTTTCCGCCGACGAGATGCCGACGTGGACGTGCACACCCCAGATGAGCATCTGCCGCCCCCACCAGCGGGTCCGCTCGATCATTTCGTCGTAGTCGGGGGTGCAGGTCACCACCTGGTCGGACCACTGCGCGAACGGGTGGGTGCCCGCGCACATCAGGTCGACCCCGAGCGGGTCCGCGGCCGCCCGCAGCAGGTCGAGCGATTCGGACAGGTCGTCGACGGCCTCGCCGACCGTGTCGTGCACGTCCGTGACCAGCTCGACGGTGTTGCGCAGGAACTCCTTGGTCAGCCGCGGTGTCTCCCCCGCACGTGCCTCGACCGCGTCGAAGACGACCGCGGCGTTGTTCGACAGATCCCGCGTCGACTTGTCGACCAACGCGATCTCCCATTCCACGCCGATCGTGGGCCGCGGCGAACCGGGAAACTCGACAGACACACCCAAATCCAACCACAGCGCCCCCGCGACCGAGTGCCGGTCGCGGGGGCGCTGTGTTGCGTATCGCTGTGAAACGTATTACGCGGGCGCCGATCAGCCGATCACGCCGCACGCGAGGCGCGCGCCACCGGCGGTCTCCTCGTGCACGACGACCGACGTGCCCTCCGGGCCTTCGAGATCGGCGATGGTGAACGCCGTGGTGGTGACGGTGGCCGTGGCGTCACCGTCGGCGCCGACGACGAACGCGCCGAGGTCGCCGCTCTCCGGAACGGCGGTGTGGCCGGGTGCCTGCAGATGCCCACCGGCGGACAGGAAGTCCCCGGGCTCGCCGCCGGTCGGAGCGGTCGAGTTGGGCTCGCACTTGCCGATGGCGTGCACGTGCACACCGCGGTACCCGGCGGGCAGATCCTCGAGGGTGACCGTCACGTCGACGGCATCGCCGTGGGCGGCGAACTTCACGGTGCCGGCGGCCTCACCCGTCGGGGTCTTCAGCGTCGCGGTCAGCGATTCGGCGCCTCCCTCGGCGGCAGCGCCACCGGCGGCGGTCCCGTGGGTTTCGCCGTGGGCGCCCGCTTCCGGGGCCGGCGAACCCGTCCACACCGGCGGGGTGGTGCCGGGGACGTCGGACGGTTCCTGGCTGTTGCTGCAGGCGCTCAGGCCCACCGCAGCGATCGCGACGATCGGGGCGAGCGCACGCCAGGACATGCGACGGGTGGAACTCGAGGCCATCAAACCGCTCCTTCGAAATGCCGGAAAGTCACTCGATCATAACCGGGTCCGAATCGCCCTCATTGCGAGGTGACGATGACGATGACACCGGGTGAGGAGTCCGCGATTCCGTCGAACCGGGGCTGCGCGGTCACGCCGAGAGCCTCGGCAACAGCCTGGGCGGTTTCCCGTTCTCCGGGTCCGGTCCCGTAGTAGACGGAGGTGGTGGCGATCAGCCCGTCGCTGTAGTTGCCGGTCTCGCTGATGACGAACCCGTCGTCCTCGAGCAGGCTCGCGGTCTGCGCGGCCAGGCCGGCGACCTCACTGTTGTTGAACACCCGCACCGGCGTCGCCGACTCGGGCGCGAGATCGACCAACGACGACGTGCTCGTGGCGGCGGGCGTACTCGTCGTCCGCGCGGTGGTCGTGGCCGGTGCCGCGGCCGCGGCCGTCGGACGGGCCGCGACGGCCGGCGACGTGGTGGTCGAGGCTGCCGGGGCCGCGGCCGGCTCGGTCGCCGGTGGTGTGGCGCCGTCCGAGTCGGAACCCCCCAGCGACGCCAGGCCGATACCGGCGAACAGGATCGCCAGCGAGATCAGCACCATCGCGAGAGCCCGCAGCGGCGGTCCCGAGGACTCGGTGTTCGTACGCACGCTTTCGACCATAGTTGCCTCGCCGGTGTCCGCCCGCGGTCAGCGGGTGATCTCGAAGCCCAGCCGCCGCGCGGCCCGGGCCTTCTGGCGGCTCGCCCTCAGGCGGCGCAACCGCTTGACCAGCATGGGGTCCGCGGCGAGCGCTTCCGGCCGGTCCACCAGCGCGTTGAGCACCTGGTAGTACCGGGTCGCGGACAACCCGAACAGTTCCTTGATGGCTTCTTCCTTGGCGCCCGCGTACTTCCACCACTGGCGTTCGAACGCCAGGACGTCGTGTTCCCTGCGGGTCAGCCCGTGCTCCCCCACCTCGTTCGGGTTCGCGGGAGCCTGAACCTCGGCGGCGTCGTTGCTCTGCTGGGGATCGTCCACGGACCGGGTCACATTGTCGTGCGCCGCTGCGCCGTCCATCTCACTCCTCGCCTGCCTCGAATCACACCGATTACACCCGTGTGTTTCCGACGCCAATTGAACCACGGGGTGGCGACAGGTACCGGTTCGTCAACCGGGCGAGTCCGGCGCACTATTCTGTTCCACCATGGCCATCCTTCCCATCGTGATCACCGGCGACCCGGTTCTGCACAACCCCACGGCACCGGTGACCGAATCCCCCGCGGATCTCGCCCAGCTGATCGCCGACATGTACGAGACGATGGACGCGGCCAACGGCGTCGGCCTCGCCGCGAATCAGGTCGGTGTCGGCAAGCGTCTGTTCGTCTACGACTGCCCCGACCGCGACGGCGACGGCAACGTGGTCCGTCGCCGCGGCGCGGTGATCAACCCGGTCCTCGAAACCTCCGAGATCCCGGAGACCATGCCCGACCCGGACGACGATCTCGAGGGCTGCCTGTCCGTACCCGGCGAGAACTTCCCGACCGGCCGCGCCGACTGGGCGAAGGTCACCGGTACCGACGCCGACGGCAACCCGATCGAGATCGAGGGCCACGGCTTCTTCGCCCGGATGCTGCAGCACGAGGTCGGGCACCTCGACGGCTTCCTGTACATCGACGTCCTGATCGGACGCAACGCGCGTGCCGCGAAGAAGACGATCAAACGTGCCGGCTGGGGTGTGCCCGGCCTGACGTGGCTGCCGGGGTCCGTCGAGGATCCGTTCGGTCACGACGACGACGAGGACTGACGGCCCGGCCATGCCCTCCGATCCTGCCGGTGCCGTTCCGCTGGGAAGCCGGGTCGTGCTGCGATACCGGTTACCCGCCGGATACAGCCATCCGATGACCGACGTGATCGGCGAGCTCGTGGCCCTGGAGCCTGCGGTCGTGGTGCGCACGGAGACACGGCAGCTCGTGCAGGTCGCGCCGGACGCCGTCGTCGCGCTCAAGGCACTCACCCCCCGGCCGATCCGGACCGGTGAGATCCGGGCGCTCGAGTCGGCCGCCACGGCGGGCTGGCCCGGTCTCGAACTCGAATGGGTGGACGGCTGGCTGCTGCGGGCCGGCGCCGGGTTCACCTCGCGCGCCAACTCGGCGATTCCGCTCGGCGATCCCGGTACCGTCGCCGATCCGGCGGATCCGGAGGTTCGTGCACGACTCGCCGCCTGGTTCGCCGAGCGCGGGCTTCCGTTGCGTCTGCTGATCCCCGACCGGCTCGCCCGGATCCCCCCCGGGTGGCCGGCCGGTGGGGACGTGCAGGTCATGGCCGCCGACCTCGACAACGTGCCGGTGCCGGAGGGACCGACGCCGGTCCTCGTGAGCGGCAGGCCGGACGAGGACTGGCTGTCGCGTTATCGCAGTGGAGCGCGGCCCGAGGATGCGCGCCGGGTGCTCGGCGCGGTCGCGCGGGGCGTGCTCGGGTTCGGCCGGATCGGGGCACCCGGCAGCGAGCCGGTCGCGATCGGCCGGGCCGCGGTGACCGACGCGCCCGACGGCCGGCGTTGGGTGGGACTGACCGCGATCGAGGTGGCACCCGAGCATCGGCGGAACGGCCTCGGCACGCTGATGTGCGGATCGTTGCTGCGCTGGGGCCGCGAACGCGGTGCGACGCACACCTACGTCCAGGTCGCCGAGGACAACACCGGGGCACGGGCCCTGTACCGCGAGTTGGGGTTCGTCGATCACCACCGCTACCGGTACGCGACCGAACCCGTCGGACCGCTCGCCTAGAGTGTCCGTGTGCGCCTTGCTACCTGGAATGTGAACTCCGTTCGTGCCCGGACCGACCGGATCGCCGACTGGCTGCAGCGGACCGGCACCGATGTGCTGGCCATGCAGGAAACCAAGTGCAAGGACGAGCAGTTCCCCTATGCGCGTTTCGAGGAGCTCGGCTACCAGGTCGCGCACGTCGGATCGAGCCAGTGGAACGGGGTCGCGATCGTCTCCCGCGTCGGACTCGACGACGTGCAGATCGGGTTCGAGGACCAGCCCGGGTTCACGAAGGATCCGGATGCCGCGCCCGCGCAGGAGGCCCGCGCGATCGGCGCGACCTGCGGCGGTGTGCGGGTGTGGAGTCTGTACGTCCCGAACGGGCGCGAACTGGCCGATCCGCACTACACCTACAAACTGGAGTGGCTCGCGAAGCTGCGTGCCGACGCGCAGGGCTGGCTCGATGCCGATTCGCAGACTCCGATCGCGCTCGTCGGCGACTGGAACATCGCACCGACCGACGAGGACGTGTGGGATCCGGCCTTCTTCGAGGGCAAGACCCACACCTCCGGGCCCGAGCGCGACGCGTTCGCGGCGTTCGTCGACGCCGGCTTCACCGATGTGGTCCGCCCGCACGCTCCCGGCCCCGGCGTCTACACGTACTGGGACTACACCCAGTTGCGGTTCCCCAAGAAGCAGGGAATGCGGATCGACTTCGTCCTCGGCTCGCCGGCTCTCGCGGCGCGGGTCGGCGGCGCGGAGATCGACCGCAACGAACGCAAGGGCAAGGGGGCCAGCGACCACGCCCCGGTCGTGGTGGATCTGACGGATTGATCCGGGCCGCGCCCGTCGCCGGTCAGGCGCGGCGCCGGACGGGTTCGAGGGGCACGATCACATCGCGGTACTCGGGGTTGGTGTCGAGGAACCGCTGCACGTACGTGCAGACCGGGCGCACCTTCCAGCCCCGGCGGCGCGCGATGTCCAGTGAGCGCCCCACGAGGATGCCCGCGAGTCCCTGATGACCGAAGTCCTCGACGATCACGGTGTGCAGGAAGTCGACGACCGGGTGGTGGCGGCCCGGAACACCGGACGGCCGGTCGGTGTCGAAGTAGCCGAGGATGCCCACGAGATCTCCGTTGAGCCGGAGTTCGAAGCGGTTCTGACCCGCGTTGTCGGACACCTCGGCGTGCGGCAAGTTGGTGACCATGAACCCCTCCGTGGTACCGGAAACAATGTGACGCACGCCACTATAGAGCACCACATACTGTCCGTCGGAAGGCCCCTCCCAGTTTCACCATCCGCCCCGAATCGGAAGCCCCTGTTCCATGATGCTCCACATCGGGCACCGATCGGGATAGGCCGAACGACTCCGGCAACCAGGACATTCGCCGAGGGTCCACCACCCTCACGGTCCGCGCCGATGCGCTCCGGCGGGCGCCGAGCGGCCCCCGGTAGGCTCACGCGGGTGAACCTGCTGCCGTTGGCCCCGCGCGGCCAGACCCCCGTCCGGGCTCTCACCATCGCCGGCACCGACTCCGGAGGCGGTGCGGGCATCCAGGCAGATTCCCGCACCATGGCGATGTGCGGCGTGCATGCATGTGTCGCGGTGGCCGCGGTGACGGTGCAGAACTCCCTGGGCGTCAGCGGGTTCCACGAGATTCCGCCCGAGACGGTCGCCGCGCAGGTGCGCTGCGTCGTCGAGGACATCGGAGTGTCGGCCGCGAAGACCGGAATGCTCGCGTCGACCGCGATCATCGAATCGGTGGCGCAGGTGTGCACCGAGGTCGGCATCGGGCACGGGCACGCGATCCCGCTCGTGGTGGATCCGGTGTGCGCCTCGATGCACGGCGATCCGCTGCTGCACGCCGAAGCCCTCGACGCGGTGCGCACCGTCCTGATCCCCCTCGCGACCGTCGTGACACCGAATCTGGACGAGATCCGGCTCATCACCGGCATCGACGTCGTCGACGATTCCACCGCCCGGCGCGCCGCCGAGGCACTGCACGCGCTCGGCGCGCAGTGGTCGATCGTCAAGGGCGGGCACCTGCGAACGTCTCCGGAGAGCACCGACCTGCTGTTCGACGGTGATCGTTTCCTCGAGTTCACGAGCCCGCGCATCGACACCGGCAACGACCACGGCGGCGGGGACACGCTGGCCGCGGCGATCGCCTCGGCCCTCGCGCACGGCCGGTCCGTGCCGGACGCGGTGGCGTTCGCGAAGGAGTGGGTGACCAGGTGTCTCGAATGGTCGTACGACCTGGGGGGCGGGCACGGCCCGGTGAACCCGCTGTGGCGGTTGCAGTCCTGACCTCGGTCAGTTGCCGGAGCGCTCCTGATCCCGCGCAGCCCCTGTCGGCACTCCGTCGAGGGACTGCGCAAACGTCCCGACGCCGTAGCCGACCGACGCCGCCGTCACCGCGAGCGCATCGCGGTCGATGTTGCCGAGGGTGTCCTGCGGCGAGTGATAGTCGGGGTCGAACGGGACATCTGCCTCGCCGCCCCATTTGCCGGCCTGGTCCGGCGTTTTTCGTTCGTCGGCGCCGCTGAACACACCACCGGCCGGGATGCCCGCTTCGACGAACGGGCCGTAGTCCGACCGTCCGTCGAAGTCCGTGCCGTCGGCGGCGACACCCCGCGAGTCGAAGAAGGTACGGAAGGTCTGCTCGATCGCCGTCGAGCCCTCGGGGCCCGGCCCCGCCCCCACCGCATCGGAGTCGTCACCGTCGTAGACGAGGTAGCCGGGGTTCGGGGAGCCGAGCATGTCGAAGTTGAGATAGAGCGCGACGGCGTTCCGCTCCTCGTCGGACAGGGATTCGACGTACCGGGTCGAACCCACGAGACCGATCTCCTCGGCGCCCCAGAACGCGAACCGCACCGCGTTGGTGACGCTCGGATCGGAACCGAGTTGCAGGGCGGTCTCGAGGACCGCGGCGACGCCGCTGCCGTTGTCGTTGATGCCGGGACCATCCGGCACGCTGTCGAGGTGCGCGCCGACGACGACGACGTTGCCGGTGTCGCCGGTGGCGGTCTGAGCGATGACGTTCCGGGAACGGATGTCCTCGATGGTGGTTTCGGCGATCAGGGTCACGCTTCCCGCCCCGGCCAGGGCGGTACCGTCGTCGCCGCTGACACCGGCCGCGGGGATGAGTGTGTCGCCGTCCTCACCGAGGGTGCCGCCGGCCAGTGGCCCGGGTTCGTTGTTGACGACGAGGAGTGCCGCGGCGCCCCGTTCGGCCGCGACCTGCTGTTTGACCGAGAACGGGCACACCCCGCGGTCGACGACGGCGACCGCTCCCGCGACATCCAGTCCGTCGTAGTCGGTGGCCTCGCAACCCGGGGTGTCGTCGGCGGGGGCCCGCACGACGCGTGCGGTGATCCCGTCCGGGCCGGTGGACGGCGACATCGCGAGGACCCTCAGCTCGACCGGTGCGCCGTCCACGGTCAGCGACGCGTTCTCGACGTCGAACGAGGTGACGTCGAACTCCGGTGTCTGCACGTCGAACCCCGCGTCGCGGAGCTTCCCGGCGACGTAGTCGACACTCGCGTCGTAGCCGGCGGTCCCCAGCGCCCGGTTGCCGTCGTTCTCGGTGGCGATGCGTTCGAGTTCCTGCAGGTGCCCGACGACCGCGTCGAGCTGTACCGCGTCGGCGAGTGCGGGGGCGTCGAGCGGCGCGGTCGGCGCTGCGGTGCTCGAGCAGGCGACCGCGCCGAGTGCCGCGGCGAGGATCGTGATTCCCGACAGTGTCCTCGTGTTCATCGCGGTCCGCCCCATCCGGCGAGGATACCCGGACGGCCCCACTCCGCACCGGCGGACGACAACCGCGCGGAATAACAGAGCAATTGCTCTGTTATGGTGTGCCGCATGCCCCGCACCCGCACCTACGACCTCGACGGCCTGCTCGACGCCGCCGAGCTCATCGCCGCCGAATCCGGCGCCGCGGCCGTCACACTCCGCGGGCTGACCGACGCCACCGGCATGTCGAACGGTGCGATCTATCACGCGTTCGGGTCGCGGCTCGGCGTCGTCGGGCAGGCCTGGCTGCGCGCCGGACGCCGCTTCCTCACCGTCCAGCGCCGGGCCGTCGACGCCGCCCTCGCCGACCGCGACTCCGACACCCCGGCGGTCGACGCCGTCGTCGCGGCCGCCGATGCACCCGCCGTGTTCGCCGAGCTCCACCCGACGTCGGCGCGGCTGGTGCTGACCGTGCGCCGCACCGACCTGCTCGGGACATCGCTACCCGACGATCTCGCTCGCGACCTGCGCCACCTCGACCACGAACTCGGTGCGCTCACAGCAGAACTGGCGAGCGCCCTGTGGGATCGCCGCGACAGCGCCGCCGTCGACGTCGTGAACTCGTGCATCGTCGCCCTTCCCACCGGACTCCTTCTGCACAACAACAGGTATCGCGATCCGGTCGCTCGCCGCCGGCTCGCCGCCGCGGTCCGCGCCGTACTGGAACTCGGCCCCGAAACCCCCACCTCGAAAGGCACACCATGACCGTCACCACCACCCGCCACGACGCCGTCACCGTCCTGCACCTCGGCGACGACGAGAATCGTTTCTCCCCCGGCTGGCTCGACAGCGTGGATGCCGCGCTCGACGAGATCGAATCCGGCGAGCCCACCGCGCTGGTGACCGTCGCGAGCGGAAAGTTCTACTCCAACGGCCTGGACCTGGAATGGCTCGCGGCCAACGGCGAGAAGGCGCAGTGGTACGTCGAGCGGGTCCACGGGCTCTTCGCGCGTGTCCTCACCCTGCCGGTCCCGACGGTCGCGGCGATCAACGGGCACGCGTTCGGCGCCGGTGCGATGCTCGCGCTCGCCCACGATTTTCGGGTGATGCGCACCGACCGCGGGTTCTTCTGCCTGCCCGAGGTGGACATCCGCATCCCGTTCACGCCGGGTATGGCAGCGCTGGTGCAGGCCAAGACCACTCCGCGCGCCGCGACCGCGGCGATGACCACCGGGCGACGATTCGGCGGACCCGAAGCGCTCGCGGCCGGCATCGTCGACGCGACGGCCGAAGAGCCCGCGCTGCTGACCTCGGCGGTGGGCACGGTCGCACCGCTCGTCGGGAAGGATCCCGGCACGCTCGGCACCATCAAGTCGACGATGTACGCGCCTGCGATCGACGCGCTGACGGCTCCCCGGTAGCCCGCGACCAGGCCGAGATCGCCGTCCAGCGCCCCGGCGAACGGGATTCAGGCGTCGCGCCGGTTCACCACGACCACCGCTGCACCGAACACGACGAGCGTGAACACCGCGAAGTACAGGAATGCGACCCACGGGCCCCAATGGAAATCGATGCCCTGGTCGGTGCCCAGGAAATAGTTGATGTTCGCGAACGGCAGGAACGGCTGGACGTTCCTGCCGAACGAACCGAACAGCCCGAACAACGATTCGATGAGCATCGGCCACAGCAGCAGGATGGCGATGGTGCCGGCGGACTGACGCAACAGGGCGCCGACACCGACCGCCAGGATCGACGCGAACAACGCGAACAACGCGGTGCCGTAGACCGTCCGCCACGTCGCGCCCTCGAGAACCAGGTTCCGTCCCGCCTCCGGCCCGGCGAGCGCCTTCGTCAGGTAGAACGCGCCCAGCGCCAGCACACCGGCCAGGATGCCGCCGACCACGCCGATCAGCAGCGCCTTCACGGCGAGGACGACCCCGCGGTTCGGCAGTGCCTGGAACGTCGACCGGATCACACCGAAGCGGTATTCGCTGGTCACCGACAGCGCCGCGAGGATCATCAGCACCAGCACCCCGAAGCCGGTGACACCGCTGACGGCGGCGTCCACGGTGGGATAGAACCGGGCCGCTTCGTCGTCCGCGGACATCGACGCCTTCGAGGCCGCACCGAGGATCGCGGCCAGCCCCAGCCCGAGTGCGACGATCACCGCGGTGCACCACCACGGCGACTGCACCGACGTCAGCTTGATCCGTTCGGCGCGCACCGTGTCGATCGCCACGCTCATCACAGGCCACCCTTCATCACCGAGTCGGCACCGGTGCCGTGGAACTGCACGTCACCACCGGTCATCTTCATGAATGCTTCTTCCAGCGACGCGTGCTGCCCGGCGAGTTCGTGCAGCACCACCGATCGGGCGGCCGCCAGCTCGCCGATCTCCGCCGTGGTCGCCCCGGTGACCACGAGCGCGCCGTCGTCGTCGCGGACGCTGTGCCCGCGCTCCGCCAGTGCCGCGCGCAGCGTGTCGAGCTGGGGGCTGCGCACGCGCACCGCCGCTTCCGACGCCTGCGCGACGAACGCGTCGACGGAAGTGTCGGCGATGAGCCGGCCCCTCCCGATCACCAGCAGGTGATCGGCGGTCTGGGCCATCTCCGACAACAGGTGACTCGACACCAGGACGGTGCGGCCCTCCGCTGCGAGCGCCTGCATGAAGCGCCGGATCCACACGATGCCCTCGGGATCGAGGCCGTTGACGGGTTCGTCGAACAGCAGCACCTGTGGGTCGCCGAGCAGCGCGCCGGCCAGACCGAGACGCTGCGACATGCCGAGCGAGAAGCCTCCCGCGCGTTTGTTCGCGACGTCGGTCAGGCCCACCTGGCGCAGCACCTCCTCGACGCGCGAGTCGGGTAACCCGTTCGACGCGGCCATCCAGCGCAGGTGCGCGCGGGCCGAGCGGTTCGGGTGCACCCATTTCGCGTCGAGCAGCGCACCGACGGTGCGCAGCGGCCGCACCAGCTCCCGGTACGGTTTCCCGGTCACCAGGGCGGTCCCGGCCGTCGGCCGGTCGAGGCCGAGGATCATCCGCATCGTCGTGGACTTGCCGGCGCCGTTCGGACCGAGGAAGCCGGTGACGACGCCGGGCCGGACGGTGAACGTCACGTCGTCGACGGCAGTGGTCGATCCGAAGGTCTTGGTCAGTCCCGTCACTTCGATCATGACCCCTACCCTGCCCGATCCATCCGGATTGCGCAGGGACCGGCGCGAGCGAATCTCCGGATCTACGGTTCCAGCGGCGACGACGCCTGCGCCCAGAACCGCTTCGGGATCCGGCCGGCGTGCCGCGCCCGGAAGCCCGCTTCCACGGCGTGCCGCATCGCCGACGCCATGAGCGCCGGGTCCTTCGCTCGCGTCACCGCCGTCGCGAGCAGCACCGCATCGCACCCCAGTTCCATCGCGAGCGCCGCATCGGACGCGGTGCCGATACCCGCGTCGAGGACGACCGGAACACCGGCGGCTTCGACGATCATCTCGATGTGGTGGGGGTTGGCGATGCCGAGACCGGTGCCGATCGGCGAGCCGAGCGGCATCACCGCCGCGCATCCGACGTCCTCGAGTCGCTTCGCCAGGACCGGATCGTCCGTCGTGTACGGCAGGACCACGAATCCGTCGTCGACGAGTTGCTCTGCCGCGGATACCAATTCGATGGCATCGGGCAACAGGGTGCGCTCGTCGGCGATGACTTCGAGCTTCACCCAGTCGGTTTCGAGTGCTTCGCGGCCCAGCTGCGCGGTGAGCACCGCTTCCTTCGCGCCGCGGCAACCCGCGGTGTTCGGCAGCGGGGTGATGCCGAGGCGGCGCAGCAGGTCGAGCACCCCGGTTCCGGAGGCCGCGTCGACGCGCCGCATCGCGACGGTGGTCAGTTCGGTGCCGGACGCGACGAGTGCTTCCTCGAGCACCGCCAGGTTCGCGGCACCGCCGGTGCCGGTGATCAACCGCGACGCGAAGGTGCGTCCGGCGATGGTCAGCCGAGGCAGGTCGTGTGCCGGATCGCGCAGGTCAGCCACCTTGAACCGCCGTGAGAATCTCGATCTGCCAGCCCTTTCCGACCGGCTCGGACCAGCGTCCCCGCGGGAACACCGCCCCGTCGACGGCGATCGCGATGCCCTTGTCCGGCAATCCCAGCCGGGTCAGCAGTTCGGCGACCGTCGGCGCCTGCTCGAAACAGTGGTCCTCACCGTTGACGGTGATCCCCACCGAATTCGGATTCGTCATCACAGCCCTTCCTTCGGAAATCGTTGCGGATCCGCAGTTTTCGCCTCGGCCATCGGGTCGTCGGCGAGTTCGGCGAGCACGGCGTCCACGGTGATCGGGGTGAACAGCACACCGTTTCGGCCGTGCCCGGTCGCCGCGACGACCCGTTCGGACAGCCGTCCGATCAGTGGCAGATTGTCCGGGCTCATCGGCCGCAGCCCCGCCGTCGCCTCGTACAGCTCGTACTCGCCGATCGCGGGGAGCAACGCCTCCGCGTCGGCGATGAGATCGCGCACTCCCGCGACCGTGACCTGCGTGTCGTCCGCCTCGTACTGGGTGGCGCCGACGACGAGCCCGTCCCCGCGCGGCACCAGATAAGCGGGACGTCCGTGCACGCTTCCGCGGATGGTGCGGCTCGGCGCGGGCGTGGCACCGGGCCGGGCCCGCAACCTCAGGATCTCCCCCTTGACCGGTCGCACCGGCAGCCCGGGCCACAACCGGGCCGACGCCGAGCCCGCCGCGAGCACCACGCGGTCCGCCCGCAGTTCGTCGAGCGAGCCGACCGGCCTGGCGACGAACCGCACCCCCGCGTCGACGCATGCGCGGCGCACGGCGTCGACGAGGACGCGGTTGTCGACGGCCAGCTCCGTCGGGGCGAGCAACCCGAGCCGGATCCGCGGGCCGAGCGACGGCTCGAGCTCCCGGATCTCGGCGCGCGTGAGGATCCGCATCTCGTGGCCCTGCTGCTGCACCCATTCGGCGACGGTGCGCAGGTCCGCGGCGTCGGCGGCGTCCAGGGCGACCGTCAGCGACCCGGCGGAGGTGAACAGGTCGCATCCGGTCGCGCGCTGCAGCCGGTCCCCGAACTCCGGCCAGCGCGCCAGCGAGGCCGCTCCCAGTTCCAGGACGTGTTCCTCACCGGGCCAGCCCTCGGACAGCGGGGCGAGCATGCCGCCGGCCACCCACGACGCACCCGCCCCGGGTGCCGGGTCGTGCACCGTCACGTCCCACCCGGCGCTCGCCGCTCGCCATGCGATCGACAGGCCGATGACACCGCCACCGACGACGGCTACCGTTCCCACCTTGCACCCACCTCGCTCCCTGCGCCGGCATGATCCGGGTCAGGTCATAACGGTCGGGGCCGGCAGGCCCCCTCTCAGCCCCGCGTTCCCCGGGACTCCCGTGTTGTCATGTCTCCCTCAGAGGCTACCGTCTGGGCTGTGACTTCCTATCGCGGCAACCACCCCTCACCTCGGGAACGACTCGCGGACGCGCGGCTGTACTTGTGCACCGATGCGCGGCGCGACACCGGCGACCTGGCCCGATTCGCGGAGGAGGCGCTCGCCGGGGGCGTCGACATCGTCCAGCTGCGAGACAAGGACTCGGCGGGCGAGAAGAAGTTCGGGAGGCTCGAGGCTCGCGACGAACTGGCCGCGCTCGAGGTCCTGGCCGATGCGTGCCGGCGCCACGGCGCGTTGCTCGCCGTCAACGACCGCGCCGACATCGCACTGGCCGCGGGCGCGGACATCCTGCATCTCGGGCAGGGCGACCTTCCGGTGGCGCACGCCCGCACCATCCTCGGCCCGGACATCGTCATCGGCCGGTCCACCGGCAGCCGCGGGCAGGCAGCTCTCGCCGAAATCGAGGACGGCGTCGACTATTTCGCGTCCGGCCCGGTGTGGGACACCCCCACGAAGCCGGGGCGCAGCGCGGCGGGTCTGGACGTGATCCGGGAGGTCGCGCAATCACATCCGACGCGCCCCTGGTTCGCGATCGGCGGGATCGACGCCGAGCGGCTGCCCGAGGTGATCGCCGCCGGAGCCACCCGTGTCGCGGTGGTGCGGGCGATCACGCAGGCCGCCGATCCGCGTGCCGCGGCCGCGGCCCTGAAGGCGGCACTGTCCGGGTGAGCGCGGCTACAGCCAGCCGAGGACGGTCGACGGCGAGAGGGTGACCACCGAGCCGGGCAGGCGCTGCCGCAGCCCGCGGTCGGCGGTCACGACCACCGTCACCTCCGACGCGAGGGTCGCGGTTGTCCCGGCGAGGCGGGCGAGTTCGTCGTCGCCGCTGCCCGCGGCGGCGTGCACCGGGATGCGGGCGTCGTCCACCGTCGCGTCCCGCGCCTGCCCTTCGAGCACCGCCTCGATCCGCGTCACCCAGCCGAACCCGCCGTCGGGCAGTTCGAGGGTGCGCGGCAGCACCGCCGCCAGGTCCGCCAGCAACGCCCCGGTCGCTCCGGAGCGGTCGCGCCACCAGCCGGTCGGCCGCGAACCGAGCACGTTCGCGGTGTCGAGCAGCACCCGCACCACGCGGGTGCGCAGCCCCGGCCAGGATGCGGCGAATCCCGCATGCAGTGGCATCGCCTCCACATCGGTCTCCGGCACCCACCGCAACTCGGTGCTCTCCCCGTTCGGAATGGTCGCCAGCGGGTTGCCGGTGTCGGCGACGACGGTGGTGTAGGTCCAGCCGCCGGTTGCGCCTGCGGTGACCCGTTCGGCGCGCACCGCGACGACGGCGACATCGATGCCGGTTTCCTCCTGCGCCTCGCGGACCGCGGCGTCGACGGTGCTCTCGTGGCTGTCGCGGGCGCCGCCCGGCAGCGCCCAGGTTCCGCCCTGATGACTCCACGCGGCACGGTGCTGCAGCAGTACCGCCGGCCGGCCGTCCGGCAGAGGTGCGCGCAGCAACAGCCCGGCCGCACCGTGCTTGCCCCACCGGCGGTCACCGTCGGGGCCGACGGCCCATCCGTCACCGTCACCGCGCATCGTGTCCGCCTCCCTGCCGGCCGCGACGGCCTGCCGAGCCCCTGTCCCGACCCGCCCGCGCGGCGCATTCCTGTCCGTACTGCTTATATGCTCGCCAAGGACAGTGCAACACCGAAAGGGGCGATGGTGGACTCGCGTCTGCATCCCACGATCGACCCGGATGGTGACCACGACCCCGAATACCGGCGCACCGATCGCCTCGACGCCCTGGCCCGCATCCGGCCGGGCGACGAACCCCGCCCGGCGGTCGGCACCGCGACCGTCCCCGAGGATCTGAGCGCCGTCCTGCGCTCCACACCTGCCAAACTCGTCACGCTCGGCGTGCTCGTCTCCATCCTGCTGGTCGTGTCGGGGATCGTCGCGGCGCAGATGGTGACCAGCCGCAAGGCCACCCACGATCAGCTGCTCGGCACAACCGAACCCCTCGCCAACGCCGCACAGGATCTCTACAGTGCGCTGTCCGTCGCCGACGCCGCCGCCGTCACCGGGTTCATCTCCGGCGGCATCGAACCGGAAGTGGTGCGCGACCGGTACGAGCAGGCGATCGGGGAAGCGTCCGCGCAACTGGTCGCCGCGGCCGGGGGCACCACTGAGGACGCCGACAGCACCCGGTTGCTGTCCGGTCTCGCCGGTCAGCTGACCGTGTACGCCGGGCTGATCGAAACCGCCCGCGCCAACAATCGCATCGGCAACCCGGTGGGTGTCGCGTACCTGAGTGAAGCGTCGAACCTGATGCAGACGTCGCTGCTGCCGATGGCCCAGGAACTGCACACCCGGGGCGTCGCCGCTGTCGAGTCCACCCAGCGCGCCGCGGTCCGGCCCCCCTGGGTGGCGATCGGGTTGCTCATCGCCGCCCTCGGGGCACTGTGTGCGGTGCACCTGGTCATCTCCCGGATCAGCCGGCGTGCCCTCAATCCCGGGCTGATCCTGGCGATCGTCGCCACCGGTGTCCTGCTGGTGTGGATGCTCGTGGCCGGCCTGGTGTCGTCGAGCGCCACCCGGCGGGCCATCACCCACGGCGCCGAGCCGTTGGCGACCCTCACCGAGAGCCGAATCCTCGCCCAGCAGTCCCGCACCGCCGAGACGCTGCTGCTGGCCCGCCGCGACAGTACCGGTGAGTACGACGGCGCGTTCGACGAGACGATGACCCGGCTCGGGGACCGGCTGCACGGCTACTCGGACGACAACGACGACCGCACCGCCTCGACCGCCGTCACGCAGGCACTCGCTGCCCGCGACGCGTGGATCGCCTCGCACGAGCGCACCCGCGCCGCCCTGGCCCGCGGGGACTACACGGCGGCGGCGATACTCGCGACGGGTCCGGGAGCCGACGAAGCCACCGCGCAGTTCGCGGCAGTCGATCGTGCCCTGTCCGACGGCATCGACGCGACCCGCGCCGAACTGCGTTCCAACGAGGCCCGCGCCGCCCAGTTGCTGTCCGCGTTGGCGCCGGCGTCGACCGCCCTGATATTCGTCGCCCTGTGCGGTGTCATCATCGGATTGTGGCCTCGTCTGCGGGAGTACCAGTGAGCACGCGGATCGCGAGGGGCCGTGTGGCCGTGATCGCGATGGCGCTGTGCGGTGCGGTGCTCGCGGGCGGTTGTGCGAGCGCGCCGCTGCCTGAGAACCCTGCCCCCGAGATCTCCTACACCGAGGCGCCGTTGCCCGAACGCGCGGCTCTCGCTCCGTCCCCTACCGCTGCGCCGCAGATGCCCGACTGCGGCGATCCCACGGCGAGCCTGCGGCCCGACGGCACCGACACCGGGCCGACCCTCGACAGGATCCGCGCCCGCGGCCGGCTGGTGGTGGGCCTGGACACCGGCAGCAACCTGATGAGCTTCCGCGATCCGGCGACCGGCCGCATCACCGGATTCGACGTCGACATCGCCCGGGAGGTCGCCCGCGACCTGCTGGGGGACCCCGACTTGATCGACTACCGGATCCTCAACTCCGCCGACCGCGAGCAGGCGCTGCAGAATTCCACCGTCGACATCGTCGCCAAGACCATGTCGATCACGTGCGCCCGGCGTGAACGCGTCGATTTCTCGACCACCTATTTCCTGGCACGGCAGCGCGTGCTGGTGGTCAAGGGTTCGGACATCCGGAACGCCACCGACCTCGCGGGCCGGCGCGTGTGCATCGTTCGCGGCACCACGTCCCTGCCACGCATGCAGCAGGTCCAGCCGTCCGCATCGATCCTGACCGTGCCGGCGTGGGCGGACTGCCTCGTCGTGCTGCAGCAGGGCCAGGTCGATGCGGTCAGCACCGACGACACGATCCTCGCCGGGCTCGCGTCGCAGGACCCGTATCTCGAACTGGTCGGCGACGCCATGGGCACCGAGCCGTACGGCATCGGCATCACCCGGGGCAACGACGACCTGGTGCGGTTCGTCAACGGGACGCTCGAACGGATCCGCCGGGACGGCACCTGGGCCGAGCTGTACGACCGCTGGCTGACGATGCTCGGGCCGACTCCCGCGCCCCCGACCGCGACGTATGTGGATTGAGGGACGATCCGATGGCCGACACCGATTCCGACAGCGGACCGGCGACCCAGCGCAGCCCCCGCCCCGCCGCGGTGCCTGCCGAACCGACCCGGCGCACCCCGCTCCAGCCGAGCGTCCCCTCGCAGCGGGCGTCGAGCCGCCGTTCGCGTCCCCGGGGCCTGCTGCGCCGGCGCATCGCCGGACTCGTCGATGTCCCGGTACCGGCGCCCCTCGACCCGGAGAGCGTCGTGCTGCTCGATCCGCGTGTCGCCGAGGGCAAACGCTTCTGCTGGAAATGCGGAAATCCGGTGGGGCGCACCACCGCTACCGGTCCCGCGTCCGCGTCCGGCACCTGCTCCACCTGCGACACACCGTTCGAGTTCGCCCCGAACCTGTCCCGCGGCGACCTCGTCGCCGGGCAGTACGAGGTGCAGGGCTGCATCGCGCACGGGGGTCTGGGCTGGATCTATCTGGCCGTCGACCGCAATGTGAGCGACCGCTGGGTGGTGCTCAAGGGACTCCTGCATTCCGGCGACGCCGAGGCCCAGGCCGTCGCGGTCGCCGAGCGTCAGTTCCTCGCCGAGGTGTCGCACCCGAGCATCGTCAAGATCTACAACTTCGTCGAGCACCCCCGCCCGGACGGCACCCCGATGGGGTACATCGTCATGGAGTACGTCGGCGGTCACACGCTGCGCGAGGTTCTCGGCACGTACGCCAAACCCGACCGGATGCCCCTCGACCAGGCCATCGCGTACATGCTCGAGGTTCTGCCGGCACTCGGCTATCTGCACGAGATCGGCCTGGTCTACAACGATCTCAAGCCCGAGAACATCATGGTCACCGACGAGCAGACCAAACTGATCGACCTCGGTGCCGTCTCCGGCATCGAGGATTACGGCTATCTGTACGGCACCCCCGGATATCAGGCGCCCGAGATCGTCCGCACCGGCCCGACGCCCGCCACGGACATCTACACCGTCGGCCGTACCCTGGCCGCGCTGACGCTCGATCTTCCCGTCGACAAGGGCCGTTACGTCGACGGGTTGCCGTCGCCCGAGCAGGCTCCGTTGCTCGCCGAGTACGACTCGTTCCACCGGTTGCTGCTGCGCGCCACCGACCCGGATCCCGACCACCGGTTCCGCTCCGCCGACGAGATGGCCGGGCAGCTGACCGGGGTGCTGCGCGAAGTCCTGTCGCAGCAGACCGGCACCGAGCATCCGGGCCTGTCCGCGAAGTTCGGTCGTCAGCGCACCACGTTCGGCACCGACGAGGCCGTGGGGCAGACGGATGTGTTCGTCGACGGCGTCGCGCGCGACAAGAACATCTCCGCTCGGGATGTCGCTGCGGCGCTGCCGGTTCCGCTGCTCGAGCCGAACGACCCCAGCGCCGCGTTGCTCGCCGCCGCCGTGCACAGCGAACCGCAGCAGACGCTCGACGCCCTCCGCCACGCCCGCGACAACGGCCTGGAGCGGGTCGTGGGGACCGCGGATGTCTCGTTCTCCCGCGAGATCAGCCTCGCCGAGGTCCGCGCCCACCTCGATCTCGGACACGGCGAGCAAGCCGAGGGGATCCTCGCGAAGCTCGAGCGGGATCTCGGCACGGACTGGCGGATCGACTGGCATGCCGGGATCGCCGCGTTGTTGCTGGGCGAATACGAGGCGGCGTTCGGCAGGTTCGAGCAGGTGCTCGAGGCGCTGCCCGGCGAGACCGCACCGAAGATCGCGCTGGCCGCCACCGCCGAGCTGATCCTGCAGCACTGGGAGAGCGACGATCCGCACGCGTGGCGCCGATTCTGCGAGAACTACTACCGCACGGTGTGGCGCACCGACCACAATCTCGTCAGCGCCGCGTTCGGCCTGGCCCGTCAACTCGCCGAACGCAAGGACCTCACCGGGGCCGTCGCCACCCTCGATCAGGTGCCCGCGACCTCCCGGCACCACAGTGTCGCCACCATGACCGCGGTGCTGATCATATTGCACGACAGGGAGATCGACGATGTCACCGAAGCGGATCTGCGCGAGGCGGCGCACCGTGTCGACGCGCTGCCGCCCGACGAGGGTCGCGCCCTCCAGATGCGCACGCTCGTGCTCGGCACCGCCCTCGAATGGGTGCGCGCCGGGCACGCCGCCAGCAAGGCCCTCGATCCGATCCTCGGGGTGCCGTTCACCGAGAAGGGCCTGAGGAAGGGCACCGAAACGGGACTGCGGGCCCTCGCACGCAAGGCGCAGGCGCGCACCCACCGGTACACCCTCGTCGACCTGGCGAACGCGATCCGTCCCCGCAGCATCCTCTGACCGCGGACACGAGGTGACGGAACCCGCTCGGGCAGTGGACGTCCGCACGCAGCCGACGCGTGCGGACGTCTTCTCCGCCGGCGGATCCGGTGATCAGCGGGGCAGGCTCTTCGCGAGCGCGTCGGCGGCCCGTGCGATCGCGAGTTCCTCGTCGGTAGGGATCACCAGGACCTCGACCTCCGAGCCGGGGGCCGAGATGCGCCGTTCGGTATCGGCGCGGGTGGCGTTCGCCTCCGGATCGACGACGATGCCGAGCCGGCCGAGCCCGGCGAGCGCGTCACGGCGCACGTCGGCGTTGTTCTCCCCCACCCCGCCGGTGAACACGACCGCGTCGACCCCGCCGAGTTCCACCAGGTACGCGCCCAGATAACGGCGCAGCCGGTGCACGTACACGTCGTAGGCGAGTTTCGCGTCCTCCGAGCCGTCGGCGACGAGCCGCAGCAGCGCGCGGAAGTCGTTGACCCCCGACATCCCCTTCAGTCCCGAACGGCGGTTGAGCAGGTCGTCGATCGCGTCGACGCGCAGACCCGCGCTGCGATTGAGGTGCATCACCACACCCGGATCGATGTCGCCGCAGCGGGTTCCCATCACCAGTCCCTCGAGCGGCGTCAGCCCCATCGACGTGTCGATGGGCCGTCCCCCGGCGATCGCGGAGGCCGATGCACCGTTGCCCAGGTGGAACACGATGATGTTCAGGTCGGCGCGGTCGCGTCCGAGGAACGCCGCGGCCCGCTGCGACACGTAGTCGTGCGAGGTGCCGTGGAAACCGTAACGCCGGATACCGTGCTCGCGGGCGATGTCCCGGTCGATCGCGTAGGTGGTCGCGGCGGCGGGCATGTCGTGGAAGAACGCGGTGTCGAACACCCCGACGTGCGGAATGTCGGGTAGCTCCTCGCGCGCGACCTCCATGCCGATGACATTGGCCGGATTGTGCAGGGGCGCAAGGACCGACAGATCCGCGACCGCCTGCACGACGGCGTCGTCGATCAACGTGGGCTCGTGGAACACCTCGCCACCGTGCACCAGACGGTGGCCGACCGCGACGATCCCCGCCTCGCGCAGCGGACGGCCGAGCCCTTCGATCATGTCGAGCACCATCCGCAGACCGGAGCGGTGATCGGTGATCGCCCCGAGGTGCTCCTCGAACCCGGTGGTGTGATGGAAGACGATGCGCCCCTCCGGTTCCCCGATCCGCTCGATGAGCCCGTGCGCCACCGATTCCGCCGTTTCGGGATGGACCAGCTGGAACTTGATCGACGACGAACCCGAGTTCAGAACCAGGACGGTACCGGCGATCGCTGCGGTCACGGTCGGGCCTCCTGCGCCTGGATCGCGGTGATCGCCACCGTGTTGACGATGTCCTGCACCAGGGCGCCGCGGGAGAGGTCGTTGACCGGCTTGTTCAGGCCCTGCAGCACCGGCCCGACGGCGACGGCCCCGGCGCTGCGCTGCACCGCCTTGTAGGTGTTGTTCCCGGTGTTCAGATCGGGGAAGACGAACACCGTTGCGCGACCGGCCACTTCGGAATCGGGCAGTTTCGCGCTCGCCACGGTCGGTTCGACCGCGGCGTCGTACTGGATCGGCCCCTCGACGGGGAGGTCGGGTCGCCGCTGCCGCACCAGCGTGGTCGCGGCGCGCACCTTGTCGACATCGGCGCCGGCACCGGAATTTCCCGTCGAATAGGACAGCATCGCGATCCGCGGTTCGATACCGAAACGGGCCGCGGTCGCGGCGGACGAGATCGCGATGTCGGCGAGCTGCTCGGCGGTCGGGTCCGGTACGACCGCGCAGTCTCCGTAGGCGAGAACACGGTCGGCCAGGCACATCAGGAAGATGCTCGACACGGTGGAGACCCCGGGTTCGGTCTTGATGATCTCCAACGACGGACGGATGGTGTGCGCGGTCGTGTGCGCGGCGCCCGACACCATGCCGTCGGCGATCCCCAGATGCACCATCATGGTGCCGAAATACGAGATGTCGCCCATGATCTCACGGGCCCGATCGATGTTCATGCCCTTGTGGGCACGCAACTGCGTGTACTCGACGGCGAACCGCTCCAGAAGACTCGAGGTGAGCGGGTCGAGGAGCTGCGCACCGGCCAGGTCGATACCGAGTTCGGCGGCGCGGCGGCGGATCTGCGCCGCGTCGCCGAGAATCGTCAGATCCGCGACCTGCCGCTGCAGCACCCGGCCGGCCGCGCGGAGGATGCGGTCGTCCTCGCCCTCGGGCAGCACGATGTGCCGTCGCTGTTCCCGCGCCCGGTCGATGAGCTGATATTCGAACATCTGGGGCGTCGTCACGGACGGTCGCGGCAGCTGCATCCTGCCCAGCAGCACCGCCCCGTCGACGTGCTGCTCCATCAACGCGACCGCGGTGTCGATCTTGCTGTGCGCCCCGAGCACCATGCGTCCGCGGGTGCGGTCCGCGGCGGACGCCGTGTCGAACGTCCCCAGCTTCGTGGTGAGGATCGGCAGGCTCGGTCTGAGGCCGGCGACGAGTTGGGCGATCGCCGGGTGCGGCAGCAGACCACCGTTCATGATGATGCCCGCCAGCGACGGAAACCCTTCCGCGGCATTGGCGTTGACGAGGGCGAGCAGGACGTCGGAACGGTCCGCCGGGACGATCACCACCATCGCCTCGGTGAGCCGTTCGAGGATGTGCTCGGCGGTCATCCCCCCGACCATGACGCGCAGCGCCTCGCGTTGCAGCAGTTCTTCGTCGCCGCTGTAGAGTTCGCCCTCGATCGCGGTCTGCAGCTCCCCCATCGTCGGCGCGACGAGGACCGGGACCTCCGGCAGCGTCCACACCGGGTACGGGCGGTCGGCGAACCGGGCCGCGATCGCGTCGAGTTCTCCCGGGGCACAGCGGTTGACGACGATTCCCGTCAGGTGAGCGTGATGGGCGGCCAGCTCGGCCGCCGACAGAGCGGCGAGCTGCGCGATCTCCTCGGGGGTGCGCCGCGAGCCCCGCAGCGCGAGCAGCACCGGCGCATCGAGATTGGCGGCGATCCGCGCGTTGAAGGACAGTTCGCTCGGGTTGGCGATCTCGGTGTGGTCACTGCCCACGACGACGACGGCGTCGCAGCGGTCGGCGACGGCGTGGTACTTGGCGACGATGTCGCTGAGTGCGGTGTCGGGATCGGCGTGCACCTCGTCGTAGGTGACACCGATGCAGTCGGTGTAGTCGAGGTCGACGGTGATCCTCTCGAGCAGCAGCTCGAGGATGTAGTCCCGATCGGAATCGGAGCGGGCGATGGGGCGGAACACCCCGACCCGCGCGGTCGAGGCGCACAGCATCCGCAACACGCCCAGTGCGACCGTCGATTTGCCGGTGTCGCCTTCCGGTGAAGCGATGTAGATGCTCGACACGGTTCCGGAAGCGGCGCTCATGAGAGCAACCATAGTGCGGCACGGCGCGGTGCGCCCCGGGTGTCACGGCGCGGGGCGCCTCGAGTGTGAGGCGCCCCGCACCGAACGATCGCCGGCTCAGGCCAGCGCGCGAAGGCGCGGTGCCAGATCGCGTTCGAACAGCTCGAGGAATCGCTTCTGGTCGTGTCCGGGAGCGTGGAACACCAGATGGTTCAGACCCGCGTCGATGTACGCCTTGACCTGCTCGACCGCCGCATCGGGATCCGATGCCACGATCCACCGCTTGGCGACCTGCTCGATGGGCAGGGCGTCGGCGGCCGCTTCCATCTCGATCGGGTCCTCGATCGAGTGCTTCTGCTCCGGGGTCAGCGACAGCGGCGCCCAGAACCGGGTGTTCTCGAGGGCGAGCTCCGGATCGGTGTCGTAGGAGATCTTGATCTCGATCATCTTGTCGATCCCCGCGACGTCCCGCTCGGCCTTCTCGGCGCCCTCCGCGACGGCAGGCAGCAACTTCTCGGTGTACAGCTCCATGCCTTTGCCGGAAGTGCAGATGAATCCGTCACCGGCACGGCCCGCGTACCGGGCGACGACGGGTCCGCCCGCGGCGATGTACACCGGGATCCCACCTTCGGGCACGTCGTAGATCGAGGCGCCCTTCGTCGTGTAGTACTCCCCCTCGAAGTCGACGCGGTCGCCGGTCCACAGCGCGCGCATCAGGCGCACCGACTCGCGCAGCCGCGCGAACCGTTCCTTGAACTCCGGCCACTCGCCCTGGTACCCCGTGGCGATCTCGTTGAGTGCCTCACCGGTGCCGACGCCGAGCATGACGCGCCCCGGGTACAGGCAGCCCATCGTCGCGAATGCCTGCGCGATCACCGCCGGGTTGTACCGGAAGGTGGGGGTCAGAACCGAGGTGCCGAGCTGCAGGCGCTGCGTACGCTCCCCGACCGCCGTCATCCACGACAGTGAGAACGGCGCGTGCCCGCCGTTGTGCCGCCACGGCTGGAAATGATCCGACACCGTCGCCGAATCCATGCCGTGTTCCTCGGCCAGCACCGCCAGCTCCACCAGTTCCCGCGGCCCGAACTGCTCCGCGGACGCCTTGTATCCCAACTTCAAGCCCTGTGCCACCGCGTTCTCCTAAATATTCGAACTCAATCCGCTTCGAGTATGACCGGAAAGGTGTGCCGGCGGAGAGTTCACCTGCCGGCGTGCGGTTCGGCCAGATGCGGATCGGGCTGCCAGTCGTAGACGACCACCGTCCGCAGCACGATGTCCTGCAGCGACCGTCGGCGCGGGCCGGCGACGACGATCAGCCCGACCGGGAACACCACACAGAACCCGGCCCGCACCACCGCCCGGATCCAGCCCATCAGCCGCCCGTCGCGGCCCACCACACGCAGACCCATCACGACCGCGCCGATCGTGCGGCCGGTCGTGGCCCAGCACGCCGCCAGGTACAGCACCGACAGCGCGCTGCAGGTCGTCACCGACATGACGACCTCCACGTCGGGAAACGAGAACTGCTGCGGCGAGAACAGCAACCGCATCAACGCCCACGACAGGTACAGGCCGCCCATGCCCGCCAGGACGACGCCGAGATCCAGCAGCGCCGCCAGACCACGAGTGACGATGCCGGCGGGCCGGTGCTCGCTCACGCCTGCCCCTCCGGCTCACGGTTCTCGGGCTGCCGGCCGAACATCCGGCCGACGAACCCGGACACCGCGTCGTCGGCGCGCATGCCCTGGCTGCGCACCCCCTGCACGGCTTCGGTCGACATCGTCCCGGTCGACTCCCGGATGATCGCGGGCAGGTCGACGCCCTCGATCACGGTGCCGGCCAGGCCGATCAGGTCGACGCGGCCGATCACCGCGTCGACATCGACGCGTGCCGCGACCGCGTCGACGTCCACGCGGTCCAGGATCGGTGCCAGGTCCAGGCGTGCGGCGATCCCGTCGATGTCGACGCGGTCCAGAATCCGGTCGATGTCGACCCGCTCGGCGATCCGGTCGACATCCACGCGCCCGGCTATGCCGTCGATGTCGACACGGTCGACGATCCTGCCCACGTCGATGCCATCGGCGACCGCGTCGAGATCGACGTGGTCACGGACCACGGCCGTGAGGTCCACCTCCAGCAGGGCCGCCTGCACGACCTTCCGCACGATCACGCGCAGGAGACCGTCGACGGCGGCGTCAGCGGCGCGCAGGGCATCGTCGCCGCGCGCCTCGAGCCCGTCCAGGACCGGCGCGATCCCCGGCAGGCGCCGGGCCAGGCCCACGCCCAGACCCACCGCACTCCCGACCGCGCCGGCCAGTACCGCCGCGGCGCCCGCGGCCAGGCGTACCGGATCCGCACTCCTGTCGACACTCATAACTCACATCAAAGACCCGAATCCGGCGAAATGCACGTGTCTGTTCAACGGTCCGCGAGAGCGAAGTCGTCGAAGTCGAATCCGGGCACGACGACGCATCCGACCAGGCTCGGTTCGTCCCCGGCAGGCCGGGCCCGCTGCCAGTGGCCCGGCGGCACCACGACCTGCGGCCGGTCGCCGCCGCCGAAGTCCGGTCCGACGCGGTGCACCGTGGCGTCGCCGGGTGCCGGTCCGGGTTCCGCCGTCTCGAGCAGCACCGGGCTTCCCCGGTGGTACAGCCACAGTTCGGCGCCGCGCACCGTGTGCCAGGCGGACTGCTGCCCCGGCATGAGCAGGAACAGGATCGCTGTGCCGGCGCTGCGCGACCCGGGATATCCGGGCAGCGCCGCGGCGGGCAGGGTGAGGTCGCTGCGCCAGGTCTCCCGATACCAGCCGCCTTCGGGGTGCGGTGCGAGCCCGAGACTGCGCGCCCACTCCGGGAGGTCCCGGTCGTCTTCGCCGAATGTCACAGCGATTCAGCCTATCCGACCCGCCGCGACCTGCGGCCCGACCGCGGTCAGGCGGCGCGCAGCCCCGCAAGCCCCCATTCCCGCGCGAGCAGTTCGTACGACCGCAACCGGTCCTCGTGCCGGTGCGTCACCGACGTGACGACCAGTTCATCGGCGCCGGTGACGCGTCGCAACGTGTCGAGCCGATCCGCGACCGTACTCGGCGCCCCCACGAACTGGGTGACGAGCCGGTCGTCGACGAGGGCACGCTCGTCGTCGGTGAGCGGCGGCGTCGTCGCGGGGTCCGGGTAGGGTGCGGCGCCGCGACCGGACCGGATGCTGTGTGCCCAGTGCCCGAACGTCGACGCCAGGTCGCGGGCGGATGCGTCGTCGTCGGCGACCACCGCATCCGCCGACACCACCACGTACGGTGCGTCGAGGAACCGGGACGGCGTGAACGCCGCACGGTACGCCTCGACGGCATCGACGGTGCTGGACGGGCTGACGTGGTAGTTCGCCCCGAACGGCAGACCGAGCCGTCCGGCGAGCGACGCGGACGGTCCGGCGCTCGACCCGAACACCCACACCTCGACGTCCGCGTTCTCGCCGGGATGGGCGTGCAGTTCGATGCCGTCGCCGTCGCGGTAGGTGCCGTCCAGGTACGCGAGGATGTCGCCGACCTGCCGATCGAAGTCCGGGGACTGCGCGCCCGGTTGCTGCAACGCCGCGAACGCCGCTCCGAGGCGTGGTGAGGCGAGCAGTTTCGACGTGGGGAACGGCGCCGGAATCACCAGTCCGTCACGGATCTCGGTCGCACGCGGCGCGGGGTCCTCGGCGCCGAAGGCGGGGTCTTGGACGCCGGAGGCGGTGGCCTGCAACGCTTCGGCGCGACGTTGCCCGGACCGGCCCAGCCCCAGATCGATCCGCCCTGGGTGGAGCGCGTCGAGGGTGCCGAACGCCTCGACGACCCCGGCGGCGGTGTTGTGTCCGAGTTGGACGGCCGCGGCCCCGACCCGGATGGTCGTGGTGGCCGCCGCGATGGCACCGATGAGCACCGCCGGGGACGACGACGCGACCGCGACGAAGTGGTGTTCGGCCACCCAGTAGCGCCGGTAACCCCATTCCTCCGCGCGCCGGGCCAGATCGACGGTGTTGCGCAGGGCCTGCGCCGCGGTGGACCCTTCGCTCACCGGCGACAGGTCCAGGACGGACAGCGGGACCGGATTCGTCACTGCCACGGTCACTGTTGATTTCGCGGGTTGCGTTCGCCGGCCTCGACGGCGAACGGGAGACGGTTCTCGGCCGGCGCGACCGGGCAGGTCGCGGCATCGGTGAACGCGCACGGCAGGTTCTCCGATCGCGTGAAATCGAGTGTGACGGAACCGTTCTCGCCGGGCACGCCGATGTCGAGTCTCCGGGCCGCCCGATAGGTGGTGACCCCGCTGGTGGCGTCGGTGAACAGCACCCGCAGCGGCCCGCCTGTCTCGCCGAACGCGACGAGCGTGTGCTCACGGCCGTCGTGATCGAACCGGATGAGCCCGGCCGCGCGGTGATGATGTTCGAGACCGTCGACGACGGCACCGGTCGTGACGGTCCGGGCTTCGCCGAACGCCTCGAAGCGACCCGCCAGAAGCCACTTCGCGTCCGGTTCGTACACCGGCACTCCCGCGAACGCGGCGAGCGCGGGTGCGTTCCGGTCGTGGATGCGGATCGCGAAACGACCGGTGCGGCGGATGATCTCGACGTAGCCGGCCTCGAACTCCACCTCGACTCCAGGGGCGCCCTCGACCGGGGTGTGGATCTCCGGCGCTTCGCCCCGGACGTGCACGACGGTGTCGCCGTCGGTGTTCCAAGTGCCCGGCGCCCCGTCGTATTCGGCGGGGGTCTCGTCGAGCCAGTGCAGGGCGGTGAGGCTGAGCCAGCCCAGCGGCTGCCGCAACGCGTCGTTGCGCGCCGCGTGCCACCGTCGCCAGTCGTCGACGAATCGGGTGCGGTCGAGTGTTGCGGTCACGATGCTCGGACTCCTTCGGTCGTGGCGTGCGGGTGGCGCAGCCCGAGGTGGCTGCGGAGGGTGGTGCCGTCGTACTCGGTGCGGAAGCTGCCGCGTTCCTGCAGCAGCGGGACGACGGTGTCGACGAACTCGTCGAGGCCACCGGGGGTCAGGTGCGGAACCAGGATGAAACCGTCGCTCGCGTCGGTCTGCACGTAGTGGTCGATCTCCGCGGCGACCTGCTCGGGGGTGCCGACGAACTGCTGCCGGGCCGTCACTTCGATGATGAGTTCGCGGATGCTGAGGTTCTCGGCCTCGGCCTTCTCACGCCATGCGTGCGCGACCGCCCGCGGGTTCTTCGCGTGCCGTACCCGTCCGCGCGTGATGTTCACGTCGTCCTCGGGGTCGACGTCCGGCAGCGGCCCGTCCGGGTCGTAGCCGGACAGGTCCCGGCCCCAGACCTGTTCGAGGAACGCGATCGCGGTCTGCGGTCCGACCTGCTGCAGCCGGATGTGCCGGGCGCGTTCCTCCGCGTCGTCGGCACTGTCGCCGAGGACGAACGCCGCGGCAGGCAGGATCTTCAGGTCGTCGTGACTGCGCCCGTATTTCGCGAGCCGGCTCTTGACGTCGGTGTAGAACGCCCGGCCTTCCTCGAGGGTGCCGTGGCGGCTGAAGATCGCGTCGGCCTCGGCGGCACCGAACTCGCGGCCCTCGTCGGAGTCACCGGCCTGCAGCAGTACCGGGTGCCCCTGCGGACTGCGCGGCACTTCGAACCGCCCGGTGATGTCGAACTGGGTGGTGTGCAGGTCGAACGAGGCGAGGTCGGTGTCGGCCGCGAAGATCCCGGTCGCGCGGTCGACGACTGGAGCACCGGGCCGCCAGCCGTCCCACAGGGTCCGCACGACGTCGACGACCTCCCCGGCGCGCACGTACCGCTGCGAATGGTCGAGGTACCCGCCGCGGCGGAAGTTCTCGCCGGTGAATGCATCCGACGACGTGACCAGGTTCCACGCGGCGCGGCCGTCGGACAGGTGGTCGAGGGTCGCGAACTGTTTCGCCAGCTCGTACGGCTCGTTGAACGTGGTGTTGATGGTGCCGGCCAGCCCGAGGCGGGTGGTCGTTCCCGCGAGCGCCTCGAGCACGGTGAGCGTGTCGGGGCGGCCGACGACGTCGAGGTCGTGGATGCGGCCGCGGTGTTCGCGCAGCCGCAGTCCCTCGGCGAGGAAGAAGAAGTCGAACAGACCGCGTTCGGCGGTGCGCGCCAGATGCACGAACGACTCGAAGTCGATCTGGCTCTTCGCATCCGGATCGGCCCACACGGTGGTGTTGTTGACCCCGGGAAAGTGCGCGGCGAGATGAACCTGCTTACGAACAGTGTTGCGTGACAAGGTGATCGATCCTTCAGTGAGCGGAAGCGAAGCGATTGGCGGGGCGGGGCAGGCCGAGCCGGTCGCGGAGGGTTCCGGTTGCGGACACGACCGCGGGACGGACGACGGGCAGGACGTTCTCGACGAGGCGGGGCAGGGTGGACGGAAGAGCGAGGGGTCGCAGTGTCACTCCGTCGACGCCTCGTATGTCCTGCAGGAGTTCGACGGTTCCGGCGGCAGTGCCGACGTGGACGATCGTGTCGGAGACGTACTGCGTTCCGGTCCACGCGTCGAGTTGCGCGAGGGCGGCGACCGCGTCGGTATCGGTGGCGCCGAGCAGCAGGTCGACGTCGAGCAGAACGAAGACCGGGCGATCCCCTGCGGCGGTCCGGATGCGGGTGGCGAGATCGGCTGCCACCTCGGCATCGGTTGCCCGAATGCGCACGAGGTCTGCTCGTCGTGCGGCGAAGTCGAAGGATTCTTCGCCGGTGACCGTCACCGCGACCAGCGGTTGCCCCTGCGGGGACCTCGGCACGATGGACGACCCCTTGACGGAGAAGTACTCGCCGGTGAAATCGATGTAGTGGACCTTGTCCCGATCGATGAAGCGGCCGGTGGCGACGTCGCGGATCTCGGCGTCGTCCTCCCAGCTGTCCCACAATCGCGCCGCGACCTCGGCGGCTTCGCCGGCTTCGGCCCACAGTGAGACGACGTCCTGCTCGCCCTTGCGGCCGAACAACGCGACCGGCCCGGCGCCCGGCGTCACCGCGACCTCCCAGCCCGCGCGGCCGAGGGTGGTGTGGTCGAGGGTCTGGATCGCCTTGGCGACGTGGAACGGTTCGGTGTGGGTGACGGTCGCAGTGGGCACGAGTCCGATGCGGGTGGTGGCCGCGGTGAGACGGGCGGCGAGCCCCACGGCTTCGAGGCGGCCGCGCACGGTGGACGTCTCCGAGGCGATACCGAAGGTGTCCGGGAAGAACGCGAAGTCCACGCCGGCGCGGTCGGCGGAACCGACGAGGCCGGTCCAGTAGCGGGACGTGAACAACTCCTCGGCGCGCGAATCGTCGCGACGCCACGACGCGGGGTGGACGCCGGTCCCGGCGAATTCGACGGCGAGCAACAACTCTGAACTAACCGACATGATGGACCTTCCCTGGGATGGCCTCGAGCAACGTCTGGGTGTACTCGTGTTGGGGGTTGTCGAAAATCTCTGCGGTGGAGCCATATTCGACGACCCGGCCGGCGCGCATCACGGCGACGGTGTCGCTGATCTGCCGGACGACGGCGAGGTCGTGTGAGATGAACACGTAGCTGAGCCCGAGTTCGGTCTGCAGCGCGGCGAGCAGGTCGAGGATCTGGGCCTGGACCGACACGTCGAGCGCCGAGACCGGTTCGTCGAGCACGAGCAGATCGGGTCGCAGTGCGAGCGCCCGGGCGATGGCGACTCGCTGCCGTTGCCCACCCGACAGTTCCGCGGGCTTGCGGTCCAGGTGCGCCGTCGACAGCGCCACCTGATCGAGGAGGCGTCCGACGTGTTCGGTGCGCTCGGCTCGTGTGCCGATGCCGAAGGCATCGAGCGGTTCGGCGACGATGTCGCGGATCCGCAGTTTCGGATCGAGCGACGCGTACGGGTTCTGATGCACGATCTGCACCCGGCGGCGCAACGCCCGCAGTGCGCGTCCGCGGAGGCCGGTGATGTCGTCACCGTCGAACCGCACCTCTCCCGTGGTGGGACGCTCGAGCCGGATCGCGATCCGCGAGACGGTGGACTTGCCGGATCCGGACTCTCCGACCAGCGACAGGGTGCCGCCGCGCGGAACCTCGAACGAGACGTCGCGCACGGCATGCAGCGACGACCCCCGGGCGATGCGGAACGTCTTCGACACGTTCGAGACCGTGAGGATCGGGGCCGCCTTGCGCAGGGCGGGGCGTTCCGGTGCCTCCGCAAGACTCGGTGCCGCCGCGACGAGCGAGCGCGTGTACTCGTGTTGCGGGTCGGCGAGTACCCGCGCGGCCGTTCCTGTTTCGACGACCCGTCCGGCCTTCATCACCACGATGCGGTCGGCGCGGTCCGCAGCGACCCCCAGGTCGTGGGTGATGAGCAGCACTGCCGCGCCGGTCTCGGCGATTCGCGCGTCGAGGTGGTCGAGGATGCGGCGCTGCACCGTCACGTCGAGCGCGCTGGTCGGTTCGTCCGCGATGACGAGGTCCGGGCGGCACGCGAGGGCGATACCGATGAGCACGCGCTGACGCTGCCCGCCCGACAGTTCCTGCGGGTACTGCCCGGCGCGCAGTTCCGGATCGTCGAGGCCGGCGTCCTCGAGGATGCGCAGTGTTTCGATCCTGGCCGTGCGCCGGTCGGCGAGACCGTGGATCCGGAGCACCTCGGCGACCTGATCTCCCACGCGGAGGACGGGATTGAGCGAGGTCGTCGGATCCTGGGGAACGAACCCGATGCGTGCGCCGCGGAGGCGCTCGAAGGCACGCTCGGGCAGGTCGTTCAGCCGGGTGCCTTCGAAGGTCACCGATCCCGCGGTGACCCGTCCGGTGCCGGCGAGCAGACCGATGATCGCCTGGGCGGTCGTGGACTTGCCCGACCCCGATTCGCCGACCAGCGCCAGCACCTCGCCACGTGCCACGGTGAGATCGACGCCGTCCACCGCGACCACCGGTTCGCGTGCCGATCCGTAGGCGACCTGCAGGTCGCGGATCTCGAGCAGTGTCATCGCGCGCTCCTGTCCTCGACGGCGTGACCGACGCGGTGGGCGGAGAGCACGACGGCCACGATGACCAGGCCCGGCAGCGTCGTCATCCACCACGCCGTGGCCAGGTAGTTGCGTCCCTCCGAGATGAGCGACCCCCACTCGGGAGTGGGCGGGACGGCTCCGAAACCGAGGAAGCTCAGCGACGACACGGCGAGCACTGCCATCCCGAATTCCACGGCTGCAAGGGCCGTGACGGGTGCGTACGAGTTGCGCAACACGTGACGGCGGAGCACGGTGTGCCACCGGACGCCGCATGCGAATGCCGCTTCGACGTACAGGGCCCTGCGTACTCGCAGTACTTCCGAGCGCATGACGCGCGCGAAGTTCGCCACGAGGCTCACACCGACCGCGATCGCGACGTTCATCGTGCCGAAGCCGAGTGCGGTGACCAGCGCGAGCGAGAGCAGCAGCGAGGGGATGGACAGCAGAACGTCGACGATGCGCATGAGTGCCGCGTCGAGGGCACCTCCGACCGCACCGGACAGGAGCCCGAAGAGCGAACCGACGAGCAGTGCGATCCCGACAGCGACGAGTGTCGCCGTGAGTGAGAGCCCGGCGCCGTGCACGACGCGCGTGTAGACGTCGCGGCCGAGATTGTCGGTGCCGAACCAGTGTGCGGTGCTCGGTCCCTGCAGTTTCTCGGCGGGCACGCCCTGCAGCGGGTCACCGGAGGCGAACACCGACGGAAACAACGCGAATCCCACTGCGAGAAGCAGGACGACCGAGGAGACCGAGAGCACGGTATTCCGTCGCAGCGCCGCCGCGACGGACGCGACACGGAACGTTCTGTGCGAGGCCGGTTCCGGCGGCGGCGAGGCCGCCGGTGCCGTCACGCGGATCAAGGTGTCAGACACGTGCTTCGACCTCCGGGAGAGTGTCGTCGTGAGCCGGGCGCTCCTCGGCCGATGCCGCGGCGTTGCGTTCGATGCCGTGCGTGATCCGCGGGTCGAGGAGGGGATAGAGCAGGTCGACGGCGAGGTTGACGAGCACGAAGACGGTGGCCGAGGACACGACTATTCCCTGCACCACGGGAATGTCCTGCGCCATCACCGACATCTGGGCGAGCCGTCCGATACCGGTGCGGGAGAACACGGTTTCGACGACCACGGATCCCGCGAGCAGGTTGCCGACGATGACGCCGGCGATCGTGAACGCCGGGATGCTCGACAGCTTCAGGGCGTGTCGCGCCTGGATGCGCAGCCGTGATGCGCCTTTCGCGCGCGCGGCCTCGATGAACGGCTGCCGCCAGGTCGTCTGCAGGCTCGTCGCGAGCACCTGCGCGATCACCGCGCCGGTGGGCAGTGCGAGCGTGATCGCCGGAAGGATCACGGTTTCGATGCCCTGATCTCCGAAGGCAGGGAACAGTTTCAGTCGGAACGAGAAGAGTTGCAACAGGATCAGGCCCACCCAGAAGGTCGGCACGGCCACCCCGAGAGGGGGAAGCGAGAACAGCAGGTTCCGCAACCATCCGGCACGTGTGTAGGTCGCGAGGAATGCGACCGCCGTGCCGAACACCAGGGCGAGCACCAGTGCTGTGCCCGCCAGTACGAGAGTGCTCGGCAGGGCAGCCGCGATCGCGTCGGTCACCTGCTGACCGGTGGAGATGGAGATGCCGAAGTCACCCTGGACCGCGTGGCTCAGCGCATTCCAGTACTGCACCGGGACCGGCTGATCCAGGCCGTAGCGCGCCTGGAGCTGTTCGATCGCAGCGGCATCGACGGGGGTGCCGGCGTCGGCACCGGCCGCGATGCTCACCGGATCGGACGGCAGCAGATAGAGCACCGCGAACGACACCGTGAATGCCGCCCACAGCACACCGACGGCCTGGAACAGGCGGAACCCGAGGTAGCGCACCATGTTCTACTCGCTCAGCCAGGTGTCGAAGAACTGCAGCCGAGCCGACGCCTCGAACTTCAGGTCCGCCACGTTCGGTCCGGCACCGATCGCCTGCGACAGTTCGACGGTGGGGATCCACAGGCCGTTGTCGAGAACGAGCTGCTGTGCCTGCTCGATGAGGGCGGCACGAGCATCCGGATCCGTCGTGGACAGTTGGCGGTTCAGCACGTTGTCGAGCTCGGGGATCGGGCCACGCCGGTTGAGGTTGCGACCGTCCAGGCCGAACGCGGTGCGCAGGATGTCACCGTCGGCGCGGGTGCTGTTGTAGTAGGTCGACTCGTAGTCACCGGCATTCTGCCGGGCGGTGCTCTCGGGAGTGGAGACGAGGTCGAGCTGCAGGTCGATGCCGACCGCACGCAACTGCTGCTGCACCAGTTCGAGAATCGCCTGGTTGCCGGCGAACACGGAGCTGAAGAGCACCGGGAAGCTCAGGCGCTGCCCGTCCTTGACGCGGATTCCGTCGGGGCCGGGCACCCAGCCCGCGTCGCCGAGGATCTTCTCCGCTTTCTGTGGGTCGTGGGTGACGTCGGCGAGTTCGAGATATCCGGGAGTCGCGGACGCGAGGGTGCCGGCGGCGGGGCGGAAGTCGGGACCGAGGACGGTGTCGACGAGTTCCTGCCGGTCGATCGCCGGAATCAGTGCGCTCCGGACGGCCGGATCGGCGAGTACGCCGCGGCTGACGTTGGGCTGGAATCCGAACGGAATGCCCGGGTTCGGCGTGGTGAGGATGCGGCCGCCGGCACCTTCGATCTGCGGGGCGTCCTGCGGTAGCGCATCCGAGATCCCGTCGAGCTGCCCGGACGCGAGCGAGCCGGTGCGGACTCCGGATTCGGGAACGATGGTGAATTCGATCCGGTCGAGGTACGCCTCACCGTCGTGTCCGAACGCCTCGGACCCCCACGCATATCCAGCACGCTTGACGAGCGTCGCGGACCTGTCCTGCTGGTAATCCTCGTAGACGAACGGCCCGGTGCCGGAAAGCTCTCCCGCGCAGCGCTCCTCGGCACTCTTCGCGGTGTCCGCAGCCGAGAGCAGACCGAGTTGGTGGCTGGCGGTGGCCTGCAGGAAAGGCGCGTTCGGAGCCGAGAAGTTCACCTGAGCGGTGCGGTCGTCGACGACAGTGGTTCCGGTGTACCCCGCGAGGAAACCGACGGCCTGGGGTGCCTTCACTCCGCCGAGGGTGTTCACGATCGCGTCGAAGTTCTTCTTCACGGAGTCCGCGGTGAACGGGGTGCCGTCGCTGAAGGTCACCCCGTCCTTCAGGCGGAAGGTGAACTGCGTGCCCTCGGCGTTCGATTCCCAGCTCTCCGCCAGCCACGGCACGATCGCACCGGTCTCGGGATCCTGGTCGGTGAGCGAGTCGACGACCTGCCGGGCAACGTAGATGGTCTGGTTGCTGCCGGCCTGAGCCGGATCCGCGCAGGTCGGTGCCTGCGACAGCCCGTACCGCAGAGTGCCGCCGGGCTGTGGATCCCCGCTGGGCTCCGAGGTCGCCGCAGTGCCGGACCCGCACGCGGTCAGTGCTGCGCCCAGCACAGCCGCTGCAGCCGCCGTGACGACGAGCCGGGACACAGAAGAGGACAAGATGGACAACGACGGGCTCCATGATCTGGACAGTGCACCGGCGGCGTGACGCGAGCGGCGCCGGCGGGCGGAAGGAAGGTGGATTCGACGCGGATCTCAGCGACCGCGACACCTGGCCCCGCAGTGGCGGCACAGGTCGACGTGGATGCGTTCCCACGCATCCACCAGGCCGTCGCTCGTCATCTTCTCCTCCATCGTTCCCGGCGGTAGCACCCTCACCTGCCGGAGCAGGGGGTTGCTGCGACGTCGTCGAGCCAGGTCTCTCGGTCGCTCTGGATGGTCGTTGCAGACGGTAGCGACCTCCCGGTCCACGGAATACCTTTTCCGTCATCGCGATCGAAACCTGTCCGGCGATACCGGCGGTCACCGGCGGCAGCGCGAATGTGGTCATTCGCCTCGCAAGGGCACCGACGACACCGCGTGTTCGCGATGCCACGGGGAAAAACGGGCGGGGAGAAAACGTATGTGTGGGGGTCTCCAGGTCGCTCCGGTTGGTTCGTTCCGAATCCAGGCGTCCGGGCGCAACCGGATCACCTTTCCCTCGACGCGATTCGAATTCTGCCTCGGCCGGGGATATTCGCCGAATCGATCTGAGCCGACATGTTGAGCAGGCCGTGGACCTGGGTGGCGGCGTTACCCGGTATCCGGTTGTTCAGTCCCTTCGGTGCCTGCGTGGTGAAGACGAGACCCAGACCGGTAATTGCGGGCCTGGGAGGCGAGGGCCAGCGTGCTCAGCGTGCACGCGCTGGTCTGGCCGGACGGCGCGAACGTCTGCGCTTCGTCCATCACGAACAGACCTCCCAGCGGTCGTTCACCGGCAGGGTTCTTCTCGATCCAGGCGAACGGTTGACGAACCCTACAGCCGGCAGGGCCCGCGGAGTTCAGCCGGTTTCGGCCGCCCACGCGATCGCGGCGGTGCGCTCGGCCAGCGGGAAGCGCTTGAATTCCCCGGGCGTCATCCACCCGAACAGGGAAGTCACGGTGACCATCCAGTCCAGGTCGGTGACGAGCGCGATCCGCTCCCAGCGGGTGAGGTGCTCGACGCCGAGTTTCATGTCGTCCCATGCCGCGCCCGCGGAGACCCCGTCGAACCGCTCGAACACCAGCACTATCCGGATTCCGCCGCCTCGATCGCAGATTTCGCGCACGGCGGGCATCAGCACGTTCTCGTAGTCGGAGGCTTCGAGCCGGCCCACCGCCTCGAAGCCGAGGACACCGTCGGGTAGGTCTCGGATCGGTTCGAGCATGGCGACAACGGTACCGCGGCGGGCTGCCGGACAGAGCCGATTGCGGCAATCGGGCCGGGTACTTCTCGAACGGGTGCGGCCCGATCGCCTCGGCGGGGCGCCCGGATTGGACAGGGCGGAGTCCCGGCCGCGAGATACAACGCGACCGCTTCGGGCTGCCGCCAGCCGGTGGTCAGGTAGATTCGAACGTTCTTCTCGCGCACCCCTCCCGCGCGCGGGTGATGGGAACCGATATTCGGTCTGTCCGGGTGAAGGTTCCCCCCACCGGGCAGCGCGAGGTGGACGGTGAGGGACGACGGCGGCCGGTCCGTAGACTCCTCGCGGTGACTGCGTTCGAACTGTTTCTCGTCGCCCTCGCCGGCCTGGGTGCCGGCGCGATCAACGCCCTCGTCGGCTCCGGCACCCTCATCACGTTCCCGACTCTCGTGGCGTTCGGTTTGCCGCCGGTGACTGCGACGATGTCGAATGCGGTGGGGCTCGTCGCCGGTGGCGTGTCGAGCACGTGGGGATACCGGCGCGAACTGCGCGGTCAGTGGCCGCGTCTGCGCTGGCAGATTCCGGCATCGCTGACCGGCGCGGTCCTCGGGTCGTGGCTGCTGTTGCACCTGCCGGAGTCGGCGTTCGAGACGATCGTGCCGGTCCTCATGGTGCTCGCACTGATTCTCGTTGTGCTGCAACCCAAACTGCAGAAGTGGGTGCTGGCGCGGGCCGGCGGGAACCGTGACGACCACATCGGACCGGTGCGCATGACGATTCTCGTCGCCGGCACCTTCGCCATCGGTGTGTACGGGGGCTATTTCACCGCAGCGCAAGGAATTCTGCTGATGGGCCTGTTCGGTGCGCTGCTGCACGACAACATCCAGCGGCAGAACGCGGCGAAGAACCTGCTCTCGCTCCTGGTGAACATCGTCGCGGCCACCGCGTACACCCTCGTTGCGTTCGACCGGATCGACTGGACGGTCGCCGGGCTCATCGCGGTCGGTTCGCTGATCGGCGGCGCGCTGGGTTCGCGCTACGGCCGGCGGCTGTCGCCCGCGGCGCTGCGCGGCGTCATCGTCGTCGTCGGCCTGATCGGCCTCTACCGCCTGCTGGCGTGAGCGGATGAGAAAATGAAGCGGTGAGTACACCCGAGGACAACACCGCCACCGCCTGGACCTATCTGATGGACATGGACGGCGTGCTCGTCCACGAGGACGCACTGATCCCCGGCGCGGACGCCTTCCTCGGCGAACTGCGTTCCAACGGAACACCGTTCATGGTCCTGACCAACAACTCGATTCGCACTCCGCGTGATCTGCGCGCCCGGCTGCTGCGCACCGGCCTCGACATCCCGGAGGAATCGATCTGGACGTCGGCGCTCGCGACCGCGACATTCCTCGCGAACCAGCGACCGGAAGGGACCGCCTACGTCGTCGGCGAATCGGGGCTGACGACAGCACTGCACGACATCGGATACGTGCTCACCGACCGCGACCCCGACTACGTGGTGCTCGGCGAGACCCGAACCTACTCGTTCGAGGCGATCACCACGGCTATCCGGCTCGTGGAGCGCGGCGCCCGGTTCATCGCGACGAATCCCGACCCGACGGGCCCGTCACTCGAGGGGTCGCTGCCGGCGACCGGTGCCGTCGCCGCGTTGATCACGCGAGCGACCGGCCGCGAACCGTACTTCGTGGGCAAACCGAACGCGCTCATGATGCGGTCCGCCCTGCGCGCGATCGGTGCGCATTCGGCGTCGACGGTGATGATCGGCGACCGCATGGACACCGACATCGTCGCCGGTCTCGAAGCGGGACTTCAGACGCTGCTGGTCCTCACCGGCATCTCGACGCGCACCTCGGTGGAGCTGTATCCCTACCGGCCGACGCGGATCGTCGAGTCGGTCGCGGATCTGGTCGGCCGCACCACGAATCCGTTTTGACGTCGCCTCCCGGCCCCCACCGGGCCGGAAGGCGACGACGCCCCGCCGCCGAGAGGATGAGGCTCTCGGTGGCGGGGCCGGCTACCTGTCGGAGTTGCCTGTCAGCCGATGCTGAAGGGCTGTCCCCACAGGGTGACCTGCTGGGTCGCCGTCGCGGTGTCGACGGTGACCTTCACGAAGCTGCGGGCCTGGGCGTAGCCGGCGCAGCCGGAGATACCCACGGTCGAATCGGCCCACGTGACGCTACCTTCGGTGGCCTTCGTGACCATCGAGAAGGGGCGGAACACCCGCTCGCCGAAGGAGTTCTCCTGCTCCACGGAGAGCACGTAGAACTGGCTGGTCTTACCCGGGGACAGCGTGATTCCCACGTTGGCGCTCAGCCCGCCGGAGCCGTTGGAGGTGTTGGAACCGGCAGCCACCACTGCCTCGCCCTCGGGCGTGTCCACGATCGTGGTCGTCGAGGATGCGCCCGCAGACCCATTCGCGCCGCCACCTGCACTACCGGTGATGTCCACCTGGCAGCCCACAACGTAGCCCGGCATGATGCGGAAGTAGTTGACGTTCTTGGCGCCGGCGCCCGACAGCTTGACCTGAGCCGAACCGGACACCCACACGTTGCGGTGGACCGGGGTCGAGCCCATCGACGGGTTGATGTTGGCAGACTCGCCCGTGGTCGAGACCGTGACAACAACGTCGCCCGGGAGGGTCTGGGTGATCGAACCGTCCTGCAGGGGAACGAAGGTGTCGGCGTTGGCCGCACCGACGGAGGTGAAGCCGATGGCGACGGCGACAGCGGCGCCGATACCGGCGGCGCGGAAACCGCGGCGCAGGCCCTTGGTGATGCTGGTCTTCATGTCATCTCTCTCGAGTTCGTGGCTCGCGTGAGCGAGAAATCAGTCAGGGACTGGTGCGGCGGTCAGCCGATGCTGAACGGCTGGCCGTACAGAGTGGTCTTGACGTAGTCCTTACCCACGACCTCGAGGACGGTGTAGGAACGAGCCTGTGCGTAGCCGCCGCAGCCCATGGTGCTGAGCTCGGAATCCTGGTACTGGACCGTGTAATCCGTGTCCTTCTTCGTGATGTCCTTACCCTCCAGGTGCACGAAGACCACCTGGCCCGGCTGCAGCGGGACGTTGAGGGACGCCGAAGGGCTGATTCCGCCGGACGAGGTCCCTGTGCTGATCGCGGTCCCGGCCGGGCCTGCAGTCGTACCGACCAGAAGGTCCGTCAGGGAAGAGACCACGTTGGTGTTGAAGTTGATACCGAGGTTGCCCTTCAGGCCCGAGATGTCGACCTGGCAGCCCACGATGTAGCCGGTGTTGATACGCGAGACGCCGTGCGTCGAGGAGTTGTTGGTCCCGTTCAAGGGCGAGGTGCTGCCGTCGGTCTTACCCGGGGTGGACGGGATGTCGACGTTGACTCGTGCAGTCACCGTGCCGGACACCCAGGCGACGCGGTTGGCCGGGTTCGCGGCCATGGAGGGCGAGACGAGCGCGCTCTCCGCGGTCCGGGTCACCGTCGCCTTGTCACCCGGAGCAGTGATTTGCCCGTCGGGCAGGGGAACGAAGGTGTCGGCGTTCGCTGCGCCGGCGGACAGGAATCCCAAGGCGATGGCCGCGGCGGCGGCCACGCTTCCGATCCGGGCGCCACGGCGCAGACCGGACGTGTGCTTCTTGCTCAATTGGTACCCCTACTCAGGTGTGTGCGGTGCCCGTCCTCGGGGGAGGGGCACGGTCGAGCGCGCCGATCTCCGGGCAGCGAAGATCGACTGTGGTGTGTGACAGTGTTGGGCGTCGCTCGAAAGTCCTCTTGCGCAAAGGACCTCGACGCGCGTTCGACTGTTCGCCCTAAGGGCACTGTGGCCGTCCCGCAACCCTCCGGCCTCAGTTCGTGACGAACGATAACACGCTCTGTGAGTAGTACCACTAACGATTTCACAGCTATGATTCAGATCACTTTTTCGACTCGAATTCCTAAAGAAAACCCAAAGAGGCACCGATCGCCGGAACGCGACAGGCCAGGGTAATTGGACCGAATATTACTGTCCAGTAGTCACTTTCGACATCGATGAGAGCGCTCGCTATCGGAGAGCCCTACATCGTGACACATCACAAGGCGATAAACCAGGACGAGTCCCAGTGGACCCTCGATCCGTCAGCGGAGGCGCATCGGGATGCCCGCGACGACGAGGGACACCGAGTCCGAGATCTCCGCGACCCTCGCGTTCAGCCGGCCGAGCTGGTCCCGGAACAGCCGGCCCGACGCACTCGCCGGAACCACCCCGCTGCCGACCTCGTTGCTCACCGCGACCACCGGCACGGCACAGGCCGCCCACGCGGCCAGCAATTCCTCGACGTCTCGTTCGACGGCGGCGATATCCCCGCCCGTCCACACCTCGTGCACGTCCAGCCTCGCGGTGAGCCAGGTACCGAGACAGTCGACGAGCAGCGGTCGGGTCGCCGCCCGCAACACCTCTGCGACATCCGATGTCTCCACGGTGCACCAGGATTCGGGCCGGCGTTCGCGATGCAACGCGACCCGGGCCGCCCACTCCGCATCCCCCTCGCGGGTCCCGCCGGTCGCCACGTACGTCACCGCCGGATGGGCCTCGAGCAACTGCTCGGCGTATCGGGACTTCCCGGATCGGACGCCGCCGAGAATCAGTGTCCGCTGCACTGCACCGTCTTCGAACACGGAAGGACCCACCCGAACCACTTCCCCGTCGTTGCCGACCCTCGCACCGCACCGGTTCAATCGGCTGCGAACCTGCGCGATCGGCGGATTGTGATGCCCGAGGTGCACCGCCACCACATCGGTGGCGTCGACGACCGCGTCGCACATTCGCAACGTCGCCACGGTCTCCTCGAATGCCGCCAGCGTGTGGTGACCCGCGCCGAGATCCGCACGGTCACCGAATGTTTCCTCGAGGAACACGGCGTCGAACTCCGCACCGCGCACGCCCTCGAACCACTCTCCGGGCAACGGTCCGGTGTCGCACGCCCAGAGAATACGGGCGTCGGGGCCGGCGACGTCGTAGAGCACGGCGTCACCGTCCTCGAACACCTGGTGCGTGGCGGCGAGCACCCGGACCCGGTAATCGCCGACGGTCACCACATCCCCCGCCGTCACCGGCACGAAACGCACCGGATCGTCCGGCCCCGTCCAATCCCGGCACGCATCGACCGCGGCGGCCGGCCCGATCACGTCGACGGTGAACCCGGCCTCGGCCCACGACCGGAACAGCAGTGCCTGCGGTCCGAGATGATCGGTGTGTGCGTGGGTGAGCAGAATGTGCCGGACCCGCGCCAGACTCCTACCGTGACGCAGCGCCGCGCGCGGAACTTCCGGCCCGCAGTCGAGCATCAGCACATCGTCGATCAGTGCCGCGGTCTGCCCCCGGATCTCACCGTGTCGTGCCGCGTCGTGGCACGAGGCGCACGTGCAGAACGGGTTGGGCCATCCGTCCGCGGCTCCGGTGCCGAGCAGCACGATATCCATCATGTCTCCTTCGGAGGGTGACGCAGGGGAAGGACCGCGAATCCACCTGGGCGATCGAGAATTTCGACCCTCGCCCCGTAGACCTCGCCGATCCGCTCCGGGGTGAGAACTTGCTCGGGCGGTCCGTCCGCGACCACGCGGCCGGAGTCGAGCAGCACCAGCCGTTCGCCGTACTGCGCGGCGGAAGTGAGATCGTGCATGGCGGCGAGCACCGTGAGATCGCCGTCGCGGCGCAGCGAATCGATCAGGTCGAGAACCTGCTGCTGGTGACCGATGTCGAGGGCGCTGGTCGGTTCGTCGAGCAGCAGGACCCGGGGCTGCTGGGCGAGGGCACGCCCCAGCACCACCCGTTGCAACTCACCGCCGGACAGTTCGGTCGCCGGCCGTGACGCGAGCGCGTTCAGATCGAGCCGGTCGATCACCGAGTCGACGACACCGCGATCGTCCGGGCCGCCGGTCGCGAATCTCGGGACGTGCGGGGTGCGGCCGAGCCGGATCAGCTCGCGGACCGTGACCCCTTCGGGGACCACGGGCCGCTGCGGCATCAACGCGACCACCCGGGCGATCGCGCGGCGGCCCGCGCCGGGCGTCAGTCCCGCGATGCGCACGTCACCGGAGGACGGCACCAGTCCGGCCAGGGCATGCAGCAAGGTCGTCTTCCCCGCGCCGTTCGGCCCGAGGATCGACACCCACTCCCCCTGGCGAACAACGAGATCCACCGAGTCGACGACGGTGACTCCGGCGCGTTCGACGGTGACGGACCGGCACTGGACAGCGGTCACGAGACCCCCCTGCTGCGGCGGAGGACGAGCAGGAAGAACGGTGCTCCGATCGCCGCGGTCACGACACCGATGGGCAGTTCCGCCGGAGACATCACGGTGCGGGCCGCGACGTCGGCGAGCACCAGGAACGCCGCGCCGGTCATCAGCGACAGCGGCAGCAGCAACCGGTGCCCGGGTCCGACGAGCAGCCGGACCGCGTGCGGCACCACGATCCCGACGAACCCGATGAGTCCGCTGACACTGACGACCGCAGCGGTGCCGAGCGTCGCCACACACACCAGCACCAGGCGGACCCGCGCCGGGTGCACACCGAGGCTGGCCGCTTCGACGTCGCCGACGGCCATCACGTCGAGGGTGCGGCGGTACAGCAGGATCGCGGCGGTCGCGACCACGACGTACGGCAGCACGACCACCACATCGGACCAGCCGTCCGTGCCGAGCCGGCCCAGCAGCCACGTGTAGACCTGGCGGAGGCTGTCGTCGGACAGTTGCTGCGCGAACGTCTGCGCCGCGTTGGTGAACGCCGCGACCGCGACGCCGGCGAGGATGATCACCACCTCGGACCGGGCGCCGCCGACGGTGCTTCCCAGCAGATAGGTGGCGGCGACGGCGAGCAGTCCGCCGACGAACGCCGCGACGGGAACACCCACCATGCCCAGGACCCCGCCGAATGCGATCGCGAGGGTCGCGCCGAGTCCCGCGCCGCTCGAGACACCGAGCAGATAGGGGTCGGCGAGCGGATTGCGGAACACCCCCTGGTACGCGGCGCCGGCGACGGCGAGCATCGCACCGACGAGCGCCCCCAGCACGACCCGCGGCATGCGGATGTTCCACAGGATGGCCTGCTGCCTCGCCGACAGACCACTGTCGATGTCGACGAAGGGCAGGGCGTCGAGCAGTTCGAGCAGGACGCCGCGCACGGTCAGGCCCGCGGGACCGACGAGGATGCCGACGAGCAGCGCCGCGACCAGCACCAGCGCCGCCCCGGTCAGCACCAGCGCCCGGCGCCGCGGCGCCACGGTCACGACGTGGGCTGCGCGGCCGGCACCGCAGCGGCTGTCGCGGCGAGATCGCGGAGCAGATCCACCACTCGCGGTCCCCAGCGGCTCGCGATGTCCTCGTCCAGCACGTGGATGCGGCCTTCACGGACGGCGGTCAGCTCACCCCAGCCGGCGCGCGCGGCGACCGTCTCCGGGGTGACCCCGCAGCACTGGCCGTCCGCCAGGAAGATGGCGTCGGGATCGGATTCGAGGATGTATTCGGCGGACAGCTGCGGGTAGGCGTCGGGGCCGGTCGCGATCGACCGGAAACCGACGAGCCCGTACAGGTAACCGAGGAAGGTGTCGTCGGCGATGCTGTAGTAGGTGTCGTCGAGCTCGTGGTAGTAGGTCAGCGGCTCGTCCCGCTGCGGCACCCCGGCGAGGATCTGCTCGATGTCGGTGCGCATCGAGGTTGCCAGTTCCACGGAGTCACCGATGTGCCCGGTGGCGGCACCGACCTGCTCGATCTGGGTGTAGATGTCGTCGAGGGTTTCGGGGGCGGGCAGCAGCAGCGTGGGCACGCCGGCCTTCGCCAGGCCTGCGACGACGTCGCCGTTGTCGTCGGTGGCGACGACCAGGTCCGGTTCGTATCCGAGGATCGCCTCGACGTTGGGCGTGTAACCGGACAGGTCCGTGACGGGGGCCTGCGGCGGATGGTCGGACTGGTCGTCGACAGCGACGACCTGGTCCCCCGCGCCGACGGCGAAGAGCATCTCGGTGGTCGTCGGGGCGAGCGACACGATCGCGTCCGGGCGCTCCTCGACGGTGACGGCCCGGTCGCCGGATCCGACGGTGACGGGAAACGTTCCGTCTACCGTGGGCGTGGAACCGCCCGCGTCGCTTCCGGCGTCGTCCGCACTGCTGCACGCCGTCACGATCACGGCGAGCGCCGCGACCGACGCGCCGAGCATCCGGCGCACGCGAAACCTGGTGGTGGGCACAGCCATCCTCCGTTCGGAGGACGAAAACAGTACGGCTGCAACGGGTGTCCGTCGCGGCACGTCACCGTCCTTCGTCCGAGGACCAGTACGTGACCGCAGCGACAGCCGATCTGACTCGTCCGGCACGCGGCCGGCTTCACAGTTGCGGGACAGTGCCGGGTTCACACCGGACTTCGCCGTGACGCTGCGGGACCCCGGCCGAAGCGGTCGGGGTCACCCGCAGCGTATCGCAGGGCACGTGTGCACCCGCCGGTGCAGTACCTGCACGTGCAGCGGCGGGAGCAACGCCTAGCTCAGTGCCTGCTGGAGATCCTCGAGGAGGTCCTGGGGATCCTCCAGGCCGACGGACAGTCGCACCACGCCGTCGGCCAGGCCGATCGCGGCTCGTCCCTCGGGGCCCATCGCGCGGTGCGTCGTCGTCGCCGGGTGTGTGATGAGCGACTTCGCATCACCGAGATTGTTGGAGATGTCGACGATCCGCAGCTTGTTGAGCAACTCGAACGCCTTCTTCTTGCCTTCGCCGTCGGCGGCGGCAAGTTCGAAGGTGATGACGCTGCCGCCACCGCTCATCTGGGACCGGGCGAGCTCGTGCTGCGGATGCGACTCGAGGTAGGGGTACTTGACCCAGTTCACCGCGTCCTGGCTTTCGAGGAAGCGGGCCAGTTCGAGTGCCGTGTCCACCGAGCGCTGCACGCGCAGCGGCATCGTCTCGAGACCCTTGAGCAGCGTCCACGCGTTGAACGGGCTCAGCGACGGACCGGTGTGGCGGATGAGCTGCTGCACGGGTCCGTCGATGTAGTCCTTCGGGCCGAGGATCGCACCACCGAGCACCCGGCCCTGGCCGTCGATGTGCTTGGTCCCCGAGTAGACGACGATGTCGGCGCCGAGGTCGAGGCTGCGCTGCAACAGCGGAGTGGCGAAGACATTGTCCAGCACCACTTTCGCGCCGGCAGCGTGTGCCATCTCGGAGACCTTGCGGACATCGACGAGGGTCTGCATCGGATTCGACGGCGTCTCGAAGAACACCGCGGTGGTCGGCACCGACAGTGCCTTCTCCCACTGGTCGAGGTCCTCACCGTCGACGAACACGGTCTCCACGCCCCAGCGGGGCAGGATCTCGTTGCACACCACGAAGCACGAGCCGAACAGGCTGCGAGCGGCGACCAGCCGGTCGCCCTTGCCGAGCAGCGCGCCGAGCGCGGTGAACACCGCGGACATGCCGCTGGCGGTCGCGTAGGCGCCTTCGGCGCCGTCGAGCAACCGGAGCCGTTCCTCGAACATCTTCACGGTCGGGTTGCCGTACCGCGAGTAGACGAAGTGGTCGACCTCGCCGGTGAAGGCCTGCTCGGCGGCCTCGGCGGATTCGTACACGAATCCGGAGTTCAGGTAGAGCGCCTCGGAGGTCTCCTCGAACCCGGAGCGCAGCAGGCCGCCGCGGACACCGAGAGTGGCCGGGCGCACCGAATCGGGCAGTGGCCGCTCGAACGCGCCACCCTGGGGAATTGCACTCACGACTGCCTCCACGGCAGGCCCGCGGCCCGCCAGCCCTCGGCGCCCCGATGCCCTTCGGGGTCGAGGGCGCCTTCGAATCCTTCGAGAACGTTGTAGGACGGGGTCAGGCCCGCAGCGGTCGCCGTGACGGCGGCACCGATGGAACGCTGCCCCGAGCGACACAGGAAGATCACCGGTCCGCCGTCGATGCCGGCCGCGCGCAGTTCGTCCACGAACCGCTCGTTCGGCGCACCGGTCGGGTAACCGACCCATTCGACGAACACCGTGCGGCGACCGATGGACGAGGTCTCGGGAACCCCGACGTACTTCCATTCGGCGTCGGTTCGCACATCGACGAGCACGGCATCCGGGTTTTCCTGCAGCAGCTCCCAGGCTTGCTGCGGCGTTATATCACCTGCGTAGCTCACCACACCAGCTTTTCACAGGCGTGGCGCCGACGACGAGGCGGGCGGATCACGCGGTGCAGATCCGCCAGTTGCCGTCCACCCGGGTCAGCGACCAGACGCTCGCCTCCTGTTTGCCGTCGGCCGTGGCGCGGACCTCGACGCGGCCGCGGTCCCCGTCGATGTCGACGGTGCCGAATTCGTCGACGCGGACCTCGCCGTCGACGTCGGCGAGCGGCGCCTGCTCCGCGGGCAGCTCGGCACAACGCAGCCGGGTCATGGTGTCACCGTCGTCGGCGTTGTGGGCCCGGACATAGTCGTCGACGGTCCTGGACACCAGGTCGGAGTCGCTCACGGATTCCTCGGACGGTCCGAATACCTGCCCGGCGACGACGGCGATGATGAGCACGACCACGACGGCCAGCGCACCGAGGAACGGGCCGGCGCTGCCGCGTTCCGGCTCGTCGGGGTCCGGTTCGGGTGCGGGTCGTGTGTCTGCCATGCCCCCGATCCTAGGTGGGCGTCGATCGCCGCCGGTCGGGGCATATTTGCCTGAATAAACCCTCTCGAGGTAGGAATTGCCCATGGCCTCTGCACACCTCGTTCGACGTCTCGCCGTCGACCTCTGTCGTGTGTCTGCCCATATGTGTTGTCGCTGAAGCGATTCCCTGCCCAGCTGCGTTCCCTGCGCACTCGCCGCCCGTCTGCCGCGGCATTGTGTCGGCCCATCAGAGGGCATCCTAATTTAAGCTGAACCACGTCCGTCCGTTCTCCGAAGAGGTAGTTGACCCCTGATGACCGATCAGACTCGTCCCCTTCGCGTCGCGATCGTCGGTGCCGGTCCCGCCGGTATCTACGCCGCCGATGCGCTCATGAAGTCCGACACTGCGCAGGATCCCGGGGTCAGCATCGACCTGTTCGAACGCATGCCGGCGCCGTTCGGCCTGATCCGCTACGGCGTGGCACCGGACCACCCGCGCATCAAGGGCATCATCACCGCCCTGCACAAGGTGCTCGACAAGCCGCAGGTCCGCCTGCTCGGCAACCTCGACTACGGCACCGACTTCACCCTCGAGGACCTGCAGCGGTTCTACGACGCGGTGATCTTCTCCACCGGCGCCAACGCCGACCGCGCCCTGAACATCCCCGGCATCGACCTCGACGGCAGCTACGGCGCCGCCGACTTCGTGTCCTGGTACGACGGCCACCCGGACGTGCCCCGCGAGTGGCCGCTCGAGGCCGAGAAGGTCGCGGTGCTCGGTGTCGGCAACGTCGCCCTCGACATCGCCCGCGTGCTCGCCAAGACCGGCGACGAGCTGCTGCCGACCGAGATCCCGCCGAACGTCTACGAGGGTCTGAAGCAGAACAAGGCGCTCGAGGTGCACGTCTTCGGCCGCCGCGGTCCGGCTCAGGCCAAGTTCACCCCGCTCGAGCTGCGCGAACTCGATCACTCCCCCACCATCGAGGTCATCGTCGATCCGGAGGACATCGAGTACGACGAGGGCTCGGAGGCGGCACGCCGCAACTCCAAGCAGGTCGACATGGTCGCCAACACCCTCCAGGACTGGGCGATCCGCGACGTGGGCGACCGCCCGCACAAGCTGTTCCTGCACTTCTTCGAGTCTCCGTCGGAGGTGCTCGGTGAGGACGGCAAGGTCGTCGGGCTGCGCACCGAACGCACCGAGCTCGACGGCACCGGCAACGTCCGCGGCACCGGCAAGTTCAACGACTGGGAGGTCCAGGCCGTCTACCGTGCCGTCGGCTACCTGTCGCAGAACATCGCTCGGCTACCGTTCGACGAGCAGGCGGGCACCGTGCCCAACGAGGCCGGCCGCGTCGTCGCGGACGAGACCGCCGAGGGCCAGGATCGCTTCCTGCCGCACACCTACGTCACCGGCTGGATCAAGCGCGGCCCGGTCGGCCTGATCGGCCACACCAAGGGCGACGCGAACGAAACCGTCGCGAACCTGCTCGAGGACCACGCCAAGGGCCGCCTGAACACCCCGGCCGAGCCCGAGGTCGATGCCGTCGTCGCATTCCTCGAAGGCAAGCAGCTGCCGTACACGACGTGGCAGGGCTGGTACCGCCTCGACGCCCACGAGCGCAGCCTCGGCGAGGCCGAGGGCCGCGAGCGGGTGAAGGTCGTCGAGCGCGACGACATGTTCCGCGCGTCGGAGCCCCACAAGTCCTGACCCGCGGCCCGACCGCCGGTTTCCCGAGCGAACGGTACATCCGGTCCGATCGACCGGATGTACCGTTCGCTCCGTTTCGGAGGCGGGCGGGGCGGCCGGGGGGACGCTCAGAGCACGAACAGCACGGCCCACAGCCAGGCGCCGGCCGCGACGAGGCCGCCGAGCAGCTCCACCAGCATCGACAGCCCTACGGCCTTGGTCGCCTCGATCGTCGAATCCCACGCACCGCGGTGGGTGCGGTGCCGCTGCGCTTCCGACAGGTACATCCCGAGCAGGAACCCCAGCACCAGGCCGATCACCGGCACCACGAAGAATCCGACGATGCCGACGAGACCGCCGACTACGAGCGAGCGGGTCGGCACCCCGGCCTGCCGGATCCGTTTTCCGGGCCACGTGTACTTCACGATTCCGGTGACGACCAGCGCGACCGTCGCGATCGCGAACACGACCCAGGCGGTGGTGCCGCCGGTGAGCATCGCCCAGAGCAGGATCGCGCCGAAGATCAGGATCGTGCCCGGCAGGATCGGCACGACGATCCCGAACAGGCCGACGAGGATCGCCAGCCCGACGAGGACCTCCGCGCCCGCGCTCACGGAGCCACCGGCCGCACGAGCGCGGCAGCTTCGCCGGCCCGGGCGCGGGCGGTGTCGACGTCGGGGCCGGTGGCCACGGCCACCCCCATCCGGCGGCGCGCGTACGACTCCGGTTTGCCGAACAGCCGCAGGTCGGACTCCGGTACCCGCAGCGCGTCGGCGACCCCTTCGAAGGCGATGCCGGTGGCGTCGACGCCGCCGTAGATCACGGCGGACGCCCCCGGGGCGAGCAGCGCCGTGTCGACCGGCAGGCCCAGGATCGCGCGGGCGTGCAGCTCGAACTCCGACAGGCGCTGGCTGCGCAGGGTCACCAGGCCGGTGTCGTGCGGGCGGGGGCTGACCTCCGAGAAGTACACGTCGTCACCCTTGACGAACAGTTCGACACCGAACACGCCGCGACCGCCGAGCGCCCCGGTGACCGCCGCCGCGACCTCCCGCGACCGCGTGAGCGCCGCGTCGCTCATCGGCTGCGGCTGCCACGATTCGATGTAGTCGCCGCGGCTCTGCAGATGCCCGATCGGCTCGCAGAAGAACGTCTCGACGTCCCCGGAGTCGCCGACTGCGCGGACGGTGAGCTGGGTGATCTCGTAGTCGAAGTCCACGAAGCCCTCGACGATGACCCGGCCGTGGTTGATGCGCCCACCGGCCAGCGCGTAGTCCCACGCGGCGGGCATCTCGTCGGCGGACCGCACCGTCGACTGGCCCTTGCCCGAGGACGACATGACCGGTTTGACGACGCACGGATAGCCGACGGCCTCGGCTGCGGCGAGCACCTCCGCCAGCGATTCCGCGAAGCGGTAAGGCGAGGTGGGCAGGCCCAGTTCCTCGGCGGCCAGACGCCGGATCCCTTCCCGGTTCATGGTCAGCCGGGTGGCGCGTGCGGTGGGGATGACCTCGGCGAGCCCACGTTCCTCGACGACGGCGAGCGCATCGGTGGCGATGGCCTCGATCTCCGGGACGACCAGATCCGGCTGTTCGGCCTCGATGATCGCGAGCAGAGCCTGCGGGTCACCCATGTCGACGGTGTGGGCGCGATGCGCGACCTGCTGTGCGGGCGCGTTCGAGTACCGGTCGACGGCGACCACCTCAACACCCAGCCGTTGCAGCGCGATGGTGACCTCCTTCCCCAGTTCCCCGGCACCGAGCATCAGGACACGGGTGGCATTCGGCGACAGCGGAGTGCCGAGACGCGGTGAGATCATGGTGGGACTATATGTGGCACCGGCGGTCGTCCCGGGAGGACGCGATGAGCAGTAGCCAGGCGGACAGCGCGACACGCAGGCACGATGGTGCCGCGCCCGACATCTTCCGTGCCGATGTGCGGCATTTCACCACCGCGGGTGGTGATCCCGCGGACGAGGTGGACTGGCAGCGCCGCGACGCCCGCATCGTGCACCACGGCACCGGCGCCGTCGTGTTCGAGCAGACCGACGTCGAGTTCCCGGCCGGATGGTCGCAGAACGCCACGGACATCGTCACCCAGAAGTACTTCCGCGGGGAACTCGGCTCCCCGGCCCGCGAGAATTCGCTGCGCGACGTCGTGGCCCGCATCGTCGACACCGTCACCGCGTGGGGCACCGCGGACGGGCACCTCGACGACCCCGAGGCGTTCGCAGCGGAACTGACGCATCTGCTCGTGCACCAGAAGGCGTCGTTCAACAGCCCGGTGTGGTTCAACATCGGGGTCTCTGGCGTTCCGCAGCAGGCCAGCGCGTGTTTCATCCTGTCGGTCGACGACAGCATCGACTCGATCCTCGAGTGGTACCGGCAGGAAGCGGTGATCTTCAAGGGCGGTTCCGGGGCCGGGGTCAACCTGTCGAGGATCCGCTCGTCCGCCGAACCGCTGGGCGGGGGCGGCACCGCGTCGGGTCCGGTCAGTTTCATGCGCGGAGCGGACGCGTCCGCCGGCACCATCAAGTCCGGCGGCAAGACGCGACGGGCCGCGAAAATGGTGATCCTCGACGTGGGTCATCCCGACATCGAGGAGTTCGTGGACTGCAAGGCGATCGAGGAACGCAAGGCCCGCGTGCTCGACGCCGCCGGATTCGACATGGGACTCGACGGCCGCGACAGCCATTCGGTGCAGTACCAGAACGCCAACAACTCGGTGCGGGTCACCGACGAGTTCATGCAGGCGGTCGTCGACGACGCTCCGTGGCCGCTGCGTTCGGTCACCTCCGGTTCGACGGTGCGGACGGTTCCCGCGCGAGAGTTGTTCGGCCGCATCGCCTCCGCGGCATGGGAGTGCGCCGATCCGGGTATCCAGTTCGACACCACCGTCAATCGCTGGCACACCGCGGCGGTGACGGGCCGGATCAACGCGTCGAACCCGTGCTCGGAGTACATGCATCTCGACGATTCCGCGTGCAATCTGGCGAGCCTGAACCTGCTGACGTTCCTGCTCGAGGACGGCACGTTCGACGTGACCGGATTCCGGCACGCGGTGGCGGTGCTCCTCACCGCTCAGGAGATTCTCGTGGGCCGTGCCGACTATCCGACCGAGCGGATCGGCGACACCTCGCGCCGGTTCCGGCAGCTCGGACTCGGGTACGCGAATCTCGGTGCGCTGCTGATGGCCTCGGGCCTGCCGTATGACAGCGACGCCGGTCGCGCATACGCCGCGGCGGTGACCGCCCTGATGACCGGTCACGCCTATGCGGTGTCGGCGCGCCTGGCCGAACGCCTCGGACCGTTCGACGGATTCACCGACAATCGGCAGCCGACCCTCACCGTGCTCGCGCGGCATCGCGGCGCACTCGACGACATCGACTCCGGCCTCGCGCCGGCCGCGGTGCTCGCCGCTGCCCGGGAGAGCTGGGACGCGGCGGTCGCCGGCGCGTCCGAGCACGGGGTGCGCAACTCGCAGGTGACGGTACTGGCCCCGACCGGCACGATCGGTCTGGCAATGGACTGCGACACAACGGGTATCGAACCGGATCTGGCGCTGGTCAAGTCGAAGAAACTGGTGGGCGGCGGCACCCTGTCGATCGTCAACCGCACGGTGCCGCGCGCGCTGTCACGGCTCGGCTACACCCCGGCGCAGGTCGCGGACGTGGTGACCCACCTGGATACGCGCCGCACCCTGACCGGTGCTCCGCACGTGCGCGACGAGCATCGTGCAGTGTTCGCGACGTCGATGGGCGACAACGTGATCGAGCCGCGCGGCCACGTGCTGATGATGGCGGCGGTGCAGCCGTTCCTGTCGGGAGCGATCTCGAAGACCGTGAATCTGCCCGAGTCCGCGACCGTCCGCGACATCGAGGAACTCTATCTCGACAGTTGGCGGCTCGGCCTCAAAGCGGTCGCGGTGTACCGGGACAACTGCAAGCTCGGACAACCGCTGTCGAGTGCTCCGGCGGCAGGCCCGGCGGTTCCGGGCACGGTGGTGGCGGCACCGCGGCGCGAACGCCTTCCGCGGACACGCAATTCGCGCACGTTCGAGTTCCGGGTCGCGGACTGCAAGGGCTTCTTCACGATCGGTGAGTACGACGACGGCAGGCCGGGCGAGATGTTCCTGCGCGTGTCGAAGCAGGGGTCGACCCTGGCCGGGATCATGGATGCGTTCTCGATGTCGGTGAGTTACGGACTGCAGTACGGGGTTCCGTTGAGCACCTTCGTGCGGGCGTTCACCAGTACCCGGTTCGAGCCCGCCGGGATCACGGACGATCCGGATCTGCGGTTGGCCACGTCCATTCTCGACTACATCTTCCGGCGTCTCGCGATCGACTACCTGGAACCGGACGAGCGTATGGAAATGGGGATCCGCACGGGTTCGGAGCGGTCGGTACAGCTGTCCGGCGCGACCGGGACCGACGAGACGGTCACCGACACCCGGCAGGGGCATGCGGGCATCTCCGCCCCGGCGTCGGACGCGCCGTACTGCATGCAGTGCGGAGTACGGATGCAGCGTGCGGGTTCCTGCCACGCGTGCCCCTCGTGCGGAAACACCAGCGGCTGTAGCTGAATCCGCAGCGGTGTTCGTGGCGTTCTTCGTCATTGCGATCGGCAGCTACATCACGCACGGCATGCTGCGCGACACCACGAATCAGTTCGAGCACACGGACCGCAGCACGACGGTCGCGATGACCGCTCTCATCGTCGGTGAAATGGGCGGATTCTTCGTCCTGCTGGCCGGATTCGTGTGGGGTGGTTTCCTCGGCGGGTGACCCGCCGCCAGGGGACTCCCGTCAGGCCGGCGGCTGGGTCAGCGAGAGCACGTTGCCGTGCGGGTCGCGGAACCACGCGACCCGAAGACCGTCGGGGGCCGTCCACACGTCGTGGTCGTCCTGGTCCATACCGTTGTATCGAACGAGGTCGACGCCCTTGGCCCGCAACGCCTCGACGGTGCCGTTGAGGTCGGCGACCTGCCAGCCCAGCACGGTGTAGCCGGTGTCGGCGCGGGACTGCACCAGCGTCACCCGCACCGGGGTGCCACCGCCACCGTCGAGCACCAGCGCGAAATGGTCGCGGGCGATCTTCCCGAATCCGAGCGTGTCGACATAGAACATTTCCGAGACATCGAGATCGGTGCTCGGCACGAAACCCACGAGTTGGCCGCTGATCGTCATGGTGTCCACTGTGCTCCGCGGCTCCGGGACCGGCAACCGAACGGCCACATTCACCCACCGTCTCCCGGCACTGACTAGCATCTGCGGATATGAGCACTTCGGAGATCGCCACCGTCCTCGCCTGGCACGACGCCGTGAACGACAACGACGTCGAGACCCTGCTGGAGTTGTCCAGCGACGACATCGTCCTGCCGACGGACGACGACGACGAGGACCAAGGCCTGGACGAGCTCCGGGAATGGGCGACGACAGCCGGGGTGACGCTGACGCCGGGCCGGATGTTCGTGCACAGCGGCATCGTCGTCGTCGAGGAGACCGCGACGTGGGCGTCCGAACCGGACAAGGCGGAACCGGAGGCGCTGGCGTTCCGGGTGGTCGACGACCAGGTCGTGTCCGTCTACCGGCACCCGACGCTCGAGCATGCACTCGAAGCGACCCGCCTGAGCGAGGACGACCTGTACGAGGGGTGACCGCCAGCACATCTAACGATCGCTAAAGGTAGCCTCACGAGGACAGGTCCCAACGTCCGGAGTGAGGTTCGCCGAGTGTCCGCAGAAGCAGTTGAGAAGAAGGGTCCGCTCGCGGGTATCCGCGTCGTCGAGTTCGCCGGTCTCGGCCCGGGGCCGCACGCCGCGACCCTCCTCGCCGATCTCGGTGCCGACGTCGTGTGCGTCCAGCGTCCCGGGCTGATCCCGCCCGCCGGTCAGCGCGACCAGATCCAGCGCGGCCGCACGGTCGTCGAGGCCAACCTCAAGGATCCCGAGCAGGTCGAGAAGGTGCTCGGACTCATCGAGCGTGCCGACGTGCTCATCGAGGGGTTCCGTCCCGGTGTCACCGAGCGCATGGGCCTCGGTCCCGATGCCGCCCTGGCCCGCAACCCGCGCCTGGTCTACGGCCGCATGACCGGCTGGGGCCAGGAGGGCCCGCTGGCCAACGCCGCAGGCCACGACATCAACTACATCTCGCTCACCGGTGTGCTGCACGCCATCGGGCGCAAGGGTGAACGCCCGGTGCCGCCGCTGAACATGGTCGGCGACTTCGGCGGCGGTTCGATGTTCCTGATCTTCGGCATCCTCTCCGCGCTCGTCGAGCGGCAGACGTCAGGCAAGGGCCAGGTCGTCGACGCCGCGATGGTCGACGGTGCCCTCGCGCTCTCGCACATGATGTGGGCGTTCCGAGGTCGCGGTGTGTGGTCGGACGAGCGCGGCACGAACCTGCTCGACACCGGCGCGCCGTACTACGACGTCTACGAGACCTCCGACGGCAAGTACATGGCGGTCGGTGCGATCGAGCCGCAGTTCTACGCCCTGCTGCTCGAGGGCCTCGGCCTGGATGCGGCCGAGCTGCCCGGTCAGACCGACATCACGGCGTGGCCCGAGCTGCGGAAGGTGTTCACCGAGAAGTTCCTGTCGAAGACCCGCGACGAGTGGTCGCGGATCTTCCTCGGCACCGATGCGTGCGTGTCCCCCGTCCTGACGTTCGGTGAGGCGTCGGACAACGAGCACATCGCCGCCCGCGGCTCGCTCATCGAACTCGACGGGGTCACCCAGCACGCGCCGGCACCGCGCTTCTCGCGCACGCCCGCGGGTGCCCCCACCCCGCCGGCCGGTGAGGCGACCGATATCGACACCGTCTGGACGTAGCGCCCGCTACAGCCGGTGCACCGTCCCCGCCGTGACCGCCGCTTCGAGGAACGCGAGCGGCACGGCGGGGCGTCCGTCGTCGAGGACGCGCCGCACCACCGCGAGCACGTGGGGCCCGCCGTCGGGCAGGAACCGGGCCAGTCCCGCACGGTCCGCGACGGCCGAGATCGAGGCGAGCAGGCTCGCGGCCTCGTCGTCGCGCCCGGCCGCGTCGAGGCACGCCACCAGCAGCCGCTCGGCGAGCAGCGTGCGCCGCGGCCATCTGCCGTCCCGCCACTTCTGCACCCATTCCGACGCCCAGCGGCACGCGAGGTCGGCGTGTTCGGCTGTGGGGTCGGCCAGCAGCAACCGGATCGCGGTCGCCTCGTCGATCTGCGCCGTCAGCAGCGCGGTACCCGATTCGGGTCGCTCGGCCGCACCGTACCCCGCGATCGGCCGCCGTCGGCGGACCGGCGGCAGATCCAGACGGACGCGTTCGTTCTCGACGGCCGCGGCCAGACGCTCGAGTTGCAGGTTCGCGGCGGCGTCGGCACCGTCGCGCAATCGTTCGGCCGCGGTGCCGCGGTCGTCGCGTACCGCCGCGACGCGCGCCCCGACGACGAATCTGGCGATCTTGAAATCGACGACGCCGCCTTCGGCGCCCAGCACGTAACCGTCGTCGAGCAGGCGCGCCGCCTCGTCGAGTTCGCCTCTCTCGTAGAGGAACTCGCCACGCACCGATCCTGCGAGCAGCGCCGCCGACGAGTGCCGGCCGCCCGCGCGCCGCGACAGGGCCAGGGCTTCCCGGAAATGTTCGGCGGCGGTGTCGACATCGAGTTCCTCGAACGCGGCGAGCCCCAGGAGGGAATGCCCGTGCATGAGGTTGTACGGCCCGGCGTTGAGTTCGTGATACGGCCACGCGAGTTCCTGCAGCCGCCGCGCCTCCGCGAAATCACCGAGATACACCGCATCGAACGTGGCCGTGTTGAGCCCGGACGACACCACCACGGACGGCAGGGTCGCGGCCCGGGCCAGGCAGTGTTCGACCAGTTGGTCCGCGCGTCCGACACGATCGGCGCGGACGTCGACGAAACTGTGGATCACCTGCACCTCGACGGCCGTGTCGGCGGCTTCGTCGCCTTCGAGAGCACCGGCCGCCATCCCACTCTCGACCAGGCCGAGTGCCCGCAGTCCGGGACGGATGCGGTGGGTGACGACGTTCGCCCACGCGACGGCCAGTTGCAGACGCGGTCGGCGCGCCACCTCCGCCGCGGGCAGCTTCTCGACGAGGCCGAGCAGCACCGATCCCCTGCCGTGTTCGAGGAGGCGCCGTCCGTCCCGCTCGACGAGATCGACGGCACGCTCGTCGTCCCCTGTCGCGAGCGCATGGTCGACTGCCTCGGTGAGCATGGCATGGTTCTCGAACCACCGTGATGCGGTGCGGTGCAACTGGATCGACCGATCGGGACGGTCCCGTTCGAGACGCTGGCGCAGGAACTCGGCGAACAGCGGCTGGAACCGGAACCACCGCCCCTCCTGATCCACCCGGTGGAGGAAGAGGTCGCGTTCCTCGATCTCCTCGAGCATCGCCTGCGCCCGCTCGTGTCCGCTGAGTGTCGCTGCGAGACTCCCGCAGGTGCGGTCGGTGACCGCCGCGGTGAGGAGGAAGTCGACCAGTTCCGGTTCGAGCGACGCGAGGACGTTCTCGGCGAGAAATTCGCCGATGTCGCGGTGCCGGCCGGACAGGTGGGCGATGAAGTCGTCCGCGTCCTCGTGCCCGCGCAGCGACATCGACGCCAGCTGCAGGGCGGCCGGCCAGCCGTCCGTCGCTGCCGTCAGCGCCGCGACACGGTCGTCGTCGAGGGCGAGGCCGCAGTGCCCCACGAGGAATTCGCGGGCTTCCTGCGTACTGAAACGCAGTTCGTGGAAATCGATCTCGATCAGGTCGTCGCGTACCCGCATCCGGCTCATCGGAAGCCCGGCGCGTGTCCGCCCGACCACCATCACCTGCAGATGACGGCAGCAGTTGTCCAGCAGGAACCCCATCGCCGCGAAGGTGCGGCGGTCGGTGACGCGGTGCCAGTCGTCGAGAATGACGACGACACGTTCGCCGGCTGCGTGGATCTCGTCGATCAACGAGGTGAGCACATACCTCTCGGCCTCGTCGCCGCGCTCGGCGAGGGCCTGACCCAGCTCGTCGACGAGCGCCGGGCGGACCTGCCGGACCGCTTCGAGGAGGTGCGTGAGGAACCACACGACATTGTTGTCGTCGCCGTCGACGTTCAGCCACGCGACCGGGACCGCGTCACGATCGAGCACGTACCGCCACTGCAACGCGAGCATCGTCTTGCCGAACCCGGGCGGCGCGTGCACGGCGATCAGCCGGCGACGCCGCTCACCGGCGAGCAGGGCGAGCAACTTGCGGCGCGCCACGAGCCTTCGTGTCGGCACGGGCGGGCGGAACCGGGTGGCCGGAGCCGGCGGCGTGGTGATCCGTGTGCCGCCGCCGGTGCGCCGGGCACTGCGCCCGCTCGTCCCCGTCGCGCCCCCGAGAAGTACCGGCTCGTGCGTGGGGTCCGGCGGACCGGCGATGAACATCTCGTCGACGACGAGGCCCTGTCGTGCCTGGACGTCGCGCAGTTGCTCCCCGAATTCGGCGGCGGTCGCGGGCCGATCCCGTGGATCGGCCGACATGGCCTGCTCGATGACCGCGGACAGCGCGTCGGGCACGCCCTCCTCACGCAGATCCGGAACCGGTTCGGTGCTCATACGCACGAACTGGGTGACGATCTTCTCACCGCTGCGGCGTTCGAAGGCGGCGTGCCCGGTGAGCGCGCAGAACAGTGTCGCGGCGAGGCTGTACACATCGGATGCCGGGGTCGGGGTGTGCCCGGACAGCACCTCGGGTGCGGTGAACGCCGGTGATCCGGTGACCTCCCCGGTCACCGTCTCGAATCCGCCGCGGATCCGCGCGATCCCGAAGTCGGTGAGCTGGGGTTCGCCGAACTCGGTGAGCATGATGTTCGCGGGCTTGACGTCGCGGTGCAGGATGCCGAGCCGGTGGGCGGTCTCGAGTGCCCCGGCCAGCGCCACCCCCAGGTGCACGGTTTCCTCCCAGCCGACGGGGCCGGTGCGGCGGATCCGCACGTCCAGCGAATCCCGGCGGTGGTACTGCATCACCAGATAGGGCCTGCCGGACACGGTGGTTCCGACCTGCATGACGTTGACGATGTGCGGGTGCCCGGACAGCCGGCCCATGGCGCGCTGCTCGCGGAGGAACCGTTCGAGGTTGTCCTCGTCCAGGTGCGAGGTCAGTACCTTGACCGCCACCGTCCGGTCGAGAGCGACCTCGTGACAGCGGTAGACGATTCCGAATCCGCCACGGCCGATCTCGTGTGCGTCCGTGAATCCGGCAAGGGCGAGTTCCGTTGCGACGTCGGGTCCGACGTCGCGCTGTGTGGACAGCGGATCCTGCCCGGCCACGGTCGCCCTCGCATCTCGTTCGCAGTGCCGATGCTTGCTTCTTCCCGCTTCCATCGAGGATAACGTTCGCCACCGACATGCGGACCCGGTCGGCGCAAAGGCCCCGAAGCGGTCAGACCACCAGCCGGGATTCGGTGAGGTCACGGCCGATCGCGAGCGCGCGGTACGCCTCGGCGACCGCGGTGACTCCGCGACGGAGGTCGTCGGGTTCCCGCGTGTACGGCAGGCGCACGAAACGCTCGAACGCGCCCTGCACCCCGAATCGGGGGCCGGCGGCGAGCAGCACCCCGTGGTTGGGGGCGATCGCGGCGAGGGCGGTCGACACCGGTTCGGGCATCCGCACCCACAGCGACATGCCGCCGCGCCCCACCGGACACTCCCATCCCGGCAGGTGTGCATCGAGTTCCTCGAGCATCACCGTCCGCTGCTTCCGTAGCTGCGCGCGCCGCCCGGCGAGCAGTTCGTCGACGTCGGCGAGCAGGTGCGCCGCGGCGAGCTGTTCCATGACGGGAGTACCGAGATCCACCGCGGACCTCGCGCCGGTGAGCCGGGTGATCAGGTCGCGGTCGGCGCGGATCCAGCCGACACGAAGCCCACCCCACAGGGACTTGCCGGTCGAACCGATGGTCACGACCGACTCGCCGTGGCCGAGGGCCTGCGCGTAGGACGCGACCGACGGCGGCGGCGGCGCGTCGAGCCACAGATCCACCATCGTCTCGTCGACGACGACGGTCATGCGGGTCTCACGGGCGATGCGGGCGAGTTCGGCGCGACCGTCCTCCCCGAGGCACAGACCGGTCGGGTTGTGGAAGTCCGGGATCAGGTAGGCCATGCGCGCCGCCGTCTGGCGGGCGGCGCTGCGCAGCCCGTCCGGGTCCCAGCCGCCGTCGGCGCCGCCCTCCGGCCGCACCGGCACCGGGATCGGGCGGGCACCGTGCCGCCGGATCGCCTCGAGCGCGTTCGGGTAGGTCGGATGGTCGACGACGACGCGGTCGCCGGGATCCGTGAGCACCCCGAGCAGCAGCCTCAACGCGTGCTGGGCTCCGGTGGTGACCATGATCTGGTCGACGCTCGTGGGCAGGCCGCGCTCGGCGTAGCGCTGCGCGATCACTTCCCGCAGGCCCGGAATGCCGATGGGTTCGACTCCGTGGCCGGTGAGGTACGCGGGCATGGCTCGCAGCGCCGCCGCGTAGGCCGTTTCGATCTCCGGTCCCGGCGCAGGCATCGACGCGTCGCTCAGGTCGATCGCTTCCCCCACGGGCGCGGCGGACCGCTCCCGGTTCCCGGCCGGGCGCGGGGCGTCAACCGGTTTCGCGACGACGCTGCGGGCGCCCTGCCTGCTGTGGAGATATCCCTGTTCGCGCAGCACGGTGTACGCGGAGGTGATGGTGGTGCGGCTCAGCGACAGCGCGGTCGCGAGTTCGCGTTCGCTGGGCAGCGCGACTCCGAGCGGCACGCGGCCGTCGTGCACGAGCAGCCGGATGCCGTCGGCGAGCGCCCGGTAGGCGGGGCGCGCGTCGTCGGTGTCCTGCCAGTTGCCGAGGTCCCGTGCGAGGGAACAGGCGCCGATCGCGCGAGTCATCACCGGTCCAGTATGGCAGTCCAGTCTCGAACAGTGGCCACCTGTCGGCGGTCCAGTTCATACTGGGACGGTGACCGCACCCGGCACCGCCGCCACCCGAGAGCCACCCGCCGCAGCTCGGTCTGCGCGAAATCCGCTGCACACGGCGTTCGCGCTGTTCGACACCGCGATCGGCACGTGCGCGATCATCTGGTCGGCCACCGGCGTCGTCGGGCTGCAGCTGCCCGAGCCCGCCCCGGAACCGACCCGCGACGAGGTGCGGCGCCGGTTCCCCACCGCCGACGAGCACCCCGTACCGCCCGCGATCGCGCCGATCGTGGAAGCGGTGACGGCCCACCTGACCGGCGCCGCCGACGATCTGCGCTGGGTACCGGTGGACTACCGGGATGTATCCGAATTCGACTGTGCGGTCTACGAATTCACCCGTTCCCTCGATCCCGGCTCGACAGCGACCTACGGCGAGGTCGCCGCGGCGCTGGGACGGCCGGGCGGGGCGCAGGCGGTCGGTCAGGCCCTGGGCCGCAACCCGGTTCCGCTCGTCGTTCCCTGTCATCGGGTCCTCGCCGCCGGCGGGGCCATCGGCGGGTTCTCCGCCCCGGGCAGCATCGTCACCAAACGCGAACTGCTCGCCCTCGAACACACACCGGGATTCAACGACCCGACGCTGTTCTGATCGCGTCGCGGTTCCCCGGCGCCGTTCCCCGGCGTCGCGCGGGCAGCCTCAGAGCTGCTTGCGGTTCCGCTCGCGCAGCGCCTCGCCCAGTTGCGTGCGGTCCGTGACGCCGAGTTTCATGCAGGCCCGGTAGATGTGCCCCTCGACGGTGCGCACCGACAGCACCAGCCGGTCGGCGATCTCCTGATTGCTGAGCCCGGTCGCCACCATCGTCGCGATTTCCCGTTCCCGCTTGGTGAGCGGAAGCGGCTGTGCTGCTTCGAGAATCGCGGGGGTGGTCACGTGATCGCACTGCTCGGCGAGTGTGTTCGCCGCAGCGGCAGCGTTGAGTGCCTCGTTCCGGCGTCCCGCTGCCATCGCGGCCCGGGCGGCCTGCGCGTAGGCGTCCGCGGCGTCGATCGGGATCCCCATGGCCTCGTACTCGCGTGCGATGTCGACGAGCTTGCCGTGATCTGCTGCCTCTACCGCCGCCGCCTGCGCGGCGGCGAGCGGCACCAGGCGTCCGTCGCACACCTCGGCGAGTTCGGAGAGCCGCGCCGCGGTGGTGGTGTCCCCGAACCGCATCGCGGTGTACAGCGCGAGCGCCTCCACACCGAACTGCCCGCTCTCCGAGGCCGTTCCGATGACGGAGCGGGTGGTCGCGAGCGCCCGGGACAGCTCGCCCCGGGACGCGAACAACCAGGCCCGGGCAAGTTCGTGTTGCACCGCGTTGAGAAGCAGCGGGCTGTTGCGCGCAGCCGCGACCTCCAGGATCGCATCTGCGTCGGCGACGCGACCCAGCAGCGCATACGCCACGACGAGCGGCCCGTACGCGGGGAACACCCACGCGATCGCGTTCGTGGGCGGGCCGACGCTCAACGCCGCAATCGCCTGCTCGAGACGGCGCGCCGCATCGCAGACCCGCCCCCGGGCCAGTTCGACATCGGCGACGACGACGCTGGCCTGCCCCCACGCGAGATACTCGAGACTGCTTGCGCTGTCGAGGAAACGGCGCGCCCGGCGCTCGGCCGCGTCGAACTCGCCGGCGAGGAGCTGGGCGTGCACGGACGCGACCGCGGCCATGTAGCGGAACAGGCCGTCGACCTGATCGGCGACGGTGTCGTTGCGGGCCGCAGCCGCGCACGCAGCGGAAGTTCGCCCGGACACACCGTTCGCCCACAGTTGCGCGTAGGTGGCGAACTCGACGGCCCAGGGAAGCAGGTCCGGTGCGGCCATCACCGCGTCCGCCTCGGCGAGTCCCTCCTCGATCCGGTTCCGTGACACAGCACAGGTCGCCGCCAGCGCGCGCACGGCCAGTACCAGCGCGGGATGCTCCACGCGCTCCCGCAACAGCGCGAGAACCTGTTCGGCCGCCGCGACGTCGCCCTTCCCGAAGAACAGGTTGGACGCGCGGGTCATGCCCCACCGCAACAACTGTGCCGGATCGAGCTCGTCCGGATCGAACACGGCCAGCTGCGCCTCGGCCTCGTCGCAGCGCCCGAGCCACAGAAGCGTGCGGGCCAGGAGCTGTGCGGCGTCGAACCCGCCTCCCGCGCGCACTGCGGCCCGCGCGAACCGCTCGCCGAGTCCGAAGTCGGCGAGCCGGATGGCGCTGCGCGCCGCCGAGATCAGCAGCGCGATGTCGGGCGCGCGGTCGCTCTCGAGCGCGAGTTCGGTGAGCCGGATGTGCGCGGCCGGGGTCGACAGATCGGAGGACTGCAGCGCCTCGACGAGCGAGCCGCGCAGACGCCGTGCCGCGGCCCGTCCGACGCCGGCGCGGATGACCTCGCTGAACAGTGGGTGCGCGTAGTGGACCTCGAGTCCGGGTCCGTCCTCGTGGATTCTGATCAGGCCGCGGCTCTCCGCTTCCTCGACCGCGTCCTCCCCTGCAATGGAGGCCAGGGTGTCGAGGTCGATCGGTTCGCAGAACGCGAGGAGCTGCAGGCAGCACAGCACGTCGTCGGGCAGCTGTGCGATGCGGCCCTCGAGCAGCGCGGCGAGTTCGGACGTGATGGCCGCACGCCCCCGCAGCTGCCAGACACCGCTTTTCTCCCGGAGCGTGCCCGCTTCGAGCGCGCCCTCGACGAGATGCCGCAGGAACAGCGCGTTTCCACCCGACGCCTCCCACATGCGATCTGCACTGAGTTCCTCGAGGATTCCGCCGAGAACCGATTCGATGTACTGGGTGCTCTGCTCGCGGCTGAACGGCGTCAGTTCGAGGTGCTCGAGATAGCCGTCCTTCCACAGCGAGGTCACCGCATCGGGCACCGATTCGCCGGTGCGGACGGTCGCGACGATGTGCGCGACCCCGTCGATCGCGAGCTGGTGCAGGAACGTCGCCGACAACTGGTCGAGCAGATGCGCGTCGTCGACGCCGATGACGATGCCCGTGCCGTCCGCGAGCAGCGCTTCGCGGGCGGCGGCGAGGAAGTTGACGGGATCGCGCGACGTGGCCGACCCCACCAGGTGCGCGAACACACCGAGCGGGATGCTGCGAGCGGACTCGGTTCCGGCCACCCACCGCACCCCGCCGGGCAACGACGCGGTCGCGAACCGCGCGAGAGTGGTCTTCCCGACGCCGGCGGCGCCGGTGAGCACCACCCCGCACGTACCGGCGTCGGCAGTGAGTGCCCGAAGTATGACGTCGAACTCCCCCTGCCGCTGAATCAGCGGCCAAGTCTGACTCATGGCCAGGATTCTAGTCCCGGCAGGGGGCGCCTACGGCAACTCGGTGAAGACCACGAAACCGGGTGTTCACCGACGTCAGGCCAGCACGTCGTGCCGCACGATGGTTTCGTCGCGGCCCGGTCCGACACCGATGCACGAGATGCGTGCGCCGGACAGCTCTTCCAGGCGCAGCACGTAGTTCTGCGCGTTCTTCGGCAGCTCGTCGAAGGTCCGGCAGTGCGAGATGTCCTCCCACCAGCCCGGCATCTCCTCGTAGATCGGCTTCGCGTGGTGGATGTCGGTCTGCGTCATCGGCATGTCGTCCACGCGCACACCGTCCACGTCGTAGGCGACGCAGATCGGGATGGTGTCGAGGCTCGACAGCACGTCGAGCTTGGTGAGGAAGTAGTCCGTGATGCCGTTGACGCGGGTCGCGTAGCGGGCGATCACGGCGTCGAACCAGCCGGTGCGGCGGGCGCGGCCGGTGGTGACACCGACTTCGCCGCCCTGCTTGGCCAGGTAGGCGCCGTGGTCGTCGAACAGCTCGGTCGGGAACGGGCCGGAACCGACACGCGTCGTGTACGCCTTGAGGATGCCGAGCACCGTGGTGATGCGGGTCGGGCCGATACCCGATCCGACCGCAGCGCCACCGGAGGTGGGGTTCGACGAGGTCACGTACGGGTAGGTGCCGTGGTCGACGTCGAGCAGCGTGCCCTGCGAACCCTCGAGCAGGACCGTCTCGCCGCGTTCGAGCGCCCGGTTGAGCTCGAGCCGGGTGTCGGTGATGCGGTGCTTGAAACCTTCGGCCTGACCGAGAACCTCGTCGACGACCTGCTGCGGGTCCAGTGCCTTGCGGTTGTAGATCTTCGCGAGCACCTGGTTCTTGAACTCGAGTGCCGCCTCGACCTTCTGGGTGAAGATCTTCTCGTCCAGGACGTCGGCGACACGCACGCCGACACGGGCGATCTTGTCCTGGTAGCAGGGGCCGATACCGCGGCCCGTGGTGCCGATCTTCTTGGCGCCCAGGAACCGTTCGGTGACCTTGTCGATGGCCACGTGGTACGGCATGATCAGGTGCGCATCCGCGGAGAGCAGCAGACGCGAGGTGTCCACACCGCGCTCCTCCAGGCCGGCGAGCTCTGTGAGCAGCACACCCGGATCGACCACGACGCCGTTTCCGATCACGTTGGTGACACCCGGGGTGAGAATCCCCGACGGGATCAGGTGCAACGCAAACTTGTCGCCGTTCGGGAGGACAACGGTGTGGCCGGCGTTGTTGCCGCCCTGGTAGCGCACGACCCACTGCAGGCGTCCGCCCAGTAGATCGGTAGCTTTGCCCTTGCCCTCGTCGCCCCACTGGGCGCCGATCAGGACGATTGCCGGCATCTCGCTGTCTCCTAAGCAGGTGTCGATGTGCGGGCGGTCTCGCCTGCAGGTTCCTGCCGCCACCGGGCAGCAGCCGGGAGGTCAGTCTAGTCGACGGCCTGTCGTCCATCGTGCCCGGCGTCACCGAAAGGCCGCGCACACCCGGTTCGAGCCTTCACTACAGTGGACGACGACGCTGGACACCTGCCCGACCCGATCTGTTGCAAGGAGCCCTGTTGACCCCGGTAGTGCTCAAATGCGGTGAAACACCCGTACCGCTGGCGCTCACGTCGGTGACCGCGGTGTCCGCACCCGCCCTACCGGACAAGGACGACTTCGAGGATGCATTCGCCCACCTCGAAGCGGTCGAGGATCCTCGTCTGATCGTGGTCGGTGGCGACGCCGCGTTCGCGGCAACCCTGACCCGGCTGATGCGCACCGACCGCCTGAGTGTGGAGCTGGCGTACGTGCCGGAGAAGCGCACGCCCGCCACCGAAGCCTACGGATTGCGTACGGGTTCGAAGGCTGCCGCGGAGGCACTGCGGAGTGAGGCACGGTCCATCCCGCTGATCCGGGACGATGCGGGAATCGCACTGGTGGGCCGCGCCCTCGTGGAGGGTGACGGTCCCGATCTCGTCGGGGAGGCGTACGTCGACGACACACGGCTGTTCTCCGGCACTGTCCCCGGTCTGCGCATCGAACCGACTCCGACACTGCCCGGATTGCGGGCGGCCGTCGACCGTCCGCGCTGGTTCGGCGGGTACCGCTGGACCCAGGGCCGCGCCGTGCAACTCGGCTCACCGGGTGCGGTGCTGACCCGTGACGGGGTCGCGAACCCACGGGCGGTGAAGCGCTCGACGTTCTATCGGCACGACCAGAACTGGCTGCTGGTGCTCTGACGACGCTCGCCGGCGCCGGAGTGGGCCTGGCACTGCCGACCTTCCTGGCCACGGCGACCGCGGCGCTGCCTCCGGCGCGAGCGGCGACCGGCAGCGCGGTCGTCAATGCGGACCGGCAGATCGGCACCGTGCTCGGTGTGGCAGCGATCGTCACGGCCCTCGCGGCCGGCGGCGACACCGGATTCGACCGGGCATGGTGGATCGTCGTCGCGCTCGCGGCGGTCACTGTGATTGCCGCCCTTCGGATCACACCTCGCGCTGCGGTATCCACGACCGTCGGCCAGGAGCGGGTCCGATGACCGGTTCACCGACCCCCGGACTTCCGGACTCGTTCGACGCCACCTGGCGCGGGTTCTGCGGTCTGCCGGCCGGAGTGTTGCGGCATGCCACCGCCGCCGAACCGGACGCCGTGCCGACGGCCGTCACCGCGCGGACCCGGGTGTCGACGACACCGAACTTCGCACGGCCACCGGAGAACTCGCCGCCCAGGGCCGGCGGTTGCGGCGCATCACGGGGCGTTGAGGCGGGCGAGCCGGTCCGCCGCGGCCCACAACGACGCCCGCAGCGAAGCCGGGGCGAGCACTTCGACGTCGCCGCCGAGGGCGAGGAACTGATCGACGGCGACGTCCTCGCCTTCGAGCATCAGCTCGGCTCGCACCCAGCCTTCGGCGTCGGGTTCACCCGGGTCGATACCGGCCGCTCCGGCGCCGATGATCTTCGGGAGCCTGCGCCACGCCGACGGGGACAGCCGCACCGTACACGCGAAGGTCCTTATCGCACGGTCGAACTCACGAGCGGACGCGGACCACCATGCGGCGAGGTCGAAATCGTCCGGCCGGTGCGCCGCGTCGTCGAGAACGGCGGCTCCGGCGATGCGGCCGACGCGGTAGCTCAGAATCTGCCGGCCGCGGGCGGCGACGAGATACCAGACGCCGGCCTTGGCGACGAGACCGAGCGGGTCCAGGATGCGCGTCCCGTCCGTACCGCCACGGCGGTAGCGGACACGCAGCCGCCTGCCTTCGAGAACCCCCGTCGCAACGGCCGGAAGATGCTCGGTACCACCGGGTTCGGAGAACCACCCGGGTGCATCGACGTGCACGCGGTCGCGCCAGAGCTGGGCAGTGCTGCGAAGCGGCACCGGCATCGTTCCGAGCAGCTTCGAGCGGGCCGCGTCGACCTCGACACCGAGCTCGGCGGCGAGGGCCGGCACACCGAGCAGCATCAGCGCGGCGGTTTCGGGCCGGGTCAGCCCGCTGAGGCGCGACTGCCAGCCGTCGAGCAACCGAATGCCGCCGCCGGGTCCGCTCTCGGTCCACACGGGCACACCCGCCGCGGACAACGCGCCGACGTCGCGGTAGACGGTGCGCACCGAGACACCGAGTTCGTCGGCGAGGTTCTGTGCGGTGACGCCGGGGCTGCCCTGCAGGCGCAGCATCATCTCGAGCAGGCGAGCCGATCGCATGGCTCGACAGTAGACCGCCGACGGCGGTGATCGCCCGACTGTCGCGCCGTCTACGGACCGTCGCCGTCGCTCGCTTCCCTGCCCGGTTCCCGCAGCCATCGCCGCCGGTACTCGCGCAACTCGGTCTCGCGGCGGGCATGGTAGTGCGCCAACGCCGCCGACAACAGATCACCGAGATGATGCCGATGATTCACCCGAGGTTTCTGTTCGGGGTCGATGTGCGGCAGCGGGATCCACTCCGTGCGACCCGGACACTCCGAACCCGCCGGGGCGACCCGGGTTTCCCAGCCGCCGGGACCGTCGTGCACCAGCGCATGACACGCATCGCACGCCAGATCCTTGTTGGTGATGTCGGTGGGACCACCGTCGCGCCATTCGGTGATGTGATGCACCGCAGTGAGGGTGGCCGGGGTGTCGCACCCCGGGCGGGTACAGCCCCCGGACGCGGCGATCAACGCGAGCCGCTGATCCGCCGACGCCAACCGTTTCGCTCTGCCGAGGTGCAGGGGCCGGCCGTGGTGATCGAAGATCGCGAGCACCGGATGGGCCTTTTCGGCCATGCGCAGCGCATCCCGGATCGGCACCAGACCACCCGACGCGGTGCTCACGGCACCGGTCGCTTCTTCGACCTGCGTGACCGACATGGTCAGGATCGCGGTGACCGGGAGCCCGCGGTGACTACCGAGCACACCCGACGACAGCACCTGCCGCAACGCCACTTTCAGTGCGTCGTGATTGCGCTGCACCGCGGTGCGGGTGTCGCGGGCGGCGGCCTTCGCCAGGGCATCACGATCGAGATCCTCGGATTCGACGTCACCGCGCGGTGATTCCGGATCGTCGGGATTGTTCATACCCGGCCGGGCGAGCTTCGCGAGCACGGGTTCGAGCAACGTGCGGGTTTCCGGATCGAGCAATCCCGAAATCGGGGTCATCAGGTCCGTGCCCTGCTTCCCGATCCGCAGACCACGTCGCCGTCGCCGTTCCTTCTCGTCGGGGACGTCGCCGTCCGGGTTCAGATAGGCGAGCAGGTGCGCGCCGATCTTGGCGACTTCCTCGGGGGTCACCGAACACGCGGCATCGGCCAGGATCTTCTCGGCGACGGTGATCTCGTCGAAGCCGGTCCCGTGCGGAACCTTGCGCATGATCTTCGCGACCGCGGCGACATGATCTGCTCCGATCACCCCGGCGCGTTGCGCGGCGGCGGCGGCCGGCAACTCCACGGGCATGTCGCCGCCATCCGCGGCGTGCCAGCTGCCTGCTTTCTTCGCGCCCTTCACCCGCCGGGCCGCGTCGGCCGCGGAGATCCGCAGCGTCCCGATGAGGAAGTCGGTGATCGACCGGCAGCCGAGGTGTTCGGGGATCCTGCGTTCGGTGGTTTCGACGATCAGTCGGTGCCCGGCCGCGGAGGCCTTGCGCAGGGAGGTTTCCATCCGTTGCAGGACCTCGACGATGTCGTCGTTCGACAAGCCGGTGAGGTCGTCGTCGAGCAGGGCGGTGACGGCGGTGTCGAGTGCGGTCAGCCGCGCCTCGACGGTGTCGCCACCCACCCTGTTCGAATGCATGTTCGAACAATAGCGATGGGGTCCGACAGCAAACCAGCACTGTAGGTTTTTCGGCTCGTTCGTCGCTTCTCCGAGTTTCTGAGCTGCGAGTTCTCAATGTCGTGACGGTGTTCCCATCAACCCACGCGGATGCCTCTGTCGGCGAGGAACTCGCGGGCACGACCCAGTTGGCGGTCGGTGGAGAAGGCATACCACTGGCCGGCGAGGCTCTCCTGGTGGACGAGGTCGCGGAACCGGCCGAACGCGCCCTTGCCCTCGATCGCCCGCTCCAGCCGCTCCCGCAGCGCCGCATCCTGATGCCGCTCGGCGAAGGCCGCCATGTCATGCCAGCCGTCCCGTGAGTCTGTCCGGTCGAATCGGAGCAGGCGGTCGGGCTCGGCCTCCACGTCGACGGCGGCGTCATCTCCGACCATCATCGGATCAGTACTGCCGGCGTCGTACACCTGTCCGGTGCGCAGGTCGACGTAGCCGCCCGTCGACATGTCCGGATCCCCCTCCAATTCGGTACCGAGCATCTCGAGGTCGACCGGCACCACCTGCCCGGCCGGCGACTCGCCGCGCAGACACGCGAGCAGGTCCTCGGCCAGCACCCCGTCACCCGGACCGGCACGCCAGGTCAGCCGGTTGATGACCGACACCGCCACCGGTTCGGCCTGCTCCGGTCGCTGCTTCAGTGCCATCGGTATGCCGGCCCCCACCTGTTGCAGCGCGTCATCGACGTCATGTCCGCGCACCGCGGCGAGGAACCGGGTGGCATCTGCTGCAGAGATAGCGGCGCGCAGCTCGGACATATCGAGTGCGGGCACCTGGTCCTGGGCGGGCCACGCATGCAGCAGCATCGGATGCGGCCGGCTCGGTCTGCGCGGGGCTCGGCTCTGCCCGTCGTCGTCGGCCCACCGGCGCCCGTACTGGTCCGGGATGGTGCCCCAACCCCAATACGGCACAGGGACAGCGGGGCGGATACCCACCACCTCGATGGGGTCGACCTTGTCGCCGCCGATCACACAGCGGTGGGTCCAGTCATCGCCCAGGTCGAAGGTGAACTGGAACTCCGCCCCGAGCCCGAGCAGCCGAGCGACTTCGGCCGACTCGATGTCCACCGCCTCGGTGATCGGTCCGCCGAGCGATTCCACCATCTCGGCGCCGGTCTCGGTGTCGGTGACTACGCGTCCGTCGGCAAGGGTGAACATCGACAGGTGCGAGCGGTCCCACCGGGCGAAGGCGTCGTTGATCGCGTTCGCGAGGTCGTCGAAGGTGTGCGACGGTCCGACCGCGAAGACGCGGCCGGGCCATGGCCACAGCTCCTCGCCGCGCCCGCCGAGCAGTTCCACCGTCACCGACAACCACGTTCGTGCCATTCCCCGAGGATGGCATGCAGGCCGTGGCGCCGCCTGGTCTCCGGCCAAGTGACATGAGACCTGGAAGATGACTCGCCGGTGACACGAAATCCGGAAAACGACACCTCCCCGCAGAACCTACAAGCACCTGACGGATACGACCGCCGGAAATTCCTGACACAGGATGTCAGCGATCTCCGGGCACTGTGTCGATATGGCACCCTGGGAACAATTCCGCACCGAGGCCCCCGAACTGGCCGACGCGATCGCCGCGCGCTGGGCCGCACACAAACACCACGTCCTGGCGACACTGCGCCGCGACGGCTCCCCTCGGGTCAGCGGCACCGAGGTCGAGATCGCCGAGGGCAGGCTCGTGCTCGGATCGATGCCGGGCGCGCTCAAGGCCCGCGATCTGCAACGCGACGGACGGTATGCCCTGCACGCGAATCCCGGCCATCACGACATGGCCGGCGGCGACGCGAAGGTCTCCGGTCACGCGCGCGAACTGCTCGGCGACGAGAAGGACGGGATCCTGGCGGCGTACCCGTCCGACGTACCCGAGGGACCGGTGCACGTGTTCGAACTCGACATCGAGGAGGCCGTGCTCGTCACGGTGGACGAGAAGCTGCACGTGGACCTGTGGCGTCCGGGTGCCGGAGTTGTCCGATTCGACCGTTGAAAACGGTACCAATTTATCAATTCGCCCGAAACGCACCGGGTTTGGCGGTCAACCTTCGGTGAGTCTTACCTTGGTCGGCGCGTAGCATTCGGAACGATCGCCGGCCGATCGAACTGCGCTCGACACGGAGGAACACATGAGCACCACACCGTCGCGACACCGATGGACCCGAAGCGCCCTGGTAGCCGGAGCGCTCGGCGTCGCGGCCCTGCTCACGCTGTCGGCGTGCAGCAGCAACGACACGTCCGACGGCGAATCCGGCGGGGATCCGAACGCGATCACGGTCTACAACGCGCAGCACGAATCCCTGACGCAGGAATGGGTCGACGAGTTCACCGCGGAAACCGGCATCACCGTCAACCTCCGCAACGGAGGCGACACCGAGATGGCGAACCAGCTGATCGCGGAGGGCGAGCGCTCTCCGGCCGACGTGTTCCTCACCGAGAACTCACCGGCGATGGCCGCGGTCGAGGACGCCGGCCTGTTCACCGACGTCGCCCCCGAGACCCTCGCCCAGGTACCCGAGCAGTACCGCCCCTCCACCGGGAAGTGGACCGGCATCGCCGCGCGTTCCACGGTGTTCGTCTACAACACCGGCGCACTCACCCCGGACCGGCTGCCGCAGTCCCTCCTCGATCTGCAGAACCCGGAATGGAAGGGCCGGTGGGCGGCGTCGCCCTCCGGTGCCGACTTCCAGGCCATCGTGGCCGCGCTGCTCGACCTGCGTGGGGAGGACGCGACCCGCGCCTGGCTCGACGCGATGAAGGCCGGCGCCGTGCCCTACAAGGGCAACACCGCGGTCCTCAAGGCCGTGAACGCCGGGGAGATCGACGGCGGCGTCATCTATCACTACTACTGGTTCGGGGACCAGGCCAAGGGCGGCGAGAACAGCAACAACACCCAGCTCCACTACTTCCGCAACGAAGACCCGGGTGCCTTCGTGAGCGTGTCCGGCGGCGGCGTGCTGGCCTCGAGCAGCCACCAGCAGCAGGCGCAGGAGTTCCTGAAGTTCATCACCGGCAAGAAGGGGCAGGAGATTCTGCAGACCGGCACCTCGTTCGAGTACCCGGTGGGCAGCGACGTCGCCGCCAACCCCGCGCTCGTCCCGCTCGCCGAACTGCAGGCACCGGCCGTCGACCCTTCGACGCTCGACAGCGCGAAGGTCACGCAGCTGATGACCGACGCCGGCCTGATCTGACGCGTTCCGCATGACCGTCACGTCCACGCTCGTCCGGCGACCGGGACGCGGCTCCACCCGAACGCGTCCTCCGCTCGCCGTGACACTCGCCGCGGCGCTGATGGTCGCGGCCTCGCTGATCCCTCTCGGGTTCGTCGTCACCGGTGTCGTCGAATCCGGGTGGGACGACATCCGCACGCTGGTCTTCCGTCCACGCGTCGGGGAACTGCTCGTCGACACCGGCCTGCTGGTGCTGATCACCGTGCCGCTGTGTGCTGTGATCGGTGTCGCCGCTGCGTGGTTCGTCGCGCGCACGACCCTCGTCGGGGCCCGCTGGTGGGCGCCGGTCCTGGTGACGCCGCTCGCGATCCCCGCGTTCGTCGACAGCTACGCGTGGGTCACCGTCGTTCCGTCGCTGCACGGTCTGTTCGCCGGGGTCCTCATCACCACGTTGGCGTACTTTCCGCTCGTGTATCTGCCGGTGCTCGCCACGCTGCGCCGCCTCGACGCCGAGATCGAGGAGTCCGCGCGGGCGCTGGGCTGCGGACCGTGGGCGGTCTTCGGCCGGGTCGTGCTGCCCCAGCTGCGGCTCGCGATCCTCGGCGGCTCGCTGCTGGTGGCGTTGCACCTGCTCGCCGAGTTCGGCGCGTTCTCGATGATCCGGTTCGACACCTTCACCACCGCGATCTACCAGCAGTTCCAGGCGACCTTCAACGGCACGGCCGGCACGATGCTCGCCGGGGTCCTGGTGCTGTGCTGCCTGGCGGTGCTCCTGCTCGAAGCCCTCGCGCGTGGCCGTTCGCGCTACGCGCGCATCGGATCCGGCACCGGACGCAGCGCCACCCCCACCCCGCTGGGATGGGGACAGCTACCCGCTCTCGCATTCCTCACCGTGCTGCTCGCCGCCGCGGTCGGGGTACCGCTGTACGTGATCGTCCGCTGGCTCGCCCGCGGCGGAACGGCCGTGTGGGACGCGGCCGCGCTTCGTCCCGCCCTGCTGCAGACACTCGCCTACGGGGCGGTGGCGGCGGTCGCGACGGCCGTACTCGCGTTCCCGATCGCGTGGATCGCGGTGCGGTTCCCCGGCCGGTTCGCGAAGGTCGTGGAGGGCTGCAACTACATCACCAGTTCGCTGCCGGGCATCGTGGTGGCGCTCGCGCTGATCACCGTGGGCCTCACGTATCTGCCCGGGCTGTACCAGACGACGACGATGGTGATCGTCGCCTATGTGCTGATGTTCGTCCCCCGGGCTCTGGTGAACGTGCGGGCCGGGCTGGCGCAGGCGCCCGCCGGACTCGAGGAGGCCGCACAGTCCCTCGGCGTCCGGCCGGTCGTCGCGTTCGTGCGGGTCACCCTGCGGCTGACCGCCCCTGCCGTGGCCGCCGGCATGGCGCTGGTGTTCATCGCGGTCTCCACCGAACTGACCGCGACGCTGATGTTGTCCCCCACCGGGACCGCAACGCTGGCCACCCGATTCTGGTCTGCGAGCAGCGAACTCGACTACGCCGGCGCGGCACCCTACGCGGCGATCATGGTGCTCGTATCACTCCCGGTCACCTACCTGTTGTTCCGTCAATCACAGAAAGCTGCAGGGGCATGAGCGGTCTCGTCGTCGGCGCGGTGCGCAAGTCGTTCGGCGCGGTGGAGGTGCTGCACGGCGTCGACCTCACCGTCGCCGCGGGCAGCACCACGGCCGTCGTGGGATCGTCCGGGTGCGGGAAGACGACCCTGCTGCGCATCATCGCGGGATTCGAACGTCCCGCGGCAGGCAACGTCCGTCTGGGCACCGAGGTCGTCGTCGACGACGACCGGTTCGTACCGGCACACCGGCGCGACATCGGATATGTCGCCCAGGACGGCGCGTTGTTCCCGCACCTGACCGTGGGCCGCAACATCCTCTTCGGATTACCTTGGCGCGAACGGCGTTCGGCCGCGCGGATCCGGGAACTCATGGAGATCGTGTCGCTGGACCCGGACTTCGCGGACCGGCGACCCGACGAACTGTCCGGTGGTCAGCAGCAACGAGTCGCTCTCGCCCGGGCGCTGGCGCGGAAACCGAAACTGATGTTGCTCGACGAACCGTTCACCGCGCTGGACGCCTCGCTGCGCGCGGGCATGCGCCGTTCGGTCGCGAAACTGCTCCACGAGGCCGGGGTGACGACGGTTCTGGTCACCCACGACCAGGAGGAGGCGCTGTCGTTCGCCGACCAGGTCGCGGTGATGGAGAAGGGCCGGCTCACGCAGGTCGGGCCGCCGCAGGACGTCTACACCCGTCCCGCGGACCTGTTCACCGCGAACTTCCTCGGCGACGTGGTGATCCTGCCGGCCCGGATCACCACGCCGGGCATCGCGGACTGCCCGCTCGGTGCGGTACCGGTGCCCGCGGACGTCCCCGAGGGCGAAGTCCGGATCCTGTTGCGTCCCGAACAGATCGTGGCGACCCCATCGAACGGCACCGCCAACGCGGTCGTACTGGAACGCGAGTTCCTCGGACACGATTCGATGCTCCGGATCCGGCTGACTCCGACACCGGACATCCGGTCCCGCTACACCTCCGAGGCACCGCACGGCGTGCTCTCGGTACGTCAGACCAGTGTCATCGCTCCCGACATCGGTGCCCGGGTGAGCCTGCACGTGCTCGGTGAGGCGGTCGTGCTGGCGGATACGCAGACGACGCCTCAGGCGCCGGTGGTGCCCGCCGAACCGACAGCATAGGTCCGACCGGCCTCGCTGTTCGGGCGGTGATAACGGATCACCGGCGTCCCGTCGTTCTCCACGACGGACGCCCGCACCCCGTACACCCGTCCGATCAGGTCCGACGTCAGTGCCTCGGCCGGCGTGCCGTGCGCGACGATCCGTCCCCGGGCCAGCACGACGACCCGATCGCAGAACATCGCCGCGAGATTCAGATCGTGCAGCGCCACATAGCTGGTCACGGAAAGCGCGGCCACCCGCTCGAGAATGTCGAGCTGATGCTGGATGTCGAGGTGATTGGTCGGTTCGTCGAGCAGCAGTTCCTCGGGTTCCTGTGCCAGTGCCCTCGCGATCTGCGCGCGCTGCCGTTCCCCACCGGACATCGCCCGCCACATGCGGTCCGCGTGCTCGATCATGCCGGTGACGGCCAGCGCCCGCTCGATCGCCGCGTCACCGCCGTCGTCGCGCCCGAACACATCGGCGTGCGGCACGCGTCCGAGCCGCACGACGTCACGGACCCGGATGTCGACCTCGGTGTGCGCATGCTGACCCACCATCGCGACGCGCCGGGCCAGGGCGCGCCGGCCGAGCCTCCGGATGTCGGCACCGTCGAGCGTCACCGTCCCCGAGTCGGGGCCGTCGATGCCGGCGAGCAGACGGAGCAACGACGACTTGCCGGACCCGTTGGGCCCGAGCAGGCCGATCGTTTCACCCGGAACCGGGTCGATCGTCACGTCGTCGACGACGAGATTGCCGCCGCGGCTCCACCGCAGCGAGGTTGCCGCCAGGGTCATCGGCTGCTCCTCGTCATCGATCGCCTCGTCACTGCGTGCCCCTCATCCGGAACAGGATCAACGCGAAGGCAGGCACACCGATGAGGGCGGTGACCACACCGACCGGCACCTCCTGCGGCGCGAACACCGTGCGGGCCACCGCATCGACCCACACCATGAACACCGCGCCCACCACAGCGGCGACCGGCACGAGCCGGCTGTGCCGCGGACCGACCAGGAAGCGTGCCGCGTGCGGCAGGACCAGACCCACGAATCCGATGGCACCGGCTGCGCTCACCAGCACCGCGGTGATGAGAGCGGTCACCACCAGAAACATCAGCCGGGTGCGGCCGACCGCGATGCCGAGCGTCGCGGCCGTGGACGATCCGAACGTGAACGCGTCGAGCGCGGATGCCTTCAACAGGCATACCGCGACACCTGCCGCGCACACCACTCCGCACAGGATCACGTCGCTCCAGGTCGCTCCGGCCAGCGAACCGAGCAGCCAGAACAGCACGCCGCGCGTGCGTTCGGCGTCCGCCGACGAGATCACGATGAACGACGTGAGCGCCGAGAACAGCTGAGTTCCGGCGACACCCGCGAGCACCACGCGGGACGTGCCGCCACCCGCGCCGGTCGCGAGCAGCAGCACCAGGCCGAACGAGACGAGCGCGCCGAGAAACGCGCCGCCCGAAAGCGACACCGCACCACCACCGATTCCGAGTACCGCGATCATCACGGCACCCGTGGAGGCGCCGGAGGAGATGCCCAGCACGAAGGGGTCGGCAAGGGGGTTGCGCAGCAGGGACTGCATGATGACGCCGCAGACCGCCAGGCCGGCACCGCATATCGCTGCGAGCAGCGTCCGTGGGAGCCGCAACTCCCAGACGATTCCTTCGCGGATGGCACTGATCGTGGATTCGCCCACGCCCAGCTTGTCGAAGATCACCGAATACACGTCCGCGACCGACAGATCCGCCGGACCTATCGTCACCGTCACCGCGACCGACAGCGCGAGCACCACCAGACCCACTGCGGTGACGACGGCCGCGATCGGGACGCGCTCGTTCTCGACCGATCGAACCTCGGCGTCCGTCACGATCAGCTGCCGAGGTTCCATCGGCGCAGCGCGTCGGCGACCTTCTCGATGCCGTCGACGGTGCGGATCGACGGGTTCATGTCTGCGCCGTTGACGACGATGTAGCGCTTGTTCCGCACGGCGGACAACCGCTGCGTGACCGGATTCGACTCGAGGAAGGCGATCTTGCTGTCGAGGGCGTCACCTTCGATACTGCGGCGACTCAGGTCTCCGAGGACGAGGGCGGTCGGGTCGCGATCGAGGACGGATTCCCAGCTCACCTGCGGCCACTCGTTGGTGGTGTCGGCGAACACGTTCTCGGCACCGACCGAGGCGGCGATGATGCCGGAGGAACCGCAGCAACCCGCGACGTAGGGGGTGCTGGTGTCCGCGAACCAGAACGCCAGTGTCACGTCGGTTGCTTCGATCGCGCCCGCCGCCGTCTCGTAGCGGTCTTCGAGTTCGGCGACGAATGCTTCACCGCGCTCGCGGACGTCGAAGATCGCTGCCAGCTCGCGGATCTCCTTGTACACCGATTCCATGGTGAGCGGTTCGGTGCGGTTGCCGTCGGCGTTGACGCTGTCGTCGTTCTTTCCGTCGCAGTCGGTGGGCGACAGGTAGGTCGGCACCCCGAGTTGCTCGAACTGGTCCCGGTCGGCCACGCCACCCGCGCCGAGCGTGCCCCCGAAGGATGCCGAGACGAAGTCCGGTTCGGTATCGAGAACGACCTCGAAGGACGGCTTGTTGTCGGCGAGGCGGCGAACGGTCTCGTTGTCGGCGGCCAGGTTTGCGCGCACCGGGTCGGTCCACGTCGCGGTTCCCACCATGCGGTCCGCGAGACCGAGCGAGAGCAGGATCTCGGTCGAGCCCTGGTTGAGCGACACCGCCCGCTGCGGCGGCGCGGCCACGGTGACGGTCCGGCCGCAGTTCTCGACGGTCAGCGGGTAGGCGGTGGAGGCAGAACCGCTGCCGTCACCTCGATCGGCATCCGCTTCGGACGGGGCCGGTGAGCATCCGGTGGCCACGGTGGCCACCGCCAGCAATCCGATCCCCGTGTGCAGCAGCGATCGCCGCCCGTTCCGGGCGGAAGTTCTCCAGTTGTACATGTCCATCCTCGTGGTAGCGATATTCGGCGCAGGTGTCCTGGCTCCCGGATCGACGCTCTCCCCCGGCCTTCCAACCCTGATGGGCCGTGGCCGAGCGTTGGGGGATCGCTCCTCGGTGACAGTTGCGGGACAGCCCCGGATTCCCACCGGTGTTCCCTACGTCGATTTCGAACAGTACAAGATCGGCGACACCACGCGTCCCATCGCAACCGTGTCCTGCGTGTGACTCCCGCGTGCACGTCTCCCGTCTGCGGGGCGCATACTGGGGACCTTGTGCCCTGAGCGAGGAGGTCCGGTGCGCGACGACCTGTCCGCCTACCACAGCGAGTTCACCCGCATCGAGAAGAAGGTGGCCGGCGAGTTCGGCGCCGGCCGCCGGCAATGGGTGCTCGCCGGATGCGTGACCGTTCTGGTCGTCGCTCTGCTGATGCCCCAGACGGAGACCGCCGCGTCGTGGACGGTGCTGGGCGGCTGGTTCGGCGTGCACGCGACCGTCACGTTGCCGATGCGCCTCTTCGTCTCCCTCGCGCTCGTGTTCGGCGTTGCCGTGTCCACGGCGGCGCTGTGCCTGCGCCGGTGGCGTCTGGCAGTCGCCTCGATGCTCGGCTGCGGCCTGTCGTCGCTGTTCGGGCTGTTCGGGTACTGGTCGCAGAACGGTATGGAGACCTCGGCTCCGCATTCTCCGTCCTTCGGGATGGTGCTGGCCTGGCTCGCCGTGGTGGCGCTCACCTCGCAGTGGCTTCCCGTCGTCCTCAGCAGGTCCCCGACGGACTCCGGACCGCGTCCGGCGGTGCTGTTCGCGCAGCGGTGATACCTGCTCAGGCGCGCCGCAGCAGGTAGGTGTCCATCACCCAGCCGCGGGCGGACTTCGAGCGGGCGCGGGCCACCTCGATACGGTCCCGGACCTCGGACAGGCGCCCGGCGACGAGTTCCTCGTCCGCTGTCCCGAGGTTCGCTCCCCACCAGATGTCCCATTCCCCGGGCAATTCGGTACACGCGAGATTTCCGTCGAGCATCACGACGAGGTTGTCGCCGCCAGCCGCGACATCGTCGTGCAGACGACGCCCCGTCGTGATCGTCACCGGGCCGCCGATCCTGTTGAGCACCAGCCGGTGCCGGGCGGCGAGCATCTGCACGCTGCTGACACCGGGGATCACGTCGTAGTCGAGGTCGACGACCCCGCGTTCGCGGATTCGTTCGACGACGCGAATGGTGCTGTCGTACAGGCTCGGATCACCCCACACCAGGAACCCGACGGTTTCCCCGGCGCGCACCTGCTCGCGCAGCACCGTCTCGTAGGTCTCCGCGCGTGCGGCATGCCAGTCCCGCACCTCGTTTCCGTACCGTTGCGGTGCGCGGTCCCGGGGCGGGTCGGGTACGACGAGCACCCGATGGTCTCCGGTGATGTGACGGCGGCAGATCTCTTCGCGCACCGACACCAGGTCGTCCACGCCGCGTTGCTTGTCGGCGACGAGGAACACGTCCACATCGTTCAGGGCACGCACCGCCGTGACGGTCAGGTCGTCCGGCCCACCGGGTCCGATGCCGATGAGACGTAACCTCATTCGCGATCCTCGAGGTCTCCTTCGACGTCGAGGTAGGCCTGCTGCAGCGCCTGCATCGTCGCCGGGTCCGGTTCCGCCCACAGCCCACGGTCGGCGGCCTCGGTCAGTCGCTCGACGATTCCGCGCAACGCCCACGGATTCGCTTCACGCAGGAACTGCTGGTTCTCCGAATCCAGGGCGTACGTCTGCGCCAGAGTCTCGTACATCCAGTCGGCGACGACCCCGGCGGTCGCGTCGTACCCGTACAGGTAGTCGACGGTCGCCGCGAGCTCGAACGCGCCCTTGTAACCGTGCCGGCGCATCGCCGCGAGCCAGCGCGGATTGACCACCCGCGCCCGGAACACCCGCGCCGTCTCCTCTGCCAGCGTCCGGGTCCGTACGGCGTCGGGTGTGGTCGAATCCCCGATGTAGGCCTTGGGGTCGTGGCCGGTCAGCGCGCGCACGGTCGCGACCATGCCGCCGTGGTACTGGAAATAGTCGTCCGAATCCGCGATGTCGTGTTCGCGGGTGTCGGTGTTCTTCGCCGCGACCGCGATGCGCCGGTAGTTGGCGCGCATGTCGTCGGCGGCGGGTTCGCCGTGCACCCCGCGGCCGTACGCGAATCCGCCCCACGCGGTGTACACCTCGGCGAGATCCTCGTCGGTGCGCCAGTTTCCGGAGTCGATGAGCTGCAGGATGCCCGCGCCGTAGGAGCCCGGCTCGGATCCGAAGATCCGGCGGACCGCACGGTCCGCGTCGCCGTGCTCGGCCTCGTCGCGCCGGGCGTGGGCACGGACGTAGTTCATGTCGTCGGGTTCGTCGAGTGCCGCGACGGTGCGGATGGCGTCGTCCAGCATCCCGATGACGTGCGGGAACGCGTCGCGGAAGAACCCGGAGATCCGCACCGTGACATCGATGCGCGGACGGCCGAGTTCGGCGAGCGGCACGACCGTCAGCTCACGCACGCGGCGGGACTCGGGATCCCACTCCGGCCGGACACCGACGAGAGCGAGGACTTCGGCGATGTCGTCGCCCGCCGTGCGCATCGCGGAGGTCCCCCACACCGACAGTCCGACGGACCGCGGGTAGCTGCCGGTATCGGCGAGGTACCGCTCGACCAGTGCGTTCGCCAGTGCGACGCCGGTGTCGTAGGCGAGTCGACTGGGCACCGCCTTCGGGTCGACGGTGTAGAAGTTGCGCCCGGTGGGGAGCACGTTCACCAGACCGCGCAGCGGCGAACCGGACGGGCCGGCGGGCACGTAGCCGCCGTCCAGGGCATGCAGCACCATGTCGAGTTCGTCGGTCGTGCGCGCCAGTCTCGGCACCACCTGTTCGGCCGCGAAGGTCAGCACGCGTGCGATCTCCGCGTCGTCGGCACCGAGAACGGATTCGACTGCGCCCGAGACCGATCCGGTGGCCCACCCGGCGTCTTCCATCGCCTGCACCAGAGCCCGGGCCTGCGACTCCACCGCATCCACCTCGGTCAGGGGAGCATCGGGTTTCAGGCCCAGTGCGGCGCGCAGTCCCGGAACCGCATGGGCCTGCCCACCCCACACCTGTGCGGCCCGCAGGATCGACAGCACCAGATTCACCCGGGCCTCGCCGGCCGGAGCGCCGCCGAGCACGTGCAGACCGTCACGGATCTGCGCGTCCTTGACCTCGCACAGCCACCCGTCGACATGCAGCAGGAAATCGTCGAACTCGGCGTCGTGGGGCCGGTCGTCCAGACCCAGGTCGTGGTCGAGTTTCGCAGCCCGGATCAGCGTCCAGATCTGTGCGCGGATCGCCGGGAGCTTGGCGGGATCCATTGCCGCGATGTTCGAGTACTCGTCGAGCAACTGTTCCAAACGCGCTATGTCGCCGTACGATTCGGCGCGCGCCATCGGCGGGATCAGATGGTCGACGATCGTCGCGTGCGCGCGCCGCTTGGCCTGCGCGCCTTCCCCGGGATCGTTGACGAGGAACGGGTAGATCAGCGGGAGGTTGCCGATCGCCGCGTCGGTCGCGCAGGAGGCGGACAGTCCGGCGTTCTTGCCGGGCAGCCATTCCATCGAGCCGTGCTTGCCGAGATGCACGACGGCGTCGGCACCGAATCCTCGTTCCACCCATCGATAGGCCGCCATGTAATGGTGGGACGGCGCCATGTCCGGATCGTGGTAGATCGCGACGGGATTCTCCCCGAATCCCCTGGGCGGCTGGATCATCAGGACGATGTTCCCGGCCTGCAGGGTCGCCAGTACGACCGCCTCGTCCTCACCCTCGCCGTCGACGAACAACGATCCGGGTGCCTCGCCCCACGCCTCGGTCATCGCGTCGGTCAGCTCCGCGGGCAGGGACTTCGTCCACTCCCGATACCGAGCGGTGGTCACGCGTACCGGGTTACCGGACAGCTGCTCGGCCGTGAGCCATTCCTCGTCCTGACCGCCGGCGTCGATGAGCGCGTGGATCAGGGCGTTCCCGGCCTCCGTGTCGTCCTCCAGATCCATGCCGGGGAAGCCGTCGCCCAGGTCGTAGCCCTGGTCCCGCATGGCCCGCAGCAACCGGATCGCCGAGACCGGGGTGTCGAGACCCACCGCGTTGCCCACCCGCGAATGCTTCGTCGGGTACGCCGAGAGCATGATCGCGATGCGTCGCTGCGCGGGCGGCACGTGCCGCAATCGCGCGTGCGCGACCGCGATTCCCGCGACCCGGGCACAGCGTTCGGGGTCGGTGACGTATCGGGGAAGACCGTCGGCGCCGAGCTCCTTGAACGAGAACGGAACCGTGATGATGCGCCCGTCGAACTCCGGGACGGCGATCTGCGTAGCCGAATCCAGCGGGGAGACACCGTCGTCCGAGTCCGCCCAGTTCTCCCGGCTCCAGGTCAGGCACAGCGCCTGCAGGATCGGGATGTCGAGGGCGGCGAGCGTCGCGACGTCCCAGGCCTCGTCGTCGCCGCCCGCGCCGACGGTCGCCGGTTTGGTGCCACCCGCGGCGAGCACCGTCACCACCAGGGCGTCGAGGGTCCCCAGCAGACCGAGCAGATCCTCGGGTGCACCACGCAGCGACGCGCAGTGGATCACTACGGCCTGCGCCCGGCCGGTCGCGTCGATCGCGTCCGCGAGATCGTGCACGAACTGCACGTTTCCGCTCGCGTGGTGGGCGCGGTAGAACAGCACGCCCACCCTCGGCAACCCGCCGACGGCGGGCGCGGGACGGTCGGCGACGCCCCATTCGGGAAGTGCCGCAGGAGGTTCGAAACCGTCGCCGCCGAGGAGCACGGTGTCCGACAGGAAGGCATGCAGTTGCGCGAGGTTCCCGGGTCCGCCGTGGGCCAGGTATCGGTGCGCTTCGGACGCGGTGCCGATGGGCACGGTCGAGTAACCCATCAACTCGCCGTCGGGCGTCTGCTCGCCGCCCAGGACGACCACGGGGACACCCCGGGCGAGCACCCGATCGAGCCCCTCCTGCCAGGACCGGGCCGACCCGAGAATCCGCACGACGACCAGGTCGGAGCCCGCGAGCAGCGCGGGCAGGGCGGTCGGAGATTCACCGGTCAGGTCGAGCCGGGACGGGTTCCCCACCACCCAGTCGGCGCCGCTCGCCCGAGCCGACAGCAGGTCGGTGTCGGACGTCGACAGCAACGTCAGGCGCGTCACCGCACGCCCCGGAACAGCACGAAAACAGCCATGTTCAGTCTCCAAACCCTCGTGGACCTCGCGTGCCGTGGCCGGTCTCCTGGCTGACGGATCGACGCCGGCCGCACCGACCTTCCCGGAGGCAACTCCAGTGGTCTCCGCCCCGGCGAACCGGACCGGACGAGGGTGAGCCGACTACCCGCTCACAGTGGCGAGGGCCGCGCCGGTTTCTCACCGGCTTCCCGAACACCACGGCACGCCGAGAGTAGCGCACCTCCTGGGCAGGTATGCAACCATGTGCGGCCATGACGGACCGTTCGGCCGACCCCCTCCCCCCGGATCGATGCCCGGGGCTGCTGCGCCCGCACCTCGCCGCGGACGGCGCGCTGGTGCGCGTGCGTGCTCCCGGCGGGCGTCTCCCCGACCACGGGCTGCGTCGGCTCTCCGCCGCCGCAGCCCGGTTCGCCGACGGCGACCTTCACCTCACCTCACGCGGAAACATCCAGATCAGGGGTGTTTTCGTGGACGAGTGCGGTGGTGTCCCCGAGCGCCTGGTCACCGCGGTCGCCGACGCGGGCTTCCTGCCGTCCGCGAGCCACGAACGGGTCCGCAACGTCGTCGCGTCCCCGTTGTCCGGCATCACCGGAGGACTCGCGGACGTCCGCCCCCTCGTCGCCGAACTCGATGCGGCAGTGTGCAGCGAACCCGGCCTGGCGGACCTGCCGGGCCGGTTCCTGTTCGCAATCGACGACGGCCGCGGCGACGTCACCGGTCTCCGCTGCGACCTGTCCGCGACGGCGCTCGACGCCGAACGGATGCGGATCGGGATCGGCGGACTGAGCGGACCGGTCGTCCCGATCACCGGCGCGGTCCGGGCACTGGTCGACGCCGCGGTGAGGTTCGTCGAGGTGCGGGAAACGCTCTGGCACGTGCGGCAACTACCGGGCGAGGGCCGCGAGCTCGGTGGTGTGGCACCGCTCCCCCGGCTCGCGCCGTACCGGATGCCGTACGGGGTCCTCGACGGTGCCGTGTCCGTTCTGGTGCCCCTGGGAATCATCACTCCGGCGATGGCGTCGGTCCTGCCGGATCGCGGCGTGATCGTCACGCCGTGGCGGGGTCTCGTCCTTCCGCCCGACGTCGATGTGGATGCGCTCGCGGACGCGGGTTTCGAACCTGCCGAGAATTCTCCGTGGTCTCGGGTGTCCGCGTGCACCGGTGCGCCCCGGTGTAGTCTCGCCCGCAGCGATACGCGAGAAGCGGCCCGACGAACAGTCGCAGAGCCGTCCTCTTCCCGGCACGTCCACATCGTCGGATGCGAACGTGCCTGCGGCGCACCACCTTTTCCCCATACGCTCGTCGTCGCCAGGAGCCCCATGTGATCGAGACGCCCCCGCCCCGCCGGTACGACTACGAAACCGACGGTGCCGAGATCTATGTGCGGTCCTTCGCGACGATCCGGTCCGAGTCGGACCTGACCGGCATTCCCACCGACGCCGAGAAGGTCGCGGTGCGGATGATCCACGCCAGCGGCCAGACCGACCTCACCCGCGATCTCGTCATCCATCCCGGACTGGTCCGGGCGGCGCGGGACGCCTTGGCCGCCGGAGCGCCGATCCTCACCGACGCGAACATGGTCGCCTCCGGCGTCACCCGCAAGCGTCTGCCGGCGGACAACCCGGTGCTGTGCCTGCTCGGCGACCCACGGGTGCCGGGCATGGCCGAACGGTGGGGCACGACCCGGTCCGCGGCGGCGGTGTCGCTGTGGGCCGATCACCTCGCCGGCGCGGTCGTCGCGATCGGCAACGCACCGACCGCCCTGTTCCACCTGCTCGAGATGCTCGACGCGGGCGGCCCGCGACCGGCCGCCATCGTCGGTGTGCCGGTCGGCTTCATCGGCGCGGCGGAATCGAAGGAAGCCCTGATCGAACACGAACTGCAGATCCCGTTCCTGGCGGTCCGGGGACGACGCGGCGGCTCGGCGATGGCGTCGTCCGCACTCAACGCACTAGCGCAGGAGCAGGAATGAGCACCGGACGACTCTACGGCGTGGGCCTGGGCCCTGGCGATCCCGAACTGATCACCCGCAAGGCGGCGCGGCTGATCGCCGACGCCGACGTGATCGCGTACCACTCCGGCACTCACGGCCGATCGATCGCGCGATCCATTGCCGCCGAGATCATTCCGGTCGGCGTCGTCGAGGAGCGGATGGTGTACCCGGTGACCACGGGCACCACTGAACACCCCGGTGGGTACGACGGTGCGATCGCCGAGTTCTACGACGACTGCGCCCGGCGCCTCGCCGCCCACCTCGAGGCCGGGCGGACCGTCGTGGTGCTGTGCGAGGGCGATCCGCTGTTCTACGGCTCCTACATGTATCTGCACGACCGACTCGCCGATCGATATACGGCCGAGGTGGTCCCCGGCGTGACGTCGTTCTCGGCCGCGGCGGCGGCCACAGCGGAACCCCTCGTCCGGCGAACCGATGTGCTCACTGTCCTGCCCGGCACCCTGCCGGAACCGGAGCTGGCGCGGCGGCTCGCCGACACCGACGGTGCGGTGATCATGAAACTGGGACGGACCTTTCCCGCGGTCCGGAACGCTCTCGCGCAGGCCGGCCGGCTCGACGACGCCGTGTACGTCGAACGCGCATCGATGGGAGGACAACGCATCGCGCCGGTCGCCGACGTGGATCCCGATGCGGTGCCGTACTTCTCGGTGATCCTCGCGCCGGGCGACCGGGCCCCGCGCAATCGCGGCATCACCGACCGCTCCCGTCCGGCGAGCCCCGACCGCGTGGAAACCACTGCGGTACAGGAACTCCTGGTGATCGGACTCGGCCCCGCCGACGACAGGTGGCTGACTCCGGAAGCGTCCGCCGCATTGGCGTCCGTCGATCACGTCGTCGGTTACGGACCGTACGTGGACCGGGTACCGGTTCGGGCCGGACTGCAACGGCATTCGAGCGGAAACACCGTCGAGGTGGACCGGGCGCGCTTCGCACTCGACCTGGCGGCGGCGGGCGAGAAGGTCGCGGTGGTCTCCGGTGGTGACGCCGGCGTCTTCGGCATGGCGTCGGCCGTGTTCGAGGCCGCACAGGACGACCGCTACGACGAGATTCCGATCCGGGTACTGCCCGGGGTGTCCGCGGTGCAGGCCGTCGCCGCGCGGGCGGGCGCTCCGATCGGCGGCGACTTCGCGGTGATGAGCCTGTCCGACCGGCTCAAGCCGTGGCCGGTCATCGAGAAGCGCCTGATCGCGGTCGCGCAGGCGGACCTGGTGCTAGGCATCTACAACCCGGCGTCGCGGTCCCGCACCACGCAGGTCGCCGACGCCCGGGCCGTGCTCCTGCGGCACCGGCCCGCCGACACCGTCGTGGTCGTCGGCCGGGACGTGGGCCGTCCGGGGGAATCGCTCGACGTCACTACGCTCGAAAAGCTGGACCCGGCGACGATCGACATGAAGTGCCTGCTGATCGTCGGTGCGGCAGGTACGTCCGTGACACCCGCGGGCGCGGTGTGGACCGCCCGATCGGTGGACTGAACGCCACGCGGCCCGCTACAGCGCGGGGTCGTCGATGATCGCCTGCACGAGCGCGCCGTAGGTCGCGACGAGCCGGTCGCTCTCGATCACGTCGGGGGTGACCAGCTCGAAGGTTCGCAGTCCGCTGGCGAGCCCGAGCAGCATGCTGACGATGAGCCGCGCGCGCACCTGCGTCGGGGTGTCCTCGCCGATCGCGGCGGCGATGCGCGGGACGAACCGCGCCTCCATGTTCGCGCGCGCCGCGTCCCGGTCGGGTGCCTCCTGCAGCAGGAACGGCGCCATCGCCCAGAACTCGAAGTCGCCGGAATCACGACGCTCGACGAGCGCCCGGGTCATGCGGTGGCCGACCGGCTCGGCGGGATGGTCGAGTTCGTCGACGTTCGGTGCGTCGGGGACCGCGGCCTCGAACAGCTGCGCCTTGCTGCCGGTCAGCTTCATCACCAGCGCCGGCGAGACGCCGGCCCCCTCGGCGATGTCGCGGATCGTCGTCGACGTGAATCCACGCTCGGTGAACAGTTTCCGGGCCACCTCGAGGACGGCGTCCCGGGTGGTGCGTTCGGTCACAACCCTGCCCGGACGGACTCCGGGGTCGTCACCGGTTCGATGCGTGCGCGGGCGGGTCTGGGTAGGAACACACCGGCCAGGGTAGCCAACAGCGTCGCGGCACCGGCGACCGCGAACATCGCGACGAACGCGGCGTGTCCGGGGAAGGTGTGTCCGGCGGCCTCGACGGTGATGCCGGTCAGCAACGCCGCGACGACGGCGCTCATGCTCGACGAGCCGACGGTGCGCAGCAGCGAGTTGACGCCGTTGGCGGCGGCGGTCTCGTTCAGCGGCACCGCGTTCATGATGAGGATCGGCATGACGGCGAAGGCGAGCGCGTTGCCGATGCTCACCAGGACGCTGCCGACGACGATGAGGACGACCGTGTCGTCGAAGGTCATGCGGAAGGCGTAGGCCAGCGTCATCAGGAGTGTCGACGCGACCAGGGTGGTGCGGGCACCGAAACGTCCGGTGATCCGCGCGGAGAGCGGCGAGATGATCATCATGGCCATGCCGCCGGGCACCATGCACAGGCCCGCGGTCGCGGCACTGAGCCCGAATCCGAACCCCGTGATCTCCGGCAGCTGCAGCTGCTGGGTGGTCGCAAGGGTGTTGGCGTACGCGGCGAACGAGACGAACAGACCTGCGAGGTTGGTCAGCAGGACGGGACGGCGCACCGAGATGCGCAGGTCCACCATCGGCGCCTTCGCACGGAGCTCGTAGGGCACCCAAGCGGCGAGGACGAGGACGGCCGCGCCCAGGCTCAGCAGGATGCGGGGGCTGGTCCAACCCCAGGCCGGTCCTTTCGAGATGCCGAGCAGCAACGCGACCAGCGCGAGGGAGAGCAGTACCGCCCCGAGGACGTCGAAGCGGCCGGGGGTCCCGGAGACACCGGCGGGAACGAGGATCAGGATGCCGGTGAGCAGCAGCGCACCCGCGGCCGCGGACACCCAGAACACCGAGCTCCAGCCGAAGTGGTCGAACAGCACACCCGCGGCGGGGAGACCGAGGGCACCGCCGATACCCATCGTCGCGCTGACCATCGCGACGCCGGACGCGACCTTCTCCCGCGGCAGCACATCACGCAGCACCGCCATCGCGACCGGGATCAACGCGGACGAGAAGCCCTGGAAGGCACGGCCGACGAGCACGGTCACGTAGGTGCCGCCGATCGCCGCGACGAGGGAACCGAGCAGCATCATCGACAGCGACAGGATCATCATCCGGCGCTTGCCGTACATGTCGGCCATGCGCGAGACGATCGGCGTCGCGACCGCGCCGGTGAGCAGTGTGATCGTCACCAGCCAGGTCGCGTCGCCGTCGCTGACACCGAGGATGCCGGGCAGGTTGGGCAGCAACGGCACCACGAGGGTCGTCTGCAGCGCGACGACGAGCCCGGCCAGGCTCAGCAGTGCCGTGACGGCGGTATCGCTCTGCGGTTTCCGGTGATCTGGGCTCACTGCGCCCTCCCTGTCGACAATATGGTGAACAATGTTCACCGAAATACCAGTGAACGTCGTTCACCCCCGTCCGTCAAGCGTGATCCCGGCCACGCCCGCTCCACCGCCGGTAAGCGAGACTCTCCAATCACGAGAATGTGATTGACATCTCATTCGGGCCGATGCTAAACAGGTGCTCAGCACAGCGAGCCCGACCCGTGCAGCGACCTTCCCGTGTTTCGTGCGAAGTCCGAGGTGACGAGTGAGCGTGACCCCAACAGTTCCTTCCTGCTACGTCGGTGCCCGGGTTCCGCGCATCGAAGATCCGCGGTTGCTCACCGGCGCCGGGTTGTTCGTCGACGACGTCACGCGTCCGGGCATGTTCCACGCATGCTTCGTCCGCAGCCCGATTCCCCGGGGCAGAATCGTCTCGATCGACACCAGCGAAGCCGAGGCGCTCGACGGCGTGCACGCGGTGTTCGTCGCGTCCGACCTCAACCCGCGCGTCCACGAACAGAAGTACGCGCTGGACGGCCCGTTCATGCCGAGTCTGAACTGGCCACCGCTGGCCGAGGACGAGGTCCGGTTCGTCGGCGACCCCGTCGCGCTCGTCATCGCCCGCGACCGCTACATCGCCGAGGACGCCGTCGAACTCGTCGCGGTCGACTACGAAGCGCTCACGCCGGTGGTCGACTACGTCACCGCAGACACGAACGACGAGCTCGTGCACGCGCAGTTCCCCGGTAACAACGCCGGTGGCATGGCGCTGCCCCCGTCCGACGAATTGCTGCGGATCTTCGACGAGGCGCCGCACGTCGTGTCCCAGACCGTCCACCAGCAGGCGTACATCGCGGTCCCGATGGAGACGCGCGGCCTGGTTGCGGAATGGACCACATCGACCGGAGAGATGACCGTGTGGGCATCGACCCAGTCGCCACACGAAGTCCGCGGATTCTGCGCGAAGCTGCTCGGCATCGACGAACACCGGGTCCGCGTCCTCATGCGCGACACCGGCGGTGGATTCGGCCAGAAGGTCGTGCCGCAGCGCGAGGACATCTGCATCATGCTCGCGGCGACCCTGCTGCCGTTCGCGGTCAAGTGGATCGAGGACCGGCAGGAGCACATGATGTCGGCCGGGATGGCGCGGGAGGAACACGGCGAGGCCCGCATCGCCCTGGACGCGGACGGCAGGATCCTCGCCGCCACGCTCGACCACGTGCAGAACGTGGGCGCCTACCCGGTGCCGTCGCCGGTGACCGCCGCCTCCGCCGTCGGCATGCTCTTCCCCGGCCCGTATCGCGTCCCCGCCGCCACGTTCAGCCTGAAACTGCACTACACCAACACCGTCGGCCGCGTCGCGTACCGCGGACCGTGGCAGTACGAGTCGATGGCACGGGAAGTGCTGCTGGACACCGCGGCCCGCCGCATCGGACTCGATCCGATCGAGTTGCGCCGCCGGAACATGTACAGCAACGACGAGTTCCCCGTCGCCGCGCCGACCGGTATGCCGTTCAGCGACGTCACTCCACGCGAGACGTTCGAGCAGGCCCTGTCGATGCTCGACTTCGACGCCTTCCGCCGGGAGCAGGAAATGGCGCGCGCCGAGGGCCGCTACATCGGGCTCGGCACCTGCACCTATCTCGAACCCACCGCCGGCGCCACCCCGTTCCACAGCACCGAGGGCGCGACCATCCGCATCGAACCGTCCGGCAAGGTCAACGTGTACGTCGCGGGCGGATCGTCGGGCAACAGCCTCGAGACGACCGTGGTCCAGTTGACCGCCGACGCGCTCGGGTGCGCCCTCTCCGACGTCAACACCATCCAGGGCGACACCGCGGTCGCGCCGTTCGGCGCCGGCACCGGCGGCAGCCGCTCGGGCGCGATGACCGCCGGTGCGGTCGGTGAGACCGCGTCGGTGCTGCGCGAACGCATCCTCGCGATCGCCGCGCACCGGCTCGAGGCCGCCCCGGAGGACATCGAACTCGCCGAGAGCCGCGCCACCGTCCGCGGGGTACCCGGCGTCGGGCTGTCGCTGCAGGAGATCGCCGACATCGCGTACTTCCAGACCGAGACGTTGCCGCCGGGTGTGCCCGCGGGTCTGGAGGCCAGCGGTCGTTACCGCGCGGACCAGATGATGATCTGGGCCAACGCGACCCACCTGTGCACCGTCGAGGTCGACATCGCGACCGGCGCGGTGAAATTCCTGCGCTACATCGTCAGCGAGGACTGCGGCCCGATGATCAATCCCAACGTCGTCGAGGGACAGATCTGGGGCGGCACCGTGCAGGGCATCGGCGGCGCGCTCTACGAGCACCTGGCCTACGACGAGACCGGCAACCCGGTGACCACGACGTTCATGGACTACCTGCTGCCGACCGCCACCGAGGTCCCCGACATCGAACTCGGACACGTCGAAACACCGAGTCCCGGGCCCGGTGGGCACAAGGGTGTCGGTGAGGGCGGCGCGATCGGCTCCTCCCCTGCGGTGGTCAACGCGGTCGCGGACGCGCTCGCACCGTTCGGTGTCGAGGTGTCGAGACTCCCGCTGACCCCGTCGACGATCGTGTCGATGATCGAGCAGGCCCGGAAGGTGACGGCATGAAACCGGCAGCGTTCGACTACCACGCTCCCGCCACCGCAGAAGAGGCGATCGCCCTGATCACCGAACTCGGCGACGACGCGAAGTTCATCGCCGGCGGACAGTCGCTGATGCCGATGCTCAACCTGCGCCTCGCCGTGTTCGAGCACCTCGTCGACCTGCGTCGCGTGGAGACGTTGCGGGGCATCGACGTTCGGGACGACTCGGTGTGGATCGGCGCCGGCACGACCCACAGCACGGTCGGCCGGTCCGAACAGGTCCGCGACGCGGTGCCGCTGCTCTCCCGCGCGACCCCGCTGATCGGGCATTTCCAGATCCGCAATCGCGGCACGATCGGAGGGTCGATCGCCCACGCCGACGGCGCCGGCGAATATCCGGCCGTCGCACTGACACTCGACGCCGAGATCGAGACACTGTCGCCGCGGGGCGTCCGCACGATCCCCGCGTCGCAGTTCTTCACCGGCATGTGGAGCACCGATCTCGCCGAGGACGAGCTGATCACCGGCATCGTCTTCCCCGTCGCACCGCCCCGCAGCGGTTTCGCGATCGAGGAATTCACCCGGCGCAGCGGCGATTTCGCGGTCGCCGGCGCGCTCGTCGCACTCACCCTCGCCGACGATTCGACGATCGAACGATGCGCGATCACCACCTTCGGGTTGGGGCCGACCGCGACCCGAGCGACCGCCGTCGAGGAGACCCTCACCGGCCGTGGTGCCGCGGAGCACGATCCGGAGACGGTCGGACGCGATGTCCTCGACACCGTCGAGTCGATCTCCGAGGACCTGCACGGTCCGGTCGAGTACCGCAAGCGCGTGGGAACAGCAATGGTGGCGCGCGCCTTCAAGCGCGCCGTAGAGGAGGCAACGCATGGCTGACGTCGACATCGAGGTGCGGATCAACGGCACGAGCTATCGCCGCACCGTGCCTCCCCGGCTGACCCTCGCCGACTTCCTGCGCATCGACTGCGGCCTGACCGGAACACACCTGGGCTGCGAACACGGAGTGTGCGGCGCGTGCACGGTGCTGCTCGACGGCGAGGCGGTTCGCGCGTGCCTGGTGTTCGCGGTGCAGACCGACGGTTCCGAGATCACCACCGTCGAGGGTATCGCCGAACCCGACGGCACGCTGTCACCGGTCCAGGCCGCGTTCCGCGATCACCACGGCCTCCAATGCGGTTTCTGCACACCGGGGTTCGTCGTCACGGCGAGCGCGTTCCTGCGCGACAACCCGTCCCCGACGGACGGCGAGATCCGGGAGGCGCTGTCCGGAAACATCTGCCGCTGCACCGGCTACCAGGGAATCATTTCGGCCGTCAAGGCGGCCGCGGGAAGCGACACCGGCGGGAAGGGCTGAGGTCGCGGTCGCGTTCATCACCGGCGCCGAGCCCGCCCGTCGCCGAGCGAAGGATACACTCACTCGATTGAAGGAGACGAGGGATACATTCGCTCGGACGGCGGGGTCACCTGGCCCGGTCGCGTGCCGGGTCGTACAGGTGTGAGCACGCGACCTGCGACTGCTCGCGGATCCCGAGTGCGCGTCCGACCAGGACGACGGCGGTGTGCTTCAGCCCGGCCTCCTCGACCTTGTCCGCGATGTCGGCGAGGGTGCCGCGCAGCACGAGCTGGTTCGGCCGCGACGCGAACGCCACGACCGCGGCGGGACAGTCGACGCCGTATTCGGCGCTCAATTCGTCCGCCAGCACCCGGATCCGGGTGATCGCCAGGTGCAGCACGAGGCTCGCACGAAGCCCCGCGACCTTCGCGAGCGCTTCGGTCGCGGGCATCGCGGTGGATCGGGCCTGCGTGCGGGTGAGCACGACCGTCTGCGCGAGTTCGGGAACCGTCAGTTCCGCGCCGAGGGTCGCGGCGGCCGCGGCGTACGCGGGCACACCCGGTGTCACGTCCCACGGCACACCCGCGGCGTCGAGGCGGCGGGTCTGCTCGGTGAGCGCCGAGTACAGCGACGGGTCACCGGAGCACAGCCGCACCGTGTCGAGTCCGCGCCGGTGCGCGTCGACGAGATGGGCGGTGATCTCGTCGAGATCGAGGTGCTGTGTGTCGATCAGTTCGACGCCGGCGGCGCAGTGGGACAGCACCTCCTGGTCCAGGTAGGTCCCCGCGTACAGCACGACGCGCGCCTCGCGCAGCATCGTCACCGCCCGCAGCGTCAGCAGATCCGCCGCACCCGGTCCGGATCCCACGAAATGCACTGTCATTTTTCACCTTTCACGACGCTCCACTGCACCACCGGTCGCAGCGCCTGCCATCCGCTGAACGTCCCGATCGCGGCGGCCTGTTCGACCGAGTGCCGCGTCAGTTCTCCCCCGTGGCGTTTCCACCAGTCGACGAGGACCACTTCCGTTTCCAGCGTCACCGCATGCGCGACGAGCCTTCCACCGGGACGCAATGCCTCCCAACATGTCTCGAGCACGCCCGTCCGGCTTCCCCCTCCGCCGACGAAGATCGCGTCGGGGGTGTCCAGACCGGCGAGTGCGGCAGGCGCGGCACCCCGCACGACCCGTACCGTGGTCGGGACGCCGAGCCGGAGGGCGTTGCGTTCGATCGCATCGGCACGGGCGGCGTTCTGTTCGAGGGCGAGCGTGCGGCAGCGCGGGTCGGTGCGGGCCCATTCGATCCCGACCGAACCGGCACCCGCTCCGACGTCCCACAGCAGTTGCCCCGGTTTCGGGGACAGCGCGGACACCGCCGCGACCCGGATCGGGCGTTTGCTGAGCTGACCGTCGTGCTCGAAGCAGTCGTCGGGCAGTCCCGGAACGGTCGACAATCCCTCGGCCCCCGAGCATTCGATGCACAGCAGGTTCAGCTCGGCGGAGGTCGTGCCGACGAGGCCGGCGGCCGGGCCGTCCCGGCGCGTCTCGTCGGTCGGGTGCCCGAGGTTCGCGAGCACCGTCACGCGGGCATCTGCGAAACCGGCGTCGACGAGCAGCCGCGCGACCTCCGCCGGACCGGAGGCGTCGGAGGTCAGCACGACGAGCCGACGGCCGCGGGTCAGATAGCGGCGCAGAACGTCGACGTGACGACCGACCAGGGTGACGGTCTCGCAATCCTCGGCGGCCCAACCCATCCGGGCGCGGGCGAGCGCGACGGAGGACACCGCCGGGATCACCTGCACGGCGTCCGCGCCGAGGCGCCGGACGAGGGTCGCGCCGATTCCGGACACCAGCGGATCGCCCGAGGCGACCACCACCACATCCCGCCCGGTGTGCCGCGCCAGCAGGTCGTCGAGACCGGCGAGCAGCGGTGACGGCCACGGCTCGCGCAGGGCGTGGGTGTCGGGCAGCAGCGCCAGATGCCGGCGGCCGCCGAGGAGCACGTCGGCCTGCAGCACGCGTGCCCGCCCGGCCGATGCGATGCTGTCCCAGCCGTCCGCACCCATGCCGACGACGGTGATCGAGGAACCCATGGCGGTGAACCCTAACCGAGACACTCCGGCTACACTCGGCCGCGGCAGAGACAATCGAGGTGCCCCCCACGGGGATAATCGGGAAGCCGGTGTGAATCCGGCACAGGCCCGCTGCGGTGACCCGGGAGTCGTCGATCACGCGCGAGAGCGCAGCCACTGGACCACCGGTCCGGGAAGGCGATCGCACGGCGCTCGACCGGGAAGTCCGAATACCGGCCTCGATTCGCCTGCCGGAGGAAGAACGTCCCAGCGGGAGCCTGTGGAGGATCCAGTGCACGTGTATCCGTTCAGCGCCGTCGTCGGCTCCGACGACCTGGCACTGGCCCTGACCCTGTGTGCCGTGTCGCCCGCCATCGGTGGTGTGCTGGTACGCGGCGAGAAGGGCACCGCCAAATCGACGATGGTGCGCGCGCAGGCGGCGCTGCTTCCGCAGGTCACCGTGGTCGCGGACTGCCGCTTCGGGTGTGCGCCCGACGCCCCGGACCCGGCCTGCCCGGACGGACCGCATCCCGGCGGCGCACCCGTCCTCACCCGCCCCGCGCGACTCGTGGAACTTCCGGTCGGCGCCACCGAGGACCGTGTCACCGGGTCGCTGCACCTGGGCAAGGCGCTGGCCGGCGGTACCGCCGAGTACGAGCCCGGTCTGCTCGCGCTCGCCCACCGCGGGGTGCTGTACGTCGACGAAGTGAATCTGCTGCACGACCACCTCGTGGATCTGCTGCTCGACGCCGCGGCGATGGGCCGCTCGACGGTCGAACGTGACGGCGTCTCGGTCACCCATGCGGCACGATTCGTGCTGGTCGGCACCATGAACCCCGAGGAAGGCGAGTTGCGGCCGCAGCTGCTGGACCGGTTCGGCCTGACCGTCGAGGTCGCGGCGCCACGTGATCCCGTGCAGCGCGCGGAGATCGTCCGGCGCCGGCTGGCGTTCGACGCCGACCCCGAGGCGTTCGTCGCGCAGTGGTCGGACGCGGAGGCCGAGTTGTCCCGCCGGATCGCCGACGCCCGCAGCCGGCTGCCGCAGGTCCGTCTGCCGGATGCCGCGCTCGTCGCGATCGCGGAGGTCTGCGCGGCCTTCGACGTCGACGGCATGCGTGCCGACCTGGTGACCGCGAAGACCGCGGTCGCGCACGCCGCATGGTGCGGCCGTGACGAGGTGACCCGGGACGACATCGCGGTCGCTGCGAAACTCGCGCTGCCGCATCGGCGGCGTCGCAACCCGTTCGACTCCCCCGGCATGGACGAGCAGACGCTCGACGACCTTCTCGGCAACGACGACGGTGAGCCCGACGGACCCGACGACGATCCGGGCGGCGGTGGTGGTTCCGACGGATCGGAAGCCGCCGGCCCGGCCTCCGCGGGTCCGTCCGCCGAGGCGACGGTGACGGCCCCCGCCGAGCCGTATCGTGCGCGGCTGCTGGCCGCGGACCGGACCGGCCCCGGTGCGGCGGGCCGCAGGTCACGGGCCCGCACCACGATCGGCCGCACGGTGGGTGAACACAGCGGCGACACCGGCCCGATCCACCTGCCCGCGACCATCCGCGCCACCGCCGCCCGCCCGTGTGCCTTTGTGGCGCCCGGGACCGCCACAAAGGCACACGGGTGGGAGCTGCGCCGCAAGGTGATCGAGGGCAAGGAAGCCAACCTCGTGCTGCTGTGCGTCGACGCCTCCGGGTCCATGGCCGCGAAGGCCCGCATGACACAGGTGAAGACCGCGATCCTGTCGCTGCTGCTCGACGCCTACCGGCGCCGTGACACGGTGGGACTGGTCACCTTCCGCGGCGACCGCGCGCAGTTGCTGCTGCCCCCGACCAACTCGGTCGACGTCGCCGCGGCCCGGCTGCGGGAGCTCCCGGCCGGCGGACGCACGCCGCTCGCCGAGGGATTGGCCGAGGCGGCCGAGACGATCCGGCGGCACCGGCTGCGCGATCCCGACCGGCGGGCGCTGCTCGTCGTCGTCACCGACGGGCGCGCGACCTCCGGATCGGATGCCGTGAACCGTTCGCTCGATGCCGCGGACCGCGTTGCCGCCCAGGACATTCCCTCGGTGGTGCTGGACTCCGAGACCGGCCGTTTCCGGATGGGACTCGCGCAGCGCCTCGCCGACCGGCTCGGCGCCGAGTACATCCGGGTCGGGGACGTGCGCGCCGACGCCATCACCACCGCCGTACGAGGGAGGGCCGCCTGATGCCGCAGGGACAACCGACCGTGGTACCCGCCGACGGTCTCACCACCCGGCAACGCCGGAATCGGCCGCTGCTCATGGTCAACACCGGCGACGGCAAGGGGAAGTCGACAGCGGCGTTCGGTCTCGCGCTGCGCGGCTGGAACCAGGGCTGGTCGGTCGCGGTGTTCCAGTTCGTGAAGTCCGCGAAGTGGCGGCTCGGCGAGCAGACCGCCTTCGAGACACTCGGGGCCCTGCACGACGAGCGCGGCACCGGCGGCGCGATCGAATGGCACAAGATGGGTTCGGGCTGGTCGTGGTCGCGCAAGGAGGGCACCGAGGAGGACCACGCCGCCGACGCCCTCGCCGGCTGGCGGGAGATCCAGCGCCGTCTCGCGGCCGAGCAGCACGGGTTGTACGTGCTGGACGAGTTCACGTACCCGATCGGCTGGGGCTGGGTGGACATCGACGAGGTCGTCGACACACTCGTGAGCCGGACCGGCCACCAGCACGTGATGATCACCGGTCGCCGTGCCCATCCCAAGCTCGTCGACGCCGCCGATCTGGTCACCGAGATGACCAAGGTCAAGCACCCGATGGACGCCGGGCAGAAGGGCCAGAAGGGCATCGAATGGTAGGGACAACGTGGTAGCCGTTCCGAGGCTGGTGATCGCCGCTCCCGCGTCCGGGCACGGGAAGACCACCGTCGCCTCGGGTCTCATGGCAGCCCTCGGCGCAGCGGGGCACGACGTGTCCGGGCACAAGATCGGCCCGGACTACATCGATCCCGGTTATCACGCGCTCGCCACCGGACGGGCGGGCCGCAATCTCGATCCGCACCTCGTCGGCACCGACCTGATCGCACCGCTTTTCGCGCACGGAGCCACCGGCGCCGACATCGCCGTCGTCGAAGGCGTCATGGGCCTGCACGACGGGATGCTGGGGACCGACGGGTTCGCCTCGACCGCCCACGTCGCCGGTCTCCTGCAGGCCCCGGTCGTGCTCGTCGTCGACGTCTCGCACGCGTCGCGGTCCATCGCCGCGGTCGTCCACGGGATGGCTTCCTACGATCGCGGTGTCCGCATCGCCGGGGTGATCCTCAACAAGGCAGGGTCCGAACGGCATTCCGCCGAGGTGACCGCCGCACTCGAACCCACCGGCATTCCCGTGCTCGGGGTGCTGCACCGCGACGACGGGATCTGCGCGCCGTCACGGCATCTGGGTCTGGTGCCGGCGCAGGAACGCGCCGAGGCGGCCGGGCAACTCGACCGGCTCGCCGGCCGCATCGCCGCGCACGTCGACCTCGCCGAGATCGTGCGGATCGCCCACGGCGCCCCGGATTTGCACACGGTGCCCTGGTCGCCCGGCGGTCCCGGGGTCGACGGTCCGGTGGTCGCGATCGCCGGCGGCCGCGCATTCACGTTCCGCTACACCGAAACCGAGGAGATGCTGCGGGCCGCGGGATGCCGCACGGTCGTGTTCGATCCCCTCCGCGACGAACGGCTCCCCGACGGCACCGCGGGCATCTACCTCGGCGGCGGGTTCCCCGAGGTGCACGCGGCGGACCTGTCCGCGAACACCCCTCTGCGCGAGCATCTCCGGAGTGCGATCACGGCCGGTGTCCCGACCGTCGCCGAGTGCGCGGGGCTGCTGTACCTGTGCCGCGACGTCGACGGCGCCGACATGGTCGGGGTGCTCGGCACCTCCGGCCGGATGACCCCTCGCCTGACACTCGGCTACCGCACCGCGATCGCTCCCACCGACAATCTCCTCGCCGTCGCCGGTACCCGCGTGACCGGTCACGAATTCCACCGCACCACGGTCGATCCCGGAACCGAGCCGGGGTGGCTTCTCGGCGGCAGGCCGGACGGGCACGCGACCGCGACGCTGCACGCGTCGTATCTGCACACGCACTGGGCCGGGCACCCGGCGATGGTGCAGCGGTTCGCCGACGCCGTCCGCAATGCGACGACGGTGCCCGCTCCGCCGTCCCGGCCCCGCAGGCAGGCACCGGATCTGAGCCATCACGGCGACCGCGAGGCGACCCCCGGCCTGGTGGACCTGGCGGTGAACGTCTCCCGGCGGCCGCGCCCGGCGTGGCTCGACGCGGCCCTGCGCGCCTCGCTCGACGACGTGGCACGCTACCCCGATCCGGCCGCGGCGCGCGCGGCGCTGGCGGCACGGCACGGTCGCACGGGCGGGGAGGTGCTGCCCACCGCCGGCGGCGCCGAGGCGTTCACCCTGATCGCCCGGGCGCGACCGTGGCGGACTCCCGTCGTGGTGCACCCCCAGTTCACCGAACCGGAGGCCGCGCTCGTCGCCGCCGGGCACGACGTGCACCGGGTTCTGTTGCGGCCGGAGAACGGCTTCGTGCTCGACCCGGCCCTCGTTCCCGAGGACGCGGATCTGGTGATGGTCGGCAATCCCACCAATCCCACGTCCGTGCTGCATCCGGCCGGGACGTTGCGGTCACTGACGCGGCCGGGGCGTGTGGTCGTCGTCGACGAGGCGTTCATGGACGCGGTGCCCGGGGAACCGGAGACGCTGGCCGACCGGCTCGTTCCGGGACTGATCGTGGTGCGGTCGCTGACCAAGACGTGGGCGATCCCGGGGATCCGGGCCGGATACGTCGTGGGCGACGCGGCGGTGCTCGCCGATCTGGCCGCACAGCAGCCGCCGTGGTCGGTGTCGGCACCCGCCGCGGCCGCGATGATCGCATGCGCTGCACCGCAGGCCACCACCGAAGCCGAAGCGATCGCATCCGGGACAGCCGCGGACAGAGCGCTCCTCATCGCCGAGCTGGCCGAACTCGGGTTCCCCGTCGCGGGCACACCGGCCGGCCCGTTCGTACTCGTCCGGGTCCCGGAGGAGACGCGGGACAAACTGCGCGCGAACGGATTCGCGGTCCGTCGCGGCGACACCTTCCCCGGTCTCGGCGAGGACTGGATCCGGATCGCGGTACGTGACCGGCAGACAACCGCGGCGCTGATCGGCGCCTGGAAGCAGATCCTGTGAGGGCGGCGGGCCTGGCCCTCGGGTATGCCGCGGACCTGATCTTCGGCGATCCGCGCCGCTGGCATCCGGTGAGCGGATTCGGGAAGATCGCCCGCGCCGCCGAGCACATGATGTACGCCGACACGCGCCGCGCCGGAGCACTGTTCACGACGGTCCTGGTCGGCGGCACCGCCGGTCTCGGGTACGCCGCCGATCGCGCAACGCGGCGGCATGCCGTGCTGAACACGGCCGTCACCGCGGTCGCGACCTGGGCGGTGCTCGGCGGCAGGTCGCTGGGCTACGAGGCCCGCACCCTCGACGACCAGCTGCGCCGGGGGGATCTGGCCGCGGCCCGCGCCCAGGTGACGCATCTCGTGGGGCGCGACCCGTCCGTTCTCGACGCCGGCGGGATCGCCCGGGCCACCGTCGAATCCGTTGCCGAGAACACCTCCGATGCGGTCGTCGCTCCGCTGGTGTGGGGCGCGCTGCTCGGCCCCGCCGGACTGCTGGGCTACCGGGCCGCCAACACGCTCGACGCGCGGGTCGGGCACCGCACCCCACGGCTCGAACGGTTCGGCTGGGCTTCGGCCCGGTTCGACGACGTGCTCAACCTCGCGCCGGCGCGGCTCTCGGCGTTGCTGGCGGCAGGGCTGGGCGACGACGCCCGCGCCGCGCTGCGGGTCTGGCGACGCGATGCGCACAAACATCCGAGCCCCAACGCCGGACCCGTGGAGTCCGCGTTCGCGGGTGCCCTCGGCGTCACACTCGGGGGCGTCAACGTCTACCACGGGCGAGTCGAGAATCGCGGAACGCTGGGCGACGGTCCGCATCCCGTGCCCGCCGACATCGGCCGCGCAGCCCGGCTCGCCGCGAAGGTCGGGGCAGGGGCGCTGGGTGCAGCCACGGTGCTGGCCCTCGCCGTCGATCCACGAGGCCGGTGACCACCGCTACGGCCGGTGCTGCACCGTGGTCATGTGCACGTACCCGATCCGTACGAGTTCGGCGAGCACGTCGAGATCCACATCGGCGAGCGTGGTGATGTACAGGCAGGCCACCCCGGTTCTGTGTTTGCCCAGGGTCGCGAGCAGGTCCGCGGCTTCCGGCGCGGTCGTGAGTCCGTACAGTGCGAGGTTCGCCTTCCGCGGAGAGAACCCCACGGCGAGCGCGTCGCCTTCCCTGCCACTGGCGTAGCGGTAGTGGTACCGTCCGAACCCCACCATCGACGGCCCCCACATCACCGCCGGCTGCCCGGTGGCCTCGCCCATCAGGCCGAGCAGGGTCCGGCCGTCGGCACGGCGAACCGGGTGCTCGACCGCGTCGAGGAACGCCGGCACGGACTGCGAGGTGGGCTGGGTCTTGTTTTCGGCCATGCCCGCAGTCTGGCAGCTTCGCGCGGCCGGCGAGAAGATTACGGACGAGCACTGGTGGCCGTCCGGAATCGGCGTAACGTTGTAATCAGTGCAACACGCACCTGCCGATCGGTCCCAGGGAGGACCATCATGAACACCTACAGGCGATTCGGCCGCCCCGGCGGCTGGCAGCAAGCCGACATCCCCGACGCGTCCGACGCGGCCGAATGGTTCGCCGGGCGGCTACCCGACGACTGGTTCACCGGCCCCGCCGAGGTCGAGGTCGACCGCGAGGAGATCGTCGTCGTCGGTGCACTCCCCCCACCCGACGAGAACTCGGACGCGACCGCGGACGGACGCATCTCCCGGTTCCGCGAAACCACCCGGGGCGATCGCATGCGCATCGCCGACGAGGCCGAGGCCCGCTACGGACGGAAGGTCGCGTGGGGGGTGACCCTCGGCGACCGTCGAGTTCTGTTCACCCACTTGGCGGTTCCCGTGATGACGCGGCTACGCCAACCGGAACGCAAGGTTCTCGACACCCTCGTCGATGCCGGCGTGGCCCGCTCGCGCGCGGATGCCCTGAGCTGGACGGTCAAACTCGCCGGACAACACAGCGAGCAGTGGCTCGCCGAACTGCGGGAGGCGATGCGCAAGGTCGACGACCTGCGTGCCGAAGGACCGCAGCTCTGACACCGGTCAGAGGTTGCGAGCCCACGCGGCCGCGGCATCGACGCTGTCGACCGTGTCGACTCCCGCGGGCGTCGCGGGCCGATGCACGACGATCACCCGCACGCCGAGGTCGGCGGCGGCGTCGAGCTTGCCGCGCGTGTGGTCACCCCCCGAGTCCTTCGTGACCAGCGTGTCGATACCATGCTCCCGCATGAGTTTTCGTTCGCCGTCGACAGTGTAGGGACCGCGGGCGTGCAGCACCGTCCACTGATCCGGCACCTCGATGTCCAGCGGTTCGACGACCCGCACCAGCGTCTCGTGCCGGGCCAGCGGACCGACGAAACGGTCGAGGGTCTGGCGGCCCGTACTCAGGAAGACGCGGTGGCCGGACGCGGCGGTGGCTGCCGCCTCGTCGTGTCCGGACACCCAGGTCCACGTGGCCGAGCCCGCGGTTCCGGCCCAGCCCGGGCGCGCGAGCCGCAGCAACGGCACACCCGCCGCGACGCACGCCACCGCCGCATTCGCGGTGATGCCTGCCGCGAACGGGTGCGTGGCGTCGACCACTGCACCGATCGCGTTGTCCCGCAGGAATTTCCGCAAACCGTCAGACCCGCCGAATCCGCCGATCCGGACGTCCCCGACCGGCAGCCGCGGGTCCCGGACGCGGCCGGCGAGCGAGGACACGAATTCGGTTCCGTCCGACTGCAGACGCTCCGCGAGAGCGCGTGCCTCGCCGGTGCCGCCCAGCACCAGGACCGTCACGACAGGATTCCGGTCAATGTCGGCAACGCCGGCTCGTCGGCGAGCATCCCCAGCAGCAGGTCGACGTCCAAGTGCTCCTCGATCAGGTCTGCCAGTGCCTCGAGCCGCGCCTCCCGCGCCGCCGGGAAACTCACCACGCCCGTGCGCACCTCGCGGTCGGCAGCGGTCGCGACCTCCCGCAACCACGCCGCACGCAGTGCATCGCCTTCGAGGCTGCCGTGCCACATCGTGCCGAACACCGAGCCCGCGCGGGCTCCGCCGAGGAACTCCTCGGCGCTCCCGACCGTGATCCGGCCGTGGTGGATCTCGTACCCGGACGCCGCGACGCCGAGCGCAGATCCCGTCGGCAGCCGCAACGCCTTCTCACGCGCGAAAACCGTGCGCACATCGAGTAATCCGAGGCCCTCGGCGGAGGATCCGGGGACTCCCTCCACACCGTCCGGGTCCTCGATCACCGCACCGAGCATCTGGAATCCCCCGCAGATTCCCAGGACGGCGCCGCCCCGTCGGGCGTGCTCGCGCAGTGCGACGTCGAGCCCCCGCGACCGCAGCCACGCCAGGTCGGCGAGGGTCGCGCGGGTGCCGGGCAGGATCACGGCGTCGGCTCCGGCCAGCGCGCGCGGGTCGTCGACGAAGCGCACGCGCACGTCGGGTTCGAGGCACAGTGCGTCGACGTCGGTGAAGTTGCTGATGCGGGGCAGCATGACGACCGCCACCGTCAGGACACCGGCGCCGTCGTGAGCGGGACGCGACGTCAGTGCCAGCGAATCCTCCGAGTCGATCCACAGGTCGCGCTGCCACGGCAGCACACCGAGCACCGGGCGGCCGGTGAGCGCTTCGAGGGAATCCAGGCCCGGCCGGAGCAGCCCGACGTCGCCGCGGAACTTGTTGACGACGAAACCGCGGATCAGCGCCTGGTCGCCGGCGTCGAGCAGAGCCAGGGTGCCGTACATGGAGGCGAACACCCCGCCGCGGTCGATGTCGCCGACGAGGATCGTCGGCATGGCTCCGTGCCGGGCGAGTCCCATGTTCACGTAATCGTGCGCACGCAGATTGATCTCGGCGGCACTGCCTGCGCCCTCGCACACGACGACGTCGAACCGGGACCGCAGCTCGTCCAGTGCCGCGAAGGCCGCGTCCGCGAGATGTTTCCGGCCACCGGCGAATTCACCGGCCTCTAGGCGCCCTGCGGGCGCGCCCATGACGACGACGTGACTGGTGCGGTCGCTGCCGGGTTTGAGCAGCACCGGATTCATCGCCGGCTCGGGCACGGCACGGGCGGCGACCGCCTGGATCCACTGTGCCCGGCCGATTTCGGATCCGGTGCCGGTGACCGGATCGAGGGTGACCATGGAGTTGTTGGACATGTTCTGCGCCTTGAACGGCGCGACCGAGAGTCCGCGGCGGGACAGGGCCCGGCAGATCCCGGTGGTCACCACGGACTTCCCTGCGTCCGAGGTGGTTCCGGCGACGAGCAGGCCCCGTCCCATCTCTCAGGCCACCGCGATCGGGGTGCGACGGTCCGCGCGTTCGGTCAGGAACGCGAAGACCGCGCCGAGCCCCGCCCAGAGGGTCGCCTGCACCGCCAGCGACGACACGCGGAATTCCCACAGCAGTGTCGCCGGGAAGTCGTCGGCGACCTCGTCGATCGTCGGCAGCACCACGTAGCCGAGGGTCACGACGACCAGGAAGGTGAGCACCGGCGCGACGACCCGGACCGTGCGCAACTCCTGCGCGGCCAGTGCCTTCCGGACGACGACCGCGACCACGACGGCCACGACTCCGAGGACCACGGTCGCGAGCCACAACCAGGTGCGCTGGGCGATGGTGTCGGGATCGCCGACCGCGGGCGGGTTCGCGGGGTACTTCACGAACGGCACCGCCTCGATCGCGAGCCATCCGAATCCCGCGGTCGCCAGGGCGAGCGACCACCCGGACAGCGCGGTGTGCCGGCGAGCGAAATGCAGTACGGCAGCGTAGATCGCGCCGAGCGCGAGTCCGGCGAGCGCCGTCGCCAGGAACAGCCCGGCCTTCTGCCCCGCACGGCCGACGAGGGCGTCCTCACCATGACTGTGACCCTGAGGGGCCTCGGCGTCGGCTGCGCCGTGGGTGTGCCCGTGACCGTCGGTGGCGTCGGCAGCCTCCTCGAGCGCGATCGCCGACTCGATGTGCGGCTCGCCGACGACGAACGCGACGGCACCGGCGAGCAGGCCCGCGATCAGACCGGCCAGCAGGCCGCGCAGCAGGAGCTGCAGGAATCCGCCGGCCAACGGGCGGAGGGACGATTCAGTTGTGTCGGGGTGCATCGGCTCGCCCGTACTCAGTGGCACGGCAGGCCCAGCAGGTGCCGGCCGTCGTGCATCAGTTCGTGCATGAACATGCCGCTGCGGGAGATCGCGCCCTGGTCGAATCCGACCAGGTAGAGAACGACGAATGCGAGCAGAACCGTCGCGGCGATCGCGGCGGCCAGCGCCGCGTTGCCCAGCGACTCGTCGGGAAGGTGAACGACAGCCATGGCAGAAGCCTCCTCGGGATTGACGCGTCCCATCGAAAAGGTCACGCGCCGAGGGAGTTTTCTGGCTCCCGGGCCGTTTGCCCGGTCACAGTGGCGCGACCGCTCCGGCTTCCCACCGGATTGCCTGCACCTCGACACATGCGTACGCGGAACAATGGCACCGCGCCGCCGCACCTGTCAAGCCGGAGACCGTTGTGGTCGAATGTCGCTCGTGTTGCGACTGCAGCTGTTCGCCCACGCGTCCACCGATGCGCTCGCAGAGGTGCGCTTCCCCGCCGACGAACCGGTGTCGGACCGGGGCAGGCGCGAACTCGAGCGCGTACGGCCGCCCGTCGTCGATCACGCGCTCACCGCACCGGAGCGCCGGACCGTCGACACGGCGGCGGTGCTGGGGGTGCGCGCCGAATCGGATACGGCCCTGCGGGAACTCGACTACGGCACCTGGGCGGGGAAGCCGATGTCGACGGTGCCCGAGGCCGACCTCGCCGCGTGGCTGATCGATCCACATGCGGCGCCGCACGGCGGCGAGTCGATCGTGGCACTGCTCGGCCGGACCCGCGGCTGGCTCGACGAGATGGGCGGCCGGTCGGGCCGGTGGCTCGCGGTGACCCACCCGTCCGTGATCCGGGCCGCGACGGTGTGCGTGCTGGAGGCTCCGGCGTCGGCGTTCTGGCGGGTCGACGTGCGGCCGGCGAGCGTCACCCGGTTGCACGCGCGGGACGGCAGATGGACACTGCGGTTGGCCTGACCTGCTACCAGGTGACGTCTTCCTCGCACCGGCGCCCGTCGACGGTGGTTTCGATCTGCACGGTCGCGTGGTCGAGCCCGTGGGTGGACAGGACGGTGCGGGCGGAGTCGAGGACCCATCGTGTGTCGTGATCGCTGACCAGGTGCACGGTCGCGACGTCCATGCCGGTCGTCAGTGTCCAGACGTGGAGGTCGTGAACGCCGGCGACACCGGGCAGCGCGGCGAGGTCGGCGCGCACCGCGTCGACGTCGAGATGCGCCGGCGACGCCTGCGTGAGGATGCGGAGCGACGCCGCCGCCAACCGCAGGGCTCGGGGCACCACCCAGAGGGAGATGAGCACGCCGACGACGACGTCGGCGAAGTTCCATCCGAAACCGATGATCAACGCGCCCGCGACGAGGACCCCGACGCTGCCGACGGCGTCGGCGAGCACTTCGAGATAGGCACCCCGCACGGCGAGACTGTCCTTGGCGTCGGCGCGCAGCATGAACATCACGACGAGGTTGGCGGCGAGACCGGCCGCGGCGGTGAGGATCATCGCCAGGCCGGGCAGTTCCGGTGTGTCACCGATGCGCTCGATCGCCTCGTAGAACACCCAGGCGGCGACGGCGAGCAGCAGCACGGCGTTCGCCATCGCGGTGAGCACCTCGGCGCGGTGCCAGCCGAACGTGCGGGCCGCGGCGCTGCTGCCGCGGCGGGCCAGCAGGAGCGCGACCAGGCCCATCGACATGCCGACGACGTCGGTGAGCATGTGCCCGGCGTCGGCGAGCAGGGACAGCGAACCGATCCACAGGCCGACGACGGCCTCGAGGATCAGGAAGGCGACGAGGATGCCGAGCGCCACCGCCATCCGGCGGATCGTCGTGGCGGACGGGCCGACCGCGCCGCCGTGCCCTTGCCCCGCTCCGTGTGAATGTCCGTGACCGGCCCCCATGGCCCTCCCTCCGAATCCCGGCCAGCATATGCACACATGCGCATGTATTCAACACTTCCGCCGGCGGGGGTCGAACCACCTCCCGGTCAGGGGCGACCGGAATGACGAGCGGGACGGTGGTCGTGATCGTGATCCTGGTCGAAATCGGGCCGGTAGGCAGGAGTGCCGGTGGTGGGCGGCAGGGTTGCGATCGCGGAGATCCGCCCCAGGCCCGCCGCCTGCATGAGGTCGACGATCAGCGAGCGCAACTGCGCGAACACCACCGTCGACGACAGGCCGGCGCCCTCGATCAGTTCCGGCTTCATCTTGCGGGCGACGCTGCGCAGCACACGCGCCGCCTCGGCCTGATCGGGCTGGTCCCCCGGCTCCGCGAGAACAACCTCGCGCAGCACGTCGACGGCGTCCGCGAGTTCCCGAATCCGGTGGACGAGCCGCGGGTCGAGGATCTCGTCGTCGCGCACCAGCGACAGGGACCGCCGCGAGAGGACCCGGATGTTGCGCATCGCGTTGTCGATCGGATCGGCCGCCGCGGTGAGCCGTTCGAGCCGGGGTTTGGTATTCCAGTACAGCGGTGAGATCCGGCTGATCTCCCGGCCGCCCGTGAGGTGGGTGCGCATCCCGTCGATCGCCGGCTGCGTCGCACGGGCCTGCTGCAGCGCCTCGTCGATCGGTTTCGGGTTGTTCTCCACCAGCCCGGCCTCGACCTTGCGCAGTACATCCGCCGCGGTCGCCAGGATCCCGGCGGCGTCGCGACGCGCGCGTCGCACCGGATGGGTCGGCACGATCGCGACCACCGCGATCCCCACGAGGCCACCGACCAGCGCGTCGACCATCCGATCGATACCGCCGGTGCCCCCGGGCGGGATCAGGGTGGCGACCAGCACCGCCGAGTTGCCGGCCTGCATCGCGAAGATCACGCCACCGTTGATCAGCACCGCCGTGGACATGGCCATCACCACGACCAGCGCGATCTGCCACGGACCGCTGCCGATCACCGAAATGATCAGATCGCCGACCCCGATGCCGATCGTGACACCGCAGACCAGTTCGACCGATCGCCGCAGCCGCGCGCCCAGCGACAACCCGAGCGACACCACCGCGGCGATCGGCGCGAAGAACGGACGCTCGTGCCCGACCGGACCGCTCGCCACCCACCAGGCCAGTCCGGCTGCGAGCGCACACTGGACGATCGGCAGCGCCGACCCGCGCAACCTCGTCGCCGGCCCCCGCAGGCGCCGTCGGATCTCGGTCCGGTCGGGCAGGCGCCTACTCGACGCCGAGCTCACGCGCGGCCCGCGGATCGCAGTCCTCGAGCAGGTCGAGGCAGCGGGCGTGCTCGTCGGTCTCGCCGATCGTCTGCGCGGCCCGGGCCAGAGCAGCGACGCATCGCAGGAATCCGCGGTTCGGTTCGTGCTCGAACGGAACCGGGCCGAAGCCCTTCCACCCGTTGCGGCGCAGCTGGTCGAGGCCACGGTGGTATCCGGTGCGGGCGTAGGCATAGGCGGTGATCGTCTCGCCGCGTTCGAGTGCGGCCTCGGCCAGGTACGCCCACGCGATGGACGCCGTCGGATGGTCCGCCGCGACCTTGGCCGGGTCCTCGTGGTTGAGCAGCGCCGATTCCGCGTCGTCGTCGCCGGGAAGCAGGGTGGGCTGGGGTCCGAGAAGGTCACCGAAAGAGGTCATGGCGACCATTCTGCCCGCCCCCGCGCGACGCTGGATAGGCTGCCCGGGAAACCGTAGGCCGTCGAACGAGGTGCATTCGTGCCGGATCCGAAGAACGAAGACGCTTCCACTCCCCCGGAAGCGGCTGCAGCCGAGCCGCAGCAGGCCGATCCGGCGGGCAGCCCGGAACCGGACGACGGCGCCGCGAGCGGCGAGACCGCGGACCCGGACACGAAGCCGGCCGCGGGTGCCGACGCGCCGGATACGGACACCGCCGACGAGAAGCCGGCCCCCGAGAACCTCCCGGCGACCGGCGGCGGGAAGGGCGCCGGCAGCAACAGGCCGGACGGCACCGACGAGGCCCCCGACACGGACGCCGATGCCGATACCGATGCCGCGACGGTCGCGACCGTCCGGCCGAAACCGGTGGGGGCCGACGCCGAGACCGTGGCGATTCCCATTGCCGGCGCGCGCCCGTCCGGAACACCCACGCCCGAAACTCCTGTCTCCGGCCCGAAGACCGACGCCAAAGAGGCAACGGGCGCCGAGACAACGGGCGAGGCAGAGACCGTCGCGATTCCGGCCGCCGACGCGAAGACCGTCGCCATCCCGATCGCCGGTGCCCGCACCCGCGAGACACCCGGCACCGGCGACGCCACTCCGGCCGAGTCCCGTGAGAAGCCCGCCGAGGAGACCGGCACGAAGGCCGAGGATTCCCCGTCCGCCGCCGAGGCCGCGACCGTGCAGATCCCGGTGCGGTCGCACACGCCGAACAAACGGCAGCCGCAGCGCATCGAACCGCGCTCGACCGAACCCGCGCGGCCCGAACCCCAACGCTTCCAACCGCAGCCGACGCCGCAGCGCATCGAACCGTCCCGCTCCCGCGGTGGCAGGCGGTGGGCGCTCGCGGCCACCGTTGCGGGAGTGCTGGTGGTCGCGGCGGTCGTGGTCGGGGCACTGCTGGTCTTCCTCGACCATCGGGCCGACAACTCACCCGAGGCGCGGATCCGCGCGAGTGTCGACACGTTCGTGACCGCGCTCGCGGCCGGTGACCTCGCGACGTTGCGGGCGTCGACGTGTGGGGGTCTGGCCGACTTCTACGCGACGGTGGACCCGGCGACGTTCACGGAGATCCACGACCTGGCGGTGCAGCAGGGTTCGGTGCCGGTGGTGACGAGTGTCGACAAGGTTCAGATCACCGACAACCACGCGATCGTTCAGGTGACCGCGCATCCGACGGGAACACCGACCGACGTCACCGAGCGGACGTTCGACCTGTCCGAGGTGAACGGGGAATGGAAGGTCTGCGGCGAATGAAGGTCGTGCGTGTTTCTGGTAGTCGGAACTACCAGAAACACGCACGGAGGGTGATCAGCCGGCGGAGACCGAGCGGCCGGCCGACTTCAGGTCGTTGCAGGCCTCGATGACGCGGGCGGTCATCGACGCTTCGGCCTTCTTCAGGTAGCTGCGCGGATCGTAGGTCTTCTTGTTGCCGACCTCGCCGTCCACCTTGAGCACACCGTCGTAGTTCGCGAACATGTGGCCCGCGACGGGACGAGTGAACGCGTACTGGGTGTCGGTGTCGACGTTCATCTTCACGACGCCGTAGCTCAGCGACTCCTCGATCTCCGACTTCAGCGAGCCCGAACCGCCGTGGAAGACCAGGTCGAACGGCTTGGAACCGGCCGGCAGACCCAGCTTCTTCGACGCGGCGGCCTGGCCGTCGGCGAGGACGGACGGCTTGAGCTTGACGTTGCCCGGCTTGTAGACGCCGTGGACGTTGCCGAACGTCGCGGCGAGCAGGTACTGGCCCTTGTCACCGGCGCCGAGCGCATCGACGGTCTTCTCGAAGTCCTCGACGGTGGTGTAGAGCTTGTCGTTGATAGCGTTCTCGACGCCGTCCTCTTCACCGCCGACGACGCCGATCTCGATCTCGAGGATGATCTTCGCGGCCTGCGCGGCGGCGAGGAGTTCCTGCGCGATCTCGAGGTTCTCGTCGATCGGAACGGCCGAGCCGTCCCACATGTGCGACTGGAACAGCGGGTTGCGGCCGGCGTTCACGCGCTCCTGGGAGATCGCGATGAGCGGGCGCACGAAGGTGTCGAGCTTGTCCTTCGGGCAGTGGTCGGTGTGCAGGGCGATGGTCACGTCGTACTTGTCCGCGACGACGTGCGCGAACTCGGCGAGCGCGACCGCGCCGGTCACCATGTCCTTCACGCCCAGGCCGGAACCGAACTCGGCACCACCGGTCGAGAACTGGATGATGCCGTCGCTACCGGCGTCCGCGAAGCCCTTGATGGCGGCATTGATGGTTTCGGACGAGGTGCAGTTGATCGCGGGGAACGCGAAGGAATGCTCCTTCGCGCGGGCGATCATCTCGGCGTAGACCTCGGGAGTCGCGATAGGCACAGCGGCTGTCCTCCAGATGAGATGTCGTCGCCTACCCGTGGTGGCGGTAGGCGCAAGGGTTGTCCCTGCAGTATGTCAACAGTCCCGGGAACTGCACAGTTGGGTCCGGTTGCGGGCCCCCGTCCAGCCCGGTCGCGCGGACACCGGACCCCGCCGGGATGCGCCGCGCCGGTACGCTGGTGACCGTGACTGTGTTGGAAGCCTCGGAATCTGTGACCAATCTGGCTCTCTTACCGGGATTCCTCGATCCGGTCAATCTGCTCAACTCGTTCGGCGCCTGGGTCCTGGTCGGCCTGCTGCTGGTCGTGTTCATCGAATCGGGTCTGCTGTTCCCGCTGCTGCCGGGCGACTCGCTGCTGTTCACCGCCGGCCTCGTCGTCGCAGGCAAGTCCGCGGAGGTCGACGCGTTCGCGCCGCTGTGGGTGCTGCTGGTGACGATCCCGATCGCCGCGATCCTCGGCGACCAGGTCGGATACTTCATCGGCACGAAGGGCGGCACCGCCCTGTTCAAGAACGACGATGCGAAGTTCTTCAAGAAGAAGTACATCGACGAGTCGCACGCGTTCTTCCTGCGGCACGGACCGATCACGATCGTGCTGGCGCGGTTCGTCCCGATCGTCCGCACGTTCGCGCCGCTCGTGGCCGGTGCCGCGAAGATGCCCTACCGCGTGTTCATCACCTACAACATCATCGGTGGTGTCCTGTGGGGTGCGGGTGTCACGCTGCTCGGTTATCTGCTCGGACAGATCGGGTTCATCCGCGACAACGTCGATTTCATCTTCCTGCTCATCGTGTTCGTCTCCGTCGTGCCGATCCTGATCGAGATCGGCAAGCGATACGTCGCGTCGCGAGGCGCCGGCACGGCGTCCGACGAGGCCGCCGCCGAGGCGAACGACACCGTGCCGAGCGGCCCGGCGGAGCTCGCCGAGAACGAGAAGACACTGGTCATCGACACCTCGACGTTCGCTGACGAACCCCGGCGCAGTGACGACCCGACCGTCGACACCACTCCGATCCCGACCCCCGGCCACCGCGAACGCTGACGTTCGAACGCACGATGCCCCTTCCGGTCCGGAAGGGGCATCGTGCGTTTCGTGCACCGCGACCCCTCAGGGTCGCAGCGGCCTGCTGAGTGCCACGGCCGGCGTGTGGACGCGCGCGTGGAGATCGACCCGCCGTGTCCCGCATCCGGCGCAGCGCACATAGAGCACCTCGCCGATCGAGGTCCGATGCCGGGACTCCACCTCCCACGAATGCTCGTGGGACGCAGCCGCCGGCGTGCGTTCGTGTTCGTTCCGTACTTCGCGGGTGGTCATGGACACCACGATGATGTAATGCCCTTATGCATCTCAACCCTTACGGCGAGTACGCGGTGGTGCTCGCGGCGTCGCTGGCGAACGACTGGCCCGCCACTCGCTCCGAGATCGTGGCCCGCACACGAGAGGTCGGCATGACGATGGAGTTCCCCGAAGCCCCCCACGATCACTCCCGCGTCCGGGCGGTGATCGACGAGTGGCTGACGGTCGTCGACGCCGCCGAGCCGGAGCGACGCGCGCGGTTGCTCAACGAGCAGATGGCCGCGGCCGCCGCCTACCCACGATTGACCGATCACGACGGCGAGGGATGGCATCTGCACTACCGCGAAGGAGAGTCGCTCCCCGACGTTCTCCGCTCCGTCATCAGTGTCGGCACGGCACTGCACCTCACCACCCGCGGAATGCACCGGCTGAGCCGCTGCGCCGCAGGGCAGAGCGCCGGAGACCCCTGCTCGGCGGTCGTCGTCGACATCACCCGCAACGGCAGGCAACGGTACTGCTCCGTGCGCTGCGCGAACCGGGACGCCGTCCGGCGGCACCGGTCCCGCATCAAACACGGACGGTGACCCTGCGCCAGGCCGTGCCCGATCCGCCCACGGACTCGCGCACGCTCTACACCGCGACGGTCGCGAACCGGCTCGCCGGACTCGGCAACCCCAAGTGATCATGCAGGGTCCGGGGCTACGGTTGCGACGATCGCAAAGCCCGGTCGGCCGCGACCGCGTGCGCCGCTTCCATGAGCATCCACCCACCGAGTTGCACGGACAGATCGCGCTCGGCGACCTCGGATTCGTGGACGGTGCCACCGGAGAATCGCGCGACGGCGCGCCCGGTGCCGGGCAGCCGCGCCTGCACCGACCAGTCCCGCCCGAACAACGGCAGTTCCTCGATCTGCAGGCGGTTGTCCCATGCGGCGTCCGCCGACATCAGCACCAGGCGCGCGGCGGTGTTGCGGGCACGTTCGTCGTCGATGTCGTGGACGGGCAGACTCGTCGCGATCATCGCGAGGTACCGGGCGAGGATGCCGTTGAACAGTCCGCCGTCACCTCCCCCGCCGCCGGTGATGACGCTGGCGTCGGCGAGTTCGCGGTCGACGGCGTCGACGAGGGAATGCACCCGCTTGCGGTGCCGGTCGTCGCCGATGCGGATGGCCAGATCGGTTTCGAGTCCGAGAACCACACCCTGGCAGTAGCTGTAGATCGCGCGTTCGATCTCACCGTTCCGGATCCCGTCGAAGACCAGTCCGGTGTCGGGGTCCTTGAGGGTCTCGTCGATCCAGTCCGCGATCTCCTGCGCGCGCCACACCTTGCCGGTGCGGGCCAGCAGGATCCCGGCGGGTCCGTTGGCGGGGGTGTTGTAGAAGTTGTCCCGCCGGCGCCACGGCAGCCCGCCACCGCGTTCGGGTTGCCATGCCGCGAACAGCGTGGCCTCGAGATCGCCGATGCCGTCGCGGTGATCGACGAACAGGTGCCGTTGCGCGCGTTCGAGTGCGAGCCCGAGCCACGCCATGTCGTCGTAGTAGTTGTTGGTCCACCCGCTGAGATTGCGGATGCGGTGGGTGCGGGTCAGACGGACCACGCGGCGCCGGCGGCGCGTGGTCGGCTCACGTTCGGCGGCGTCGACCGCGAGATCGATCAGATGGGCCTGCCACCAGTAGTGCCACGTGAGGAACATCCGTTCCCGGCGAACCGCGGGCCACCCGACGACACCCATCGCCGTGCCGGGCAGCGCCCACAACCGGCGCACGTGCCGGGAGTCGACAGCTGCTTCGGCGGCATCGGCCCGCTCAGCCCACAGTTCCGGCATGAGTTCGATCATCCTCACTTCACGATGAGTGTGCTACCGATTGCAGCACCACCCCAAGACTGTGCGCGCGTCACCACGCGCGCGTCGGGTCCGCATGCTGACGTATCCACGCGTGCATCGCGATTCCCGCGGCGACCCCGGCGTTGATGCTGCGGGTCGAACCGAATTGGGCGATGGACACGGTCGTCGACGCGACCTGCCGGGCTCGCTCGGTGACACCCGGACCTTCCTGCCCGAACAGCAGCAGGCAGTGGTACGGCAGCGTCGTCGTCTCGAGCGGCACCGAACCGGGTGTGTTGTCGACCGCGACGATCTCCAGGTTCCGGTCCGCCGCCCAGTCGATCAACGCATCCACGTCCGGATGGTGCATCAGATGCTGGTAGCGGTCGGTCACCATGGCGCCCCGGCGATTCCAGCGTCGCCGGCCGACGATGTGCACGGTGGCCGCCGCGAACGCGTTGGCGGTCCGCACGACCGTGCCGATGTTCGCGTCGTGCCCGAAGTTCTCGATCGCCACGTGCAGCGGATGCCGCCGCGAATCGATGTCCGCGACGATCGCCTCCCGCGTCCAGTAGCGGTACGCGTCGACCACGTTGCGGCGGTCGCCGCGGGCGAGCAGTTCCGGGTCGTAACGCGGATCGCGCGGCGGTTCGGTTCCGTACTCGTCGACCCACGGGCCGACGCCGTGCGGGTGCTCGCCCCACTCGGTCGGGCCGGCACCCTCGTCCTCGGCGGTCACTGTCAGAACGTCTCGTTCGAACCGGCCGCCACCGTGAAGCCGTGCCCGGTGTCGTCGTTGACGCAGGTCACGTCCGCCTCGGTGGTGGTGCACGAGAACCCGAGCTTCGACAGCGTCGACCCGGCGGGCAACGCGGCGGTCTCGTCACCGGACAGATAGACCGGGCCGCCGGAGCACATGAACGCTCCCTCGCCCTCGTTCTCCACACGGATACCGTTGCCCCAGTTCACGACACAGTCGTCGGGTCGCGGCGGCACCGGGTCGGTGGTGCCTTCGCATCCGGCTTCGGTGCGGGTCGGCAGCTTGACGATGCCGCAGTGGAACTGCCCGTCCGGGCTGGTGAAGTAGTACGACTCGTTGCGCTCGTAGGGCACGTCGACGAGCGAGGTCGGTGCCTCCGGCACGGTCGTGGTGGTCGTGGGCTCGCTCGTCGTGGTGGTCGTGGTCGGCGCGACCGTTGTCGTGGTCGGTGCCGCGGTGGTCGTGGTGGTGGTCGGGGGCGCCGCCGCAACGGATTCCGTCTGTGCTTCCTCGTCCGATCCCCCGCACCCGGCGAGCAGCAGAACCGCTACCGTCACCCCACCGATGGACGCCACCCGACGCACGTTCACGCAACTCCCTCCGAAGATCCGGGTGTCACTCTATCGGCCGGTCATCGGTGGCCCGTGAGCCACCGGTTCACCAGCCGGTTGACCGGTGCCGGCGACACCTGGGCGGTGGCGGCGAACAGCTTCGCCTGCCAGCCCACCGGCCGGTGCACCTTCCAGCGGGGCTGCCCGGACCGGGTCGCGTCGTACAGGGCCCGCGCCACGTCGTCGGCGGTGAGCCGGATCCCGAGCGACCGGGTCGTGCCGGTGTCCATGTCGGTGGTCATCGCCGTGTCGACGAACAGCGGCCACATCGCCAGCACCCGGATGTCGTGCTCGGCCCATTCGATCTCGAGCGCCTCGGTCAGGCCGCGCACTGCGAACTTGGTGGCGCTGTAGGTCGCGAGTTCGGGCTGGCCGTAGATCGCCGACGCCGAGCACAGGTTCACCACGTGCGAGCCCGGTGTGCGGCGCAGATATTCGAACGCCGTGTGGCAGCCGTTGACGGTGCCGGTCACGTTGACCTCGACGATCCGGCGGTGCCGCTCGAGCGGGGTGTCCGCGAACGGCCCCGACGCCAGGACCCCGGCGTTGTTGACGAGGATGTCGAGGCGCCCGTCCGGACAGAATCCCTCCAGCGTCCGCGCCCACTGCTGTGGGTCGGTGACGTCGAGGACGCCGGTGACGATCCCGGGCTGCTCCGCCGCCAGAATGTCGAGCCCCTCGGCGTCGACGTCGAACGCGCCGACGCGGTAGCCGCGTCGCGCGAAGAGCAGGGCGGTGGCACGACCGATACCGGCAGCGGCACCGGTGACGAACACGCTGGTGACGGGCATGAGCGCCAGCCTAGCGACCCCGCCGCCACCGCGCGGGCGGGTTATCCTGGGTGACGGAGGAAGCAATGAATCACCAGCGCGTCGCGCGCGCCGTCGTCGTCGTCACCGGCGCCTACGTCCTCGTGCTCGCACTGTGGCTGACGTACTTCGTGGGCGGCTCCCCCGAGGGCACCATCGGATTCCAGGTGATGTCCCTGGTCTGTGTCTACGGTTCCGCGCTGGGGCTGGCCATGATCGTCGCCGGCCGTCCGTCCCGCAGCGACCGCCGCCTGGAACGGCACGGGCTCGAGGGTTGGGCGACGATCCGTTCGGCGACACCGATCGCACACACCGTCGACAACGGCGAGATCACCGAACTCGACCTCGACCTGACCGTGCCCGGATCCGAGTCGTACCGCGGCCGCGTGGTCTACGAGGTGAGCCCGGAGTTCGCCCGGGCCTTCGAACCGGGCCGGGTGGTCACCATCCGGGTCGATCCGAAGAATCGTGACCGAATCGTGCTGTGCCCGTGAAGTGCTCGGGTCACCGGCCCCCGCACCACCGCGTGTTCCGTCCCGAGCGCCGATCCCGACGGGACGCGAGCATGCCTTCCACCAGCAGCAGTTGCGCCGCCGCGTAGGTCGCCAGGACGAAACCCTCCGCCAGCGCCCGCGCCTTCTCGTTCGTCAACAGGACGCGACGCCCCACGATCGTGCCGTCCGAGAGCGTGAACACGAAACCGCCCAGGCCGAGCCAACTGCGCCGGTCCGCGGACGGCAGTGGCATCCCGGCCACCTGCGCCGAGCCGGGTGCCAGCACCGGATCTGCCGCCAGGGTCGCGGTGGTGGCGAGCAGGGCACCGTATCCGGTCAGCGGCGCGGCGACGTTGCGGGACTTCGCCGCCAGCAGGCTCGCGGCGCCGAGCGCGGCCACCGCCCGCGGCACCGCAGCGACCGCGTGCGGACGGGCGCCGTGCCGCGCGAGCACCGTCGAGTAACTCGCCTGCATCACCGCGAACGACGACGCACCGCGCACCAGCCGCCGGTCGTCGTCCGGGTCGATCATGAACACGTCGCCGACGGTCGCTCCGGCCAGGCCGAGCAGGAGCAGCGCGGTGTCGACGCGGTCGGTGTCGCGGCCGCGGCGCAGCACCCGCACCGCCAGCGCCGGGGCGATCAACGGTTTGGCGACCCGCTGCAGCTTCTCGTTGCCGAGCACCCCGCCGACCACCGTCGCCGCGGTCGCGGCGGCGAACACCGCGTGTTCGGCGCCCCAGTTCTTCCGGCTGAACCAACCCATGATCGGCACAGTACCGGCTCGGGCACGGTTCACGGACGGTCGCAGCGACGCGCCCCCGCGGCCGGTGTCACCGTCCGGAATCTCGGCCGCGGCAGTCCACGACGCGCGGCCGCGGTCAGGACGGCTCGCGAGATCTGCTCGACCGCGCCCGCCTCACACAGGGCGAGTGCCGAACCGCCGAAACCCCCGCCGACCATGCGTGCGCCGAGGGCCCCGGCATCCCGCGCGGCGTCGACGGCCGAATCGAGCTCGACGGAGCTGACCTCGAAATCCTCGCGCAGGGAACGGTGCGACGCATCGAGCACGGGACCGAGCGAACGCACGTCGCCCGCGTCGAGTGCAGTCACCGCCTCGCGGACCCGCCCGATCTCGGTGACGACATGGCGCGCCCGGCGGCGGAGTATCGGATCACGCAGTGCCGAAACATCTTCCACGTCCCGCAGGGACGCGACACCGAGTTGCCGTGCGGCTTCCTCGACGGCGCGACGTCGCTGCGCATACTGCCCGTCGACGAGGCGGTGAGGGGCGGCGGTGTCGATGACGAGCACCGCCAGGTCGTGGGCGGCCGGGTCGAACGGCACGTGCCGGATCCCGCCGGTGCGGCAGTCCAGCAGCAGCGCGTGCCCGGCCCGGGCACGCAGCGAGATCTGCTGATCCATGCTGCCGGTGGGGACACCGACGAAGTCGTTCTCGGCGCGCGTGCAGGCGGACGCGAGGGTCGCGCGGCCGGCGTCGCCGGTGTCACGTCCGCACAGTTCGGCCACGGCCAGCGCGACCGCGCATTCGAGCGCCGCGGAGCTCGACAGCCCCGCCCCGACCGGAACGTCCGACGTCACCGTGAGATCGGCGCCCGCGAAGTCCGGCAACGCCAGCGCCCACACGACCCCGGCGGCGTAGGCCGCCCAGCCGGGCACCGCGCGCGCTGCGACGTCGGCGACGGTGACGTCCGTGTCGGCGAACCCGGCACTGCGCAGCCGCACCACCCCGTCCGCGCGCCGGCGCACCGCGACGGCCGTGCGCTGTTCGATCGCCATCGGCAGGCACAACCCGTCCGCGTAGTCGACGTGTTCACCGATCAGGTTGACGCGCCCGGGCGCGCACCACACCCCGTCCGGTGATCCACCGAAACAGTGCGCGAACAGGGTGCGGGTGTCGGCGCACGCGCTCATTCCGCGACCTCCCGCAGTCGTGCCGCGATGCGTTCGGGCGTGGTGTCGCTGATCCACGCACCCATCGCCGATTCCGAACCGGCGAGGTACTTGAGCTTGCCGACGGCCCGGCGTACCGAGAACACCTGCGCGAACAGCCGTCCGTGCTCGCGACCGTCCCCCACCGGAGCCTGGTGCCACGCCGCGATGTACGGCACGCGGTCCCGCCCGTCGAAGAACCGGTCGACGCGGGCGAGCACGTCCCGGTACATCAGCGCCAGCTCGTCGCGCTCGCCGTCGGTGAGTGCCGCCAGATCCGGGACGTCGCGGTGCGGCGCCACGTGCACCTCGACGGGCCAGCGCGCCGCCGCCGGAACATACGCCGTCCAATGCTCGCCCGTCGCGACGACGCGGGCGCCGTCGCGGCGTTCGGCGTCGAGCACGTCGCGTTGCAGCGACCGCCCGGTCGCCGCCCGGTGGGCGCGAGCCCGGTCCAGCAGCACCTGTGACCGCGGCGGAAGGAACGGGTAGGCGTAGATCTGACCGTGCGGATGTTGCAGTGTCACACCGATTTCCGTGCCTCGGTTCTCGAAGCAGAACACCTGCCGCACGCCGGGCAGCGCGGAGAGTTCGGCGGTGCGGTCGGCCAGCACGTCGACGACGGTGCGCGCCCGCGACGCGGTCAGGTCCGCGAAACGTGCGTCGTGATCGGACGTGAACGCCACCACCTCGCAGCGACCACCGGCCGGTCGGCGCGGCCACAGCGGTTCGTCACCGACGACGGCATCGGCGGCGCCACCGGAGGCCAGCGACGGGAAGCGGTTCTCGAACACGACCACGTCGTAGTCGGCGGCCGGAATCTCGGTCGGCGGTCCACCCGGGCGAGTCGGACAGAGCGGGCAATCCGCCACCTGCGGCAGGAACGTGCGATCCATCCGGTGCGCCGCGAACGTCACCCATTCCCCGGTGAGCGGATCGAAGCGCAGTTCCGACGCCGCGGTCACCGGCGGAAGATCGCGGGTGTCGCGCAGGTCCCGCGCGGCGCCACCGGAGACGTACGGTTCGGTGTCGTCGAAACAGATCAGTTCCCGACCGTCCGCGAGGTGCGTGACGGTGCGGCGCAACCGCGCGGTCACCGGCCGTCTAGTCGGCCAGGCCCAGGTCCGCCAAGCCCAGCAGCGAACGGTACTCGAGGCCCTCGCCGGCGATGACGGCGTCGGCACCGGTGGCCCGGTCGACGACGGTGGCGACACCGACGACGATCGCACCGACCTCCCGCAGCGCCTTGACGGCGGTGAGCGGCGAGTTTCCGGTGGTGGTGGTGTCCTCGACGACCAGCACGCGCTTGCCGACGACGTCCGGTCCCTCGATCTGCCGCTGCATGCCGTGGGCCTTCGCGGCCTTGCGGACGACGAACGCGTCGATGGGACGGCCGGCGGCGTGCATCACGGCCATCGCCACCGGATCGGCGCCCATGGTGAGCCCGCCGACCGCATCGAAGTCCCAATCGGCGACGAGTTCGCGCAGGAGGCTGCCGATCAGCGGGGCGGCCCGGTGATGCAGGGTCGCGCGCCGCAGGTCCACGTAGTAATCGGCTTCCTTGCCGGACGACAACGTCACCTTGCCGTGCACCACCGCCAGCTCGCGCACCAGCGCAGCCAGCTCTTCGCGATCAGTCATCGCTCGTCCTCACCGTCGATTGGTCGTCCGCGGCCCGCGGGACCGCGGCAAGAAGCCTAGTCGGTTGCGGAGTGCGATCAGGCCGCGACGGTGCCGGACGCTTCGTCGGCCGTGGCCACCACCGGCTGCCCGGCGTCCACCGCGACGACCGGCTCCGGCATCGGGGCGACCTCGAACAGCGGAACAGCGGTGACACCGGCGAGCTTCGCGAACACCGACGACGGGAAGCTGCTCACGGTCCGGTTGAGTTCGTGGGCGAGATCGTTGTGGACGCGCGCCGCCCCCGCGATCCGCACCTCGCGGTTCTGCAGCTCGCGAGCGACGCGGATGAACGGCCAGTGGGTGCCCTGGTCCGGGTCGCCGATGAGTTCGTGCAGCGTCGCGGACAGCGTGTTCTCGGCGGCCGCGCGCTCGCCGAGGCTCAGCCGCTGATCGCGCATCGCGATCGCGAGCGTGCGGGCGCCGACGAGGGGGCTGATGCGGCTGCGTTCGACACCGGCGCCGGCCGATGCCGCGATCAGGGCGGGCACGAGGTCGTAGCGATCGTCGAGTTCGTTGGCGAGCAGACGCAGGCTGTCGCGGTGCCGCGTTCTGAGCTTCTGCGCGCGGCGCATCGCCGTGCGTGTCGACAGCACCAGCAGCACAATCACACCGATCACAACAGCCACAACGGTCACGCGCAGAAATGTACCGAGGGCGCCCACCCACACGCATCACCGGTCCGGCGTGTCCGCACGGCGTGTCCGGACCGTGACCTGGCGCACCCTCTCAGGTGCGGCCGCGACCCCGGCCGAAGACGTTCGTCAACCTGCGCACCAGATCGACCGGAATCAGGCGGCCCCCGGTGGTGAGGACCTTGTACTGCAGACCGGGAATGCTGCGGACCTTTCCCGCCTCGAGATCGGCGAGCGAGGTCCGCACCACCGTGTCGACGTCCAGCCACATCCACTCGGGGATCGAGCCCATCTCGATGCCCGCGCGGCGGTGGAACTCGGTGTGCACGAAACCGGGACACAAAGCCTGCACCTGCACGCCGGTCCCCGCGAGACCGCCGGCCAGTCCCTCCGTGAAGGAGACGACGTACGCCTTGCTGCCCGAGTAGGTCGAGCCACGGCCGGGCAGCAGACCGGCCACGCTCGCGACGTTGACGATGCGGCCCGAACCGGCGTCGATCATCGACGGCAACGCCGCTCGCGTCAGCTGCATCACCGCGGTGACGTTCACGTCCAGCTGCGCCTGCAGCAGTTCCGGTGCAGCCGTCCAGAACTCGCCGGTCGTCCCGAAGCCGGCGTTGTTGACGAGCATGTCGACACCGCGGGCGAGCCGTTCGACGACGCGGGTCCGGCCCGCCGCGGTCGCGAGGTCGGCGGGCAGCATCTCCGACTCGGCGCCGAAACGGCCCTTCAGGTCGGCGGCGAGGTCGGCGAGTTTCGTCTCGTTCCGGGCCACCAGCACCAGGTCGTAGCCCTGAGCGGCGAGCGCACGGGCATATCCGGCGCCGATGCCCGAGGTGGGGCCGGTGACGAGAGCGACGGGTCGAGCAGCGCGATCCGGTGTCATGCCCGTCACACTAGCGCGTTCCTACTCGCGGGTAACGCCCGGTGGGCGGAGTCAGTGGTGCGCCGACGGACGGCCGGGATCGTGCATGCCCCGGTCCATCTCGGCCGGTTCCACGACCGGCGGCAACACGTGCAGGATCCCGGACAGCCGTGCGACCGTGTCGATCGCGGCGTCCCACTCGCGGCCGTTGCTGTTCAACGGGATCGACCCGAGGGTCCAGTCGTTCTCGCTCCACAGCATCTGCACGTGCGGCGGGATCGACTCGGTGAACGCGACCATCCGCTGATCGCAGACGCGGCGCGCGATCTCGAGGTCCGTCGTGAACACCACCCGCGGCCCGATCGAGCCCAGCAGGTTCATGTCGGGATCCTTGGGCGGCGGCGTCGACTTCAGGCGCAGGTCGATGTCGACGTCGGACCCCACCTTGCGGCGCACCGCGACGATGGTGGCGGTCTCCTCGATGTCGAAGAGCAGGAACTCGTCGCCCCGGCGCACACCGTGCACCACGTCGATCGCGCCCAGGTACTCCTGCTTCGCGAGAGCCGCCCGATGCCAGTTCGACGGCAGCGAATCGTCGGACGCGGTGTACTTGTAGCCCTGCGCGCGCGCCCAGATCTCCCGCACCCGCCCGGACTGCTCCCGGCGCGTGCGGTCGATGTAGAGCAGCACGAGCGCGCCGAGGAGCGCGACCGCTGCAAGACCGAACCACATGACCGTCATCGGGCCCAGCCTAGCCTGTTCAGTTGCCCGAACGGTTGAACCCGGGCACCGTCGCGCTGACGACCGTGTCCGCGGTCATCACGCCGTCCCGGACGGGAGTGCCCTGGGCGAGGACCGTGTCCCCCACCTTCAGCGCCGACGGCGACGAACCGGCGAGCGCGATGATCTGGGTCTCCGGCGTCAATCGGACGGTGACGACCGTGCCGCCGATCCCGCTGATCGTGATGCTCGATCCGTCGTTCGCCGTCACGGTCCCGATGGTCGTGCCGTTGGATCCGATCGCGTCCCCGAGCCCACCCGGGAGCCGATCGAGCGGAAGTGTCGGGGGCAGCGACGGCTCGGTCGTCGGCGGCTGCGTCCTGGTCGTCGCAGGCGGCGGCGCGACGGTGGTCGTGGGGGTGGACGCGGTCGTCGCATCGTCTCCGCTGCCACCGCTGAGCAGGTAACCGAAGACACCGGCCAGCGCGATCACGAGGAGAGCGCCGAGTGCCGGCAGGACCCATCTGCGGCGGCGCGGACCCTGAGGTCCGGGTGCGGGCGCTTGTCCCGGCGGCACCGGGCCACCAGGGCCGTATCCGTACTGCTGGGTGGGCTGATACTGCTGGGTTGCCTGGTACTGCGGCTGCTGGGTCGGCTGGTACTGCTGGGTCGGCTGGTACTGCTGGGTCGGCTGGTACTGCTGGAACTGCTCGGTCGGCCCGAACTGCTGCGTCGGCTGGTACCCCGGCGCCGAGGGCGGAATTGCCTGCGTCGGCTCGCCTCGGCCGTAGGCCGCCGTGCGGCCGTAGGCCTCGGTCGGATCGGACGTGTGCAGCACCCGCGTCTCGTCGTGCGACTCGTCGAGCGAGTACGCGCGCTCCTGCGGTGTGCGCGGATCCTGCGGATTCGTCATGGTTCCTCCCAAGGTACTCGTGCGCGTTTCCGGTAGCGGGTGCTACCGGAAACGCGCACGAGGGTAGGTCAGGCGCCGATCGTCAGGCGGTCGCCGTCATCGGTGACACCGACATGCACGGTGTCGCCGTCGCGGATCTCACCGGCCAGCAGCTTCTTGGCGAGCTGGTCGCCGATGGACTGCTGGATCAACCGGCGCAGCGGACGGGCACCGTACTGCGGGTCGTACCCGCGCACCGCGAGCCACATGCGGGCCGAACCGTTCACGTCGAGCGTGAGCCGGCGTGCCGCGAGCCGCTGGGCGAGCTGACCGAGCTGGATCTCGACGATCTGCTCGAGCTGCTCCTCCGACAACGGGTCGAAGATGACGACGTCGTCGAGCCGGTTGATGAACTCCGGCTTGAACGCGGCCCGCACCGCTGCCATCACCTGATCCTTGTCGCCACCCGCACCGAGGTTCGAGGTGAGGATCAGGATGGTGTTGCGGAAGTCCACCGTGCGACCCTGCCCGTCGGTGAGCCGACCGTCGTCGAGCACCTGCAGCAGCGTGTCGAACACGTCCGGGTGGGCCTTCTCGACCTCGTCGAACAACACCACCGAGTAGGGGCGGCGACGTACCGCCTCGGTGAGCTGGCCCCCGGCCTCGTAGCCGACGTAGCCGGGAGGCGCACCGACGAGCCGCGCCACCGAGTGCTTCTCGCTGTACTCGGACATGTCGATCCGCACCATGGCGCGTTCGTCGTCGAACAGGAAGTCGGCGAGGGCCTTCGCGAGTTCGGTCTTGCCGACACCGGTCGGGCCCAGGAACAGGAACGAACCGGTGGGCCGGTTCGGGTCCGCGACACCGGCGCGGGCGCGGCGCACCGCGTCCGAGACGGCCTGCACGGCCTCGTTCTGCCCGACGACCCGTTCGCCGAGTTCGTCCTCCATGCGCAGCAGCTTGGCGGTCTCGCCCTCGAGCATGCGGCCCGCGGGGATACCGGTCCACGCGGCGACGACGTCGGCGACGTCGTCCGGGCCGACCTCCTCCTTGAGCATCACGTCACCGTCGGAGGCGGCACCGGAGGCGTCCGCGGCGGCCTGGAGTTCCTTCTCCAGCTGAGGGATACGTCCGTATCGCAGCTCGGCCGCCTTGCCGAGATCGCCGTCGCGTTCGGCGCGTTCCTCCTCGCCGCGCAGCGACTCGAGCTGTTCCTTGATCTCCCGCACCGAGTCGATCGCGGTCTTCTCGTTCTGCCAGCGGGTGGTGAGCTGGCTCAGCCGCTCGCGTTCGTCGGCGAGTTCGCCACGCAGCTTGTCGAGCCGGTCCTTGGATGCCTCGTCGGTTTCCTTCTGCAGTGCCATCTCCTCGATCTCGAGACGGCGCACGACCCGTTCGACGGTGTCGATCTCCTCGGGACGCGAGTCGATCTCCATGCGCAGCCGGGACGCGGCCTCGTCGACGAGGTCGATGGCCTTGTCCGGAAGGAACCGGGAGGTGATGTAGCGGTCGGAGAGCGTCGCGGCGGCGACGAGCGCGGAGTCGGTGATGCGCACACCGTGGTGCACCTCGTAACGCTCCTTGAGCCCGCGCAGGATGCCGACAGTGTCCTCGACACTCGGTTCGCCGACGAGCACCTGCTGGAATCGGCGCTCGAGCGCGGCGTCCTTCTCGATGTACTTGCGGTACTCCTCGAGGGTCGTCGCACCGACGAGCCGCAGCTCACCGCGGGCCAGCATCGGCTTGATCATGTTGCCCGCGTCCATCGCGGATTCACCGGTCGCACCGGCGCCGACGATGGTGTGGAGTTCGTCGATGAACGTGATGATCTGACCCGCGGACTGCTTGATCTCGTCGAGAACGGCCTTGAGGCGTTCCTCGAACTCACCGCGGTACTTGGCGCCGGCGACCATCGAGCCCAGATCCAGGGAGATGACGGTCTTGCCGCGCAGCGACTCGGGAACGTCGCCGGCGACGATGCGCTGCGCGAGTCCTTCGACGATCGCGGTCTTGCCGACACCGGGTTCACCGATGAGCACCGGGTTGTTCTTGGTGCGACGCGAGAGCACCTGTACGACTCGCCGGATCTCGTTGTCGCGTCCGATGACGGGATCGAGCTTGCCTTCGCGGGCGCGGGCGGTGAGATCCGTCGAGTACTTCTCCAATGCCTGGAACGTCGATTCCGGGTCGGCGGTGGTGACGCGACCGCTGCCGCGCACGGCGGTGAACGCCTCGCGCAGCGCGGACGGAGTGGCACCGTGTCCGGCGAGGAGCTTGGCGACGTCGGAGTCACCGCTCGCGAGGCCCACGAGGACGTGTTCGGTGGAGACGAACTCGTCGGTCAGCTCGGTCGCCAGGTGCTGGGCAGCGGTCATCGCCGCGACGGCCTCCCGGCCGAGCTGCGGTGTGGTGGTCGCGCCGCTGGCCTTGGGCAGCCGGTCGACGAGGTTCTCGGCCTCGCGGCGGACGACGGCCGGATCGACGCCGACGGCCTTGAGCAGCGGCGCGGCGATACCGTCGGCCTGGTCCAGCAGCGCCACCAGCAGGTGCGCGGGGCGGATCTCCGGGTTGCCCGCAGCGGACGCCGACTGGAGTGCGGCGGTCAGTGCAGCCTGGGTCTTCGTTGTCGGGTTGAACGAGTCCACTACGGGCCCCTTCCATTCTCGAGTGTGTTCGTGTCAATTTCTGCGTCCCGTGGGTACTCTCCACGGGAACTCGACATGATCAACGAGTCTAAAGTTGAGTTTGTTCCGCTCAAGTTCAATGTCGACGGTGACCTGCGTCACTGCCCCGTGCTTCCAGTGTGCGATATCGGGTTCGTTCGGGGACCACCCTTGGTGGCCGATCGACCGGTGAACGGCTACAGTTGCGGCCGACCAGCAGGAACAGCACGTGGGAGGGTGGCGTGGAAGCCTTCGCCATCGCCCGTGTCCAGCTCAGTTTCGCCTCCATCGTCGCCACGCCCACCGGCTCCGAACGGTTCGCGTCGGCCTTCTACACCGCACTGTGGGCGGAGAATCCGGGACTGCGCGAGCTGTTTCCCGCCGGCATGGAATCGATGCGGAACCGGTTCGCGACCGCGGTCGGATGGGCCGTGAACCGGCTCAGCGATTTCGCCGCCGTCGAGGACTTCCTCGGCCAGCTCGCCCGCGACCACCGCAAGTACGGGGTCAAACCCGAGCATTTCCGCGCGGCGGGGGCGGCGATGCTCGTCGCGGTCCGCGAATGCACTCCGCTGATCCTGTGGACGGCCGCCCTCGAACACACCTGGCGCGAGATCATCAGCCGGCTGGTCGCCGCCATGGCGATCGCATCCGCCGAGGACGACCTGCCCGCCGTGTGGGGAGCGACCGTCGTCGGCCACGAACGCGTGATGCCGGACCTGGCGATCATCCGGCTCGAAACCGACTCCCCCATTCCGTTCCACGCGGGTCAGTACATGAGCGTGCAGACCCCGCACCGCCCGCAGATGTGGCGTTATCTGTCCGCGGCGATCCCGCCGAATCCCCAGGGGCAGATCGAATTCCACGTGCGCCGGGTGTCCAGTGGCTGGGTGAGCCCGGCACTCGTCGGCGAGACCGCGGTCGGTGACCGCTGGGTCATCGGCCCGCCGCTCGGCGGTCTGCACGTCGATCGGGCCCGCGGCGACGTTCTGATGATCGCCTCGGGGACCGGGCTGGCACCGCTGCGCGCGCAGCTCATGGAAATGGCGATGCGCGGCGACAACCCGCGTGTGCACCTGTTCTACGGCGGCAAGTACCCGTGCGACCTGTACGACATCGAGACGCTCTGGCACCTGTCGATGACCAATCCGTGGCTCACCGTCGTTCCGGTCGTCGAGGAGAAGGAAAACCCTTGGTGGCATCCGGTTCCCGTGCAGGAACCGCCGAACGGCCTGCACCGCACGATGTACGGCAAGCTCGGTAAGGTCGTGGCCCAGTTCGGGTCGTGGGCGGACCGCCAGATCCAGATCGCCGGCTCACCGTCGATGATCAAGACGACGCTGTACGCACTGTCCGCGGCCGGAACTCCACGCCAAAACATCAGTTTCGATCCACTGTAGACGTGACCTGCGCACTTCGGTCGTGCAGGGCCACGAACGGGGGCATACCTCCTCAGTACGTGAGAGTTTCAGGAGGACCGGCAAGTACAGCCCAATCGCCTGCGGCCCCGTCACCTACAAGTTCCTGCCCGCCGGGACCTCCGGGCGTGACGAGCCCGAACGGGTCGTTCGGTGCAGTCGGCCGCCCGAGCTGATCGACCGCGCTACCGCCGACTGCAGAGCCGGCCATTCCGCCCAAGAGACCGCCGGCCATTCCGCACAGGAGAAGTCCGACCCCACCTGTTGCAATACCGAATCCCACACACGCGGCGCCTGCCAAAACAGCTCCAGCCAGGCCGAAGAGTTGGCCGCCGGCCTCTTCTCCGATTACGTGTGCGCGCTTGACCTCATCTGCGGTTGCAATGCGGTAACCGGATATTGCGAAGGACACGATGATCATCCCTCGCCCGGCCCAGCGCAGTTGCGTGGCATTCCGCGCCATCCACGCGGTACTCCCCGCGACCAACTCGCCCTTCACGGACGTTCTCAAGGGCTCGACCGTCAGAACCCGGGCGTTGCTCTCTGCCGTCGCAAGGTACTCCGCTTCGTCGGGATTCACTCCGGCAACGAATCCCGAGTCCGCCGGACTCAACGTGTTGGCAGCGCTCGCTCGGGTGTTGTCCAGTACATCGTTCGCGTTGAAGGTAGCCCGCACACGGAATTTGCGATCCCCCGACCACGTGACCGGTTCCGGTTGGCCTTTTCTCGGCGGCACGCTCCATGACACCCACGGGGATCCGCCGCGGACGACGTCGATACTGTCGACATGCAGCGACACAGTCCGGCTGAGCAGAGTCGCCTCGGCAGGTGTCAGTGAATTTCGATCGGCATTGAACTTCTTGACCAAAGCGGGGATCGACTGCAGTTCCGCAACGGTGAAAGGTCGATCCATTGCTCCGATATTCTTGCTCACCCACCGGAACGTCGGGGCCGTTCCGGGAGGGGTCTCCGCGAGGCGAGTTTCCAACCACGGGGCCAGGTCTTGTGGCAACTCGTTGAGAATCCGCTGCAGCTCGATCGCGCGCGGCGACGGAATCATCGCGGACCAATAGCGAGTACGAATCATCCTCATACCGCTCGATGCATTCGTGGGTCCGACGGCATGTGCCCCTTGGCTTGCCATGTAGGCCGAGGGACCGGCAGCTGTGAGCGTTCTCGGGGGTAGCTCGTCCGCCACCCAGGCCAACGGAAAGCTCACCGGACGGATCGACGGAACCACATCCGGATCGACCTGGGCAAGCTGTCTTTCCAGACGTATCCTGTCGATCGGCGCTGTAGCCAAGCCCTGCTGAAGGATTCGGCGTTCCGGTTCCCCGAGTTGGTTGAGGACGGCGAGCTGATCGGTGTCGCTGAGGCCGTTCAAGACGCCGTATGCTCCCCAAGGACCCCGAGGTTCGTTCATACGCCGTGCCGTCATCAGGGAGCGGACCGCGTAGGTGCGGGCCTCCGTCGAGACGGTCTCGATGATGGTGTGCCAGGTGGCGTCATCCCGACGAGCGAGCCAGAGCGTCACCCAGACCAGTTGCTGGCCGCGCGTAAGCGCACGTATGGTGTCGCGTTTGTGGTCCGGAGGCATCCGATCATAGATCTGCACGACGTCGAGAAGTGGCGGGTGGGCGGCAGCGGAGCCTGGCAGTCGACCGGCATCCAGACCTTGCCCGAGGAGGGGATCGACGAGTCGCTGCGCGGTTGCTCCGACCCCGCGCTCATCGGATTGTTCGTCGGCCCTGTCATCGCTACCGCCATTGCACCCATCGCTGCATTTCGTGGCCCCGCACCGCTGCAGGGGCGAGTTGAGGCTTCGCAGACGGGCTCCTCGCTCGAGAAGCTCGATGGTCGCCGCGTTTCCCGCATGCCGTTGCATGGCCGCGATACCGGCAATCGACGGAGCCATCACGGACACGGTAGGAGCGACAGTCGTGACCGGCGTCCGCCGAACTCGCACGGCGTCGACTGCGTCCGCTCTGGCAATCCCGACCAATTCGGCCCCTTCTCCGAACCTCGGCTGTGAGGAATCAGGTCTCGTCAATGCTGGCCGATGCATCGGTCCTGATCGATGCCTGGAGGAGCACACTTTCGACCCGGATGACATGCACGAGCGGATCACCAGTCCTTCCGTTGAGCGAGCCCACTCGCCCGTTGAGCCGTTGTTGAGCGCCGTCCGGACACTCGTTGTTGCCCCATTCACCCCATCTCCCGGGAGCAAAGATGCAACCCCGAGTGCCTGTTTACGTGTACGCCGACGACGCGATACTCCGGGCCGGTGTGGTCAGCCAGCTGCGCATGCGGAGCGAAGTCGCCGTCGTCGACACCGATCCGGAGTCCGCAGAGGTCGCCGTTCTCGCCGCGGATGTTCTCGACGACACCACCGTGCGAACCCTCCACGCCCTCCAGCGCGGCTTCTCGCCGCGCGTGATCCTCGTGTTGCGTGTCATCGACGACGCCACCCTCGTCGCCGCCGCGGAAGGCGGCATCAGCGGTCTGCTCCGTCGCAGCGATGCCACGCCCGACCTGCTGGTGCGCACCATCCAGCGTGTGGTGGCCGGCGAAGGCGTGGTTCCCCCCGACGTCCTGGGCCGCCTGCTCGGACAGGTCGGGGCGCTGCAACGACAGGTTCTGGCACCGCGCGGACTGCGGTTCTCGGGGCTGTCGGATCGGGAAGTGCAGGTCCTGCGGTTGGTCGCCGACGGACACGACACTTCGGAGATCGCGCAGCAGCTCTGCTACAGCCAGCGAACCGTCAAGAATGTGCTGCACGACATCACCACCCGCCTGCAACTTCGCAACCGATCGCATGCCGTCGCATACGCGGTTCGCGAAGGACTGATCTGAGGCGGTGGTCGCCGTGATCTCCGATGTCGACGATGCACTCCGCCGGCTGATCGAACAGGAAGCGGTCGACGACGCCGAGGTCGATGTCGTCTTCGACGCGCCGACGAAGGACTGGGCGGCCCGCCGCACCGGCCCGACCGTCGACGTGTACCTGTACGACATCCGCGAAGACCTGCGGCGGCGCCAGCGCGGCCTGGTGAACGAGTACGACAACGGTCGAGTCCGCGCCCGGCACCTGCCCCCCCGCTATTTCAAGCTCTCCTATCTCGTTGCCGCATGGACCCAACGCCCCGAGGACGAACATCACCTCCTCGGTCGATTGCTGGCCTGCTTCCTCCGCCACGACGCACTGCCCGGTGATCTGTTGTCCGGGCCGCTGGCCGCCCTCGGACTACCGGTGCCGGTCACCGTCGCCCTGCCACCGCCCGAGGACCGTTCGTTCGCGGACGTCTGGACCGCGCTCGGTGGCGAACTGAAACCGTCGCTCGACGTCGTCGTCAGCGTGCCGGCCGACACGGGCCGCGCGCAGCCGGCCGCTCCCCCGGCCCTGCGGACCCCCAGACTGTCCGCCGCCGGCAAGGACGGTTCCGTTCCCGGCGAACAGAAACGTCGACGCGGTCTCATGCCCGACGGGTCCGACCCGGTGCCGGCCGGGCTCGAAACACTGTCTGACGAAGCGCCGTCGCGCGGAACCACGGCGCCGACCGTCACCGTGCGTAAACGGCGCAAGCAGCGGCGACCCGAATGAACGGGGACGCGAACCTCCGGGACGTGCGCGACCGATGTGCGCTCGTCGAGGAGCGGGTCCGCCTCGTGGTGACACACCGACGCAGTGGCGATCCCACCCCGGACGATCCGTTTCGGGGCCTGTATCTGAGCGATGAATCGGCGGTCGCGCTGCTGGATGCGCCCGCGCCGCCCCCGGGTCCCGATCGGTCGGCCCGGGCTGCACTCGATCGGCGTGCCGCCGCGGCCGAGGCATCCGGTGCCGAACTCCGGCTACGCCGGCTCGCCCGCGCGGCCGCGCTCTCCGACGTCGACGTCGACGCGTTGCTGATCTGCATGCTGCCGGACCTGAACTCCCGGTTCGAGCGCCTGTACGGCTATCTCAACGACGACGTCACACGCCGGCGGGCGACGGTCGGCCTGGTCCTCGAGCTGCTCGACCTGTCCCCCGCCGTCGCCACGCATCGATCCCGGCTCGGGGCGGGAGCACCGCTGATCGACAACGGACTCGTCCTGGTCGAGGACGGCGAGCGGCCGTTTCTCACCCGGGGTCTGCGGGTTCCCGATCGCGTGACGCAACATCTGCTGGGCGACGATCGCCGCGACCCGGAGATCGACGGATTACTGGTCGATGCACCATATTTCGAATCGCCGATGTCCCACCGGATCGCGCGCGCGATACGAGCAGGCCAGCCGAACGTCTACATGCGCGAAGCCGTCGGTTCCGCCGCGCCGGCCGTCGCCGCCGCGGCACTCGACGCAGCGGGGTACCCCGCCCTGTGCGTGGATGCGGTCCGGCTGTTCGAGCACACCGATCCGGCCGGAGCCGTGCGCGCACTCGGCCGAGAGGCGTTGCTGCGCGGCGCCGGCGTTGTCGTGAGCCCGGTCGAGGCGCTGAGCGCCCGCGGGGACGTGTTGCGGACACTGTGCGAGACGACGGCCCCGACCGTCGTCATCGGGACCGTCACGTGGGATCCGCGCTGGTCCGATGCAGTGCCGCTGCAGGTCGACGCCGTGCGCCTGTCGACGGACGAACGAGCCCGACTCTGGGCGGTCGCGGCCGGCGACGGCGTCCCCGACGGCTCCGTCGACGCTGTCGCGAACCAGTTCGTGTTGGGACCGTCACAGATCGAACGCGCGGTCCGCTCCGCACGCGCGTCGGCGTCACTGACCGGCGGCACTCTCACCGGGAGCGATCTGTACCAGGGCGCGAGGTCGCAGAACGCCGCCGGGCTCGAGCGGCTGGCCCGGCGGATCGAACCGTCGGTGGCGTGGGCCGATCTCGTGCTCCCCGTCCGGGTCACCGATCAACTGCGCGAGCTGACTGCACGCGCCCGCTATCGGGAACGGGTACTGACCGACTGGCGGATGCGGCCCGGTGGTGGACGAGGATGCGGAGTCACCGCGTTGTTCGCCGGTGAATCGGGGACCGGCAAGACCATGACGGCGGAAGTGATCGCCGGGGATCTCGGCCTGGACCTGTACTCGGTGAATCTTGCTGCGGTCGTGGACAAGTACGTGGGGGAAACCGAGAAGAACCTCGAACGCATCTTCACCGAAGCCAGCGGTGTCAACGCGGTGCTCCTGTTCGACGAGGCCGACGCCGTATTCGGCAAACGCAGCGAGGTCCGCGACGCCCACGACCGCTATGCGAACATCGAAAGCGCGTATCTGCTGCAGCGCATGGAGAGCTTCGACGGTCTCGCGATTCTGGCGACCAATCTGCGCGCGAACCTCGACGACGCGTTCGTCCGCCGGCTCGATGCCATCGTGGACTTCCCCACGCCCGACGAGACCGCGCGACGTGCACTGTGGCTGAGCTGTTTCGACTCGCCGGCACCCCTCGGTGACGATCTGGACGTGGAGTATCTGGCGCGGTGCTTCACATTGTCCGGCGGCAACATTCGTTCCGCGGCGATCACCGCCGCGTATCTCGCCGCGGCGAGCGACACCCCCATCGGAATGAGCCATGTCCTGTCCGCGGTTCGGCAGGAATACCGCAAGCTCGGGCGGCTGGTGCCGGAGTCCGTCGCCGCGGAGTGATTCGGTAGCTCATCAGGATTCCCTTCTGCGAATGCACAATCCGCCGATACATCCGAGCGCGCAGCCCAGCACCACGAGTGTCGTCCCGCTTCCCCACGGCACCGCGGCGAAGTTGAGGTTCGCGTAGACCACGAACCCGATCGTCACCGCCATGGCGAGCAATCCCGCGACGATGGTGACGGTGCCCTTGGGACGGAGGATGCCGAGCAGCATGATTGCGACGAGCACCAACACGATCGCCCGGCCGACCGGCTGCGTCACGTACGTGTAGCTGTCGTCCTTCGCGACCTCCAGAATCTCGCCGATACCGGGGAAGTACCGCACGGTCACCAGCGGAACCACCCCGGTCTCACGCACCCAGGGCAGGAAAGCGCCGATCAGGGCGATCAACCCGCCGAGGAGGGTCGCCGCAATCCTGATCAGCGGCAGAAGGTCGTCCGACGTCTGGGTGAATGCTGCCCGCGCGTCCACCACGGTGCCGCCGTCGTCGGCGCCCACCTGGAAGTTGCGGACCGTCGCGTGCCCCATCCTCGGGCGCGGCGCCCGGACCGAGACTTTCGCCCAGCCCGCCTGACCGGGCGCGATGTCCAATGTCGGTGGATCGAACACGAACTGGACGACGCCTTCCGTGTCCCGCCCGAGCAATCGCACCCGCAGGGGAAGTTCCCGGCTCCGGTTGTCCACCACCACACGCAGTTGCCCGCGGGCGCTGTTGTGGACCGTGAACTGTTCCGGCTCCAACCTGATCTTCGCCAGTGTGATGGGGGCCGGAGACGCAACCTGAGTGAACGTGCCGCGGGCCTGCATGGAACCGTCCCCGTTGCTCGCGACCACTGTGAGTTCACGGGACAGGGTCTCCCCACCCTCGGGTGACGGCGCGGACACCACCACCCCCACCCGGAAGACCCGGCCCGGCGGCACTTCGAGTGTCCACGCCTCGAACTCGAATCCGACGGTGCGTTCCGGATCCGAGCCGCTCAGGCGGACAATCAGCGGTTTGGCTCCCCGGGTGTTGTCCACGATCGCGTGACAGCGGCCGAATGTCCGGTCCCGGACGTTGATCCGTTCCGGTTCGAGCCGGATCTCGGCGGTGGCGATCGGCGTCGGCGACGTGCTCTGAACGAGAGTCCCGTCCACCGTGCTCTCGTTGGCGCCGTCCGACGCGACGACGGTGAACGGCCTGCTCGTTTCCGCTTCCTTGGGTGGGGCGACGAGATGGGCGCGAATGCGGGTTCGGCTCTCGGTACCGGCACGCACACCGATCTTCGCCTCGTAGAACAACACCCGTACCGCCCCCTCCGGATCACGGCCGGAGAGCCGGACCTGACGGTCCACCCCACCCTTGCGGTTGTCGACGATCAGCCAGCCCTCTCCGTACGGCGCATCGGAGGCCTTGAGTGTGGTCGGGTCCAGGCGCAACTGGAGTGTCGACGCCTCCTGCTCGATGGTGAGATTCGTTTCGATACTGCCCTGATCGTTCGCGCCGCAGATTGTGGCTCGAAGCGACCGTGCCGGCCCAGCCTCCGGCGGCGGCACCGTGACGGTCAGGCCGATCGAGATCGTCTCACCGGGTGGCACTTCGATGATCACAGCGGAGAACTCGAATCCGACAACGTCCTCGGCATCCGATCCGGTCAGCTCGAAACGCTGCGGGAAATTGCTTCCTCGATTATCGACCTTCAGTTCGACCTTCGCCGACGTCGCATCGCGCAGCCTCACCCGCTCGGGCTCGACGTGCAACTGGGCCGGGTCTCCGATCGGCGGCACCGTCACCGACACGGCGACATCGGTCGCAGCATTCGAATCCTCGTCCGAGCACACCCGAATCGTCATCGTGAAACGTTGCGCTGCCGGCCACCTCGGTGCATCGATGGCCACCGTGATCGTCGCCGGCTTCTCCTCGTCGGGATAGAGGGTGATCGCGGGATGGGTCAGCTTCAGCCAGGGAGGAGCATCGACGGGGCGGGCGCGGAAGCGGTCGACGATCGTGGACGTGTTGTGCACCCGCAGATCGAGTGTGCCCCCCTCGGCGGGATCGAGGGTCAGCTCCGGCGTGACGACTTCGACCCGCGGGGGGCGTGCCTCACCGCGACCGGACGCGGAGGTCGCGGTCGACGCGGACGGTTTCCGATCGGGAGTGGTCGGCGCCGCGGTCGGTTCGGAAGGGCGCCACGGCGTCACGATCGGAATCTCGGAGGTGAGCGTCCGGCCCCCGTGTGTGCTCGAACCCGTCCCGAGCCCGACGAACCGTCCGCATCGCACGCAGAATTCGGCGTCCGGCGCGTTGACGGTGCCGCAGTTGCCGCAGATGGGATCGGCGTCCACATTCGGATCCTGTCGTGTGTCGTCCATGTCAGCCGGCTTCGTCCTCGAGCGTCCTGATCCTCCCGCCCAAACGAACTCCGCCTGGGCACGAACCTCTCACGCATGCATACTTCTTCGCCGTCTCACACCTAGTTGACCGGGCTGCCGCCGTTCCCCGACCCACCGCTGTTCCCCGACCCGCCATCGGAACCCCCCTCGGACTCCCCGTCTCGGCTTCCGTCCGGAAGGCAATCCAGGGGCGACCCGACGACGTCTCCGTTCGGGCATGTGAACTCCTCCGGTATCGGAGGGATCGGACAGGGTTGCCCCAGTGGCACCTTGCTGCCGTCCCAACATGTCTGAACAACCGGAGGACAGGATTGTCCTTCAGGAACTGTGCTGCCGTCCCAACATGTTCGTGGAGGCGGCGGGCATGATCCGTCCGGCGACCGATCGCTCCCGTCCGGGCACAGTTCCGGTGTCGGGCATGATCGACCGGCAGGCACCGACGACCCGTCAGGACATGGGACTTGGGGCTCGGTAGTCGTAGTCGTCGCGCAAGTCTGCCCCGCAGATACCGACGACCCGTCCGCACACAGAACCGGTCCGGGGGTGGGGCCCGGCCCCGGCCCAGATCCAGGTCCGGATGGGCACGGCTGTCCCGGCGGTACGGTCGTGCCACCCGGGCAGGCGGTTCCCGCGGTTCCGGTATCCGGTGGTGCGGTACCGGGACCGACCGACGGCGGCTGCGTCTGCGGTCCTGTCGGGGGCGGCGCCGGGATCGGGATACACGGGCCGGCCGGTGGTGGTTGACGCGACTCGCCCGGCGCGCAGGGTGGTGGCGGTGGTGCCTGGGTCGGCAGGTCCGGGAAGAAGGAGATGACACTCACGCGCCAATCACCGTTCTGTTTCACGGCTGCGACACGATCGACCCGAAGATCGGTCTCCTCGAGAACCGTTCCGTCCGGTGCCGTGACCTTCTGATTCAGCATCACGGCGCGTTCGACGGCATCGTCCGAGTCCTTCGGGTGTTCCCCGAAGACGATCAGCGCATCGGCGATCACCGAGGCGTCCGCGGCCTTCCACTCGTCCCACCACACACTCGTGCCGCGTTCGGTGGCGTGGTTCGCTGCCGCCAGCTCCGGAGTCAGATATTTCGACGCTCGCTCGTAGGCGTCGCGCGTGGAGGCGTCCTTCGTCGGATACCACGTGAACATGGTTTCGATGGCACCCTCGATCGCGTCCCGCGCGCCGTCCGGAATTGTGTCGACATCTGTTCCCGTCCAGGATGATTGGGGCTCGGGTTCGGTTCCCCCGCACGCCACGACGAACGCGAACGCTGCAACCAGCGCCGCGAATGCCGAGAGGAAGCGTAGCGATCTCATCAACCCTCCTGGGATCGATCGTCGCACGTCGTCCGGCACGCGAAGCGGTGTCACGCAGCGCAGTGCCCGATCGGGAACGGCACTCGGGACATTCGAGCGGTCGAGAGGGACTGCGGGGGCACAGCTTCCGGCCGAAAGTGCCGATCCGACCGGCGGCCCTCCCGCGGGCGAACAGGCCTGGCGATAGTTGAGCCCATACATCGGAGGCAACCGAGCCCACAAGATGCCGGCGGGATCCATGCCATGAGACTGCATTTTGCACCCGGACGGCTGTCGGCTCTGCTCGTGATCGTCCTGACAGTCGCATTGTGGGGGCAACCGGCGCCGGCGTTCGCCGACACCGGGAGTGGCGCGTGCCCGGCGAATCGATTGCCGGTCGCGAACGGCACGTTCGTGGTCTCCTCCCCGTTCGGCGCCCGCGACGGCGGCTTCCATCAAGGCATCGACCTGGCAGGAGACCTCGGAACCGACATCTTCGCCGCACTCGACGGCACCGTCTCGGCGGCCGGTCCCGCCAGCGGATTCGGCCAGTGGATCGTCGTCGACACCCCGACACGCACGGGGATCGTCTCCACCGTCTACGGCCACATGTATCCCGACGGTGTGCTGGTTCGCACCGGCGACCAGGTGCGAGCGGGTCAGCACATCGCCGACATCGGTTCCAACGGCCAGTCGAGCGGACCGCATCTCCATTTCGAGCTGTGGGAAGGCGGGCGCTTCAACGGCCGGGCCGTCGACCCCGCTCCGTTGCTGAACGAAAGCCCTTCGCCGGGTTCGTCCGTGGTAGATCTGGTGGCCAGCACCACCGACTGCTCCGTCGGCGTACTCACCCCCGGGCTCGTCCCACCCGAGTTCGTACCGTGGTTGTTGCGGGCGGGCGGGTTGTGTCCGGGCATCACGCCGCCGATCCTGGCCGCTCAACTGGAGGCGGAGAACGGATTCCGATACGGCCCTTCGGCTCCCGTTTCGTCGACCGGGGCCAGCGGACCTGCACAATTCATGCCCGCCACCTGGACGACCTGGGGCAAGGACTACGACGGCAGCGGACCTCCGCCGGACGTCACCAGCATTCCCGACGCGGTGATGGCCCAGGGTGCGCTGATGTGCGAGAACCACCGGATGAGCGACGAGGCCATCACTGGCGGACGCGTCGTCGGCGACGCGGTGGCGCTGTCGCTCGCGGCATACAACGCCGGATTCGGCGCGGTGCTCAATGCCGGCGGCATGCCGTTCGGGGGCGAATACACCACCCAGACACAGCCGTACGTGAAGAAGATCCTCGAACGCGCCAAGGCGTTCGCGGCAGCACCGTGGGTTCCGACCGCCCCTCCCGTGACTCCACCGGCCGCCGTCGGCGACCTGGTCGTCGACCTCGCACGCAAACTCGAAGGGACACCCTGGGTCTGGGGCGGCGGGAACATCGACGGACCGACGAACGGCGGCATCGACAGTCCCGGGCTCACCCGGTACGCGGTCGGGAAGGCCACCGAGGGCAAGGTGCTTCTGCCACGGACCACTCAGGAGCAATGGGACGTGGGCGATCCCGTTTCGGTCGGCGAACTTCGACCCGGCGACCTGGTCTTCTCCGGCTGGAACGAGAACGATGTCCCCACGCACGTCGGCATCGCGATCGGCGGTGGCCGGATGGTGCACGCGTCGACCGGTGACGGTGTCACCGTCTCGAACCTCGACCCGGATTCGGAGGGGCGGAGAGTGACATGAGGTTCGGATCGCAAACAGGTCTGCTGGTGGCGGCGCTGACGGCGGCGCTCGTGTCCGGCTGCGGAGAAACCGTGCAGGGAACCGCTGCGCCGCAGATCGACCGGGACGATCCACTCGCCGTCATCGAGATCGCGCTGGAGACGATGTTCACCTGGAATCCGGCGCAGGACGCGTCCGGCGCCGACGCGCTGGAGCGGGCCGCACCGTACCTCGGACCGGAACTCGCGTCCCAGACGAATGTCGCCGAGCCCGGAGCCGGATCACAGTGGGAACAATGGAAGAACGACGAGGCGACCGTCCATGCTGATGCCGTGTTCCTCGCCGACGAGCATCCGCCCGACGACGATCACACCGTGCACCGCGTGGTCTCGATCCGGCAATCGGCAACGACACCGAACGATGTCCTCATCGACGAGAACGAACACACCGCGTGGGTCGTCGCGACCAAGGGATCCGATGGATGGCGGCTGGATTCGCTCCAGTTCTGACAGTCGCGCAGGAATGGGACTCCACAGATGCTCGAGAACGGCGGACGCATTCTCACCGCAGCGGTCGGTGTCGTCGCACTCGTCGCCGCGTTGATCTATGCGGGCCACGGCATCATCACCCGACCGGTCGACCGGGCGATCGGACCCGACACCTCGATCGTCGAGGAGGCCGAGGCGCAGGGAGACGGCGGAAGCCCAGGAGAGGAAGGTTCGTCCGGCGGTGCACCGGGCTCCGAACCCGGTCAAGCGACGGGAGGCTCCACACCCGGCGGCGAAACCGGGCCGGGCGGCGGGAGCGGTGGGGGCGGCGGAAGTGGAGCGACGTACCCTGAACCGGAGCCCTACACCGAAACCTCGATCGACATCGTCACCCCGTCCCCGGTGGCGGTCGACGTCACCCTGCCTCAAATCGCAGGCGGTGACCCGAAAATCACCGACACGTTCAATTCACGGATCCGGGCCGACCTCAACGATCGCATCACGGAGACCGCAGCCGGTGGCCGATTGACCGGGTCCGACGGTGAAGTCGCCCACATCGGCGACAACGTCATCAGCGGTGTGCTGCTGGTGACCGCCGAAGACGACCAGTCCGCTGTGGATCTCGCCGATACCGTAGTCGTTGGCATCGACTCCGGCGCCGTGCTGACACTCGACGATCTCTTCACCGACACCGACGCGGGTCTCCAGCAACTCGCGGCTGCGTCCCGCACGCTCGGTCCGAGCACCGATGCCGGCACCTCGTTCAACGCGACCGCCGTGACGGCCGACGCGAAGCTGTTCTCACGGTGGGTGGCGACCCCGGACGGGATGCGAATCTATTTCGAGGAAGGAGCAGTCGCACCGAGTTCGTACGGATTGGTGGAACTCACCGTGCCGTGGGACGAACTGGGCGATGTCCTCGACCCGGACATGTCGGCGGTTGTCACCAGCTGACATCCCTGCCCGAAAGGCTGCACGTTCGGGCAGTCACCGTTGCCCGAACAGCCACGCCTGTGCATCTTCCGTGCAGCGCCGGATTGGCGGATGGTCGGGCGTACCGACGGAAGCGAGAGATCATGCGCACCCACCAGAACGACCACGACAACGAATCGGAGCTGCGCCCGAAGGCTTCTCGGCTCGACGAGACGGACTCGGCGCTTGCCCTGAGGGCGGCCCTGTCCGGTCGTCTGGACATCACCGGTCCCGCAGGGCTGGCCGGATTGCAGCGCGTGGTGGGCAATGCGCGGGCAGCGGAGCTCGTCGACGAGGAACGGTCGCCCGTGCACGATGTGGTGGCGTCCGCCGGGACACCACTGCCCACCGATGTGCGCACCGACATGGAGGGCCGATTCGGGCAGGACTTCGGGGACGTCCGCGTCCACCACGACGGAGCAGCCCACGCATCGGCGAAATCCGTGAACGCGCAGGCGTACACCGTGGGCTCGGACATCGTCTTCCAGGACGACAAGTATGACCCGGCATCGGAGTCCGGCCAGCACATGCTCGCGCACGAGCTGACGCACGTGGTGCAGCAGCGCAACGGTCCGGTCGACGGCACCGATGCCGGCGGAGGGGTACGGATCAGTGACCCGTCGGACCGCTTCGAGCGCGATGCCGTCGCCAACGCCGACCGCGTGATGTCGGCCCCGGCGCCCGCGCCCACCGGCGGCATCCAACGCTGGGAGGACGACGGCTCCGCATCCGTCCAACGACAGGACGCCCCGGCCGAAGAGGAGGACGAGGCAGCGGCACAGACGTTCGTGCAGCGCGAAGAGGAAGCGGCCGAAGAAGAGTCGGCGTGATGCCATGACCGCACCCGCTCGTGTGACGAGGTCGGCGGAGCCGGCGCGCAAACCCGCGCGGCCGCCGGCCGCGGTGCGACCGGATTCGAACGCGATCCGACGCATGCAGGCGACCGTCGGCAACCGTGCCGTCGCCTCACTCGTCACCCAGCGCCTCGAGGCGGGGCCGGCAGGCAGCGCGTGCGTCGCGCCGCCCGTGGAGCCGGCCCCTGCAGCGCCGGCCGAGGATCCTCGGTGGGTCGGCGCCGAACGTGATCTTGCTGCCAAAGCCGTGGCCGCCAAGTCACATCCCCCTGCATCGAGAGAGGCAAGCGACGCCCAGAGCGCGGCGGTCGCGCCACCCGACGACATGGACGCCCAGGCCAAAGCCACCCACACCGGAAAGATGGAGGCCGCCAAGCCCCGAGGATTCGACAAGGCCGCCTTCATCGCCGCAGTGAACGCCGCCGTGGCCGCCAAAGCCCCCAAGAACCTGGACGAGGCGGACAAGTTCGCGCAGTCCGGGAAGGCAGACCAGGTCAAGAACGAAGTGATGGGCAAGGTCACCGCCGGGAAGCAGGCGTCGGCCAAAGAAATCAAGGACACCACCGGAGCGACGCCGGACACCTCGAACGCGAAGGACAAGCCGGTCGCCCCACTCCCCCCGACCCCGTCGCCGACGGTGCCGCCGCCACCGAACCCGAAGGCGTTGGCCCCCAATCCGGCTCCCTCCGAGCAGACGAGGCTCGGCGCGGACAGCTGCGAAACCAACCACAAGATGGCCGATGCCGGGGTCACCGAGGATCAGCTGGCCAAGTCCAACGAGCCCCAGTTCACCGGCGCGCTCGCAGCGAAGAAGACCGCGGAGGAACACGACGCGAATGCACCCGCCGGCGTGCGCCAGAAGGAGGCTCAGGTCATCACCGGTGCCACCGCGGATGCCGATGCGAGCACCAAGGCCGGGTTGAGCGCGATGACCGCGAAGAAGGGCGGTGCATTGCAGGCGGCCGGTGCGGGCAAGCAGGCCACCAAATCCGCCGACGAGGCGGAACGAGCCCGGATCACCGGTGAGATCAAGAAGATCTTCGACAAGACGAAGACCGACGTCGAAGGCATCCTCACCGGCCTCGACAAGACCGTGTCCGAGAAGTTCGAAGAAGGAGAACGCAAGGCGAAGGAAGCGTTCGTCGCCGATCATCAGGCTCGCATGTCCGCGTACAAGTGGAAGCGGTACGGCGGTCCCGGCGGTGCCGCGCTGTGGGTGAAGGATCTGCTCCTGGACATGCCCGCAGAAGCAAACACCCTCTTTCTAGAGTCGAAGAAGCTCTACGAAGCCAAGATGGCGGCGGTCATCGGCGACATCGCAGACACTGTCGGGACCGAACTCGCGCGTGCGAAGGCCCGGGTGTCCGATGGGCGCGCACAGGTGCAGAAGTTCGTCGCCGAACAGCCGAAGAGCCTGCAGAAGCTGGCCGGGAGTGCCGCGAAAGAGATCGGTTCGCAGTTCGACGATCTCGAGAAATCGGTCGACGAGAAGCAATCCGCGCTTGTCGACGATCTCGCCGAGAAGTACGTCGAGGCACGGAATGCGATCGACGAGGAGATCCAGAAACTTCAGGCCGAGAACAAGGGGCTCGCCGGTCAGGCTGCCGACGCGATCGGCGGCGCGATCGAAACCGTCACGAAGCTCAAGGACATGCTGCTCGGTGTGCTCGCCCGCGCCGCGAACGCCGTCGAGAAGATCATCAAGGATCCGATGGATTTCCTCGAGAAGTTCGTCGGTGCGGTCAAGACCGGCATCAAGAACTTCATGTCGAACATCGTGTCGCACTTGAAGAAGGGTCTGCAGGGCTGGTTGTTCGGCGCGCTCGCCGAGGCCGGAATCGAGATCCCCGAGAAGTTCGATCTGAAGGGCATCATCGGTCTGCTGCTGTCCCTTCTCGGTCTGACCTGGACGTCGATCAGGACGCGGATCGTCAACGTCGTCGGCGACAAGGCGATGAATGCGATCGAGAAGGGCGTCGATTTCGTCAAGGTGATCATCACTGAGGGCATTCCGGGTTTGTGGAAGTTCGTTGCGCAGAAGGTCTCGGACCTGAAAGAGCAAGTGATGGGCCGGATCCGGGACTTCGTGATCACCAAGGTGATCGTGGCCGGGGTGACCTGGTTGATTTCGCTCCTCAATCCTGCGGCCGCGTTCATCAAGGCCTGCAAGTTGATCTACGACGCGGTGATGTGGTTCGTCGACAACGCGCAACGGCTGAAGGAGTTCGTGGATTCCGTTCTGGACTCAGTCGAATCGATCGCCGCCGGCGGCGTCGGAAAGGTCGCATCCCTGATCGAAGGCACGCTGTCGAAGACGGTCCCGATGTTGATCAGCGGTCTCGCCAGCCTGCTTGGGCTGGGCGGCATCGCCGAGAAGGTCAAGAGCATCCTCGAGAAGGTACAGGCACCTGTCGGCAAGGCCGTGGACTGGCTGATCGGCAAGGCGGTCAAGTACGGGAAGAAGTTCCTGGACAGGCTGAAGAAGTCGAAGCTCGGCAAGGCTGCGGCGAAGGTCAAGGCGAAGGCGAAGGCCGCGTACGCCAAGGGCAAGGCCTACGTGAAGAAGAAGTACGAGGCGGGGAAGAAGTGGTTGAAGAAGAAGTACGAGGGCGCGAAGGCTTGGGTGAGAGGGAAGGTCTACGACGACAGCCCAGCGGGGAAGCAGAAACGACTGGAGAAGGGCCTGGCGGCGGGCGTAGCCGCCGCGAACAAGTACGCAGGCAAGCCTGTGCGCGACATGATCCTACGACCGTCCCTCGGCTTCATTAGGCTCAAACACGGACTTCAGACTCTCGAACCCGTTAAGGCAGGCAAGAATTGGGCAATTCACGCCGAGGTGCAACGGGCAACCGCAAAAACGGATGCCATAGTGGAAACCGACGACGAAAAGGCGCGGACCGGCCTTACCGACAAAGATCCGATCCTGATGGCGTGGCACAAGCCAGCCGAATGGTACCCAGACTGCCTGTACCGGCCCAATTCGATGAGCGGACGTGGACGTGGGCAAAAGATTTGGAAGTACCCGAACAAGACCTATGACAACGGCTTCTCGGCCGGCGTCACGCACTGGCCGTACGAGGGTATGAAGCTGCAGTACCGAGGTGGCGAGGAGCCACGTGGCAGCGGCGTCAAAAAGTTCATGCGTGAGCTTGAAGAGGAAGGAATCGAACTCGCCGGTGACCTTGCCTACGAAGTGGACATCGATCACGTCATCGACTGGGCGTTCTGCGGAGTAGACGGAGAAGGCGTCAACGAGAACCTCTGGCCGCTGTACCGATCGGCCAACAGAAGTGCCGGAACCACTCAAAACCGGTTGCAGAAGGTCTGGTGGGCAGAATCCAAAGGAGCCAAGCCCAGGAGAACCCCGATCGAAGAAGTCCCACGTCAGCGCTGGTTCCAGATCAAAAGCATCAAGGGTGCAGGCGGCAAGAGGGGGTAATCGCGAGTTCTTGGTGGCCCTGAAAACACGCGCGGTGACGCAGAGACTGTTCAAGTCAGCTGAGGATTTGCAGTCGGGAACAATCGTTGGGTAATGACTGGATTGAACCTGCACGAATACAGGCTTTGCACTTGGCTGCTGTCGAGCGATTCGCGGAAGTTCCCACCCAATCCCAGTTCTGATTTGCAGAATTGGGTGGCTACGCCCTGGAGTTCAAAGGACCAAGCTCCCCGTGCCCTATCGCGCACGTGGCGTTGCCCCCGCTACCGTCCTGCTGTGTCTGCCTCCCGATCCCGAAACGGAGCACCATCAACCCATCTCACCGAACGCCGTCCGAGGAGGCGCTATGCCGACCTACCTGTCGCCCGGGGTCTACGTGGAGGAAGTGGACTCGGGGTCCCGGCCGATCGAAGGGGTCGGGACCGCCGTCGCCGCCTTCGTGGGCCTGTCCGAGAAGGGGCCGTTCAACGAACCGAAGCTGGTCAGCAACTGGACCCAATTCACCGGTCTTTTCGGTGGTTTCGTCGACGGCGCCTGTCTGGCGCGGTCCGCCTACGCATATTTCCAGAACGGTGGCGGCAACGCATACATCGTTCGGATCGGCGACGGTACCGGCAGCAGTGGGTCCAAATCCGCACCGAAACCTGCCGACGCCGTGCCGCAAGGCGTCCTCGGCAACTTCCGGGTGCTCGCACTGGACCCGGCCGTCGCCGAACCCGGCATCGAGGTCGAAGTTCAGCCGAGCGACGCGGAACCCGCCGACGGGACCTTCAAACTGGTTGTCCGCAAGGGCGGCGAGACGGTCGAGGAACACACCGGTGTCACATCCGGGCGCGGCAAGACGAATGCCGCGACCGTGGTCAACGGTCAATCCGCGACGATCAAGCTCGAACAGATCCCCACCACTCAGGCTTCCGACGAACTCGCCGTCGGAAAGAAGGTGATGTTGGCAGCGCCGGCACAACCGGCGCTGCTTCCGTCCGCTCAACTCACGACCGACGACTACGTCGGCGATGTCTCGGAACGCAGCGGATTCTCCGGTCTCGAAGCAATCGACGAGATCACGATGGTCTGTGTCCCCGATTTGCTCACCGCCTACCAGCGCGGCGCGATCGATCTCGACACCGTTATTTCCGTGCAGCAGGCCATGATCGCGCACTGCGAGTTGATGGGTGATCGGATGGCGATCCTCGACCCACCGCCCGGCCTCAACGCGCAACAGGTCAAGGAATGGAAAACCGATAAGGCCAATTACGACTCGAAGTACGCAACCCTGTATTGGCCGTGGGTGAGTACTGACGGCGGGAACTACCTGCCGCCTTCCGGTTTCGTGGCAGGCATCTGGGCTCGGAACGACGACACGCGCGGTGTGCACAAAGCCCCGGCCAATGAAGTCGTACGAGGGGTGGTGTCTCTGCAGACACAGATCACCCGCAACGAACACGACCTGCTGAACCCTTTGGGCATCAATTGCATTCGGTCCTTCCCTGGTCGTGGGATCCGGGTCTGGGGTGCCCGGACCCTGTCATCGGATCCGGCGTGGCGCTACCTGAACATCCGCCGGCTCTTCAACTATCTCGAGGAGTCGATCCTCAACGGCACGGACTGGGTGGTGTTCGAGCCGAACGATCAAGCGCTGTGGGCGAAGCTGCGCCGCACCATCGCCGCGTTCCTCGTCAACGAATGGCGTAAGGGCGCACTGTTCGGTCTCACTCCCGACGACGCGTTCTACGTCAAGTGTGACGACGAGACGAACCCCGCCGAGGGAATCGATGCGGGCGAAGTGGTCTGTGTGATCGGGGTGGCACCGGTCAAACCCGCCGAGTTCGTCATCTTCCGACTGTCCCAGTTCTCCGGCGGCACCAGCCTGGTGGCCGAGTAATCGACGTATTGGATAGTGAGGAACGACAATGCCTCTCCCGGAATTCGACAGCTCGGTCGGCCACTCGTTCGGACTCGAATTCGACGGCCTCCAGATCAAATCCATCACCGAGGTCACCGGCCTGAAGATGGAACAGGATGTCATCGAGTACAAGTCGAACGAAGCGAAGGACGGCAAGTACCTCGTCAAGAAGCTTCCCGGCCGTTGGAAGGCGGGCGAGGTGACTCTTTCCCGGCCCCTCACCGAGGACCACGGATTCGACAAGTGGATCAAGGATTCTCAGCTGGGGAAGATGAAGGACGTCCGCAAGGGCGGCGCCATCGTCGTCTACGACTACGAGGGCCAACCGGTCAAGCGATACACACTGACCAATGCGTGGCCCAAGAGCCTCGAGGTCAGCTCCATGAAGGCCGGCGACACCAGCGTCATGACCGAGAAGCTGGTCCTGACGTTCGAACGCGTCGAGGTGGACGGTGCGTAGAACCAGCGCGCCCGCCGCACTCGATGCCGGACACGATCCGGATCGTGGCGGCGCGTCGTCGACTGCCCGGGACACGCTCCGTACCGAGTTCGGGTTCCTGCTTCCTCGCGGATATGTCGACTCGGCGGGCACCGTGCACCGCGACGGCGTCATGCGCTTGGCCACCGCCCGGGACGAACTGGTGTCCCAGCGCGACGACCGGGTGCGAGAGAACCCCTCGTACCTGACGGTGGTGCTGATCAGCAGGGTCGTGTCCCGGCTCGGTGGTATCGAAGACGTACACGCCGGAATCGTGGAGAACATGTTCGCATCCGACCTGGCGTTCCTCCAGGACCTGTATCGGCGGATCAATCAGGACGGACATACCCGGGCCGGGGTCACCTGCCCCGAATGCGGAAGCGACTTCGCCGTCGACATCGCCGGGGGCCGCCTGGGGGAATCGTGACGTACGGGACCGAACGCCTGCACGCGGAGGTCGCGTACGTCGCCCACCACCTGCATTGGTCGCTCGACGAGATCCTCGATCTCGAACACGCCGATCGGCAACGGTATGTGCGCTTGAGCCGAGACCTGGCACCGGAACCCGCGAGGAGGTGAGCGATGGGCATCAGGTGGCCGTGGCAGCATCGGCCGGCCGAACCCGACCGGCCGACGCCTGCGACTCGGGAAACCCACTCCCCGCAAGCCTCCCGGCAGTGGTCGTCGTTGCCACCGTTGCAGCGGGCGGTCGAACCGATGGAACCGACGGCGCCACTGGACGGGTTCACACGGGCCCTCACGACCTCCCGAGACCCGGGTCTGGTCGCGTCCGTCCGGCCGATCGTCACCACGATTCCCCCGCTGCCAGTCTTCGCGACTGCCGCAGCCGATCCGGCACCCCGCCACACAGCACCACCCGAACTCCCCACTCGACCGCATCACCGGTCGTTCGCTCCCGTACAGCGCACAACGGTGTGTGCCCCGGCCGTCGCTTCGCCGTCGCCGCCCATTCCCGAGACCGTTCCCCATTTCACACCGACCCGGCATCCCGACCCGACCCCTGCATCGCTCGGCGAGAGATCCTCCGGGAGCATGGAACTGATCACGGCGCCGGTCCCGGAGGAACGGCTTCTCGTCCCGCATGTCGAACCGCCCGAGCCCGACGACGTGCCAACCGGACAGGCATGGATCTCCTCCGACGACGGTCACCACGCCCCGGACCGCGACTCCACCGAACGTGCATCGGAACCTCCCCCCGACTACCCGCGCAGTCCGGCCACCGAGGCCCTGCAACGAGTGTCCACGGACTCTCACCCGCACCATCGACCCGGCCTGCCCGAACCACTACCGGCCCGTTCGGGCCACACGACCCCACGAGAACCGCGGCCGCACAACATCGATCGACCGGCCGCCCCGAGTGAGCAACCACCACAGCCGCCCGTCCAGCGGTCCACGGTCGAGCAATCGACGCCGCAGCACGAACCCGCGCATTCCCCGTCGCTGCGGTCCGAGCCGTCCGAGCACTCCGACCGTGACGGCACACAGAGCGAAACGGTGCACCCCACCCACGAGGCACCGTCCTTCCCGGTGCCGGTCGTCCGCCGCGAGCAGACGCCGTCCGACATCACGGCCACTACCGAATCATCGGATCCGCCGACGCTCGACATCGCGCCGAGCGAGCCGATCACAACACCGCCGAGCGGCGTACAACGGGCGATCACCGACGGGGCGCCGGTCGAGGAGAAGATCCGCGTGTCGTCGACAGCATCCGAACATTCGATGGTGCAGCGCGATTCCCTTCCCGACCCGAATCCCGACACGGTCCCGACTCCCGGTCCGAGTCCCGACCACCTCGTCCCCACTCTGGGGACGAGGCACACCGACGCACAGACGCACGCGGACGATCTCGACGACCGGCCCCTCGGCGGCGAGCCCCGCGTCCTGCCGACCATCACAGACCTACCGACCACGACAGACCCACCGAGCACCCCGGAACAACCGAGTCCCCCGCCAACACCGACGCCGTCCACCGTTCCTGTCCGGCACCACACGGCACCGGGCACGCCGCCGGCCGCATCAACGGTGTCGGCCGCATCGACGGTGTCGCGATTCCCGACGGGATCTCCGGTACAACGGGTTTCGTCGGAGCCCGGCGATCCGGTGGTGGCACCGGCCGATCCGCTCGTTCCGCACACCGCTCCGGTAGTCCCCACCGCATCCGCAGCAACGCCCCCGACCGCGACGCCGACGAATTCCGGCGATCCGTTGGGGTCTGCGGACGTGGTTTCACCGCTCCCGGTGCTGCCTGCCCCCACGTCGCGCGATGACACCGGCACAGCGAGCGGCGCACCACTCCGCGTTCCGCTGCAACGCGCACCCACACGCACACCAGGCCCGGACACGACGGCGCGCACGGTTCACGTTGCCGTACAGTCCGTGCTGGATGGGCCGGATGGGCCGGATGGGCTGGATGGGCCGGTTCGACGATGGCCGGGCGCCGATGACGGACCCGCACGGGAGCAACCGGTCCCGGTCCTTCGTGTCGCGACCGTGCCCAGCGAGCCGACCGGCACGCGGACCGAATCTTCGGCCGGACAGACAGGTCACGCGCTCGGCGGCTCGCATACTCCCGCGGCGCACACGTCGCCGTCGCCCGGTGTACAGCAGCCGTCGGCAGCGGTGCAGCGGCACACGGGCATCGGATCACCCGTCGCGCACCCTGCGCCCGGCGTGGTCGAGGTCGGGCGCGCGCGACCGGTGTCGTTGCGGGAGATGTTCGCTCATGTGGCGCAGGAGAGCGATACGGACGAATCCCGGCCTTCCGTGGACGATCCGGTGGCACAACGCCGGATCGGGCTGTCCCGGCAGGCCGAGCCCAC
>NZ_LRRH01000047.1 GCF_001646785.1 Rhodococcus phenolicus
CGCGCGGCCGTCGGTCCTGGCCGAGCAGACCGACGAATGGGCCGAAGGCCGCCGATACCTCGGCCTAGAAGTGCTCAGCCGCTGCCGGCTCACCCTGACCACCAACACCGACACCAGCCAGGCGACGGAGGTGAGCACCGATGAACTGATGCAACTACCCGCCTGACCACCAACGAAGGATCAAAAACGAGTTACACCACTACCAGGGGCTTGACCTCCAGCAGGTCACCGGTGGCCGGGAAGTCGCTGGTGGCGCGCACCAGGGTCGCGATCACCGCGTGTCCGAGCACATTCGGTGCTCCGGTGAGGGCGGCGCGCCCGGGCGACGAGGGCCGGATCGGAATCGGGATTGTCCAGCGCCGTGGCGATGAACTCTGTTGCGTCGTCGTAGGTCCTCGCTGCCCGGGTGGCGGCGTCGGCGGACACCCGCTCGCGGGGAGCCGGGCCGAGTCCTCGGATCGGCAAGGCTGTGCCCCACCAGCGGGTCGGTACAACCCAGCGGTCCTCGTCGGTAGCGGTGTCCATGCCGGCGATTGTTACCGGCGGTACCGACACCCGCCCGACGACGCGCCACTGAGACAAATGCGGATCTTAAAATGCCACAATCTATCGTGGCAGGGTGAAAGTGCCTCTGGACAATGGCTGGGCGGGCGAAGGCCCGTATGCGGGGTGGGTTGCGTATTCGTTTGCTCTTCCATACTTGGTTCCTTTGGGTGCGGAACCGGTGCTCATCCATGTCGATGACGAGTACTTGCGGAAACGTGGTGTCGAGCCACAGGGGTTCGACGATGCATGGATGCATACTCCGTTGCCGGTCTCCCTTCTGTGGTCAGCCGAGTCTCATGGGACCGATCCCTTTGTGGAAGAGACAGTCCTGGCTTCGACAGTTCTGGCGCGCATAACTGGCCGAGAGCTGCGGCAGACACATGCTGACGACGACGAGAGGCAACGTTCGGTGGTAGTCGTTATGATCCCGGTCAGGGGTCGCGACGCTGCATTCACACCCCCGCACGACGGCAAGTTGGACCCGCTGACTCTTGCTCATTGGTTGGTTGGTGACGTTCTTCGCTCGCTGCGGATCGTCACCAATGCACCCTTCCCCGAGTTGCGTTACCGATCGTTGCACCCATTTGTGCCGGCAGCCTTCGGTGCTGTCGACCCCAGCCATGGGATTCGTTTCGATGAGGATCCGGTGATGCTCGTACTTGATCACATTCCGATACACGCGGTCAGGCTGGGGGCAGTGGACCGCGCCGCCGTTGGCAACGTCTTCACTCAGCTCACTCAGGGCAGCGTTGCAGCTTCGATTCGCGATCACCTGGTGCGTGGTTTCGCAGAGCACGAGTCCGGTGACTACCGCGCGTCGGTACTTAGCTTTGCGATCACATGCGAGGTCATGCTCGACAGTGCTTTGGCAGCCATGCTGTGGGAGGAAGGCATGACAGCCGCGGACGCTGCACGGATATGGGTCGACGCAAGTTCGATCACTTCCCGCGTCAAGAAGATGTACGCAGATCGGCTTGGCGGCGACTGGCGCTTGGATGTAAGCAAACCGATCGGGAGGTGGCGCGAAAATGTTGTCGATGTCCGCAACAGCGTTATCCATTCAGGGCGCACTCCGTCGGTCACAGAGTCCTCAGCCGCAAGCCGCGGTACCTCCGAACTGATTTCGTTCATAACAAAGCGCCTGGTGCTGAAGTGGACGAGGTACCCGAAGACGCTGGCGGTATTGTGCGGGCCGAGTTCGGTGGAAGAGCACTCCTCTAAAGCGCAACGCGTGAAGATACTCAAGGAGATGGAACGCTGTTCTGCATTCGCGGTCGACTTTCACCGTTGGCGCGATGATTGGCTCAAGGAGCGCGCCTTGTTGTAGCCGCGAGTGCAGTCATGCGTCCTTGCCGTGTACTTCGTTTCCCTCGTTGTCGCGCGGTACCAACCTCATCGACAACCCGTGTGGTCGTGGGGTCGTCCTGATGCGATACAGAGCCCCCACGCGCTGCACCATCCGTCGCGCGACTTGCAATTGAGTGAGGAATAGCTCCCGATTGGGTTTTACCTGAATGAGGTGGCCGTGCTCGTACAGTTGGGTGCTCCGCACCTCGGTGGTGATCTCTCTCAACGCCCATGTTTTTGCATGGCTGACACCTGAGCAGAGTCGCCACGCGGTGAGGAGCGACTGCGGGTGCTGCGGAAGGTCATCAATCGAACTTATGAGCTTTTGGAACCCTCCGGGGTCTCCGTTTCTTAAATTGATCCGAAGTTTCGCTGCAGCGTCGGTTGCCCACTGCTGCCGCTCCACCTGCTCCTCGACTTCGAGAGGCGTTCCGCTGTATGCCTTCTCTGCGTAATGCCACGAGTCGCGGTGTTGCCAGATCAAGCGTGCCAGCCGGGTATCGACATCGTCGGGGGCCAACAACCATGTTGCCGCTCCCGCAGACTCGTACGCTGCGCGCAGGAGCGCGAACTGGGGGTTTGTCCACTCCCCGTTCAGCACCAGTGCGCATGCCGCTTCGATGCACTCCACGGCGTGGTTCAGCCCTCGTCGGACCACAGTAGTCGCCCAGATGTCCGGGAAACGGTCCTCATCCACAGCGAGGTCACACTTGGGGACGGAGTGCCCTAGGGGAATCGCATCGGCTGTCTCCTGGACTCTGAGCACCTCTTCCAGTGCCTGCGAGATCGATTGATCGAGAGGAATACTCATGATCTGAGTATTCCTCTCATCCGTGCAGTCGGGCCTTCCAACAACACCTCTGAGAGATCCGGCTGGTGCTGTCGTTAGGACTACGTAATGCCGTGTTGCCCGACTCCGTACAGGCAGTTACACGCCCCTGCCCGACGTTTCTACTCGCCGCAGGTGTGACGACATACTCGACAGTCCTAGGAGGACGGAGCGTGTCACCGAGCTCGTGCACGCGATGCATCTTGACCATGTTGGGAGCTATCAGTGGATCTCCCAACGTCGAGGTGCCCGGTTTCAGCTCGAAACATCATTAGCGCCCTGAACGACTTAGCTGGTGGGCAGGCCTTTCGAGTCTCTTGGGACGATCTCTGCGGTGATGCCGAGCTCCCCGAGTGCTCGGACGGCCCGACTGACGAATTGGGTCTGGCCGTCTGCGCCGAGACGGATTATTGCTCGAGTAGTTCCGTCGTTTTCCTCAGTGAAGAAGAAGTCTTCGAAGGGGACTTTGTACTGTTCAAGAATGTTCTGGACGCCTTGTACTCTCGCCCTGGCTGCTGAGTTCGCCATGTGGCGCTCTCGTTCCGCAACTTCGGCAAAGGTCAAGTCAAATAGTCGCTCAGCCTCCAGCCGTGATGCGTTTGCGCTGCTGCGCTCCAATGCCGACATGCGATCGAGAATTTCTTGCAGTAGTGATTCGGCAGAGACAGACGGCGCGACTGGCTGTTCGCCGGCGTGTCTGATGACGTCGGAGATACTGCTTTCGAATTCGTCCCATGACCATTCGAAGCGTGCTTCTACCATGGCCCACTTGGTTCCTGCGACTTCGCTAACGGCCTTCAGCAGCTCCCGCATGCCCTCTTTGTTGACTTTCCGTTCATCGCTGCCGTTGGCGTCGCCGGGGTCTTCGGCGTCGGTGCGCTTGGTCAGCATTACGCCCTGGAATTGACGGATGGGGCCCTCAATCTGGTAGAAGGAGTCGAAGTTCACGAGCAGGGGTATTACGCGTGAACTGCGGCCCTCGAATCGCTTGGACAGCGCCTGCCTCGAAGTTGAGCCAGGTGCTGTGTTGGTTGGCGGTCGTGACGACGATAATCCCGAATTCGCTTTCGTTCAGCCGGTCCTCGATAACCTGCAACGCTCGGGTGCCTGCCTGAATGTCGATGTCGGACATCCATGGGTCTACGCGGTCGAGCATCTTTGGCAGCCAGTCCCGGATCACCCGGGTGATGTCGCGTGCGAAGTCGCCCGACCAGCTTGTGAATACCTTCAAATCACCGTCTGCCATGTGGTGGAGAGTACCGGTGCGCCTAGAGGACGTCCGGGTGCTGTTGCTAGTGCGGTGGTCGGCGTGCCGACGTTGGGTGACCAGATACACGATGCGTCTCCGTCCCGGAGTTTGTGCTGGAGCGTCGGATCTAGTTTCCGGTAACGGAGGAGATGGTTAACCGTGGCGAAGAGGTGCTGTCGTGGGAATGAAGTCTCGACTACTTGAAGCGGTCCGCGCAGCGTCGCGGCCAGGACTAGTTCGACGAGGGGGAGGCGCTGAGCTTGCGTGAGGGGTAGGTGGAGGCGTTGCTGATGACGGCGCGTCTGGGTGGTGTGGTCGTGGTGGATGCGACGGTGGACGAGGCGGTGGTGGGGGCGTGATGCGTTCGGTGGTGATCGAGTGGACTGGGGTGTCGTCGCACTGTGCGGTGGTGAATGTGCCTGCGGTTTTCGATCCGGAGGTTGTGGAGTTGGGTGATGCGTTGGGTTCGCTCGAGGATGATGGTTTTCTGGGGGTGGTGCGGGAGGGGATCGTGGTGCGGTTTGTGGGATGCGCCTGATCCGGCGGCTGAGGGGTTGTTCGGTTGTTGATGGGGTGGGGGGCCGGGTCGTGTGTGGCGGTCCGGCTTTCTGCTGTGTCGGCGGTGGTGTGTCGTGGTCTGGGTGCGTCCCTCGGCGGGTGTGCCCGGTGGTGGGTGAGGGTGCGGATTTGTGCTGTGAGCTGGGGTGA
>NZ_LRRH01000048.1 GCF_001646785.1 Rhodococcus phenolicus
GGCGCCGAGCGCGAGCGCGGTGACTGCGGCGACCGCGGGTTGGGAGTCGGCCTGCTCGAGTGTGAGGGGTCCGGTGCCGGCTCCGGTCGTTGCGGCGGCGACGGCTTCGAGTGCGGCGGTGGTTGCGTCGGTGTCGGGTCCGGTGGGGAGGGCGAGGCGCAGGGTGCCCCATCCGGGTAGTCCGAGGGTGTCCAGTGAGCCGGGCCGGGATTGCAGTGCGGGCAGGTCTGTCCAGTCGGTGGCGGCGGTGGTCAGTGCGTGTGCGAGTTCCGGGGGGACGGCGAGCACGAGGGGGGAGGTCGCGAGGGATTTGGGTTGGCCGGCGACAGCCTGTGCGGCGCGGGTGGTGGCGCGGGTGTCGGACGGGACCCACAGTGCGGGTGCGGGTCCGAGGTCGGGGTTCCAGGTGGTGTCTGCGGCGAGGGCTGCGGCGGCGGGGGCGCTGGTGGTGGCGGTGACGTGGGCGGTGAGGCAGTGGTCGCGGATGACGCGGGGGGTGTCGGCGGTCCACTGTGCGGCGAGGGTGGTCAGGGCGGGTGCGATGGCGGGGTCGGCGTTGATCTCGAGGACGGCGTCGCCTTCGACGCAGGTTTGGGCGGCTTGGATGCCCTGGTTGTCGATGTGGTCGCGGAGCCGGAACCAGCCGAGGGTGCCGAGGATGAGCAGTACGACGATGGCGACGGTGATGATCGGGCCCTTGCTGATGCCTCTGGCGCCACCGGCGCCGCGATGTCGACTCACGTGTTCGTCCGCCTTGTTCCTTCTGTGTCCGGTTTCTTCTCTTTCCGGCTCCCGCAGTGTACGGAAAACGGGGCGGGGCCCCGGTCCGGGTCGGACGGGGGCCCCGCGGTGGTGCTGCCGGGATCAGGCGTTGGCGGCCTTGTGCTCGCGGCGGGCGCGGTGCAGGATCGGCTCGGTGTAGCCGCTGGGCTGCTCGGCGCCTCGGAGGATCAGTTCCTTGGCTGCCTGGAAGGCGATGTTGCCGTCGAAGTTCGGTGCCATCGGCCGGTAGGCGGCGTCGCCGGCGTTCTGGCGGTCGACGACCGGGGCCATCCGTTCGAGGGCGGCGACGACGTCGGCTTCGGTGACGATGTCGTGGCGGATCCAGTTGGCGAGGAGTTGGCTGGAGATGCGCAGGGTGGCGCGGTCTTCCATGAGTGCGACGTCGTGGATGTCGGGCACCTTGGAGCAGCCGACGCCGGCGTCGATCCAGCGCACCACGTAGCCGAGGATGGACTGGCAGTTGTTGTCGAGTTCTTCGCGCTTCTCGGCGTCGGACCAGTCGGTGTTCTCGGCGAGCGGGATGGTGAGGATGTCGTCGACGGTGGCGCGGGTTTTGCCCTTCAGTTCGTCCTGGACGGCGAAGACGTCGACCTCGTGGTAGTGGGTGGCGTGCAGGGTGGCGCCGGTGGGTGAGGGCACCCAGGCGGTGTTGGCGCCGGCCTTGGGCTGGCCGATCTTCTGCACGAGCATGTCGTGCATGAGGTCGGTCATGGCCCACATGCCCTTGCCGATCTGGGCTTTGCCCTGGAGGCCTGCGGCGAGGCCGGTGTCGACGTTCCAGTCCTCGTAGGCGGCGATCCACTTCTGCTGCTTCATGGCGGCCTTGCGGACGACGGCGCCGGCTTCCATGGAGGTGTGGATCTCGTCGCCGGTGCGGTCGAGGAAGCCGGTGTTGATGAACGCGACGCGTTCGGATGCGGCCTGGATGGACGCGGCGAGGTTGACGGTGGTGCGGCGTTCCTCGTCCATGATGCCGACCTTGAGGGTGTTGCGGGGCAGGCCGAGGACGTCCTCGACGCGGCCGAACAGTTCGGTGGTGAACGCGGACTCGTCGGGGCCGTGCTGTTTGGGCTTGACGATGTAGATCGAGCCGGTGCGGCTGTTGCCGAGCGGGCCGTGGGCTTCGTCGGTGTGCAGGCCGTGGATGGCGCACAGGCTGGTGATCAGGGCGTCGAGGATGCCTTCGGGGACCTCGTTGCCGTCGTTGTCGAGGACGGCGGGGTTGGTCATGAGGTGCCCGACGTTGCGGACGAACAGCAGGGAGCGGCCGTGCAGTTCGAGGTCGCTGCCGTCGACGGCGGTGTAGGTGCGGTTGCCGTTGAGGGTGCGGGTGAGGGTCTTGTCGCCCTTGGTGAACGACTCGGACAGGTCGCCGCGGTTGAGGCCGAGCCAGTTGCGGTAGCCGACGACCTTGTCGTCGGCGTCGACGGCGGCGACGGAGTCCTCGAAGTCCATGATCGTGGTGACGGCCGATTCGAGGACGAGGTCCTTGATGCCGGCGGTGTCGGTGCTGCCGATCGGGGATTGCGGGTCGATCTGGATGTCGATGTGCAGGCCGTTGTTGCGCAGCAGGATCGAGGTGGGGGCGTCCGTGTCGCCGAGGTAGCCGACGAGCTTCTCGGGCTGGGCGAGGGTGGTGACGGTGCCGTCGGCGAGGGTGATCTTCAGGGCGCCGTCCTCGATGCGGTAGCCGGTGGTGCCGGTGTGGGAGCCGGTTGCCGGCGGGGCGGCCTTGTCGAGGAAGTCGCGGGCCCAGGCGATGACCTTGTCGCCGCGGACCTTGTTGTAGGCGGCGGTCTTCTCGGCGCCGCCTTCCTCGGAGATGGCGTCGGTGCCGTACAGCGCGTCGTACAGCGAGCCCCAGCGGGCGTTGGAGGCGTTGAGCGCGAACCGGGCGTTGAGGACCGGCACGACCAGCTGGGGGCCGGCGGTGGTGGCGATCTCGGAGTCGATGCCTGCGGTGGTCACCTCGAACGGGGCGGGCACCGGCACCAGGTAGCCGATCTCCTGCAGGAACGCCTTGTAGGCGGCGGCGTCGTGGGGTTGCCCGGCGCGGTCGCGGTGCCAGCTGTCGATCTTCGCCTGCAGGTCGTCGCGGACGGCGAGCAGTTCGCGGTTGCGGGGAGCGAGATCGTGGACGACCTTGTCGGCGCCGGCCCAGAACGTGTCCGCGTCCACCCCGGAGCCGGGGATGGCCTCGTTGTTGACGAAGTCGTAGAGCACCTTGGCGACCTGGAGTCCGCCGACCTGAACGCGTTCTGTCATTGCCTCACTCTTTCCGGTAGCTGTGCACCCGGTTCGGTCGAGCCGATGGGGCCGCACGAAAAACACCAATCATGTTACCCGCCGGTAGTTACGCTCGTGTCGGTGAGACACGCCGCGACGGCGGTGCATCGATTCAGCAGCTCCTGGCGCAGGGCCGCGGCGCGAGTGGTGAGCGCCGACTGCTCGCGGACGTACTGTGCGCGCCCGGCGGCAGTCTCGATCGTGATCGGCGAGTAGCCGTAGTCGCTCAGATCATACGGGCTGGCCCTCATGTCCAGTTCACGTGCCGCCCCCGCGTGCCGGAAGCATGCCAGAAGAAGGTCCGAGTCGACGAGCGGGGACAGCTTGTAGCACCACTTGTAGAGGTCCATCCCGGCGTGCAGGCAGCCGGGCTGCTCCCGGGCGATCTGGGTCTGCCTGGTGAGCGGCTCGATGTTGCGCGGGACCGCGTCGGGAGTGAAGAACCGGAACGCATCGTAATGGCTGCATCGCAACTGCAATGATTCCACCACGGCATCGGTGCCGTCGTGCCCGAGCCGCAACGGCACCGCGTTGTGGCGCACCCCGTCGTCGTCCGTGCGGTACACCATCGCCCACTCGTGCAGCCCGAAGCAGCCCAGCTGTGCCGGCCGGGCCGCGGTCGCCGCCAGCAGATCCCGCACGAACGTCACCGTGTCGAGGCGATCGAGTGCCGCGCGCCGGGACACCGTGACGCCGGCCTGCCCGTCCGCGACGACGGGTTCGTAGCCGGGATGGTCGCGGTAGTCGCGGGCCGCGGCCCCGAGCAGCACCACCCCGAAGCCGGGATGCCAGCGGCGCAGCTGGTTGGGCCGGTGGTTGTAGTAGGTGAACAGGAAGTCGTGGACCGGATGCGGCTGCCGCGCCGCGCGCCGGCGCAGGTGCCCGGCGAGCAGTTCGTCGACCGCGGCGCGGTGCCGGTCGCGGCGGGCCGTCCAGTCCGGTTCGGTCAGTACCGTCACCGCGCCGGGGTGGGTGTCCGTGCTCATGAGGCGCGGTGTCCCGGGGCGGGGTCGGCGATGCGGTGGGTGGCGTCGCGAACCGTCCCGACGAATTCCTCGACGAGGTCCTCGAGGGCGACGATGCCGATCACGGTGCCGTCGGGGCCGACGACGCCGCCCAGGTGGGAGCTGGTGCGGCGCAGCAGCGCGAGGGCGTCGTCGAGTCCGCTGGTGGGCGCGACCTGCGGTAGGGCCCGTACCTCGCCGGGGGGGATCACCGTGTCGGGTCCGGCGGTCTCGTCGCGGACCAGGTCGAGCACGTCCTTGATGTGCAGGTAGCCGGTGACCTTCCCGGCCGGATCGAGCGTCGGGTAGCGGGAGAAGCCGGTGTCGATGACGGCCTGTTCGACGGCGCCGAGGGTGGTGCCGCGGACGGTGACCGGGACGGTCCGTACCCGGTCGATGGGGATCATCACCTCGGTGACGGTGCGGCCGCTGGTTTCCAGGGCCTGGGTGAGGCGGCGGTGTTCCTCTTCGTCGAGCAGTCCTTCGGAGCGGGATTCGCCGATCATCTCGGACAGTTCGATCGCGGTGACGGTGACCTCGAGTTCGTCCTTCGGTTCCACCCGCATCAGCCGCAGCGTGAGGTTGGCGCACAGGTTGTAGAACGCGATGAGCGGCCGGGCCAGCCGCATGAACAGCAGGTGCACGGGGACGAGGAGCATCGCGGTGCGTTCCGGTCCGGCGATCGCGATGTTCTTGGGCACCATTTCGCCGAGCAGGATGTGCAGGATCACCACGAGCGCGAGCGCGATGGTGAACGCGATGGGGTGCAGCAGGGTTTCCGGCAGGCCCGCCGCGTGGAGGGGGTTCTCGATGAGGTGGGCGATGGCGGGTTCGCCGACGCGGCCGAGCAGGATCGAGCAGATGGTGATGCCGAGCTGGGATCCGGCGAGCATCAACGACAGGTGTTCTCCGGCGTCGATGACGGTCTGGGCGCGCTTCTTGCCCTGGGCGACCAGCGCTTCGAGCCGGTCGCGGCGGGCGGTGATGAGCGCGAATTCGGCGCCGACGAAGAACGCGTTGCCGGCGAGGAGCAGCACTGTGAGCAGGACACCGAGCCAGTCGTTCATCGCTCGTCTCCGTCCGTGCCGGGGGTCGTGTCGTCGGTGCCGGCGGTGTCGTTGTCCGTGGCGGTGTCCGGGGGTACGGGGGTGAGCAGGATCCGGTCGATGCGGTGGGCGTCCATCGCCAGCACCCGGGCGAGCCAGCGTTCGGTCTCGTCGCCGGGGCGCGCCGGGAGCAGCATCTCGTCGCCGGTCTCGGGGATGCGGCCGAGTTCGGTGAGGATCAAACCGCCGAGGGTTTCGTAGTCCCCCTCGGGTGCGTGGTAGCCGGTGAGGCCGGCGATCTCGTCGATGCGCAGCAACCCGGAGCAGGACCAGCCGTCGTCGAGGCGCTGTGCGTCCGGTCGGGGTTCGTCGTGTTCGTCCCGGACGTCGCCGAGGATTTCCTCGATGAGGTCTTCCATGGTGATGATGCCGGCGGTGCCGCCGTATTCGTCGACGACGAGGGCGACCTGCATGCCGTCGGCGCGGACCCGTTCCATCACCTCGTCGCCGTCGAGGGTGGACGGCACGACCGGTACCTGGCGGGCGAGGGTGCGCAGCGGGGTGTGGGCGCGGCGGGGGCCGGGGACGGTGAACGCGTGTTTGACGTGTACCACCCCGATGGTGGCGTCGAGGTCGCCGTCGATGACGGGGAACCGCGAATAGCCGGTGCGGTCGGACACGTCGATCAGGTCCAGGACGGTGTCGTTCTGGTCGAGACATTCGATGGTGACGCGTGGGGTCATGAGGTCCTCGGCGGTGCGGTCGCCGAACCGGAGGGAGCGGTCGACGAGCAGGGCGGTGCGTTCGTCGAGGGCGCCGCTCTCGGCGGAGGCCCGGACCAGGGAGCCCAGTTCCTGGGGGGACCGCGCCGAGCGCAGTTCCTCGGCGGGTTCGATGCCCAGTCGGCGCACGACCCAGTTCGCGGAGCCGTTCAGTCCGCGGATGGCCCACTTGAACACCAGCGAGAAGGCGACCTGCAGTCCGGCGGTCGCGCGGGCGGTGCCGAGCGGGTGGGCGATGGCCAGGTTCTTCGGGACCAGCTCACCGAAGATCATCGAGAACGAGGTGGCGATGATCAGGGCGAGGGCGAGGGAGATACCGGAGGCGGTGGATTCGCCGATCCCGAGGGCCTGCAGCAGCGGGTTCAGGAACCGGGCCAGGACCGGTTCGGCGAGATAACCGGTGATCAGGGTGGTGATGGTGATGCCCAGCTGCGCCCCGGACAGCTGGAACGACAGGGTGCGGTGGGCGTGCTGGACCTGCCGGGCGCGGCGGTCGCCGTCGCGGGCGTGGGCGTCGACGGTGCTGCGTTCGAGCGCGGTCAGGGAGAATTCGGCGGCCACGAACAGGGCCGTGCCTGCCGTCAGCGCGATGAAGCCGACCAGGGACAACAGTGACAGCAGCACGGACATCAGGGCCGCTCCTGCCGGGTTTGGGTTCCGCCGGGTCTGTCGCCCGGCTCGCTAGAGGAGCCCTCCGAACCGGCGGAATCGGAGTCCGCGTCGGCCATGGCGGCCGGGGATGGTGCCGTGCTGGTGATAGTGGGTGCCGTGGGCACCTGGTTCCTCTCGTCGGGCTCGGCGGCAACGGTGCCGCGCGCCGAGCGTGGTCGGATGGGGGACCATTCTACTGGGCGATGTCCGGATCGGTCGCGTCGTGCGTGGCCGCGGCGTCGTCGGTGGTGAGGTGGGCCTGATCGCGGGACAGCGCGACGGTGGTGGCGAGCATGACGACGACGGACGCGACGACCAGCGCGAGGGCGGGTCCGTCGACGCGGAGCCGTTCGCCGAGCACGGTCATGCCGAGGAACACCGCGGCGAGCGGTTCGCCGATGGTCAGGGCCGGTAGGGATGCGCCGAGTGCCCCGGCCTGGAAGGCGAGTTGCTGCAGGTATCCGCCGGTGAGGCCGGCCGCGATCAGTGCCCAGGTCTGCCAGGAGGCGGCCACGGTGCCGAGTCCGTGTTCGAACAGGTCGGTGACGTGTTTGGTGAAGACGACGGCGACGCCGAAGAGGATGCCGCCGGCGGAGCCGAGCAGCAGTGCCCGGGTGTGCGGTCCGACGGGGAACGCGGCGGCGGTGGCTGCGGCGGCGGCGACCAGCAGGACCGCGCCGAGCGGCAGGGCCCAGTGCCGGGCGGCGGCGTCGAGTTGTCCTTCGGTGGGATTACCGACGACGAGGAACGCGGCCAGGGACACGCACAGGGCGCCGGCGAGGAGCCAGGTGGCGCGGCCGATGCGGCGGCCGGAGACGATCGCGGACATCGGCAGGGCGAACAGCAGGGACGTCACGAGCAGCGGCTGGACGATCAGGATCGCGCCGAGCGCGAGGGCGGCGACCTGCAGCAGGTAGCCGCCGCCGTCGCCGATGATTCCGGCCCACCAGCGGGGGCTGCGCACGAGGCCGCCCAGCAGGGACCGGTCGCCGGGAACGGCGGCGGCGGAACGCTGCTGGGCGACGCTGGCGGCCGCGAACAGCACCGCGGCGGCGAGTGCGCACGCCGCTGATGCTGTCGCGGTGCCGGTCATGGCGGGCCGGTCAGGCCTCGACTTCGCTGCGGTCGCCGCTCCACAGGGTGTGGAACTTGCCGGGCCGGTCCGTGCGCTCGTAGGTGTGGGCGCCGAAGAAGTCGCGCTGGCCCTGGGTGAGGGCGGCGGGCAGGCGGTCGGCGCGCAGTCCGTCGTAGTAGGACAGCGACGACGCGAAGGCGGGGATCGGGATGCCGAGTTCGGTGGCGGTGACCACGACGCGCCGCCAGCTGTCGATGCCGACCTCGATGGCGTCGCGGAAGTACGGCGCGAGGATCAGGCTGGGCAGGGCCGGGTCGGCGTCGTAGGCCTCCTTGATGCGGTTGAGGAACTGGGCGCGGATGATGCAGCCGCCGCGCCAGATGGTGGCCAGGGCGGCGCGGTCGACGTTCCAGCCGTATTCGGCGCTGCCGGCGGCGATCTGGTCGAAGCCCTGGGCGTAGGCGACGATCTTGGAGGCGTACAGGGCGGCGCGGATGTCCTCGGTGAACCGGGCGGCGTCGGTGGGGGCGGTGCCGAGGGTGCCGGAGGCGAGTCCGCGGGCGGCGGCGCGCTGGTCGCGGGAGCCGGACAGGGCCCGGGCGAACACGGCTTCGGCGATGCCGGTGACGGGCACCCCGAGATCGAGGGCGGCCTTGACGGTCCAGCGTCCGGTGCCCTTCTGCTCGGCGGCGTCGACGATGACGTCGACGAGGGGTTTGCCGGTGGTGGCGTCGGTCTGGCGGAGCACGTCGGCGGTGATCTCGATCAGGTACGACTCGAGGGTGCCGGTGTTCCATTCGGAGAACACGTCGGCGATGGCGCCGGCGTCGAGGCCGAGCGCGTCGCGCAGCAGGTGGTAGGCCTCGCCGATGAGCTGCATGTCGGCGTATTCGATGCCGTTGTGCACCATCTTGACGAAGTGGCCGGCGCCGTCGGGGCCGATGTGGGTGCAGCACGGGGTGCCGTCGACCTGGGCGGCGACCTTCTCGAGCAGCGGGCCGAGCGCCTCGTACGATTCGGCGGGGCCGCCGGGCATGATCGAGGGGCCGTTGAGGGCGCCTTCCTCGCCGCCGGAGATGCCTGCGCCGACGAAGTGCAGGCCTCGGGCGCGCAGCTCGGCTTCGCGGCGGATGGTGTCGGTGTAGAGGGCGTTGCCGCCGTCGATGATGATGTCGCCGGGTTCCATGGCGTCGGCGAGTTCGCCGATGACCGCGTCGGTGGCGTCGCCGGCCTTGACCATGATCAGGACGCGTCGGGGCTTCTCCAGTGCTGCGACGAACTCGTCGACGGTTTCGGTGCGCACGAAGTCGCCGTCGCTGCCGTGCTCGGCGAGCAGGGCGTCGGTCTTGGCGATGCTGCGGTTGTGCAGGGCGACGGTGTAGCCGTTGCGGGCGAAGTTGCGGGCGATGTTCGATCCCATGACGGCCAGGCCGGTGACACCGATCTGTGCACGGGGCGTAGCGGGGGTGGCGGAGTCTTCGACGGTCATGGTTACAGCTTCCCCTCTCGCGCAGCGGCGTGGAGATCGGGGTCGCGCGTTTCCGGATGTGACGTGTGTCACCAGGCGCGGAGGAGGCGGTCCACTTCGACGAGCCAGGGCACGGCGACCGCGACGGTGGGGACCACGAGGATCGCGGCGGCCGCGATGTAGGCGACGGCGGCGGTGCGGGTGTCGGCGCCCGGTCCGGCGAGCCGCTGGACGCGCAGCAGCGTGGACGGGCCGCCGACGGCCATCGCCCCGGTGGGGGTGCGGGATTCGGCGCAGGTGACCAGGGCACGGGCCAGCGGGGCCGGGCCGGTGGCGCGGACCGCCGAGTCGTCGGCGAGCATCTCGATGAGCAGTTGCACCGAGCCGAGCGCCGAGCCGGAGCGCACCCATCGGGGGAACGCCTCGTACACCGCGGTGAACGCCTCGAGGACGAGGTCGTGCCGGGCCCGCAGGTGCGAGTGTTCGTGGCTGAGCACCGCGCGCAGTTCGGTGTCGTCGAGGTGGTCGAGGGTGCCTTCGCTGAGCACCACCCGGTGCCGCAGCCCGGGGAGGCAGTAGGCGATCGGGTCGGCGCTGTCGAGGATGCGCACGTGCGGGAGCTGCCGGATGGCGGCGCCGCTCTCGCGCCGGTCGAGCAGGTCGACGAGCATGCGGTGCCGGGATCGGCGGCGACGGGTGCGGACCGCCACGCGCAGGGTCGCGTAGATCAGGCGGGCCCCGATGAGCACGGTCGCGGTGAACACGGTCACGTAGGTCAGCCACAGCGGCAGGCCGAGGGCATCGATCTCGCGCAGCGGTTCGGCGGTGGGCCGTCCGTCGGGTCCGGGGACCAGGAGCAGGGCCGCGATGGCGAGACCGGAACTGAACGCGGACAGCACGGCGGCCAGCGCGACCGCCTGCCACAGCACCAGGGCGGCGCGGGGCGTGCGATACGGCCAGGTGGCCCGGCTCAGCAGGGCCGGGACCGGCCCTGCGAGAAGCAGCGCGAGGATGCCGAAGACCAGCGCGGTGGTCGCGTTCATGTCATCGAGTGTGTCAGCTCGTGGGTTCGGGGTGTTGCTCGGCCACGGCCGTGTCGGCTTCCTTCGCTTCGAGCGCGGCCAGTGCCTCGCGCAGCGCGGCGGCTTCGTCGGCGCCGACACGCCCGACGAAGTGCACGAGGGCGGCGGTGCGGCCCCGGCTGTCGGCCTGGTCGAGGGCGTCGACCATCAGGCCGGCGACGAGTTCTTCACGACCGTGCACCGGCAGGTAGCGGTGGGCGCGGTCGTCGCGCTGCTGGATGACCAGGTTCTTCTTCGCGAGCCGCTGGAGGACCGTCATGACGGTGGTGTATGCGAGGGATCGCCGGGTGGACAGGGCCTCGTGGACCTGCCGCACCGTCTGGGGTTCGGTGGAGGCCCAGAGGTGCTCCATCACTGCTCGCTCGAGTTCGCCGAGTGCTGCCATGGGACGATTCTACGGACTCTCCGACGCCCGCGCGTACTACCCCTGGTCGTAGGGTCTTTCGCCCTGGTCACCCGGCGTGTCGTCGGTACCGTCGGCGTGTCGGGCCGAGTCGTCGCCGGGGGCGGGATCGTCGCCGCCGACGGTGCCGTACACGTGCCGCGCGCCGATGGGCACGATGAGCGGGCGTCCGGACACCGGGTCGTCGATGACGGCGGCGTCGAGCCCGAACACCTCGCGCAGCAGCTCCACGGAGATCACGTCGGCGGGGGCGCCGGAGGCGACGATCCGACCGGATTTCATGACGACGAGGTGGTCGCTGTAGCGCACCGCGAGGTTCAGGTCGTGCAGCACCATCACCACGGTGCGGCCCATTTCGCTGTGCAGGCGGTCGACGAGGTCGAGGACCTCCACCGAGTGCGCGAGATCGAGGTAGGTGGTGGGTTCGTCGAGCAGCAGGATGTCGGTGCCTTGGGCGAGGGCCATCGAGATCCACGCGCGCTGGCGCTGCCCGCCGGACAGTTCGTCGACGGGCCGGTCGGCGAGGTCGGCGATCCCGGTGCGGGACAGGGCGACGGCGACCTCGTCCTCGTCGTCGGAGGACCACTGGCGCAGCCACGACTGGTGCGGGTGCCGGCCGCGGGAGACCAGGTCGGCGACGGTCAGGCCTTCGGGGGCGACGGGCGCCTGCGGCAGCATGCCCAGGACCCGGGCGACCTCCCGGGTGCGCATCGAGGTGATGGCGTGCCCGTCGAGCAGCACGGTCCCGGTGCGGGGGCGCAGCAACCGGCTCAGGGCGCGCAGCAGGGTGGACTTGCCGCAGCCGTTGGGTCCGATGACGGTGGTGACGACGCCGGTGGGGACGACCAGGTCGAGGTCGTCGACGATGAGGCGGTCGCCGTAGCCGAGGGACAGGTGTTCGGCGACCAGGCGCGGGGCGGTGGCCGCCGCCTCGCCGGTGCCGGGCCCGTCGGTGCCGGTCTTGTCGAACATCTTGATGCCGGTCATACCGAAACCTTCCGGTTGGAGCGCACGAGGAGGTAGAGCAGGAACGGGCCGCCGAGGGCGGAGGTGACCAGGCCGACGGGCAGTGCGACCGGCAGGATGGTGCGGGCGATGATGTCGGAGCCGGCGACGAGTACCGCGCCGGTGAGCGCGGACGCGATGATCGGGGGGCCGTCGGCGCGGACCAGCCGCAGGGCGAGCTGCGGGGCCGCCAGGGCGACGAAGCCGATGGGTCCGGCGGCGGCGGTGGCGATGCCGGCCAGGCCGCATGCGGCGGCGAGCAGCAGTCCCTGCTGGGTCTGGAGCCGGATGCCGAGGGAGCGGGCGGTGTCGTCACCCAGTCGCAACGCACCGACGGTGAAGCTCGCGATCAGGGTCCAGGTTCCGATGACGGTCAGCGCGATCGCGGCGGGCACCACCTGGCTCCAGGCGGCACCGTTGAGTGATCCGGTGAGCCACACCTGGGCGCGGGCGACGTCGTTGATGTCGGCGGAGACGAGCATCCAGTTGGTCAGGGCGACGAGCATGGCGTTGGCGCCGATGCCGATCAGCACCAGCCGGAATCCCTCGACGCCGTTGCGCCAGGCCAGCAGGTAGATGACGAACGCGGTGAGCAGCCCGCCGGCCAGCGCGGCCAGGGGCAGGCCCAGGCTGGCGAGGAGGCCGATGATCGAGCCGCCGCTGGTCACCACGATCAGGGCGACGGCGGCGGCGCTGGCCCCGGCGGTGATGCCGAGGATGTCGGGGCTGGCCAGCGGGTTGCGGGACAGCGACTGGGTGATGGCGCCGGCGACCGCGAGGGCCGCGCCGACGACGAGAGCACCGACGCTGCGGGGCAGGCGCAGCTCCAGCACGATGAACCGGTCGAGACGTTCGCCGCCGCCGGCCAGGACGTCGAGCACCTGCGGCACCGACAGCGGGTAGTCGCCGCGGCCGAGGCTCACGCACATCAGCAGGAACGCGGCGGCGGCGAGCAGGATGCATACCAGCACGTGCCGGCCGCGCCACACCAGGGACACGGGCCCGATCCGCAGGGCCGGGCGGGACGGGATCGCCGTGGAGATCTGCACCGGGCGGCGGGTGCGCTGCTCGGGCACGGGCAGGGTGGTCGAGTCGGTCACAGGGACACCAGCTTCCGTCGGCGGACCAGGGCGATGAAGAACGGTGCGCCGATCAGGGCGAGCACGATTCCGACCTGCAGTTCGCCGGGGCGGACCACGATGCGGCCGATGACGTCGGCGAGCAGCAGCAGGATGCCGCCCAGCAGGCCCGCGTAGGGGACGAGCCAGCGGTAGTCGGGGCCGGTGATCGCGCGGGCGATGTGCGGGACGATCAGGCCGATGAACGCGATCGGGCCGCATGCGGCGGTGGCGGCGCCGGTGAGCAGGGTGATCGCGACGATGCCGACGGTGCGGCTGACCGCGACGTTCGTGCCGAGCGAGCGGGCCACGTCCTCCCCGAGGCCCAGCACGTTGAGGCCGGGGGTGCCGGCCAGGGCGACGACCACGCCGGCGGCGAGGAAGGGCAGTACCTGCCAGAGCACGTCGGTGCCGCGCCCGGCGATCGATCCGACGACCCAGAAGCGGAAACCGTCGAGGGTGGTCTGGTCGAGCAGCACGACCGTGTTGGTCATGGCCTGGAGGAAGAACGCGACGGCGGCGCCGGCCAGCGCCAGGCTCAGCGGGCTGGCGTTGCCGTTGCCGATGGATGCGAATCCGAAGACGGTGACGGCGGCGATCAGGGCGCCGGCGAACGCGAACCACAGGTACTGGGAGGGGGTGGTCATCCCGAACAGGTAGATGGACAGGACGACGAGGAAGGCGGCGCCGGCGTTGATGCCGAGCAGGCCGGCGTCGGCGAGGGGATTGCGGGTGTGGCCCTGGATGAGGGCCCCGGCGATCCCGAGGGCGATCCCGACGACCAGGCCGAGGAGGGTGCGGGGGATGCGCAGGGTCTGCACGATCAGGTCGGTTTCGGAGCCGTCGTTGACGGTGAGGGCGTGGAAGACCTCGGCGAAGTTCATGGGGCGGGCGCCGATGGAGACGCTGGCGAGCAGTACGAGACCGAGTAGCACGATCAGCGCGGCCAGGCCGAGCAGGCGGCGGCGGCGCAGTCCGGCGACGGTGTTGTCCGGGGGGATGGGGATGAATCCGCCGGCGGCGGCGACCTTGTCGGTGACGACCTCGGTGCCGCGGCGCAGCAGGGCGCGGCGGGTGCCGACGGGGGCGCCGGTGCCGGCGTCGCGGGTGACCAGGCCGGTCCACTGCTTGCCGAGGCTGCTGCCGGTGTGTCCCTCGCGGCGTCCGTTGTTCCACAGCAGGAACCCGAGGGCGGCGGCCACCGCGGCGAATCCGAAGACGATGCGGTCGGTCTGTCCGCCGCCCTTCGCGTCGCCGAGGGTGTCGACGAGCAACGCGCCGATCACGAGGGGTACGGCGAACAACGTGGCGTCGAGCAGGGTCGCGGTCAGCCGCCGCGCGGGTGTCGCGGGTGGGCCGGGGTCGGGCATTACCGGTGAGCCGCCCGGGTGTCGGATCGTGGTCACGTGCGGGGGTGCTCCTCGGGATCGGTGCCTGCCGGTCGCGGACGAAAGCCCGCCGGAGACTTAGGTTACGGAATCCTATCTACTCCGTCGCGTGCCGAGTTGCGCAAGCACCCCTCGCATGCAATGGTTAGGCTAACCTAATCCCATCGAGGGATTGCGTGCCGATCAGGAGGTGTGTGGGTGTCGACAATGCTGCTGACCCGTCCCGAGGTCACGCCGATCTGTCTGTTCGAGGAGACCGCGTTCGAAGCCACGCGCACCCGATTGCGGGCGGTCGCGCCCGACGCCCCGCGCGTGTACGCCGTCGCCCGCGTCGACGAGGAACCCCGGCGCCGCTGGTGGCGCCTGGCCGGCGAGGATCGGGACCGGCGCGTCGAACTGCTCTACCGCCGCGTGCTCGAGGACGTCGAGGATCCGCGCATCGCCGTCGAGCAGGTGGCCGGCGCGTTGATCCACGTGATCGTCGGCCGGGTCCTGGCGCCGCTCGTCGTGGAGGGCCGCGCGTGGGATCCCGGCCTGGAGAACCTGTGGGTGCACCAGGACAGCGACGGCGGCATCGACTGGGCCGGCGTCGCCGACGACACGCTGCGGGTCCTGCCCGGCGATCCCGCCGAGGGCGCCCGCGGGGTGGTGGTACTGCCGTGCGAACGGGCGCTGACGGTATGGACCGCCCACCGCGCCGTCACGGCGCTGTCCGCCGTGCACCGCACGCTGCAGGGATGCGCCCCGATCGACGGCGTGCGCTTCTGGTCGCTGGTCGGCCGTGCGGTCGTGGCCGGCTCCGCGCAGCTGCCGTTGCTCGCCTGCTCGTCCCGGCGGGTGTCCGCGCGCCGCGGTCAGCAGCTGCTCGACGCGTTCGTCGTCGCCGGTTTTCCCGTCCGAGGCCTTGCCTGATTAGGGCAGCCTTCCCTACAATCATGATCGTCACCTACTGTCGGACCGCGCCGGAGTCCTGAGGGCTGCAGTGACTCCCGGTCCTTCCCACGGCGGGCCCCGCAGAATCTGCGGGGCCCGCCGGATCCTTTCCCGGGCGGCGCCCGCGCGCCCCGAAGTCGTCGACCGGAGGCCGGCACCTACCATCCGACGAAGACAGAACGAGACGACGACGGAGACCTCATGACCGACCAGCTCACCCCCGATCCCGCCGCCACCACCGACGCGAACAACGTCGGATTCGGCACCGTGCTCGGACTCGAATTCGTCGAAACCGGCCCGGAGCGGGTGGTCGCGCAATGGACGGTGACGCCGAATCATCACCAGCCGTACGGCATCGTGCACGGCGGGGTGTACTGCGCGGTCATCGAGTCGGTGGCGAGCATCGCGGGGGCGCTGTGGTTCGGCGACCGCGGTCACGTCGTCGGCGTCAACAACAACACCGACTTCATCCGCGCCACCCGCGAGGGGGTGCTCACCGCCACCGCCACCCCCGTCCAGCGCGGCCGCACCCAGCAGTTGTGGCAGGTCGCGATCGTCGACGAGAAGGACCGCACGGTCGCGCACGGGCAGGTGCGCCTGGCCAACATCGCCGACGCCGACCGGATCGGCCACTAGGACCGCGTCCGACGATCACCGGAGCGGCGGCACACCGCTCCGGTGATCCGGTGCGCGCATGCGAGGCGGGGACGCGGTCGACGGCATCGGCGCGCCACGGTCGTCGCGCCGTCCACCACCGCTGCACGGGCGATCCGAGGATGTTCACGATCTGATTGCGAGGATCGTTGGCCGCGTGCTAGTTTGGGTCGTCTGTGTTGACCTGGAGTGCGAGAGAACGGGAGGTGAGTTGATGTCTGCGGTGAAGACCGCTGCCGTGCGCAGCGCCCGGACCATCCTCACGTCCCGGGCCCCGGTCTAGACCCGATACCCGTTACCCGGCAGTCACCACGGGCTGCGCTCGTGGGTGATGCCGCTGGTGGTCTTGGTGTTCGGACGGGGCTCCTTCCTTCAAGGGTCTCATCATGCATTCACCTCACCATTCTTCTTCTCCGTCGTCTTCGCGAGAGCTGTCCGCGCTCGGCTGGGACGAGACGTTCGCGGCGATGTTCGCCGAACACGCCGCCGCCGGGCTGATACCGGCCCGTATCGTGCGGGTCGACCGCGGCCGCTGTGACACCCTCACCGCCTCCGGACCGGTGCGCGCCGACAGCAGTGCGCTCAGCGGCGCGGACCGTGATCACATGGTGTGCACCGGCGACTGGGTCGCGCTACGCCCGGGACCGCAACCACTGCTGGTGGCGTTGCTGCCCCGCCGAACCGCGATTGCTCGCGCGTCCTCGGACCGCACCTCCCATCAGCAAGTGCTCGCGGCCAACGTCGACACCGTCGTCATCGTGGTCTCGCTGGCGGCACCGGTCAACGCGGGCCGCATCGAGCGGTTGCTGGCACTGGCGTTCGACAGCGGCGCCCGGCCGGTCATCGTGTTGACCAAGGCCGATCTGGCCGAGCATCCCGGATCGGACGAGGCTGTGGTGGCCGCGCTGGCTCCCGGCGTCGACATCCTCACCACCAGCGCCGCGACCGGTGCGGGCCTCGAGCAGCTGGCCGCAACCGTGACCGGGACCGCGGTGCTGCTGGGCCCGTCCGGGGCCGGCAAGTCGAGTCTGACCAACGCGTTGCTCGGCCGCGAACACATGGGCACCAACGAGGTTCGCGCCGCCGACGGCAAGGGCCGTCACACCACCGTGCATCGCGAGTTGTTGCCGTTGCCGACTGGTGGGGTGCTCATCGACACTCCGGGCCTGCGGGGCATCGGCGTTCAGGACGTCGCCGACGGGGTCGGGCAGGTGTTCGCCGAGATCGAGGCGTATGCCCGCAACTGCGCCTTCGGTGACTGCGAACACCGCAGCGAACCCGGGTGCGCGGTGCAGGACGCGATCGTGACCGGCGAGCTGGACCTGGGGCGGCTCGAGCGGTACCGCAAACTGATGCGGGAAAGCGAGTGGGCGGCCACCCGCGGTGACGCCCGCCGGAGCGGCAAACGCAGCAAGACCGTCAAGGCGATCACGCGGGATCTGCGCGCGACCTACCGATTCCGCGACCGCCAGCGCTGACTCCGGCGGCCCCGCCCGAAGCCGGACGGAGGCACCGGATGTCCTGTCTCGCAACATCATTCATCGCAGAAGGAAAACTATTGTGACTTCTCGTACCGACTGGACCACTCGCGCCGAGACCGGCGCCGATATCGCCGCGATCCGCGAGATCAACCTCGCCGCGTTCGACACCGCCGAGGAGGCCGACCTCGTCGACGCGCTGCGTCGCGACCCCGCCTGGATCGACGGACTGTCGCTGGTCACTCTCGACGACACCGGCGCCCTCGTCGGCTATGTCCTGCTGACCCGCGCGCACATCGGAGATACCCCGGCCCTGTGCCTGGGACCGTGCGCGGTCCTGCCGCAGTACCAGAGCACCGGCGTCGGATCGGCCGCGATCCGCGCGGCTCTCGAGGCCGCCAGAGCGAAGGGTGAGCATTTCGTCACCGTCCTCGGGCACCCGGGGTACTACCCGCGTTTCGGGTTCACCCGCGCCAGCACCCACGGCGTCACCATGAAGATGTCCGTCCCCGACGACGCGCTGATGGTGCTGAGCCTGGACACCGAACCCCTGCCCAGTGGCGTCATCCGCTACGCGGCAGCCTTCGGCGACATCTGACCACTCCCGTCCGGCCGGCAACCCGGTGACCCCGGGGCTCGTCTACGCACCCGCAGGCGGGCCCCGGCGGTGTGTCGCGACAGGACCACACCGAGGTGAGCTCCGACATCGACCGCGCTCGCGATCAACCGGCTTCGCGGGCGGCGCCGGTCCCGCCGTCCGCCGCCTCGGTGTGCTCGCGGAGCCGGTCGATCGCGATCCGCGCGAACACCTGCTGCTCGGTCGCGGCCATCTCGTTGCGTCCCGTGGAGAAGAACGCCTGCGCCCACGACAGCAGCGTCGACAGTTTCGACGAGAACCCCACCAGATACAGCAGGTGGACGAACAGCCACGCGATCCAGCCGATGAACCCACTGATCTCGAGCTTGCCGACCTTCGCGACGGCACTGAACCGCGAAATCGTCGCCATGCTGCCCTTGTCGAAGTACTTGAACGGTTTGCGTTGCGCCGGATCCTGCCCGTCCAGGCCCGCGACGATCTGCTGCGCCGCATACTTGCCGCCCTGCATCGCGACCTGCGCGAGACCGGGCAGTTTGTCCAGCGACATCATGTCGCCGATCACGAACACGTTCGGATGTCCCGGCAACGACAGGTCGGGCTGCACCTCGACCCGGCCGGCCCGGTCGATGCCGGCACCGGACTGGTCGGCGAGCTGTTTGCCGAGCGGGCTCGCCGCGACCCCGGCCGACCACACCTTGCACTGCGACTCGATCCGACGCTCCGTGCCGTCCTTGTCCTTGACGGTCAGGCCCTCCGCGTCGACGCCGGTGACCATCGCACCGAGCTGGATCTCCACACCGAGACGTTCGAGGGTGCCGCGCGCCTTGCGGCTGAGTTTGCCGCCGTACACCGGCAGCACGTCGGGGGCGCCGTCGAGCAGCACCACCCGCGCCTCGGTCGGATCGATGTGCCGGAACGCGCCCTTGAGGGTGCGCCGCGACAGTTCCGCGATCTGCCCGGCCAGCTCCACCCCGGTCGGGCCGGCGCCGACGACCACGAAGGTCAGCAGCCGCGCGCGCTCGTCGTGATCGTCGGACAACTCGGCCTGCTCGAACGCCCCCAGGATGCGTCCGCGCAGTTCGAGGGCGTCGTCGATCGTCTTCATGCCGGGGGCGTACTCGGCGAAATGGTCGTTGCCGAAATAGGACTGGCCGGCGCCGGCGGCGACAATGAGGCTGTCGAACTCGGTGATGGTGATCCGGTCCAGGAAGCGGGAGCTCACCGTCTGCGCGTCGATGTCGATCGCCTCGACGTCTCCGAGCAGCACCTGCGCGTTCTTCTGCTTGCGCAGCACCATGCGGGTGGCGGGGGCGATGTCACCGACGGACAGGATGCCGGTGGCGACCTGATAGAGCAGCGGCTGGAACAGATGGTGGCTGGTGCGGGCGATCAGCACGACGTCGACGTCCGCGCGTTTGAGGGCCTGGGTGGCGAACAGGCCACCGAATCCGGATCCGATCACGACGACCCGATGACGATGTGACCCGACTGGCTGGACGCTCATCTGATGCTCCCTCGATGTCTGTCAGTGACCGCGCCTGCGGTGTCGGCGCGATCCCCGCCGCTCTCGGCGAACAGCCCCAGTCTCGCAGCATTCGCCGGTTGCGGCGCGGCGATCGATCGGGCGCGTGCCGCTGCGGTGGGAGCGGCGGGCCGCGCGCGGGGTCATTCGGATTCGCGCAGCAGCCCGTACACCGGGTTGTGGCGGGCGGCGTGCCGCACCGCGTCGTTGGTGGCCGAGGTGTAGATCTGCACCGTCTGCAGCGACCGGTGGCCGAGCAGTTGCTGCAGCTCGACCATCGTGGCGCCGCTGTCGGCGAGGCTGGTCGCGAAGGTGTGCCGCAGCGCGTGTGCGAGCGCGCCGCGTTTGCGTTCGGATTCGATGCCGGCCATCCGGTACATGCGCCGCACCCGGTACTGCAGGGTGCCGCGGGTGATGCGCCGGCCGTCGCTGCCGACGAACAGCGGATCCTCCGGGGGGAAGCGTTCCCAGATCGCCAGGTCGGCGCGGTCGGCGCGGGCGGTGCGCCGCGTCGACGGGAAGCGGGTGTACCGCTGGTCGAGGTAGGCCGAGACGATCGCCGTCCAGCTGGCCTCGAGGGGGATCTCGCGTTCGGTGGCGCCCTTGCCGAGCACCCGCAGCACCGGGGCCTCGAGGCCACCGAGAATGCTCGACAGGTCGAGCCGGATCAGTTCGTCGGAGCGGATGCCGGTGAGCAGCAGCGTCGCGATGAGCGCCAGGTCGCGGCCCGGCCAGTCCCGCGGCCCGGCCTCGGGGCGTTGCGCCTGCACGGTGAGCGTGTCGACGAGTTGCCCGATCGCGGCCGGTTTGAACGCCTTGGGGGTGTGCTGCGGGCGTTTGGGCTGGGCGATCGACGCCATCGGGTTGCCCTCCGAGATGCCTTCGGAGACCAGGAAATTGCAGAAGTTGTTCCACACCGACCAGGCCCGGCGCACCGAGGCGGGTTGCCGTTCGCGGGCGAACGCCGCGAACGCCGAGCGCAGCGACCGGATCGTCACGTCGTGCACGGTCAGGGCGTCGGGTTCGGTGCGCTGCGCGGCCGCCAGCTGCTCGCACACCGCCCGCAGATCCAGCCGGTAGGCCTTGACGGTGTGGGCGGACCGTTTCGCCGTCTGCAGGGTTTCGAGGTACGCCGAGGTCCATCCCAGCAGGCCCGGTTCGTCCCCGTTCGCCATCGTGCACCCTTTCCGCCCGCCTCGTGTCGTACATGTGTGCGAGAACAGTGTGGCATTCCGGTCCGACAGCGCCGGGTCCTGCCGTGCGGGGCATCCGCGCCGGTGGGGGACAATCGGCGGATGCGGTCGCGAACGAAGATCCTGGAGGCCACGCTCGGCCTCATCGCCGACGTCGGCTTCGAGGGCGTCACGATCGCCGGGGCGGCGCAGGCCGCGGGGGTGTCCCGGCAGACGGTGTATTCGATCTTCGGGACCCGGGAGGAACTGGTCTCCCAGGCGATCAGCGGGCAGGTGCTCGCGGCGTACGCGGAGATGACCGCCCGGCTCGAGCGGATCGAGGATCCGGGGGAGTACGTCGTGGAAACCATCGTCCTCGGGCGCACGGTGGTGCGGGAGCATCCGGTGCTGGCGGTGCTGTTGCGCGGCGGCGGTGAGAACCCGGTGTTCGACTCGGGCATGGTCGACCGGGCCAAGCCGATCGGCCGCCAGTTGCTGGCGCCGCTGGTGCGCCGCCATCCGGGGCTGGAACCGCACGTCGACGACATCGTGGTGATGTCGCTGCTCACGGGGCTGTCGGTGCTGTTGTTCGCGGGCGACACGATGGGGTCGGACGAGGAATTGCGCACGTTTCTGCGGCGGTGGCTGGTGCCGGGGATGCCGTCCGTCGGGCAACCCACGCCGCGTGATTCTTGACACTTTGGGCTTCGACTGTCTAGTTTGACATCCGCCCAGCGATGTGTCCGCCCCACGCGGACACCCACGGCGCCGGAACCACATGGGGGGATCGAACTTGTCCGCACTCACGCGTCGCTCGTTTCTGACCGGGGCGGCCGCCGCCGGTCTGATCCTGGCCGGCTCGACCACCGCGAACGCCGCACCCGGCATCGGCGCCCGCATCAACCGGGTCACCGTGACCCGCGAAGAGCACCGCGTGATCGTCATCGACTCCGGCTTCGGTGGCGGCGTCACCGCCCTGCGCCTGGCCCAGGCCGGGGTACCCGTCACCGTCCTCGAACGCGGCCGCCGCTGGCCCACCGGCCCCAACGCCACGACCTTCCCGCGCGTCGCCAACCCCGACAAGCGCATCCTGTGGCACAAATCGTTCCCCGAGGTCTTCGGGCAGCGCCTGAGCGTCGACCCCTACGTCGGCCTCGTCGAAGCCGTCCCCGGCGAGAACATGACCGCCCTGTGCGCGGCCGCGGTCGGCGGCGGCTCGATCGTCTACCAGGGCATGTCGCTGCAGCCCAGCAGGGACGTCTTCAACACGCACTTCCCGAACGAGCTCGACTGGGACCTGATGAACCGCGTGCACTACCCGCGCGTGGCCCGGATGCTCGGACTCGCCACCGCCCCCGACGAACTCGTCGCCAGCCCCACCTACGCCGCCGCGCGCATCTTCGCCGACCGCGTCCGCGCCGCCGGCATGCCCCTCGACAAGATCCCCATGCCGATCGACTGGAACTTCGCGCTCGCCGAACTGCGCGGGGAAATGGCCTCCGCCTACACCAACGGCGCCGGCGCGCTCGGCGTCAACAACGGCGGCAAGCACACCGTCGACGTCACCTACATCGCCGAGGCCGAAGCCACCGGCCGGGCCACCGTCGAGGTCATGCACGACGTCACCGACATCGAACGCGCCGCCGACGGCCGCTGGACCGTGTACGTCGACCGTACCGACGAAACCGGCACCGTCCTCGAGAACAAGATCCTCACCACCGACGCACTCGTGCTCGCCGCCGGCAGCCTGGGCACCACCCGCCTGCTGATGCGCGCGGCCGCCAAGGGACAGATCACCGACCTGCCCGACGAACTCGGCCGCGGCTGGGGCACCAACGCCGACCGCATCTACATGTGGACGGACACGACGGAGAACTTCGGGGCGGTCCAGGGCGGCCCCGTCGTCTACGGCAGCAAGAACTGGGCCGACCCGCACACCGCCCACACCATCATCCAGGCGTCGCTGCCGTCGTTCCAGATCGACACCCGCACCACCACCCTCGTCGGCTACGGCGTCAGCAACGGACGCGGCAACTTCGTCTACGACGGCGGCCGCGACGACGCGGTGCTGCGCTGGCCGTACGAGGGCGACGCCGCCATCCAGAACAACCACATCGATCCCGCCGTGCGCCGCATCGCCGGAGACGCCGCCGTCGTCATCGACACCAACCAGGTCGTGCCGTCCACCTGGCATCCGCTCGGCGGCGCCAACATGGGCAGCGTCTGCGACCTCGACGGCCGCGTCCTCGGCCAACGCGGCCTGTACGTACTCGACGGGGCCCTGATGCCCGGCAACGCCGCCGCATGCAACCCGTCGATGACCATCGCCGCCGTCGCCGAACGGGCCCTCGACAACCTCGTCGCACAGGACGTGGGCACCGTCATCTGACACACCGACCCGGGGGATGGGAACGGCGGCGTGGCGTCACGGCAGGTGACGCCACGCCGCCACACTGTCGTCCACGGCACCCGACCGGTGCAGATCATCACCGAGCCACCGCACCAGCGCGCCCGGACCGTCCAGATCGAACCGGTATGCCCCGTCCCCGGGATCCGCCCCGGACACGGGGCGCCACCCCAGCGCCAGCACCGAATCCACCACCCGATGCGATCCGACGACACCCGGCAGCGCCCGCACCTGCGGAGACAGATCCAGATCCTCGACGAGCAGCGGACGGCCCTCACAGGTCGCCACCGTGCGCGACCGCACCGCACCACCCCGCTCACCGCTGCGGCCGAGCACCAGCGTCTCACGCAGCACCACCCGCGCGTCGCGGTCGAGGACCAGCTCGGTACGGCGTGTCACCTCGGCGCCGTCGGCCACCACGAACGGCAACCCGTCCCACACCAGCGTCGCGCCCGCACCCAGCCGCGCCCGCACCGTCCAGCTCGATGCCCGCCCCGCCGCGTCGTAGGCGACGGTCCCCGCGGTCTCGACCACCTCGAGCCACGCCCCGGCACCGACCTCGAGGTCGAGCACTACCTCGTCGCCGCCGAGCAGCAACGCCCCCGTCGCGACCAACGCGACCCGCGCGCCGCGTGCGTCACCACCCTGCACCCGCGGGCCGAACGCGCCCGGCACCAACCGGCAGCGGGCCCGGCCGCGCGCGGCTTCCACGGCGACCGTCGTCGGTGTGCTCGGTTCGGTCACTGCGGAATCGGCGCGTGCCCGTGCCCGTGCCCATGACCGTGGCCATCACCGTGCCCGTGTGCGTGGTCGTCCTCGGCGTGGAAATGCGGCGCCATCGGCCCCGGATCCACCGGCACCAACCGGCCCCCGGTGTGCTCGGCCAGCACCGACCGCACCCACGCACACAACGCCGCCACCGACACCGGATCGGTCCGCGACAACGCCAGCACCGGCCGCCCCTCCCGCGCCGCCTGCCCGTCCGCCACCATCTGCGGCACATCCACCCCCACATAGGGCGCCAGATCCGTCTTGTTCACCACCAGCAGATCCGCGCGCGCAATACCCGGGCCACCCTTCCGCGCGACGTCACCGCCCCCGGCGACATCGAGCACGAAGATCTGCGCATCGACCAGCGCGGGGGAGAAGGTCGCCGTCAGATTGTCCCCACCGGACTCGACGAGCACCACATCCAACGGCGCGAAATCCTCCTCGAGATCCTCCACCGCCAGCAGATTCGCCGTCACATCGTCGCGGATCGCGGTGTGCGGGCACGCCCCGGTCTCCACGGCCCGGATCCGCTCCGGATCCAGCACCCCCGCCGACCGCAGGAACCGGGCATCCTCGTCGGTGTAGATGTCGTTGGTGATCACCCCCAACGCCAACTCCCCGGACAACTCCCGGCACAACAACGCGATCAGCGAACTCTTCCCGGTCCCGACCGGACCGGCCACCCCGAGACGCAGGGCACGAGTGGAAATGCGATCAGGCACTGAACAACCTTTCTGTGGTGCGGGCATGATTTTCGGCCCACTGTTCGACGAGCGGCGCTGCGAACGCCGGAATCTGCTCGACCTCGGTCAACCCCGCCACCGCGGCGACGAGCTCCTCGATCAACGGCTGCGCCGCCAGCACCCACGCCGTCGCCTCGGCAGGATCGACCGGCTCGAGTTTGAGCGTCGCCGCCGCGATCGTCTGCGCATCGTCGTAGCCGACCAGCCGCGCGGTGTGCTCGGCATCCAACCCGGCGCGCGCCGCGAGCATCCCCAACGCCACCGGACGCGACGGCCGCCAGGACCGCGGAATCCGCTCCTGGTCCGGCCACAACCGCCGCAACAACCGCAGATAGCCGCGCCCCAGCTGCCGGGAACTCGCCCGCAACGCCGCGCTCGGCGTGCGCGCGGCCCACGCCGCCTCCACCGCATCGAGACCCCCACCGGCCACAGCGGAGCCCGAGGTCACGGCGACCGTCCGGGCGACGACCGCGGTGCCGGCCTCGACGACCGTCACCGTCCGCAACCGGGCCGCGATGTAGCCCGGCACGTCCCCGGGCGGCAACCCCGCGCGCAACGCCGGCTCCAGACCGGCGGACTGGGTGTGCGCACCGGTCGGCAACCGCGCATCGGCGAGCAACGCCAGCAACAGCGCCTGTGACTGCGTCTGTGACGGCAACCGGATGTTCTCGTCCACGTCAGAACAGCGAGTACAACTGGGCGAGGGGCAACCGGTCGGCGGGAGCCGGCACGATCCGTTCTCCCTCGATGTCGATCTCGAACGTCTCCGGGTCGATGTCGATACGCGGCAGCACGTCGTTGTTGCGCATCTGCGCCTTCCCGACCTCCCGGGTGTCACCCACCGCCACCAACGGCCGGCGCAGACCGAGCCGATCCGCCAGACCGTCCTCGATCGCGGCGGGTGCCACGAACGTCACCGACAACTCCGCGCCGATCGCATCGGCCAACGCCGGACGCTGCAACACCGGCTGCGGCGTCGGAATCGACGCGTTCGGATCGCCGAGCGCACCCCACACCAGACCCCCGCCCTTGAGCACCACACTGGGCCGCACCCCGAACAGCTTCGGCTCCCACAACACCAGATCCGCCATCTTCCCGACCTCCACCGAGCCGATGTGCGCATCCACCCCGTGCGCGATCGCCGGGTTGATCGTGTACTTCGCGACATACCGGCGAGCCCGCTCGTTGTCCGCCGGCAGCGCCGGCCCCAGCGAGCCGCGCCGTGCCTTCATCACGTGCGCCACCTGCCACGTCCGGGTGATCACCTCCCCGATCCGGCCCATCGCCTGCGCATCCGACGACGTGATCGACATCGCGCCCATGTCGTGCAGCACGTCCTCCGCCGCGATCGTCGTCGCCCGGATCCGCGACTCCGCGAACGCCAGATCCTCGGGCACCTGCGGATTGAGGTGATGGCACACCATCAGCATGTCCAGATGCTCCGCGACCGTGTTCACCGTGTGCGGCAACGTCGGATTCGTCGACCCCGGAAGCACATAGGGCTCACCGGCCAACCGCATGATGTCCGGGGCGTGCCCACCACCGGCCCCCTCGGTGTGGAACGCGTGGATCGACCGGCCCCCGATCGCCCCGATCGTCGACTCCAGGAACCCCGCCTCGTTCAACGAATCCGAATGCAACGCAACCTGCAGACCCCATTCGTCGGCCGCGCGCAGCGCCGCATCCAGCGCCGCCGGCGTCGACCCCCAGTCCTCGTGCACCTTGTAGCCCGCGGCCCCGGCGAGAGCCTGCTCCGCGAGCCCGTCCATGCTCACCGTGTTGCCCTTGCCGAACAACAACACGTTGACCGGCAACGACTCCAGGCTCCGATGGATCGTGCCCAGATGCCAGGCTCCCGGCGTCACCGTCGTCGCCTTCGTGCCCTCGGACGGCCCGGTGCCGCCACCGGCGATCGACGTGATACCCGTCGCGAGCGCCTCGTGGATCTGCGACGGCGAGATCAGATGCACATGCGTGTCGAACCCGCCGGCGGTGAGGATCCGGCCCTCACCGCTGATGATGTCCGTCGACGGGCCGATCTGCAGATCGGGATGCACGCCGTCGGCGATGTCCGGGTTCCCGGCGCGCCCCAACGCCGTGATGCGCCCGTTCCGGATCCCCACATCCGCCCGGACCACACCCCACCAGTCCAGCACGATCGCATTGGTGATCACCGTGTCCGGCGCGCCCTGCGCGCGGGTCGTCGAACCCTGCGCCATCGATTCCCGGATGGACTTGCCGCCACCGAACACCGCCTCCTCGCCGCCGGCGGTGCGGTCCTCCTCGATCTCGATCCACAGATCGGTGTCGCCCAGGCGCACCTGGTCACCGACCGTGGGGCCGTAGATCGCGGCGTACCGCTCCCGTGAGATCCGCACCATCGGTCAGTCTCCGTTCTGCTCGGACGCCGAGCCGTCGAGTGCCCCGTCATCGGGGACACCGATCACGATGCCGGGTACCCGCCGCGCCCCGCGCAGCGCGACCGCCTGCACGGTGCGGGACGCGCCCGGCTCGAAACGGTGGGAGGTGCCCGACGGAATGTCGAGGCGGAAACCGTGCGCGGCGGCCCGGTCGAATTCGAGTGCCGGATTCGCGTACGGCAGGTGCAGATGCGACCCGATCTGCACGGGACGGTCGCCGGTGTTGACGACGACCAGCTCGAGCCGTTCGTCGGGGTCCCGGTCGGCGTTCAGTTCGATGCTGCCTTCGCGGACCCGGATCGCGCCGGGACCGGACGTGTTCAGACCTGCCATGGACGGCTCCTCGGCTCAGGCGATGGGCTGATGGATGGTGACGAGCTTGCGGCCGTCCGGGAAGGTCGCCTCGACCTGGACGTCGGGAAGCATCTCGGCCACCCCGTCCATCACGTCGTCGCGGGTCAGGACCTCGCGTCCGGCGACCATCAGCTCGGCAACCGACAACCCGTCACGGGCGCGTTCGATCACCCAGTTGGTGAGCAACGCCGTCGTCTCCGGATAGTTGAGTTTCACACCGCGCGCATGCCGGTCCCGAGCGACCATCCCGGCGACGGCGAGCAGCAGTTTCTCCTGTTCGGAGGGCGTCAGATGCATGGGGCCTCCTCGGTGACGGCGCAGCCTGTCCGGTACGTCCGGGTGCTTGTGCGCCAGCTTAGGCCGACCCATGTTTCGACCGCGTTTCGTCGGTGCGGCTCCGCCGCCGGTGTGCCTTTGTGGCGGTCGGAGGCCTCACAAAGGCACACCGGGTCAACGGTCGTGCAGATGCAGGCGGCGCGGGCCGGGACCCTGCTTGGCGAGGACGTCGCCGGGGTTCGCCAGGGGACAGCTCTTCAGGCTCAAACAGCCGCAGCCGATGCAGCCCGAGAAGCTGTCGCGCAGCTCGGTCAACTCCTCGATGCGTTCGGTGAGCCGGTCGTGCCACCGCTGCGACAGCCGTGCCCAGTCCTCGGTGGTGGGCACCCGACTGTCCGGCAACGAGTCGAGCGCGTCGCGGATCTCGTCCAGGGACACCCCGACACCCTGGGCGACGCGGATGAACGCGACCCGTCGCAGCGTGTCCCGCCGGTACCGGCGCTGATTACCCGTGGTGCGGCGGCTGCTGATCAGGCCGCGCGACTCGTAGTAGTGCAGCGCCGAGACCGCGACGCCGGAACGTTCGGACAACTGCCCGGGCGTCAGCCACACGGACGCGGTCATCGGCACCGTCCTGGAGGTCGAGGAAGCGAAATCGGATCATCTGCGCTGCACAGTACCGACATCTCGGAGATTCTGGACGACGGCACCACTCGCGCTTCCTCGAGGCTCCTGTGAACGACGACACCCCCCCGAGCGCCTCGTCCGCCGCTACCGGCGCGGCCGCGCGCATCACCTGGAGAGCACCGTGATGAGCGTGCTGGCCCGGGTCGGCGTCGTACCGCACTCGTACCTGCTCACGACCGTCGGGAGGCGCACCGGCCGATCGCGATCGAACCCCGTCACCGTCGTCGAACACGACGGGCACCTGTGGCTGGTCGCACCGTACGGCGCCGTGCCGTGGGTGCACAACGCGCGTGCGGCCGGTCGGGTGGAGTTGACCCGACGATTCGCCACCCGGCCCTACACCGTCGACGAGGCGTGCGCGTGTCGCCGGCCCCGTTCTCGAGAAGTAGGTGGCGGTCGCGTCGGCCACCCGCAGCTATTTCCGGGCGGCACCCGATGCGCCCGCCGGAGCGTTCGAGGCCGAAGCCGACCTGCATCCCGTTTTCCGGCTCACCGGGACCCGGTGAGCCGTCGGCGACGCGGCGACCGCGGCCGAGGGGAGTGCTCCCAGGTGATGTCACTGTGACGAATTGTGTCGCGGCAGGGCCCGGGGAGTGCGCAGGGGTCGTGTGGATCGGGTGGCCGAAAAGGGGAGCTCGGCGATGTGCGCACGGGGTCCGTCGGGCTCGGGGATCGATCCTCCGAGTCGTTCGCGGTGCTTGCGTGGCGGACCGTCGAGCAGGAGGCTGCGCGGTGGTGGAGAATCAACGAAAAGGGAAGTGCTACAACAGAATTGATGGATAACGGTGATTATCCATCATTGTGGTGGAGGGGTCCCGCGGCGCGAGTGGGGGCGGGTGGAGTTTGCGCGACCGCTCGGGGCCGCGATCCATGTGGGTCGTGCACCCGTGCATGGCAACGACGACATACGCGGTGTGGCTGTGCAACCGTCGTTCACGACGGGTGCACGCATGCTGTGGGGTCCGATGTGAGGCGCACGGGTGGCGTCCCGGGTCGGCGCCGGAGCCGGAATCGTCGGCCGGGCCGGGACCGGAGATTGCGGCGGGCCTCGGGCCGAGTGTCGCCCGGTCGTTCAAGCCAGGCTCATCGTGATGCGCGGCGCGTGGGTGTCCCGGTGTCGTTCCGGACCACCATCGCGGCGTGGTCGGGAAGGCCCGAATCTCCACTACTTGACATAATGTAGATTATCGGCAATTTGGATATAGGCCTCGAACTGGGGTCTTGCCGACTTTGCCGGACGCCGGTCTCGCGCCCGTGTGCGGCATGCCGCCGTTCGTTGACTCCGTCGTTGCGCGTTGCGCGTTGCGCGTTGCGCTCGATCGTCGGATGCCATACGTGTCGTTCCGTTCTCGATGTACCGCCTCGGCACGCTGCGCGTCGCGGCCCTGCGGCCGGCCCGCAGCTCCGAACCGGCCGGGTCCGCGCCGGTCCGTCTTCGCGGCTGCCGGGTTCAGCCGGGTCCGTCGCCTCGTCCCCTCTCTGCGGCTCGTCGGCAACCCTAAATTTGTCACAGTGACGTTTTGCGCTGGGTGTTGGATGATGCCCGAACGATCCGGCCTGTGCAGGTCCGTCGCCGGCGTCGGACTCGTCGGCGCGACAATGGCTGTGCGGGATCGGAGGTCGGCGGTGGCGCAACCACGGCGCGCGATTCGGATCGGTCTTCGCGGCGTCCGGCGCGGAACCCGGAGTGCCGGAATGCGAATCGTGACCCGACTCCCCTCTTTCGCCGGTACCCCCGGCGGCGGGTCAAATTGTCACAGTGACGTAATTGAACTGGGCACCGGTGCGACTCACCCGGTCTGTACCGCGACGCTCGTCCCGGTTCACGAGGGCCGTCGCAGGCGCCGCAGCTGGCCGGCCAGATACTGTCGTGCGCGCCGGTGGCCGCCTCCGCTGGCGAGTTCGGCGGCGAGTTCCTCGAGGAGCCGCGTGACCAGGTGCTCGTCGGGGGCCCATCCGTCGTGACGCCGGCATCGGTCGAGCCAGGCGGCCGGGCCGGTGTGGCCGCGGTCGGCGTTGCAGCGCGGGCAGGCGGCGGCCTCGTTGGTGACGGTGCTCGGGCCACCCTTGAGCCGCGGCACGAGGTGTTCGGTGGTGGGTGGGATCAGGCGGCCGAAGCTGCGGCCGCACCACAGGCAGCGGCCGTCCTGCCGGTCGACGGCGATCGAGAGTCTGGCGGCGCGATCCACCTGTCGATGGTGACCGAACGCGGTGCCGTCCGCCAGGCGGAGGTTGTCGGTGAGGCTAGCCGACTTCGTCGAGTTCGCTGGGCCGCCAGAGCTTGTCGAACCACGGCTGTAGCGGGCCGTAGAGCCGCAGCATCGGGAACCAGCTCTTGCCGGGAACGGTCTGGATCCAGTTCTGTTCCTTGCCGGCGGGTGCGGTGGGGCCGAACCAGAGCACGATCGATCCGTCGGACTCTTCCTCGACCGTGCCGCTGAGGCTCATCAGGCTCGGATAGGGATTGTCGGTCTGCAGAAGGGATCTGGTCTGGGTGTCGTAGATGTCGACGGACCAGAAGTTCTTCGTCGGCGGGTTCGGGGGCAGGGTCAGCCGATAGGTCCTGCTGCCGTCCAAGATCCGGCCGGTGGAGTCCTCCGCGGTGTAGGCGTAAGCCGATCCGGCACCGACCTGGGCGTGCGCCATCGCGGGGGTGATCACGGTGGCGAAGTAGTGGTATTGCGTGCGTGCGTCGAGCAGACGGGCGTGGTTGTGCAGGAACTCGTAGCTGCCGCCGATGAAGGCTTCCTTCCACGAGGAACCCTCGAACACGAACGCCTCGGGATTGCGCGGGAAATACACCAGTGCGCGGCTCATGCCGGCCGCGGTCTTCGCCGCCGCATCGAGGATGTCCCGTAGTCGCTCGTCGGGCGCGAACCGCTTCCCGTGCTCGATGCCGATGGCGGCGAGCTGCCCGGCGCGCTCGGGGTCGAGGGATCCCGGTGGTTCCTCCTGGACGAGTTCGGCGACCTCGTCGAAGAAGGATGCGTCGTTGGCATGCACGGTGTTGAAGATCTTGTCCGCGACGTTGACGAAGCTCAGCTGTGGTGGGTTGCCCGCGTCGCTCAACCGGTAGACGCGGGTCTGTTTGATCGCGTCGACCCCCCCGAGCGCGCGGAAGACCGCCCAGAGGGTGTAAGTGGTCGGCCGATAGACGAAGTAGCCGTCGGGGACATCGCCGTCGAAATCCGGCGGAAGGTAGAGGTACTTGCCGCCCGCCCCTTTGTCGGGCCCGGCGAGCCCCATGTCCGCCACGTACCGGAACCAGAAGTCGTCCACCACACACAGCGAATCGGTGGGTGGTTCCACGACCACCGGGCCCTCGCGCAGGTCGAGGAACATCGTCGCGTAGGTGGTCTCGGTGTTCGGTGTGAGGAAGAAGCTCCCGGAGTTCGCCCGCGGCTCGGTGTAGGCCATCGTGCCCAGTCCGTCGATGCCGACGCTGCGCAGTCCCCTGCGCATCGCCACCAGTGACGCGCCCGGCACGGCGTTGAGGAACACCTCGACGCCGCGGAGGAAGTCGAGTCCGTCGTAGAGCGTGCGGACCGAGCCGGGAAGCGGGACGCCGTCGAAGAAGTCGAACGAACCGATCGGGGTGTCCACGCGGTCTGGGACGCCGACGGTGGCCAGAGCGTCGGCCAGCGGATGATCGTTGTGGTTCACGTCGTCTCCCGTTCGGTGGATCGTGGAGGTTCGCCGCCCGGAACTCGTCGTGCGTCCGCCGACCTCTGTCATGTCCCGACCGTCGGCTCGTCCCGAACGTTGACAACGCAAGGATCGTACCCAGCCATCACCGCGTCGGTCGGTCGTTTCGGTGCCGACGGTGCCGCGGGTTCGTCGGGAGTCGGTCCGGGTCGGGTCGTTCGACCCTCCTCGCGTGTGGTCGAACAGCGTTACGCTGGGCGCACTTTCACCGAAGGAGGGCTTGTCCGTGAGTGATCACGAAGTGAAGATGATCGTGCTGTCGACCGACGATCTCGACGAATCGATCAAGTTCTACAGCGACACCCTGGGGATGGCGCTCAAATTCCGCGACGGCACACATTTCGCCGCGCTCGACGGTGGTGGAGTGAGCCTCGCGCTCGCGACCGCGGTCGATCATCCCATCCACGGCCAGGTGGTCGTCGGGATCAAGACCGCCGATGTGGATGCCGCGGCGAAGGCCATCGAGGACGCCGGCGGCGGCATCGTGAAGGGCCCGTACGACGATGCGCACGAGCGTCGCGCGGTGGTGTACGACAACAAGGGCAACGGCCTGGTGTTCTACAGCCCGCTGAAGCACTGACACGTGTGCGCCCTCCCGGCTCCGTCACCTGCACGGATCGGCAGGGTGCACACGTTGTTGCACTGCGCTACGATCGGTAGCAGTCTGCTACAACTGGAGGTCGTGATGGCTCCCTACACCGACAAGGTCACCCGCTTCGACGCCGAACTCGTCGACAGCGCCATCGCTGAGGGTGGCCGCCAGAACCGCACCGGCCGTCAGCAACTCGAATACTGGGCACGGATCGGCCGGGCCATGACCGCCCACGAAACCGCGTCGCTGCACCGCGTGCAGGACGCGCTGGCCGGGAGTCGCCCGACCACAGATCTCACCGCCGCCGAAGGTCGCCTGTTCAACGCGGAGATCGACGCCCGCCTCGCCGACAGTCTCGCCGGCGCCGACTACGGCAGTGTCCTCGCCGCGCGCGGCGTCACCACCGTGGTCCTCGACGACGAGGGCCGGCTCGTCGAGCAGCGCCCCGACGGCACCACGTGGGTGCTCGACGCCGAATGAGGCGTCTGGATCTGATCGTCGGCCCCAACGGTGCCGGTAAGTCCACGTTCGTCGAGCTGACCCTCGCTCCCCTGCTGCCACGCAGCGTGTTCGTCAACGCGGATGTGATCGCGCGGCAGCGCTGGCCGGACCGGGCCGAGGAGATGTCGTACGAGGCCGCGCAGTTGGCGGCGGCCGCGCGGGATCGGTTGCTCGAGCAGGGCCGGTCGTTCATCGCCGAGACGGTGTTCTCGCACGAGTCGAAGCTGGAGTTGATCGATCGGGCGCAGGCCGGGGGGTTCACGGTGGTGTTGCACGTGATGCTCGTGCCCGAGGCGCTGTCGGTGCTGCGTGTGGCTCACCGCGTCGAAGCCGGTGGGCATTCGGTGCCGGAGGACAAGATCCGCTCGCGGTACCGGCGGTTGTGGCCGCTGGTCGTCGAGGCGATTCGTCGCGCCGATCAGGCGACGGTGTACGACACCGCCTCGGGCACCCCGGCGGCGGTGGCGCGGTTCGCCGCCGGGGTGCCCGTCGGGATGATCCGGTGGCCGGGGTGGGCGCCGTCGGCGCTCACCGAACTCGGGTGACGGACATCTCGCTCAGCCCTGCTCCCCCTCGCCACGCGTCGTGAACGGCAGGACCAGCCGGGACGGATGCGCGGCATCTCGGTAGATCTTGTGGGTCACGGGGCGTCCCACCGGCAGGTGGAAGGCGTCCGGTGGCAGCAGCGCGTTGTGTTCGTCGGCGAGCGGTTCGTTGTTGGACAGTTCCACGACGAGTTTGTGGCCGGGGAGGAAGGTGTTCGCGAAAGGGTACAGCCGCAGTACGTATTCCTCGATGCTGCCGGGTTCGACCGGCACGGCGCGGGTGTGCGGGTGGTAGGGGTCGCCCACGGTGGTGCGGTCGTCGAGTTCGCGGTGTGAGGCCTTGAGGTAGCCGGTGGTGATCAGCTGCCGTGTGCCGCTGGGGGCGTAGTCCCACATGCGGAGAATGAAGTTGGTGTCGGGCTGGTCGATCTCCACGAACAGGTGGGCGGCGCCAGTGCCGATCATCTCGGTGGGTTCCGCGAAGGCGGGGGTTTCCCACTTCAGGATCTCGACCTTGTCGGTGACCGTGAGCGGCGCCTGGTAGAAGCCGTCCGGGGCGGCGTATTGTGTGCCCATCGGTTCGGGTTCGGTGGACAGTTTGCCGCGTGGCCGCAGGTACAGCGCCCGGTGCTCGACGTCCTTCGGGGGCCACTGGTCGGCGGTGACCCGCTGCCGCGCGCCCTCGACGAACACGTTCACGGCCGGTTCGTCCATGATGCCGTTGTCGATGCCCTTGATCCAGTGGTCGTACCAGCGGAACATCTTGTCGTGCTCTTCGATGAAGGGCCGTGACTGCATGGGCGGGTAGGGGCCGATGTCGAGCTTCTTCGGTCCCTGCAGGGCGTGGAACAGTTCGATGGTGCCGTCCATCGTCCAGCCGCGGCCCTGGTCGATCTGCAGGTAGACGGGGATGTCGATGTTGCGGGCGAGGTTGATGGGGTTGCGTTCCTCGTACCAGTCGCCGTCGAGTTCGTTGGTGATGATGTCGAACCAGGCTTCGTGGTGCTTCGGGTAGTTGAGCACGTGCACGAGGTTCGGCCAGGCGGCGACGTCGGGGTCGGCGAGGCGTTGGGCGACGCGCTTCTCGATCTCCTCCGGGGTGTAGGTCTCGAGCATGCGGGACTTGACGCGGTCGGTGAACGCCCAGCCGGAGTCGCCGCCGCGGCCCTCGCGGGCGGCGCGGGGCATGAACCACATGATGCCGCCGTGGTAGGTGGTTTCGTAGAAGTCGTAGTGGCCGCCGCTGACGAAGATGGCCTTGAGGTGCGGGGGGCGTTCGGCGGCGGCGAGGATCTGCATGGATCCGAAGTAGGAGATGCCGATCATGCCGACGTTGCCGTCGCACCACGGCTGGGCGGCGACCCATTCGATGAAGTCGTAGGCGTCCTGCCCGAGCGAGACACCGCCGGCGTTGTAGTTGCCGATGTGCTCGCCGTCGGAGTCGCCGGAGCCGCGGATGTCGCCGATGACGTGGACGTAGCCTTCGGCGACGACGCGGGCGATGTCGCCGGCTTCGATGCAGCCGTCCCACATGGGGCTGGGGCGGCGCTGCGGCGGGGTGGTCAGGGCGAGGGCTTGGAGTTCCTTGCCGTAGGGGCTGAGGGCGACCAGCGCGGGGCGCGGCTTGTCGTCGACCCCGTGGTAGGCGTCGGCGGCCAACTCGATGCCGTCGCGCATGGGGACCCGCAGGTGCTTGCGGATGTGGATGGTCTGTCCGCCTGCGTCGAACGTTTCGAACTCGGCCATGAGAACCTACGACTCCTCTTCGTGTCGGTGCTGGTGCGAAAACTGGGTGCGGTAGCCGTGCAGCGTCGTGAAGAACGGGGACGGTTCGAGCGTGGGATCCCCGGTGTAGCCGAGTTCGTCGGCGACCGGGGTGAACGGCGCGTACGCCGAGTCGGTGTCGAGCAGTCCGTGGCACAGGCAGCGGTGCGCGGCGCCGCGCACTCCCCCTTCGATGTCGACGCTCTCCCGCAACGCTTCGGCGGCCTGGTCGCGGTCGAGTTCGACGCCGTAGGGGGTGCCGTCGGCGCGGCGGTAGGGGTGCCCGAGGTAGAGCTTGTCGGGGCGGATCGTCTCGCGCAGGTAGGCGAGGCTGTCGCGGTAGGCGTCGGGGTCGGTGTAGCCGGGGAATCCGTTGGCGGCGCCGTGTACCTGGACGGCGTCGCCGACGAACACGCTGTTCTGGCCTTCGACGACGTAGGCGACCGATCCCGGGGTGTGGCCGGGGATCGAGTGCACGGAGATCTCCACGCCCCTGCCGAGGGAGATCGTTTCGCCGCCGCGCACGAGCATGGTCGGTTCCATCTCCCCGGAGATGACCGCTTCGGCGGCGGCGGTGACCTTCGCGGCCCCGGCGGGATCGTTCAGGTACTGTCCGCGGCCGGTGAGGTAGTCGTCGACGTGCGCCTGCCGGGAGCGCAGCAGCGGTGCGTCGGCCTCGTGGATGACGACCTGCGCTTTGCGGTCGGTGGCCTCCCACAGGGCGTGGGCGCCGCCGATGTGGTCGATGTGCCCGTGGGTGAGCAGGATCCAGCGCACGTCCTCGAGCCGCCGGCCGAGCTTTTCGAGCGCGGGGGCCATGCCGTCGGCCGGGGACGACGCGATGCCGGTGTCGACGATCGCGGGCTGTTCGGCGTCGATGTAGAAGGTGTAGAGCCCGAACCGCCCCCATGGGGAGACGATCGGGTGGATCGTCGCCTCACTCATGCCGGGTGCCCTGCAGGAAGGCGGCGGTCTCGGCGAAGACCTGCGCGTATTCGGGGATCCACGAGAAGTTCTGCACGAAGCCGTGGTTGGCGCCGGCGTAGCGGCGCAGCGTCACCGGTACCCCGGCCTCCTCGAGTCGCCGGGCGTAGAGTTCGCCTTCGTCGCGCATCGGGTCGAACTCGGCGGTGACGATCAGAGCCGTCGGCAGACCCGACAGGTCCTCGCGCTTGATCGGCGAGACGCGCGGGTCGGCGGGGTCGGCGCCGCTGTCCAGGTAGAAGGCGTTGAACGGCTTCAGGCCGGCGGTTTCGAGGCCGTAGCCGACGGCGTTCTCCCGCATCGACGGGTAGCGGTCCTCGTCGAAGTCCAGGTCCAGCGACGGGTAGTACAGCACCTGGTGGGTGATGCGATCGAAACCGTCGTCGTGGGCGAGGGCGGTGACCGCGGCGACGAAGGTGCCACCGGAGCTGTCCCCCGCCACCGCGAGAGTCGTTCCGTCCCAGCGCAGTTCGTCGCCGTTCTCGGCGGCCCAGCGCACCGCGGCGTAGCAGTCGTCGAGGCCCGCCGGGAACTGCGACTCGGGGGCGCGACGGTAGCCGACGGACACCACGGTGCAGCCGGTGGCCTTCGCGAGGTGGCGGGCGACGTGGTCGTGGGTGTCGAGGCTGCCGAGGAAGAACGCCCCGCCGTGGAAGTAGACGAGCAGACCGGAGGTGTCGGCGTCGGTCGGGGTGTAGATCCGCACCGGCACCTGTCCCGCGGGCGTCGCGACGATCGTGTCGCGGACGTCGTGCAGGGGCAGTCGCTCCTCGAGCGGCGGCACGTGGGCCTGTTCCCCGGCGCGCATCGCGGCCGGATCGAGCGGTCCGGGCGGCGGGGCGGGCAGGTCGGCGAGGATCCGGGCGATCTCGGGGTGCAACGGCATGGCCGGTCGTCTCCTTC
>NZ_LRRH01000219.1 GCF_001646785.1 Rhodococcus phenolicus
GGTTGGGGCATGGGTGGCAGGTCGGTCCACTGTCCGTCACGCAGGGCGAGCACCCGATCCGAGGGATGCGCGGTCAGATTGGGACCTTCCGGTACCCAGCCGCCGAGCACCACCAGCTCGCCGCCGTACTCCACCGCCATCGGATGATTGAGCGGCGCAGGCAGATCCGGTCCGGCCTTCCACGTGTCGATCGCCGGGTCGTAGCCTTCGACCTTCCCGGTCGAGCCGGTGTTGTCGAGCCCGCCGAGCACCCACACGGTGCCGTCGGCGACCGTGGATGCGCTCTGCTGCCGGGGGACGGGGGCGTCGCGCAGCCGGCGCCAAGCCGGACCGGGCTGGATCTGCCGCGGCGGGATCTGCAGTGCCTCGTTCACCGCGGTGGATTCGGCGTGGGTGGGCTCGGTGGCCCCGTCGATCGCGTAGACCGTGTTGCCGACCGCTCCGAGTGCCAGGCCGTGCCGGGGTGTGCGCAGCGCGGGGAGTTCCGACCAGGTGCCCGTGCTCACGTCGAATGCCTCGGCCTGGGCGAGGACGCGGGTG
>NZ_LRRH01000220.1 GCF_001646785.1 Rhodococcus phenolicus
GCCGCCGGCCGAGATCGACAATGCGCTGGTCGACGGCCGTCTGGACCTGGGACACATCATTCCGCAGTACGAGCCCGCCGAATATCCTGCCAGCACCGCTCTGACCGACTCGAGCTTCGTGTCCGTCCAGACACCCCTGCACGGGGCGCTGCAGTCCAACGCCTGGGCCAACCAGGTCGCGTTCGAGACACCCGAGATTCTCGCCGAGTACGAGGACAAGGGTATGAAACTTCTTCTTCCCGAATATAATTCGGGGTCCAACGGGCTCTTCTGCGCCAAGGATCGACGCGATCTCGCGGCTCTGCGCGGGGCGCAGGTCACGGCATCGGGCCGTTCGATCACCGCCGAGGTGTCGGCGCTCGGCGCGAACCCCGTGTCGATCGCCTACACGGAGCTGTTCGAGGCGCTGCAGCGCGGTATCGCGGACTGCTCCGTCACGTCCTTCACCGTCGGCATGCTCGGCGGCTTCCTCGGCCAGACCCCGCAGGTGGTCATCGACCCCGACGCCGGCGTCGCGGTCGGGTGGGGTGGCATGGCGATGAGCAGTCAGGCATGGGATTCGCTGCCCCTGGTGGCGCAGCAGTTGCTGTGGGACAGCCTCACCGTGTATCTCGAGTCCAACATCGAGGACAAGATCCTGCCCAACACTGCAGAGGGAATGAAAGCCGTACTGGCGGCCGGTGGCTCGGTTCGTCCGTACGCAGACGACGCGCGGGCCGCACTCGACGCGGAGAATGCGAAGCTT
>NZ_LRRH01000049.1 GCF_001646785.1 Rhodococcus phenolicus
ACTCTATGGGGCACTACTGGGCTACGCCCCTCAGAAATGTGCGCGGCACAAATCGGAGACCTCGTCGGCACCGCACGTCACCAGGCGATCGTCGTGGCCCACGACAGCCGCAGGCCCGCCAGAACCCTCCCCATCGAGTCACCGCTGACCGTAATCCTCGCCGCGTACCTGGCCGAACGAGCATCACGATTCCCGACGACCGACGAAACAAGCGGGAGCACTGCACTGCAGCTCGCTCCCCACCGCTCCCCTGTTCCTGGGACACAGAGGCAAACCACTCACCCGAAATGGACTCAGATGGACCGTCACCACCGCCTACAAACGCGCCGGAATTGATGCTCAAATACCCCGAGGAGTCGCGACCCTCGCCCTCCGCGAAACCTTCGCCAACCAACTAGCCGCACATGGAGCCTCAGGCTCCGCGATAGCAGCGCTCCTGGGCAACAGTGGCTTTCAACGATCCGACTGCATTGAACCGCGACGGGCACTCCCTGGCCGCAAGTTGGGTGCCCGCAATTCGACGTATCAGGTACTCGCGAATGTCACCTGCCAGCGCGATGCTTCCCCGTAGTGCAGATCGGGAGTGCATCGGAAGACCTGGGAACAAACCGACTGCAAGCCGTATGACGCTGAAGGTTGCATCCCACTCGCTGGCGCGACACAAGATCGACCATGATCTATCGAATAAAGTTGAGACAAAAGGTTTTCCATGGACTACCGCGGGGTCTAGCTCGATTCCCACTCGGCAGCCGCGATGATGTCACGGACCTGCTTGATCTCAGAATCGGTGCCAATACATGCAGTCAACCACGCCGTGATCGACATCGGCCGCCCTCCGTCAGTCAGCGACGGCTGCGGACGGGTGAGCAGGGCCTGCACCGTCAGCGGGTGCAGGCCCTTCGACATCTGGGGCATGACCTTCTCCAGGTTCGGGACGACACCGGTCACGGTGAACTGCGCAGAGGGCAGCAGACGATCACCGCCCAAGCCGAACACCCACAGACGGCACTCGTCGATCCACTGCCGAACCCGTGCCGGGCTGACGTCGAGCCGGTCAGCTGCAGAATCAACCGACAAAGAGGACGCGACCAAACTCGCCATCCGGATGCCGCGATCCAGCCGAGCCGACAGTATGGAAGGCAAATCGGCGGCAAAACCGGCATCGGCGAGACTCTGCGCGTCGCAGGCAGGCATCACAGTTGCCTTCACGCACGACGTGCGAAGGCTACGCAGGACCTCCACAAGGTCCCCGCGACTTTGGTCGACCCCAGTCACCTCCGGCAGGGCATCCTCAAAGTCAAGGTCACCGCGCAGGTAGCCGTCCGCTACCGGCGCCTGGCCATTTACCGCCTACCACCTCGAAACGCGGACAACCCCAATCAATGCTACCGAGCGAAGGGGAATTCCCCACCGGCCTACGCCGGTGTCGCCCACAGCCTCAGCCACTCAAGCCGAACATCCTCCGCCTCGACAACTGCCAGATGGGTGTACCCCATTCGGCAGTTCACGAACGAACGCTCGGTTCGCCCAGGTTTAGTCGCACTGTGGAGGACTCTGCATTCGCGCGCTGATTCGTGGACGTGTACGGCTTGGCTCCTGGCTCCTCAGTCCGGACTCGCCGACCGCAGCGCCGTCGAATGGATTGCGGCCGGGCACTCCGACGAGGAACCTCTGTCGATCGCACGCGCCGATGCCAAGCGTTGGAGTACATAGATTTCGGAGGAAGTGTTTGCTCGTGCGCCGTCCTCAACTCGACCCTTCTGCGTACACAATCACCAATCCGACGACCGATATGCTCCTTGTCCCTCTGCAAATCTGGTGCCCCGGCCTGTGAGCGCAGGCCGGGGCACCTGATGCGAGCGGTCGTCCCCCTCAGACGGCCGCAAAACGGCTACTTCCGCGGTGTGACCGGATTCCCTCGATCTGCCTGTCGTCAGTGGCGCGGGATCGCAGTGTCGAGAACGGTCATGACCGAACCAGCAATACATGAGTGCGGTCGCAGAGGAGATGCCACAACGGTTCTCCGGGGTGGAGGCTTCCAGGAGCCATGGCATACCGCGAGGTGCAGCGCAGTACCCGACCGGATCGACAGTCGTCGACCACGTCTGGATCGACCTGCAGTGAGCGAATGCGCACGGGCAGGCGGTCCTTCGGGGCGGTGAACCACGGAGGTCTCCCGTTCTTGCTCCACTTCACGACGGGAGACCATCGTGGTTCAACGACCGGCTATCACGTGTCGTTGCATTCCCTCAACCAACCTGCCTGGGCAGTACAGCTAGTCGGCACAAACCACGCGGTCAGCGGGCCTCACCGTGTGAGCGCATCGATGATGGTGGGTCGATATTTGCGAACGTGCTCCCGGTCGCTCTCCTTCTCCTGTTCGGACAGTTCGGTGCAGATCTCGGCCACTGTTCGCCGACCGTCAACGGGGCTCCGCCGTATCCGTGAGTGCGACGTCCAGCAGGCTTGCCCGGCACCGACCGATTCGCTCGACGGCGGGCCCGCCCCCATAGCTCCGATCGCCGAACGGCGAGTTCATACCAGCGAGATTCCCATCCTTCTGCGCCATCTGGCGACGACCTTCTGACGAACCCCGTGAGTCTGCTCAACGCGAGCCAGCCTTCTGTCAGGCCATTGTGACCCTTGACATACTCCCCAGATCACGAGATTATTCACTTCAGCAGAAGTGAATTTCGGTGAGTCGAATTGGAGCGAAAGTGTCCGAACTACAGACGGGCTCCACCCGTCCGCCTGGGAACCCCGGGATCCCACCCGAACGTGAGGTGGATGACAAGATCAGTGTCGAAAACGTCGAGTATCGGTACCAACCCCGCGGTCGAGCAGAAGTCGTCGCACTCGAAGGCGTGGACCTGGCGGTGCGCCGAGGCGAATTCGTGTCCGTCGTCGGCCCATCAGGGTGCGGCAAATCGACATTGCTTCGAGTCATCGCTGGTCTCCAGAAGCCGACGACGGGTCAGGTTCGGCTCCAGCAGGACGATCAATCGCGTCCGCTTGTCGCACCCGTGTTCCAGGAGTACAGCATCTTCCCCTGGCGCAACGTCGAAGACAACGTCCGTCTCGGATTGGACGCCGCGGGAGTCGACCGCGCAGAGGCCGACCGCCGGGTCCAGAAGTGGGTGGACCGAGTCGGGCTGACCGGGTTCGAGGGTCAAGCCCCTGGTAGTGGTGTAACTCGTTTTTGATCCTTCGTTGGTGGTCAGGCGGGTAGTTGCATCAGTTCATCGGTGCTCACCTCCGTCGCCCGGCGGGTGTG
>NZ_LRRH01000050.1 GCF_001646785.1 Rhodococcus phenolicus
GGCGAACGGGTCGATGCCGAATCCGGCGCCGACGATCAGGGCGAGTGTCGTGGTGGTGCGCATGGTGCTCCTTCGGGTGTGCAGCGTCGCGCTGCAGTGTTGCCCCGGGCACCGTCGCGGTGTCGGGGTGTCCGCCCAGGGGCGGAAGTTTGGGGGTCAGCGAGCGCGGTTGATCTGCTCGCGTCGCGGCCGGCGCGTCAGGCCGTGCTCGTCGACGTGCTGCCGGATCGCGGCCTGCTGCGCCCGCAGTCGGGCATTCGCCTCGCGCTTCGCCTGCGGGGTGATCGCGACGGCCTGCTTCACGCGGGTGTCGCGGATGGCGCGTTCCATGTCGCGCTGCTTCTGCGTCGCCGCATAGCCTTCGGGATCCGGCTTCGTCGTGAACGTGCGTGACGCACCCGGCACGAACCGGGACAGGGCGTGCCCGCAGTTCGGATGCCGGAAACCCTTCGAGATGGCCTCGCGCATCGTGGCCTTGATCGTCACGCGCACCGGACGGCCCGTCGTCGCCGACTCCAGCTCGATGGTGCCCGTGCTGCCGTCCAGCGACAGCACCTGGCCTTCGAACGGCTGGCACTGTGGTGCCGGCTTCGAATGCGACGACACCACCATCAGCGTGTGCCCATGCTCGAGGGCCCGGGCGATGTGGGCTTCGCGCAGCTCCTCGTTCACCACCGTGCGGGACAGCATCTCGACGTACGAGGTGAGCGACCAGTTGCGGCCGCGGCCATCCTTGAACCCGGTGATGCCCCGTTTGGTGAGGATGTCGAGGGCCTGCTGCGCTGCGTCCAGGCGTGTTCCGGTGGCTCGTGGTGCGCCGAGGATCCCACCGGTGTGCGGCGTGGTTCTCGGAACGTCCGGTGAGCGCACCTGGATCTGGGCCAGCACCTGCCCGTACAGCCGATCCGCGTTCGCGGGGAGCAGCTGTGTGGTGCGGGCGAGGGTGGACCAGGCGGATTGTGTGGCTGCGACAGTGCGGGGATTCCGGGGGCGGTCGCGACGCGGTGCGCTCCCGGCCACTGTCGCAGCCGTTCCCGTCGCGGCCACGCTTACCGCTTCGGGAGGTTCTGGGGTGTCGGCGTCCTCGTCGGCCGCCTGCTCGCCGAGGTCTGTGGCGGCCTGCACCGCGTCCTGCAGGAGCGGTGGCATGGCGGCCTGGAGGTGCCGGGCGAGTGCTTCGGCGGCCTGCCGGAACTCGGCCTGCCGTGACGCCTGGACCTGCTGCCAGTCGTCGGCGTCGATGCCGTCGGCGATGGCTTCGGCCAACAGTCGGAGGAGGGCGAGTTCGGCGTCGGTGTAGAGGGCGATGAGGTGGGCGGGGATGTTGCGTGCGTCCTCGGGGTCGAGCGCCACCGCCTACACCTCCTCGCTGGTCTCCTCGGGTGCCTGCTCGCCTTCGGGCTTCTCGTCGCCGCCCTGGTCGCCGCCGAAGTCGGTGTCCGAGCCGAAGAACGCCGGCGTCTCCACCTTGTTCGCCTCGTCGATCAGCTGTGCCTCGTCGTCGATCTGCTCCTCGGTCCAGTCCTGGTGCAGGTAGCGGACCTTGGTGCGCGTCGACGCGGCCCGGCCCGTCTCCCATGCCTGCACGGTCTGAGCACGGGACAGGTCGGATTCCTGCGCGAACGGCGGCCAGTCGACGTCGAGCGGCTCGTGCAGGTCGACGCCGAGCTTCGGGAACTTCACCTTGTCGATGCGCAGAGCCGCCGTCGTCAGATGCTGGATGGCGGTGCCGAAGTAGCGGGCCTTTCCTTCGGTCGTGATGACCGTCCACTCCTTCTTGCCGACCGCTTCCGTCGCGGTCTGGGCGACCTCGTCGGACATGCCGAATGAGACGGGGCTGTATCCGGTGCGGCGCAGCACCTCCCGCACGAGGATCTCCCCCGCCTGGTCGTGCTCGAGCACGCGCATGGCCGGCTGGTAGGGCTGGAAGATCGACTCCATGTCGCCTTCCTTCGCCATCATCTGGCCGAGCTGCGTGAACATCTCCTGTTCCTCGGGCAGGAGCAGGCCGCTGCCGGGGCCGCGGTTCTGGAGGATCGATGCGGACGCGAAGACCTTCATCGCCGACAGCCGCACATCACGCATCAGCGAGGAGTACACGCGGTCGATCTGGTGGTACAGCGGGATGATGTCGGGGGCGATGTCGGAGCCGCCGAGGTTGCACAGCTTCGGGTCGTTGTCCCACTCGGGATTGGGCAGTTTGTTCGGCACGTAGTCGACGGCCAGCATGTCGGGAATGCCGAGGTCGACATACGAGAAGCCGTCCGAGCCGAGCTGGACCGGGATGTCCTCGGTGGACTCGTGCGCCTTCAACGTCTCCAGGCGACCGAGGTTGTCCGCCGTGCCCTTGTAGAGCTCGTGGACGATGCGGCCCATCTCGTAGCGCTCGAGGTGCCGCCACACAACGCGGTCGTCATCCGATTCGAGCTCAGTGAAGAACGTGACCGCCCGCAGCCGGCCTCGCGACCATGTCGGGATGGCGCGGTCGGGGGCGATCCACTCGATCCATGTGCCCTGCTGGATCTCGTCATCCCACGCGACACGCCCATACACACCGGTGAGTGCGGACGCCTTCTCGCCGGCCGTGTAGAGCCCGGAGTGGAAGCGTGGCACGTTGAACAGGTCGTCGACGCGGGTCTGGATGTCGTCGGCTTCGTCGTCGGCGGCGAGGATCGTCGGGGGCTTTGAGAACAGGCAGGCCGCGGACAGCTGTGCGATGTCGGCGGCGATCGGTGCGTGCAGGCGGCGCGGGGCTTCGCCTGTGCCGGTGTTGTTCTTGCCCCAGAATGCGTCCCACGCGGCCCGGAACCCGCGCTGGGGTTGTCCGGACGGTGAGGTGCGGCCTGTGGCGCCGTAGAACGTGTCGAGCTTCTCGGGGTTGCCTTCCCACCAGACGCGGCATTCGTCGACTCGGGCGGTGACCTTCGCCAGTTCTGGGGGCGGCCATTTCATGCCCGGGCGGATGCTGCTCATGCTGCGATGGCCTCGCTCTCGTCTGACTGGGCTTGGTGGATGTTGGGGAGGTAGGGCATCCAGAACGCTCGCGACGACGCCACGATGTACCGCAGTGCGTCGCAGAAGTCGTCGTTTTCCTTGCGCGGCTCACCGGTCGGCTCGCCGCTCTTGTCCTTGTCCCAGACGTAGCCGGGGATCTCGTCGAGCAGGTTGCTGCAGGACGTGTGGATGAGGAGCTGCTGTGTGGACAGCAGTGATGCGACGAGGCCGAGTCCGAGGTTGTGGCCGTTCGCTGCGTTGGCGACGTTGATGAATCCGTCGCGGTTGAGTTGCAGTTTCAGGCCCTTCGCCGATGGGTCAACGAAGTGGTAGGGCGGTTTCGGATGGTCGTTCTCGAACTTGCGGAGGCTCTTCGAGCGGTCTGCTGTGGTGCCAGCAGGGGGCGCCCACTCGGCCATCGCGTACAGGCGGTTGTCGACGCCGAGGCCCAGCAGGATGCCGGCGGCCGGGTGGTCGATGCCGTCGTCGATGCCGATTCCGAGGATGTCCTGCATCTGCGGGAGGGTTTCGACGACGTGCAGCTTCGGGTCGAACATCGGGTAGATGACGCCGTCGGCCATGGTCCATTCGCCGTCGATGAAGCGTTTGCGCCACAGGCCGGTGTACTGGGCTTCGAGGCTGCGGATGTACTCGCGTTCGAGATTCCGGGCGTTGTCTCGGAGCTTGAAGTTGAACACCCGGTGGCCGAGTTCGGTGGCCCGGTCCATGTACTCGGTTTTGAGCCAGTGCCTTGGGCTGTCCGGGTTGGTGGTGCACAGCAGTTGGCAGCGGAAGCCCTTCACGCGGAGGCGGGAGACCAGCATCGCGAAGAACTCTTGGGTGACCAGTGTGGCCTCATCGAGGTAGGCCAGAGAGATGGTCATGCCTCGGATCGTGGCCTCAGCGCGGACGTCGGAGGAGCCGAGGATGTGGACGGTTCGGCCGAGGATCGTTGCCGTGGGGGCGCCGCGGTTGTAGTGCACGTGGTCGGCGAGGTCCCCGAAGATCTCCCGGTTCTGCAACTGGGTCATCAGGTTGCGGTACACGGTGTCTCGTGTCCGGCCGATCATCACGATCTCGCCGGTCTGTGGCGCGGTCGGGATGAGCATCATCCACTTGAACAGTGAGGTGATGGTCTTGCCGGCCGAGACGGCACCGTTCCAGATGCAGATCTTGGCGGTGGCCCGCCCGATCGACCATGCCTGTTTGCGGGTGAGGCGGCCGAGCCGGGCGAGCTTCGCGGTCACTGTCCCTCTTCTTCGGCGTCGAGCTCCTCGTCAGTGGGTGTCGGCGGCTCGTCCGGGTCGTCGTCGGCCATCGCGATGATCGCGGCGTGGACTTCGGCGAGGACGCTGACAACACCTTCGGCGTCGTGACCGGTGTTGAGATCGTGCAGCTTGTTCGCAGCGTTCAATGCGGTCGAGGCGGTCTGCATGATCGCCTTCTGATCGCCGAACGTCGGCCGGTCGAGGATGTGCTCGTTGTACTCGTTGTCCGTGCCACCGAAGCTGAACACCAGGGCCGGTTTCCACATCTGATCGAGCACCTTGTCGGCCTCAACCAGCAGGCGCTCCTCCAACGCAGCCCTCCGGGCCTTGTTGTCGACGTGCTTCGCCTGCGCAGCCTTCGCGGTACCACTCCGATCCCAGCTCAGCCCGAGCTTGCCCGCCCACACACTGATCGTTCGCTTCGACCGGCCCATCTCCTCGGCGATCGAATGCAGCGACCGGCCGTCAGCGTGCAGATCGCGGAGGCGCCGGCTCTCGTCATCGGTCCACGCAGCCATCAGGCGTCACGTGCGCGCGCGGGGAGGGCAGTAAACGTGTACTTCGACCGTTCATTCGGCCCTCCTCGGGAAGTTGACGCCCACGCTCGCCGGTCGTGAGATTCCGGGGTGGGGGCGGTCCATCCGAGCTGCACGGGGGTGGCGCTCGAGGATGGACGTCTGGAAACGACGAAGCGCGAGCGCCCCGGTGGGGTCATCTCGCGCGTACGCGCTGAGCGTATCAGAAGGAACTCCCGGCGCTGGTCAGCTGGTTGGTGCGAGTTGTTCGAGCTGGATTCGATGCTCGTGCGCTCGACGGACGTCTCCGACGAGATACAGCAGGGCCCGGCCCGCGACCTGCACAGGCTCGATTGCGCCGATGTCACGGAGGTACTGGACGCGTCGTGCCGTGAGCGCTTTGCAGGGGCCGCCCATTTCCTTGGCGAGGGTGGCGATTCCGTGGCAGGACAGCATCATGCGGTCGGCTTCGGCGAGTCGCTGCTCATCCATGGGTTGGATCTTCTCGCCGGGACGGTCGATGACGGACCAGGCGCTGCGCACGGCTCGGTCAATGTCAGGGAGTGCCTCTGCGGAGCCCTCGGTAAGCGCGAGAGCTTCGATGTTGCGGCGCAGCCACCGGGAGATGCCCGGGAGCGTGTCGTCGCCGTCGTAGGCCATGCTGCGCTGCTCGAGGGTGTGGCGGGTCCAGCCGACGAGTGTGTTGCGGAGTTGGTCGCGGACGTCGGCGGCAGCGTGGTTGTACGGGAGTGGCTGTTCGGGGCTGTCGGTTCCGCCGAGGCTGGGGATGTGTGCGCCTCCGATGCGGTCTTGGCGGCGCACAGTGTCGTCGAGCTGGTGTGCGAGCCAGGGGATGGTGCGGAGGATGGCGTCGAGCTTGGTGATCTCGGCGCGGGTGAGGTAGCCGTTCATGCGCCGGTCCGGTTGAGGAGGTCGCGGAGGGCGTCGACCACTTCGGGTGGGAGTTTCTTGATGACGGATTCGGCTACGGCGGGCGGGTAGTCGGTGCCGGCGGGTGCGGTGGCGGTCATCTTGAGTTCGGTGATTTCGGCGCGGGATTTGTCGGCGGCTTTGCTGGCGTTGCGTGCGGCGTTGGCGGTGGCGGCGAGTTCGGCTTCGAGTGCGTCGATGCGGGCGTTGGCCTGGTCGAGGTTGGTGTAGGCGGCGGGCATGCGCTGGGGCCTTTCTCGCGGTGGGTGTGGATGGTTCCGGCCCGCGTCCCGGGAGTAGGCGGGGCGCGGGCCGGTGTTCAGGTGGCGGCGAGGCTGAGTGCTGCGATGGCGATGATGAGCATCCAGGCGGTGAGGGCCGCCGGGAGGCGGGTCACGATGGGCCGTTCTTCCCGACGGCGATGCCGGGATACTCACGGAGTTCCCAGTTGCCCATGGACTCGTCCCACGCCCACCTCCCGCCATTCGATGCGGTGAACTTGCCTGCGCCGAACGGCGGGAATCCGAAGTGCTTCGATGCGAAGTCGGCCGTCATCGTCCGGTACCAGCCGATCGGGCGGACGTCCTGGTCCTCGGCCTTCTCGTCGAGCTTCGCGAGGACAGCGCGGGCTTGGCGTCGGGCGGTCTCGCGCATGCCTGCCGGGGCGTGCTCGTAGGCGACCCAGCATCCGTCGACGGGTGCGGCTGCGTTGTGGAGGATCTCCGCCCACGTCTCGACCGGTACGAGCGAATCGGCCCACGTGTACAGATCGGCTGCTGTGGTCGGCCTGATCTTGCCGTGGTCAACAGCTGCCTCCGTGAGTGCATGGAGCATCTGCGGCGTGATCTCGATATCGGTCACTTCTCCCCCTGAAGGTTCTCGATGGTGCCGATGGGTGGCGTGTAGGTGGTGGGGTGGCAGGCTCCGGCGATGAGTCCGCCGGCGAACAGTGCGGCGAGGAGCAGGGACGCCTGGAGTCGGGTCCTGGGCGCGGTCACTGCTTGCCGCCGATCGCGTCGATGAGCTGCCCGGCGACCTTCGCGGCCTGCTCGAGGGTGTAGGTGACGCTGCCGACGGTGTCGAGTCCGCCGCGTTCGACGTTGGGTCGGACGATGGTTCCGGTGACGTTGTCGCCGTTGCGGTTCCAGATGATGCCGAGTGCGTCGCTCACTGCTGTGCCTCCGCTCGGTTCGCGGCAGCGAGAAGCGCAGCGGCAGCCCGCCGGAGACCATCAGGATTCTTGTTCCCGATCGTGTTGGTCGCGAAGAAGTCGAACGTCCCGTTGTCGCAGACGGTGACGCGGACCGGGCCGGCCTCCCACGCCTGGTAGCCGAAGGCGGTTTCGATCATGAACCTGGCCTCGGTGGGCTCGGGCAGTTCGACGACGGCGAACTCGGCGGCGACTGCGCGGACCAGCGCAGTCACGTTGAGCTCGCCTTCGATCGACACCATGCCGTCCGAGTCGTTGTTCTCGTCGTCGGCGACATAGAGCTCCGTGTGCACGTCCGAGTTCTCGTCGAGCCACCCGGCGATGAAGTTGTCGAGCGGATGCCTCATGCCTGCGCTCCGTCCAGCTCGCGCTGCACGGGCTCACGCACGGCGTCGAGCTTCTTCCGCAGGAACTCCAGCCCGCTCGGGCGCACCGACGTGGTCGCGGTCGGCACGGTCTCACCGGTCTTGCGGTTGGTGTACGTGCCGGGCGTGACCTTGAAGTGGTGGTCGTACCGCCGGTACGGGAGGTTGTTGGCCTGCAGGACGCCGAGGCGGCGCATCTGGGCCATCATGACGTTGCGGCCCCAGCCGAGGATGCGCGCGGTCGCGGCCATCGAGTAGGTGCCGTCGGCGTCCATGAGGTCGTCGTAGAACTCGGCCTTGGGTTCGAGCTGGGCGATGCGCTGGTCCTTGGCGGCGAGCATCTGCTGTGCCTCGATGACGGCGTGCGCGAGGAGCTCGGTGCCGGTGAGCGCGGGCGTGGCCGGGGCGGTGCTGTAGCTGCCGGTGCGGCGGATGGCCGGGAGGACGTCGCTGGTGATCCAGCGGCGGAACGTGGCGGCTTCGGGCTTGTCGCTGCGGATGACGACCTCGTACATGCCGGACTCGTCGACGATGGTGACCGAGCGGCGCTGGCCTCCGGAGCTGATATCCGCCTGCCGGACACCAGCCTCGTCGAGGCGAGCGGCGACGTTGCCGACGTTGCGGATCTCGAGGACCGCGCAGAGGTCGAGCAGGACGAACCAGGGTTCGCCGTCGATGGCGATCGTCCGAACCGTGGTCGCACCGTATGCGAACGGGACCAGGTCTCCGGTAACGTTGGGAACTGACATCGAGCTTCTCCTCGGTGTTCGTGCCCCGCGGTGTTGACGCACCGGCGGGGCTTTTTCGTGGTCAGGGCTTCACACTACGCGAATGAATAGCGCAGTGCACATCACTTCTCGCGCGTCGAGGCGTGTTCTTTCTCGGCCTTCGCCTGCCGGTACAGGTCATTCAGGCTCGGGCGCTGCTTCGGGGCCGGAGCGTGCCCACAGACGGCCGTGTCGACGTAGCCGTCCTCGTCGCACAGGGAGCACTCCGCGATCGCCCTGGCGCGATCCTGGGCGGCAGCACGCAGCTGCTCCGATCGAGCCTCCCGAGCGGCCCGCGCCTGCCGGGCCTTCCACTCCGCGTGAGCCTGGCGGGCCTCGCCGCAGGCGCGGCACGCCGGCGGGTTCGGCTCGTTGATGTGCTTCGAGCATTTCGGGGAGGGGGGTTCGCCTTCGCGCGCGTTGCTCTCGTGAGATCCCTCCTCTACGTAACCAATAGAAGGACGGGTCGGGTCGGGTCGGGTCGGGGTCCCGTTAGTCACGCCGTTCGTAACGCCGTTACTCACAGCGTCCGAATCGGCGTTACGGCGCTTCTCGCGGAACCGCTTCTGCCGCTCCCTATTAGCCTCCCGATCCGCCTCTACCTGCTGCTTCGTCGGCTGGTACTTGTCCCAGTCGCAGAACTGGAATCCCACATCGGTCTGCTCCCAAAGCCCCGCCGCCACAAGTCGCTTCGCGTCGCGAGCTTGTGCTCCGAGTGTGCCGATCATGTGCTTCGGGAGTGCTCCCTCTGTGAGATGTGCGCTGCACCAAGCGCCAGCACGGACCCACAGACCCATCGCGGCGTTGCCCGCTTCGATGGCTTTCGGGTGGAATGCGAGACCGTCGTCGACCTTGAACCAGGCCATCAGGCGGCCCTCCTTTCGAGCTGCTCGAGCGGAATGTGGTGCCCGCTCATCGGGCACTGGTTCCATGCCTTGTCGTCATGCCGGTGCACGCGCCCGGTGCGCGTGGACGCCCACACCGGGCGGCGGCACACCGGGCATTCGGTCACCACAGGGCCCACTCCCCCTCCGGAGTGAATGCAGGGCCCGAGAACCCCGGCTGGTGGCATTCGCAGGTGCAGTGCCAGCGGCGGCCGTGCTTGGCGTAGAGGATCACCGCGCTGCAACTTGGGCTCGGGTAGTACACGTACGTGGCCGCCGGGCCAGTGCCACGCATCAGGTATCCGATTGGGGCCTCGCAGCCGATATGGTGGTGTGCCGCTCCGGACCGCCATGCGCACAGGTCGTGCCGGCCGCTGAGTGTGCAGGTGCCGCAGGGGCGGCATTCGCCGGTGTTGAGGGGTTTGAGCCAGTCGCCCCAGTCGGCGGGCGCGGTCATGAGACGTCCTCCCACGATCCGGACGGACCATAGTCGGATTCGTCGAGATCCCACTCCTGCCCCGTCAGCGGATTCCGCACTCGGTCGTGTCCGCATCGAGTGCAGCGGCGCAGGACCAGCCGGTACGGCCAGTTCTGGATGAGTACTCGGCCTTCTGCGGTGACGGATTCGGCGAGGACTCCGCAGTGCCAGCACAGGCCTGGGGGTACGGCCTCGAATGTGGTGCCATCCTCGCTGAGTCGGCACATGATGGGGTCTGCGGTGAAGGCACCCCATTCAACGTGGTGCCCGTCCCATGCGACGGGGAGTCGGCGGGCGGAGGCGGTCACGTGCGGTCTCCGATGATCCGCTCAAGCGCGGTGGCGGGGTTGTCGTACGGGAGTGCGTCGTACGGGCGGCCAATGCTGTGCAGCCCTTCGGCCATGCGCCGCTGCTCGCGGGCGTACTTGCGCACCCGGTCGAGCGCGGCCTCGGCGGCTCCGGCGCGACGGCGTTCGATGACGAGGTCGCCGCGCAGTCGCTCGATCTCGCACTCGGCGTCGTCGAGCGCGTCGAGCAGCTCCTCTCCGTTGGCGATCTGCCAGCCGTGCCACTCGTCGGCCGCGTTCATCTCCTCTTGCGACCAGGCCGTCGCGGACTCGTACGCAGCGAGTCGCCGTCGGCCTTCAGTGATCAGTTCGGCGCGGCCTTCGGGTGTTGTCGGGTCAGTGGCCATCGGTGGTCTCCTTCGTGAACTACTCGCATGTGTTTGGACAGTCCGATTGCGCCGCCCTGGATCACCGTGTTGGCTGGGCATAGGTGGCATGGCCGTGTCCATCCCAGGCTCGGGTCGAGGGTGGAGTAGCCGAGTGATGCCAGATGTAGCCGTGTTCGGTCGGTCACTGTCCACCGTCCAGCGCGGCACGGATGCGGGCGGCGTGCTGCCGGCGGATCTCCGCATACACGCTCCCGCCGTTGGCGGACTCGCGGTCGAGCTGGCCTGACAGCGCGCGCACGCGGTCGAGTGCGGCGCGCATTTCGTCGATTTCTCGGACGGCTTTGGCGATGCCGGTTTCGAGGTCTTCGGTGTGGTCGCGGTGGAGTGGGTGGCCGTGTTGGGCGCGCTGCCGGTCGTGATGAAGGCTCATGGCGTCACCCAGTTCTGGATCTGGGATTCGTTGGACGTTCCCCAGAAGTTGCAGCCGTAGCCGCGGAGGATGCCCTCGCCGTCTGGCGCGTTGGCCTTGATGAAGGCGAGCATGACTTCTTCGGCGTCCTCGTTGGCGGTGTGGACGTAGAGGTTCCAGGGCCACCAGTTGTGGTCGCGCATGGCTTCGAGGACCGGCATGATCGTCTCGCCGGAGCATCCGAGGTCGTGGTCGAGGGAGATGGCGGTGAGGTTGATTCCGGCGGCCGCGCAGGTGCGCATCAGTTCGATGGCGTCGTTGCAGTCGGTGGCGAGCAGCCAGCCTCGCGGGGCACGGCGTTCGTCGTCGATGAACAACTTCACGGCGTCTCCTCGGGGGTGGTCCATGCGGTGGTGGTGACAGTGCGGGTTACGACTTCACCGTTCGGGAATTGTGCGGCGCGAGCGCGTGCAGATTCTTCGCTCAGCGCCCAGATGGCGTCGCGGTCGGGGAGTTTGAAACCCCACTGCGTTTCAGTCCAGGTCTCGGCGTCTGGGTTAACCTTGCGCCAGCCGGCGGCGAGGACTTCCTGCGCTGCTCGGCAGCACGGCCCCCACGCCTTGTGGCATTCGGTGAGGTCGCCGGTGCAGATGCGCCAGTGCAGTTTCTCGGCGAGATCGCCGAATCCGTTCTGCTGGACGACGTCACTCATGGTCGCTCCCGTACTGGTAGAGGGTGTTGGCGGTGGTGTCGACGAGGATGACGGCGAGGGTGAGCCATCCGGCGAGGCACAGGCCAGTGATTCCGGCGAGGGTGGCGGCGGCCTTCACGACGGGCTCCGTTCGAGGATTTCGCGTCGCTTGGCGCACTTCTTGCAGGGCGGCAGGGAGTCGATGAACTCCTGCCTCATGGGGCCTTGCGTGTAGTGCTTCACCCAGTGCTCTCCTGGGCGCGCCGAGGCGGCGTCACAGAGTGTCGGCAGGTAGTAGCGGCCTGCGCCCCCGCACGGCTTCTCGTCTCCGGAGTGGGCGAGGTGCAGTTTGCGGCCGGACCACGTGGTGACGTTGATGAGGTTCATCAGGCGCCCTCGTACTTCAGGACGACGCGGGCCCCGTCGACGTCCGTGAACCGCACGACGTAGCCGTCCATCGTCTCGGCGACCGTCGCGAGAGTTCCGGTCTCGCGCAGCAGATCGCAGCGCCGCCGCACCGCGTCGGCGGCCGTGCCGGACTGCATCACCGTCGACGACGTAGTGCGCGTCACCGTCAACCGATGCGGCCCCGCGGCGCCCGGGGGCGCGGCCACGACGACCGCGCTCCCCCGGGAGTTGTGCTTCCACTCGTGCTGCGGGTCCGCGCCCGGGTCCCCACCGGTGTACTCGCTCATGCCGGAACCCCCTCGTCGGCGAGGTACCGCACGGCCGCGGAGTCCAGCTCGGAGATGTCATCGACGGTGGTGTGCAACCTTCCGAGAGCGTTGAGCTTGTCGGGCCGGTAGCCGGACCAGTGCATGTCGCCGGCGGTGACGACCGGGACGGACCGGTAGCCGAGGAGCGCGACGGCCTGCGCGGCCTCCGGGTCCTGGTCGACGAACAGCTCGACGAACGGCGTGCCCTGGCGCTCGAGGTG
>NZ_LRRH01000221.1 GCF_001646785.1 Rhodococcus phenolicus
CGGTGGCGCCCGGCGTGGTCGTCGCCTACGAGCGCAACGTCGAAACGAACGCCCGGCTCGAGGCCGCCGGAATCGAAGTGCTGCGGATCGCCGGGTCGGAACTGGGATCCGGACGCGGGGGACCGCGGTGCATGTCGTGCCCGCTCGCACGGGCCGCCGTCTGACACGGGGGAACGGGGGAACGGGGGCGGCGTGGTTGAAACCCGGCGGGGCGGGTATCAGGCTGGGGTGAAGCAGCTCGACGCAGTCCTCGGGGCCCCGTTCGCGGTGGCCTCCGCGGTCCGGCACGCGCGCATCTTCCACCCGCGCGGTGTTCTCGCGCGGGGACACGCCGAGCTGGAGTCGAGTTGGTGGCCGGTGCAGGGGAAGGTGCCGGTCACCGCTCGGCTGTCCCGTGGAATCGGGCTCCCCGCACAACTTCCCGACATCCTCGGCCTCGCGGTGCGACTGCACCTGCCCGACGAACCCTGGGACATCCTGCTGGCCACCGCGGCACACCCGCGGACACCCGTGCTGCTGTCCCCGGCGCGGAGCTGGGCGA
>NZ_LRRH01000051.1 GCF_001646785.1 Rhodococcus phenolicus
CCCGTCGAGGAAGCACCGCCCGTCGAGGAAGCACCGCCGGTCGAGGAAGTGCCGCCGGTCGAGGAGGCGCTGCCGGAAGCGCCGCCGGTCGAGGAGGCGCCCCCGGTCGAGGAGGCACCGGCCGAGGAAGAAGCTCCGGAGGTACCCGCCCCGGCGCCCGAGGCCGAGACCGCCCCGGCTCCGGAGGTGACGCCCGAACCCGAACCGGCACCGGTCGTGCCCGCGATCGAGGAGATCGCCCCCACCGCCGGACGCCTCGACCGACTGCGCGGCCGTCTCGCCCGATCCCAGTCGGCGATGGGCAAGAGCCTGCTCGGCCTGCTCGGCGGCGGCGACCTCGACGAGGACTCCTGGGAGGAGATCGAGGACACCCTCCTCATCGCCGACCTCGGTGCCGCGACCACCACCAAGATCGTCGAGCGGCTGCGGCAGGAGATGGCAGCGCGCAACGTTCGCACCGAAGCAGAGGCGCGCGCGGTCCTGCGTGACGTGCTCGTCGCCGAACTGCATCCGGAACTGGACCGATCCATCCGGGCTCTCCCGCACGACGACCACCCGTCCATCCTGTTGGTGGTGGGGGTCAACGGCACCGGTAAGACCACGACGACCGGCAAATTGGCGCGCGTGCTCGTCGCGGACGGACGCCGGGTGCTGCTCGGTGCCGCCGACACGTTCCGTGCCGCCGCCGCAGATCAACTCCAGACCTGGGCCGAGCGGGTCGGCGCGGAGGTCGTGCGAGGCAAGGAAGCCGGCGATCCCGCCGCTGTCGCGTTCGATTCCGTCTCTCGGGGCATCGAGAACGGTGTCGACGCCGTCCTCATCGACACCGCGGGCCGCCTCCACACCAAGACCGGCCTGATGGACGAGCTCGGCAAGGTCAAGCGGGTCGTCGAGAAGAAGGCCGCCGTCGACGAGGTGCTGCTCGTCCTCGACGCGACGATCGGTCAGAACGGGCTCACCCAGGCCCGGGTGTTCGCCGAGGTGGTCGACATCACCGGTGTCGTCCTGACGAAGCTCGACGGGACCGCCAAGGGCGGCATCGTTTTCCAGGTCCAGCACGAACTGGGTGTGCCCGTGAAGCTGGTGGGTCTCGGTGAGGGTGCCGACGACCTGGCTCCGTTCGAGCCGGGCGCGTTCGTGGACGCTCTGCTCGGCTGAGCCGGCTTCCCGGAAAGCCGCGTGACGACACGCGTCGCATCCCCGGTCGGGGTGTGCGATGCACGTGCCGCACGCGGCTTTTCCCATGTTCCGGACGCGGCGGACGAAGACCGCAAAGAGTGAAACAGAGACGAAACACGGTGTGGGTTCCCGTTCACTTCAACGAAACAGCACGGCGCTTCCACGGAAACATCTCGGCAGCAAGCTTTCCTCAACCACGCGCTGACAGGTGCGGAATCTAGGGAGGTTGCAAGTGGAGGAAGTGGTGAACACCGGCGACGCGGCATGGATGCTCATGGCGGCATCGCTGGTACTGCTGATGACACCGGGCTTGGCGTTCTTCTACGGCGGCATGTCGCGCGCCAAATCGGTGCTGAACATGATGATGATGTCGTTCGGCGCGATGGCGGTGATCGGCGTGATCTACGTGCTGTGGGGCTGGTCGATGTCCTACGGCACCGAGAGTGTCGGCGGCATCTTCGCGAACCCGTTCGAGTTCTTCGGTCTCCAGGGCGCCATCTACGACGCCGAGGGCGGCTTCCTCCCGGGCCTGGGCGACTACCCGCAGATCATCGACATCGGATTCCAGGTCACGTTCGCGATCATCACGACCGCGCTGATCTCCGGTGCCCTCGCCGAGCGCGTGAAGTTCGGCACCTGGATGGTGTTCGCGGGCCTCTGGGTCACCTTCGCCTACTTCCCCCTCGCCCACATGGTGTGGGGTGGCGGCCTTCTGTCCGGCTCCGCGGACAGCATCGCTGCGAAGCTGTTCGGCACCGTCGACGACGGTGAAGGCGGCCTGACCGCGGCGGTCCACCCGATCGACTTCGCCGGTGGCACGGTCGTGCACATCAACGCCGGTATCGCCGCGCTTGTCCTCGCCCTGATCATCGGCAAGCGCGCCGGCTTCGGGCAGGTCGCGATGCGTCCGCACAACCTCCCGTTCGTGATGCTCGGTGCCGCGCTCCTGTGGTTCGGCTGGTTCGGCTTCAACGCCGGTTCCGCGTTCGCCGCCGACGGTGTCGCCGGCCTGGCGTGGGTCAACACCACCACCGCGACGGCTTCCGCGATCCTCGGCTGGCTCCTGACCGAGCGCATCCGCGACGGCAAGGCCACCAGCCTCGGTGCCGCGTCCGGTGCCGTTGCAGGCCTCGTCGCCATCACCCCGGCGGCCGGTGCGCTCAGCCCCGTCGGTTCGATCGCTCTCGGTGTCGTCGCCGGTGTGCTGTCGGCGCTCGCGGTGGGCCTGAAGTTCAAGTTCGGCTACGACGACTCGCTCGACGTCGTGGGTGTCCATCTGGTCTCCGGCCTCTGGGGCACCATCGCGATCGGTTTCCTCGCCACCGACACCGGTCTGTTCTACGGGGGCGACTACAAGCAGCTGGTCGTCCAGATCGTGATCGCCCTGGTCGCCCTGGTGTTCACCGCGATCGTCACCACCGTGATCGCATTCGCGCTCAAGCCGCTCGGCTGGCGGATTTCGCCCGAGGAAGAGGCGCGCGGAATCGACGAGTCGGAGCACGCGGAGTCCGCATACGACTTCGTGTCGGCGCTCAGGTGATAAGAAGACGAACGTAGCGGCACGGCAGACTTGGGAAGGATGAGGAAATGAAGCTGATCACGGCAATTGTCAAACCGTTCACCCTCGAAGACGTGAAGGCAGGTCTCGAGCAGGCGGGCGTGCTTGGCATGACCGTCAGCGAGGTCCAGGGGTACGGCCGGCAGAAGGGCCACACCGAGGTCTACCGCGGCGCCGAGTACTCGGTCGACTTCGTGCCCAAGGTACGTGTGGAGGTCGTCGTCGACGACGCCGCCGTCGACAAGGTCGTCGAGACGATCGTCGAGGCGTCGCGCACCGGGAAGATCGGTGACGGCAAGGTGTGGGTCACCCCCGTCGAATCGGTGATCCGAGTGCGCACCGGAGAACGAGGCACGGATGCACTCTGACCCACACGGGTCCGGAACTCGCGGCCCCGATCCTGCTGCTCGTGCAGCGGGATCGGGGCCGCCCGCATCCTCCGGGCCGGACATGTCCCTCACCACCGCGGGCGGCGCCGCCGACCTGGCCACCGCCCGCGACCAACTGCTTGCCGGCGGTGTCCGCAACCGCCGCCTCGATTCGGCGGCGTTGCGACACGCCCTGGTGGACCTGCACGAATTCTGGCTGACCACGAAGGGCTCCGAGGTCGGGATCGTCCCGGACTGCGGGTTCGCGATCGTCGCCGTCGGCGGCCTGGGCCGCCGTGAGATGCTGCCGTACTCCGATCTCGATCTGATCCTGCTGCACGACGACATGGAACCGGCCGTGGTGTCCGGCATCGCCGACCGGCTCTGGTATCCGCTGTGGGACGCGCACATCAAGCTGGACCACAGCGTCCGGACCGTCCCGCAGGCTCTGCAGGTCGCGGCGTCCGACGTCACCGCGGCGCTGGGCATGCTCGAGGCCCGGCACATCGCCGGGGACGTCGAACTGAGCAACCTGCTGATCGGCGGGGTGCGCAGGCAGTGGCGGACCGGGATACGAGGCCGATTCGACGAACTCATCGAACTCACCGAGACCCGCTGGCAGCGCAGTGGGCAGATCGCACACCGCGCCGAACCGGATCTGAAGAGCGGCCGAGGAGGGTTGCGGGACGTGCAGTTGCTCAATGCCCTGTCCGTCGCGCAGCTCACCGACGGCATGCCGGGACTGGGACCGGACGTGCCCGGTGGCGGCCTCGCCGCCGCGCACCGGCGGCTGCTCGACGTGCGCACCGAGCTGCACCGCGTCGCAGGCCGCGCCCGCGACCAGCTGCGTGCGCAGGACGCCGACGAGATCGGTGCCGCGCTGCGTATCGGTGATCGGTTCGACCTGGCCCGGATGCTCACCGAATCGGCGCGAACCGTCAGCTACTCCGTCGACGTCGGGATCCGGACCGCGGGCAACGCGCTGCCGCGCCGCGGGCTCTCGCGGCTGCGCCGCGTTCCGGTCCGGCGTCCACTCGACGAGGGCGTCGTCGAACACACGGGGGAGGTCGCGCTGGCCCGGGACGCACATCCCCGCAAGGACCCGGGGCTGATCACCCGCGTCGCGGCGGCAGCCGCGCAGGCCGGACTGCCGATCTCCGCCTCGACGCTGAACAGGCTCGCCGACAACGCGCCCGAACTGCGCGAACCGTGGCCGCGGTCGGCGTTCAACGACCTGCTGGTTCTGCTGGGCTCCGGCCGGCGGGCCGTCGATGTCATCGAAGCCCTCGACCGCACGGGGCTGTGGGGCCGGCTGCTGCCGGAATGGGGTGCGGTGCGCGACCTGCCTCCGCGCGACGCCGTGCACACCTGGACCGTGGACCGGCACCTGGTGGAGACCGCGGTGTACGCGGGGGGACTGACGACCCGCGTCGCACGACCCGACCTGCTGGTCCTCGGCGCGCTGCTGCACGACATCGGCAAGGGCCGCGGCGGTGACCACAGCGTCGTCGGCGCCGAACTCGCCACCCAGATCGGGCGGCGGATGGGACTGTGGCCGTCGGATCTCGCACTCCTCACCGCGATGGTGCGGCACCACCTGCTGCTGCCGCACACCGCGACGCGCCGCGACCTGGAGGACCCGGCGACCGTGCAGTCCGTCGTCGACACCCTCGACGGCGATCCGGTGCTGCTGGAACTGCTCCACGCACTCGCCGAGGCCGATTCGCTGGCCACCGGCCCAGGGGTGTGGGGTGACTGGAAGGCGTCTCTGATCCGGGAACTGGTCCGGCGCTGCCGGATGGTGATGGCGGGGGAGGACCTGCCCACCCCCGACCCGATCGATCCGGAACTGGCACAACTGGCCGCCGACGGAGGCGTCCACGTGGCACTGCAGCCCGGCGAGGGACCGCACTCGTACACGGTCTCGGTGGTGGCGCCGGACGAACCGGGGCTGCTCGCCGACGCGGCGGGCGTGCTGGCCCTGCACGGCCTGCGGGTGCTGTCCGCCTCCCTGGGCAGCCATGCCGGCAGCGCCGTCAACAGTTTCGTGGTGGCGCCGCGATTCGGGACACCACCCGAGGCCGGTCTGCTCCGGCAGGAACTGATCCGTGCGCGCGGCGGCGACCTGGATCTGCCGGCCGCACTGGACGCGAAGGAACAGGCCGCCCGGGACGCGCAGCTGCCGGCGCAGCCGGAACGGGCCGTGCCGGTCGTGTACGCGCAGGCACCGCCACGCGTGATCTGGTTCGACGCCCCCGATCCCGGGCAGGTGATCCTCGAACTGCGCGCCGAGGACCGGCTCGGATTGCTGTGCCGGCTCGCCGAAGCGTTCGAGTGCGTCGGGGCGGACGTGCGGTGGGCGCGGGTCTCGACCCTCGGCACGTCGGTCGTCGACGCGTTCTGCATCGATCTCACCGGAACCGACACGCGGGCCACGCGTGAGCACCTCGAGCAGGCTGTGCTCGCGGTGGTCCCGGGTGTCGAACCGAAGAAACCCGAGACGACCGGGTGACCCGGGTGCCGCCCGCCGTGACGTGACGGTCGCGGCGAGCGGCTACCCTGGATCGCAGCACTGTCCGTCTTTCGCCAGAACCCAGGAGCGCATTCGGTGTTCGAATCCCTTTCCGACAGGTTGACCGGGGTCCTGAAGGACCTGCGCGGCAAGGGGCGACTCTCCGATGCCGACATCGACGCCACGTGCCGCGAGATCCGGCTGGCCCTGCTCGAGGCCGACGTCGCCCTGCCCGTGGTCCGCGCATTCATCGCGAAGATCAAGGAACGCGCCAAGGGCGCGGAGGTGCACGGCGCGCTGAACCCGGCGCAGCAGGTCGTCAAGATCGTCAACGAGGAACTCGTCGGGATCCTCGGCGGTGAGACCCGCCGCCTGCGGCTCGCGAAGAACCCGCCCACCGTGATCATGCTCGCCGGTCTGCAGGGTGCCGGTAAGACCACTCTCGCCGGCAAGCTCGCGGCCTGGCTCAAGGACCAGGGACACACCCCGATGCTGGTGGCGTGCGACCTGCAGCGTCCCGGCGCGGTCAGCCAGCTCCAGATCGTCGGTGAACGCGCCGGCGTCGCGGTGTTCGCGCCGCACCCGGGCACGTCGATCGGCGGCGGCGACAACGAACTCGGTGTGTCGGCCGCCGACCCGGTCGCCGTCGCACAGTCCGGTATCGAGGAAGCACGCGCGAAGCAGTACGACGTGGTCATCGTCGACACCGCGGGCCGCCTCGGTATCGACGAGGAGCTGATGGCGCAGGCCGCGGGTATCCGCGACGCCGTGCAGCCGGACGAGACGCTGTTCGTGCTCGACGCGATGATCGGCCAGGACGCGGTGAGCACCGCCGAGGCGTTCCGGGCCGGTGTCGGCTTCACCGGTGTCGTGCTCACCAAGCTCGACGGCGACGCCCGCGGTGGTGCGGCGCTGAGCGTGCGCGAGCTGACCGGGCAGCCGATCCTGTTCGCGTCCACCGGCGAGAAGCTCGAGGACTTCGACGTCTTCCACCCCGAGCGCATGGCCAGCCGGATCCTCGGCATGGGCGACGTGCTCACCCTCATCGAGCAGGCCGAGCAGGTCTTCGACGCCGAGCAGGCCGAGCTCACCGCCTCCAAGATCGGCTCGGGCGAGCTCACCCTCGAGGACTTCCTCGAGCAGATGATGGCCGTGCGCAAGATGGGCCCGATCGCGAACCTGCTCGGCATGCTGCCCGGCGCCGGTCAGATGAAGGACGCGCTCGCCAACGTCGACGAGAAACAGCTCGACCGCATCCAGGCGATCATCCGCGGTATGACCCCGGCCGAACGTGCCGATCCGAAGATCATCAACGCGTCCCGGCGGCTGCGCATCGCGAACGGCTCGGGTGTGAAGGTCTCCGACGTCAACCAGCTCGTCGACCGGTTCTTCGAAGCCCGCAAGATGATGGCGGCGATGGCCGGTCGCATGGGCATGCCGGGCGCCCGCAAGAACCAGCGCAGCAACAAGAAGGGCAAGAAGGGCAAGAAGGGCGGTCGCGGACCGACCCCGCCGAAGATCAAGGGCGGATTCCCCGGCGGCATGCCGGGCGGATTCCCCGGCATGGGCGGTGGCATGCCCGCCGGTTTCCCCGATCTGTCCAACATGCCGAAGGGGCTCGACGAGCTGCCTCCGGGTCTCGAGGGCTTCGACCTGTCGAAATTGAAGCTGCCGAAGAACTAGCACCACCGCGGAACCGCGGCTGCCGATCCCCCCGATGCCGGATTCGTCCGGCGGCGGGGGGATCTGGCAGAATGGTTCGCTGTCGTCGCATCCGGTTCCGTACCGCGCGGCGGTCACAGGTTGGAGGCAAAACCGGGCGCGCCAGAAGGGTGCGTCGTCCGAATTGCACGTGACATGCGCGTTCGCGCGCTCGAAGGGAAACACAGCAGTGGCTGTCAAGATCAAGCTCACCCGTCTCGGCAAGATCCGCAACCCCCAGTACCGCATCGTGGTCGCGGACTCGCGTACCCGCCGCAACGGCCGGGCCATCGAGACCATCGGCAAGTACCACCCGAAGGAAGAGCCCTCGTTGATCGAGGTCGACTCGGAGCGCGCGCAGTACTGGCTGGGTGTCGGCGCGCAGCCGACCGAGCCCGTCCTGAACCTCCTCAAGATCACCGGTGACTGGCAGAAGTTCAAGGGCCTGCCGGGCGCCGAGGGCACTCTCCGCGTCAAGGAGGCCAAGCCGTCCAAGCTGGAGCTGTTCCAGGCTGCGCTCGCGCAGGCCGAGAACGAGCCCGCCGCCGAGGCCATCACGCCCAAGAAGAAGAAGGCCGCCAAGGAAGATGCCGCCGAGGCTTCCGCCGACGCTGCCGAGTCCACCGAGGCTGCCGAGTAATGAGTGCCGTTGTCGCCGATGCCGTCGAGCATCTCGTTCGTGGGATCGTCGCCAACCCCGACGACGTGCGGGTCGAGCTGATCACCGGCCGTCGGGGGCGCACCGTCGAGGTGCATGTGCACCCCGACGATCTCGGCAAGGTGATCGGTCGCGGTGGACGTACCGCGACCGCGCTGCGGACCCTCGTCACCGGCATCGGTGGTCGCGGGATCCGCGTCGACGTCGTCGACACCGACCAGTAGGCGAGCGGCAGTGGAGCTCGTCGTGGGCCGTGTGGTCAAGTCACACGGCATCAAGGGTGAAGTGGTTGTCGAGGTTCGCACCGACGAACCCGAGGAGCGCTTCGCCGTCGGCGCCGAGCTGCGTGGCCGCAAGCCGCGCGAGCAGACCCTGCACACGTACACGGTGGAAGCCGCCCGGGAACACTCCGGGCGGCTTCTGCTGCGTCTGCATCAGGTCGCCGACCGCACCGCCGCCGACGCCCTGCGCGGCACATTGTTCGTCGTCGACAGCTCCGAGCTGACGCCGAGCGACGATCCCGACGAGTTCTACGACCACGAACTCGAAGGTCTCAGCGTCCGCATCGTCGAAGGACGGCCCGACGCAGGCACCGAGGTCGGTACCGTCCGCGAGGTACTGCACACCGCCGCCGGCGAACTGCTCGCGATCCGGCCCGCCGGTTCGGATCGAGGAGAGCTGCTGATCCCGTTCGTGACGGCGATCGTTCCGACCGTGTCGATCTCCACCGGGATCATCGAGATCGATCCGCCCGACGGACTGCTCGACCCCGATTTCGGCGAACCGCCCTCTCGTGGAAAAGACAAGGGAGACAAGTAGTTCCGTGCGACTCGACGTCGTCACCATCTTCCCCGAGTATCTCGAGCCGCTGCGCGCGGCACTGCTCGGCAAGGCCATCGACAAGGGCTTGATCTCCGTCGGTGTCCACAATCTGCGCGACTGGACGCACGATGTCCACAAAGCCGTCGATGATTCCCCGTACGGCGGCGGGCCCGGCATGGTGATGAAACCGACCGTGTGGGGACCGGCCCTCGACGACGTCCTGGCCGGACCCGGTGACGTACCGGGAACCGGCGGCGAACCCGACCCCGACGTGCTGCTCGTCGTTCCCACACCTGCCGGGGTGCCGTTCACACAGCAAACCGCGCACCGCTGGTCCGGTGAGAAGCGGATCGTGTTCGCGTGCGGTCGCTACGAGGGAATCGACCAGCGGGTGTTCGACGACGCCGCGCGGCGCGTTCGCGTCGAAGAGGTCAGTATCGGGGACTACGTGCTCATCGGCGGAGAGGTCGCCGTTCTCGTCATGGTCGAGGCGGTCGTGCGGCTGCTACCGGGTGTGCTCGGCAATCAGCAGTCGCACCAAGAGGATTCGTTCTCCGACGGGCTTCTCGAAGGACCCAGCTACACGCGTCCGGCGAGTTGGCGCGGGCTGGACGTACCGCCTGTGCTGATGTCCGGCGACCACGCGAAGGTCGCGCAATGGCGGCGGGAACAGTCCCTGATTCGCACCCGGGAGCGTCGCCCCGATCTGCTGCCGGACACCCCGGCCGACTGAGCCACCTCACTGTCGCCGACCGCGGCGCCGCCTGCCTTTTCCGGTCGTGCGCAGCGACGCACCGTGGAGCGCAGGCTCAGTGCACGGGCCCCACGAAAGCGTCCCGGACCACCTCGGTCACGGTTTCCCGTGCGTGCTCGGCGCTGGCATCCCCGGTGACGTCGACCAGCGCGGTATCCGGCCACGGAGCCCACTCGTTCCGGGCCGGATCGTCGTAGTGCACCTGCTCGCGAGAGAGTACGGCGACGACGTACCGATGGCCGTCCCCGAAGAACCCGGTCGACAGGTGGATCCAGCTGCCGTCCACGCAACACATCCAACCCTGCTTGACGCCGAGTTCGATCGCGTCGGGAAGAGCATCGGGCAGCCCGAAACGCTGATCGTAACCGTCTGCGCCCAGCGGTTCGAAATCGAGCAGGTGTCCGACGATCGTCGCGGTGCCGCGCTCGTCCAGCCCCGAGGTGCCGCCGAGCACCGAGTCGTACCAGGTCAGCAGATCGGAGGCCGTGGTGACGGTGTTCCACCAGTTCCCGTCGTAAGGGGGACTGGTAGCGGTGAGACCGTGCCGTTCGACGACACGATCGACGATCGCGGTGTCGCCGTAACGCGACCACAGATCACTCGCCGCGGAATCATCCGAGCGGGAGAGCATCGCTGCGATCTCGTCGTATTCGCCCTCGCCGAGCCCGATCTCGCCTGTCCCGACGCGGAACAGCAGATCGTCGGCGATGAACAGTTTGACCACCGATGCCGTCTCGATCGGGTCGTCCGCCCCCGCCACTGTGCGCGACCCGGTTTCGCGATCGAGCAACGCGATCGTCACCCGCGCACCGCGCTCGGATTCCGCAAGCGCGGAGGCAGCGACGATCCGTTCGGTCAGCGCCTGGATCTGCGCCGCCTCCGACACCGGGGCTGCCTCCACTGCGGGCTCGGAATCGGTGACGCCGGCCATGAGAACACCGGGATCGGAAGAGACCGATGAACTGCACGCCACCGCGGTCGCTGCCGCGAACAGCAACGAAGCGATCGATCGGCGGCGCGCGCCCCCAGAACCGGACATCAGGTGCTCCTGCTCTCCATTCTGCGGCGACGCAGAGGTCCCCGTATCCAGAATCCTCGCGCGTCGCACGAAGATGACGCGATGAGGATAGCGGTAGGGTTCGACGGCGTGACGACTGCTCTCAAGACCGTTAATCAGCGCCTCGCCGAGGAACTCGACGTCCGGGAGAATCAGGTGGCCGCAGCGGTCGACCTGCTCGACGGCGGAGCGACGGTGCCGTTCATCGCGCGGTACCGCAAAGAAGTGACCGGCGGCCTCGACGACGCCCAGCTGCGACAGCTCGACGAGCGGCTGCGTTATCTGCGCGAACTCGACGAGCGCCGCGCCGCGATCCTCGAATCGATCGACGGACAGGGCAAGCTCGACGACACCCTGCGTGGGCAGATCATGCTCGCCGACACCAAGGCGCGGCTCGAGGACATCTACCTTCCGTTCAAGCCCAAGCGGCGCACCAAGGCCCAGATCGCGCGGGAAGCCGGGCACGAACCGGTCGCCGACGCACTCTTCGGGAACCCGAGCACCGACCCTGCCGGATACACCGCCGAGCAGCTCGACGGGGCCCGCGCGATCCTCGTCGAACGGTTCGCCGAGGACGCCGATCTCGTCGGGGAACTGCGTGAGGCCATGTGGTCGCGTGGCCGGCTGGTCTCGGCCGTGCGCCCGGGCAAGGAGACCGACGGGGCGAAGTTCGCCGATTACTTCGAATTCTCCGAGCCGTTCGCGGACCTGCCGTCGCACCGCATCCTGGCGGTACTGCGCGGCGAGAAGGAAGAAGTGCTGAGCCTGACCCTCGAACCGGACAGCGACGAACCGCAGCCGGGGGAACGCACGTACTTCGAGGGTCGCATCGCCGCCCGCTTCGGCATCGCCGACCAGGGCCGCCCCGCCGACAAGTGGCTGCTCGACACCGTGCGCTGGGCGTGGCGTACCAAACTGCTCGTCTCGCTCGGCCTCGACACCCGGATGCGGCTGCGGCAGTCCGCCGAGCAGGACGCCGTCGACGTGTTCGCCGCGAACCTGCGCGATCTGCTGCTCGCCGCACCCGCCGGCACCCGCCCGACGATGGGCCTGGACCCCGGATTCCGGACCGGCACGAAGGTCGCGGTCGTCGACGCCACCGGGAAGGTCGTCGACCACACCACGATCTATCCGCACCAGCCGCACAACAAGTGGGATCAGGCGCTCGCCACGATCGCCGGGCTGATCGCGAAGCACGGCGTCGAACTCGTCGCGATCGGCAACGGCACCGCGTCACGCGAGACGGACGCGCTCGCCACCGAGCTGATCGCCCGGTCCGGCACGGCGAACCTGACGAAGATCGTGGTGTCCGAAGCCGGTGCCTCCGTGTACTCGGCGTCCGCGTACGCCTCGCAGGAACTGCCCGACCTGGACGTGTCGATCCGCGGCGCGGTGTCCATCGCCCGGCGCCTGCAGGATCCGCTCGCCGAACTCGTCAAGATCGACCCGAAGTCGATCGGTGTCGGCCAGTACCAGCACGATGTGTCCGAGACCCTGCTGGCCCGGTCGCTCGGAGCCGTCGTCGAGGACGCGGTGAACGCGGTCGGCGTGGACGTGAACACCGCGTCCGTGCCGCTTCTCGCGCGCGTCTCGGGCATCGCCGGTTCGCTCGCCGAGAGCATCGTCGCGCATCGTGATCAGAACGGCCCGTTCCGCACCCGGGCGGCGCTCAAGGACGTCGCGCGGCTCGGCCCGAAGGCGTTCGAACAGTGCGCGGGCTTCCTGCGCATCCCCAACGGCGACGATCCGCTCGACAGTTCCGCGGTACACCCGGAGGCCTACCCGGTGGTGCGGCGCATCGTCGACCGCACCGGCAGCACCGTCCGGGACCTGATCGGCAACACCACCGTGCTGCGGGCGGTGCGTCCCGCCGAGTTCGTCGACGACCGGTTCGGCCTGCCGACGGTCACCGACATCATCGCCGAACTCGAGAAACCGGGCCGCGACCCGCGGCCGGAGTTCAAGACCGCGACGTTCGCGGCCGGCGTCGAAAAGGTCGCCGATCTGAAGCCGGGCATGGTGCTCGAGGGTGTGGTCACCAACGTCGCCGCGTTCGGTGCGTTCGTCGACGTGGGCGTCCATCAGGACGGTCTGGTGCACGTGTCGGCGATGTCGCGCAGCTTCGTCAAGGACCCGCACGACGTCGTCAAGTCCGGTGAGGTCGTCAAGGTCAAGGTGCTCGACGTGGACGTACCGCGTCAGCGCATCAGCCTCACGCTGCGTCTGGACGACGAGATCGCCGCCGGCGACGGCAACGGTGGCTCGGCGCCGTCCGCGCGCGGGGGAGCCCGGCCCGGTGGGCAGCAGCGCCGCAACTCGCGGCAGGGCGGTGCACCTCAGGGCGGTGCACCTCAGGGCGGTGCGACTCGGGGCGGTGGCCGGCAGGGGTCGCGGGATCGCCGCTCGGATTCGGCACCGGCGTCGGGATCGATGGCCGACGCACTGCGCCGCGCCGGATTCGGGAAGTGACCGGACGATCCGCGGACCGGGGTTCGCGTCGGGTCTCCGGCGCGGCCCCGGCCTGACATGCTGGGGGCATGCGGTCGACGGTGACGCCATGAGCGAGTGGCTCCGGCACGAGATCATCGACAGGGGACGGCTGCCGCTGCTGTTCTTCCTGCTGGGGTTTCTCGCTGCGTTCCTGTTCATCCGGTTCAGCGTGCGGCTCATCCGCGCTCAGGTGCGATGGTGGCCCGGAAACGTCACGCCGGGCGGGCAGCACGTGCACCACGTCGTGTTCGGTGTGGTCACCATGGTGATCTCCGGTGGTGCGCTCATCGCTGTCTACGAGAACGGCGGTCAGATCACCGGTGCCGTGCTGGCAACGTTGTTCGGGATCGGTGCCGCCCTGACCCTCGACGAGTTCGCGCTGATCTTCTACCTGAACGACGTGTACTGGGAGGAGGAGGGCCGGGTCTCGGTCGACGCGGTCTTCGTCGCCCTGGCCGTCACCGGTCTGGTGCTGCTGGGCCTGCAGCCGCTCGAGCTGGCCGACGTGACCGATTTCCACGAGAGCACTTCGTGGGGTGTGCGCGCGGGCATCGTCGCAACGTCGCTGGTCAACCTGGTGATGGCAGCGATCGTGCTGCTCAAGGGGAAGATCTGGACGGGTCTGATCGGCCTGTTCTTCCTGCCGCTGCTGCTCGTCGGCGCGATCCGCCTGTCACGCCCGGGAGCCCCGTGGGCCCGGTGGCGCTACCAGGGCAGACCTCGCAAGATGCGCCGGTCCGTCGCACGTGAACGACGCTATCGGCGGCCGATGATCCGGGCGAAGATCTTCGTGCAGGACCTCGTCGCCGGGCAGCCGACGCTCGACACCGTGCGCGACAGCATGGAGCATTCGCGAGTCGCCGCGGAGGCCGAACTCGATCGCACCGTGCATCCGGCACCCCCGCCGATTTCATCGACCGGGGTTGCGTCTGGCACAATTGACGGGCTGCCCGGATCGGGCACGCCTACCTGACCTGGGTACGAACCAGTCGAGCCCCGCCCGTACGGCGGCCGCCGCTCGGTTCCTCTGCTCGAGCGAACAAGAGGATGAACTACCGATGAACACCCTGGACTTTCTGGACGCCAAGTCCCTGCGCGACGACATCCCGGAGTTCCGCGCCGGTGACACGCTGAACGTGCACGTCAAGGTTATCGAGGGCTCGAAGGAGCGCGTGCAGGTCTTCAAGGGCGTCGTGATCCGGCGTCAGGGCGGCGGTGTCCGCGAGACCTTCACCGTGCGCAAGGTGTCGTTCGGCGTCGGCGTCGAGCGGACCTTCCCGGTTCACAGCCCCAACCTCGCCAAGATCGAGGTCGTCACCCGCGGTGACGTGCGTCGCGCCAAGCTGTACTACCTGCGCGACCTGCGCGGCAAGGCCGCCAAGATCAAGGAAAAGCGCTGAGCGCTCACGCCTGATCTCCACAGGTTCACGCGAAGCCCGGTCCGGACGTTCCCGGACCGGGCTTCGTGCCCTCTGTGACGCCCGTACATCAGTGGTGTCCGCGCAGCCGAGCGGATCCCAGAGGCTAATCTGGGTCGGTGGCAGAAACACCGCAGGATCCGGCCGTGCCGGAGTCGCAGGCCGTCCCCGCCGAGCGGGGGCCCCGGCACCGAGGGAACACCGGTTCCCACGAGCGGAAGGAATCGGGGGACACCAAGAAGCAGAAGTCGTTCTGGCGCGAACTGCCACTGCTCATCGTCGTCGCGCTCGTTCTGAGCTTCCTCCTCCAGACGTTCATCGCAAGGGTCTACCTGATCCCGTCGGAATCGATGGAACCGACACTGCACGGATGCCCGGGGTGTACCGGCGACCGCATCGTCGTGGAGAAGCTCAGCTACCGGTTCCAGGAACCGCGGCCCGGTGATGTCATCGTCTTCAAGGGGCCGGATTCCTGGTCCACCGGATACGTGTCGACCCGCTCGGACAATGTCGTGATCCGCGGCATCCAGGAGGTCGGATCGCTGGTGGGCCTGGTCCCGCCGGACGAGAACGATCTCGTCAAGCGGGTCATCGCCGTCGGCGGGCAGACCGTCGAATGCTGCGACGACCAGGGCCGCGTCCTCGTCGACGGGAAACCGCTCGACGAGCCGTACATCAAGATGGACTTCCCGTTCACCCCGGGCGTGCTCACGTGCGAGACCGAGATGAAGTCCGGCCGGTGCTTCGGCCCGGTCACCGTGCCCGAGGGTCACGTGTGGGTGATGGGTGACAACCGCAGCAACTCCGCGGATTCGCGCTATCACGTCGGCGATGAGAACCAGGGCACCATTCCGTTGGACAATGTGATCGGAAAGGCCCGCATGATCGTGCTGCCGCCCGGTCGCTGGGGCATGATCGACTCGCCGGAGATCCAGACATCGTGAACCGTTGGCCACCCCGTCCCGTCGTCCGCAGGTCCTCGGGCCTGTGGACGATGGAAACGACGCTGACCCGCTGCGGGCTCGGGCCCGTCGCCGGTGTCGACGAGGCCGGCCGCGGTGCCTGCGCCGGGCCGTTGGTCATCGCGGCATGTGTCCTCGGGCCGAAACCGCATCCCTCCCTGGCGCGGCTCGACGACTCGAAGAAGCTCACCGAGAAGGCACGCGAGGAGCTGTACCCGATCATCCGGCGCCGCGCGGTCGCGTCGAGCGTCGTCGTGGTTCCCGCCGCGGAGGTCGACGCGATCGGTGTGCACGTGGCGAACATCGAAGGCATGCGGCGCGCGGTCGCGGGACTGGCTACTCCGCTCGGATACGTCCTCACCGACGGTTTCCGGGTCCCGGGCCTGCCGGCGGCGTCGCTGCCGGTGATCGGTGGGGACGCCGCTGCCGCCTGTATCGCCGCCGCGAGTGTGCTCGCGAAGGTCACTCGTGACCGGATGATGATCGAACTCGACGACGAACTGCCCGGCTACGGGTTCGCCGTGCACAAGGGCTACAGCACCGCCGTTCACATGGCTGCGTTGCACGAGCTGGGGCCGAGTCACGAGCACCGGCGGTCCTGGGCGAACGTCGAGTCGGTTGTCGTCGCGCGGTCGAAGGCACGACGATTCGATTCCGACGAGGCCGATGCGGGATGATGGCAGCACAAACCAGAACGGGAGGACACCGAGACCGATGAGTGCCGAGGATCTCGAGAAGTACGAAACCGAGATGGAACTCTCGCTTTACCGGGAGTACCGGGACATCGTCGGTCAGTTCGCGTACGTGGTGGAGACCGAGCGCCGCTTCTACCTGGCGAACGCCGTCGAGCTGATCCCGCAGAACGTGGGCGGTGAGGTGTATTTCGAGGTGCGCATGTCGGACGCATGGGTGTGGGACATGTACCGTCCCGCCCGCTTCGTCAAGCACGTCCGGGTCATCACGTTCAAGGACGTCAACATCGAAGAACTGGACAAGCCGGAACTGCGGCTACCCGACAAGCTGGGCTGAGGTCCGCGCGCTGGTCCCGCGGGATCCGCCTGGTGCCGCGGAACCCCGGAGAGTCCGCGGTGCCGCGACCCGTGGCCGGGGGCGTGCCCGGCAGTGGCGCACCAGCGGATCCCGGCGTTCACGGAGGCGTCGATCACCGGTGCGAGCCGGGCATGACGCCGCGCGGCAGTACGAGCTGCAGGTCGTTGTAGGTGACGATGCCCGGAGCGGCAGCGACGACGGCGGGGATGGCGTTGATCGCCGGCATCGCGGTCATGATGTGGCCGAGCACCATGAATTCCTCGAGCGTGGTCGCCTCGAAGTCCGGTGGGGGCAGGAACCCCACCTTCATCGTGACGGTCGGCCGCCCGGCGACCTCGATGACCCATCCGTCCTGGTCGACGACCCAGTCCGGCTCCAGCGTCCGGCCCTTTCGCCAGCGTACCGTCAGTTCGACGCGGGTCGTGCCGTCGAGGATGCCCTTCCAGCTCACGTACACGCCGGCCACGCAGCCCGCGGGAATGGTCCACGAGCCGAGATCGAGATCCTCGGTGGTCTGTGCGTACTCGGCGTCGCAGCGCACCTCGTCGAACTCCACGCCCAGCGCGTCGCCGATCATCCGGACCGCCTCGCCGAACACGCCGGTGCCGTGCGCGGTCATCGCGGGTAGATCGGGGTTGTCGATCGGCTGACCGAATCCGACCGGTTTCTCGGTGTCCGGCGAATCGTAGAACGTCGTGTCGGCCGCCTCGTTGACCGTGATCCTGTCGACCCGGTCGCAGATTCCCGCGGCCACCACAGCCAGCTGATCGACGAACCCGGGGCTGATCCCCGAACCGAACATCGTCGACCCGCCCCGGATACAGGCGGCCATGAGGCGGTCGCGGCCCTCGCCCTGGTTGTGCCCCGTGATGAAGCATGCCGTGGACACCACGTTCACGCCTGCGGACAGGATGCGCTCCAGTTCCCCGACGTCGATCCACATCGGGTTGTACACCACGACATCGGGTTTCAGTGCCAGCAACTCGTCGACAGAATCCGTGGCCCGGATGCCGAGCGGGGCAGTGCCGGCGAGCTCGCCGGCGTCACGGCCGACCTTGTCCGGTGACCAGGCAAAACAGCCGACCAGTTCGTAGGCCGGATTTGCGGCGATGGCGGCCACCGAGCTCTTGCCGACATTGCCGGTGGTCCACTGGACCACCCGAAAGGGTGTCTGCGCCATAGATTCTCCCCGATGTGAACGAGATTCTCACGAGCGTGAGAAATGTAACACGGCAGGTGCGGCCAGGCCAGGCTCGATGCGGGCGGCTACTACACTGCAACCCGTGGCTGACAGGACCGGTACCGTAGGCGACCGGGCGCGTACCGGTGGGCGCCGTCGCGGGCGGCCTCCCCGGCTCAGCCGCGACCGGATCGTGGCGGCGGCACGAAGCCTGCCTCCGCAGGAACTGACGATGCAGGCGGTCGCCGATGTGCTGGGCGTCGACAGGTCGGCGGTCAACTACTACGTGGGAGACCGCGACGGCCTGCTCGAGATCGTCGTCGCCGACCTGTTCGAGGAGCGGCTACGGCAGGTGACCCTGCCCGATGACGAGGACTGGCGCGAACTGTTGTGCGCCTACGGAAACGCGATCCTGGACGGGGCGCTACGGCTCGGTGTCGCCGCCACGTACTTCCGGCTCGACGGGGCCGGTGGCGCAGCGGGGCTCGCGTTGGCCGAACGGGTACTGGGAACGCTCGCGCAGGCCGGATTCACCGCCGCCGACGCCGGCCGGATCCTGGCGCTGATCGCGGGCCTCGCGTTCTCGGCTGCGCGCACCGCCGCGACGATGCCGGGGACACGCGTCCATCCGCAGACACCCATCGCCGCGGAAGCCCTGAAGGACCGCGGCGGCGACTACCCCTTGCTGTGTCGCGTTGTCGCCGAACGGGAATCGGAGGACGCGGTCCAGCGAGACTTCGAGTTCGGCCTGCGGGTCGTCGTCGCCGGACTCGACCGCATGCTCGGCTGACGCCCGTCGCGACCACACGGCACTCACCCACCTGGGGGCCGCCGGCCAGGTGGGCGCCGCATCCGGTGCCGCGTGCGATCCGCGGACCGGGACGCCGCGCAGTTGTACAACTGCACGTGAGATCGGAGGAACCGACGGCCGTACCAGATCCCTCCGACGCGGCACCCGCCACCGGACGGCCGGGCCGCGAGTCTGTCCACAGCCGGACGATTCATCCACAGATTCGGCCGATTCCCGCGTCGCGCCTTCCGCATCGCCCACCGGGGGCCGCAGAGTGGGGGCACGTAGGGGAGGAGCGCGGATGGGACGCAATCAACAGTTGGGGGCGCTCGGGGAGGACCTGGCCGCCGAATTTCTCGAATCCATCGGAATGACGGTGCTCGAACGCAATTGGCGATGCCGCTACGGTGAGCTCGATCTCATCGCGCGAGACGGCGCGGTGCTGGTGTTCGTCGAGGTCAAGACTCGCACCGGCTTCGGATACGGCAGCCCCGCCGAAGCGGTGACGCCGGCGAAGGCCGATCGGATCCGCCGTCTCGCCGGTCTGTGGCTGACCGAACAGCAGACACGATGGCGCCGTATCCGCGTCGACGTCGTGACCGTGCTGGTCGTCGACGGAAACGCACCCATGATCACGCATCTGAAGCAGGTGCTGTGATGGCGCTGGGGAGAGCGTTCTCGGTCGCGGTCACCGGTGTCGACGGACAGGTCGTGGAGATCGAAGCCGACATCGGCCGGGGGCTGCCCGGCGTGAAGATGGTCGGATTGCCGGACACGGCGCTGCAGGAATCGCGCGATCGAGTGCGGGCGGCGGTGACGAATTCCGGTGGGGAATGGCCGGATTCGAAGGTGGTACTGGCGTTGTCACCGGCGACGCTGCCGAAAGTCGGCAGCGTGTACGACGTTGCCCTCGCGTGCAGCGTGCTCAACGCCGCGAAAGCGCTTCCGCTGGAAGCGTTGACGAAGACGATCCTGATCGGGGAACTTGCACTCGACGGACGGATCCGCCCGGTTCGTGGGGTGCTGCCGGCGGTGCTCGCGGCGGCCCGTGCGGGATGGGCACGCATCGTCGTGCCCACGGCGACGATGGCGGAAGCGGGTCTGGTCGACGGCATCGACGTGTTCGGCGCCGACACCCTCGCCGAGGTCGTGTTGTGGCTGCGCGGAGACGGGCCCCTGCACCGGCCGGACTCCAGGCCCGTGCTGCAACGCCCGGTGCGGGCGGATCTGAGTGAGGTCGTCGGACAGCTCGAGGCGCGGCGCGCCATCGAGGTCGCCGCGGCCGGAGCCCATCACCTCATGCTCACGGGGCCACCGGGAATCGGGAAAACGATGTTGGCGCAACGTCTTCCGGGGATCCTCCCGATCCTCTCCGAAGAGCACGCACTCGAGGTCACCGCGATCCACTCGGTTGCGGGTACGCTCAGCGCCGATCGGCCACTGGTCCTGGATCCGCCGTTCATCGCCCCGCACCACACGGCGTCGGTCAGTTCCCTCATCGGCGGGGGCACCGGCATGGCGAAACCCGGCGCGGTGAGCCGGGCGCATCGCGGAGTGCTGTTCCTCGACGAGGTCGCAGAGATGGGCATCAAGGCTCTCGAAGCGCTCCGCACCCCGCTCGAGGACGGGGAAGTACGGATCGCGCGTCGCGACGGAGTCGCCCGCTACCCGGCGAGATTTCAGCTGATCCTCGCTGCCAACCCGTGCCCGTGCGCGCCGCCGCGTGATGCGGATTGCGTGTGTGCCCCGACGGCACGCCGTCGCTACCTGGGCAGGCTGTCGGGACCGCTGCTCGACCGCGTCGATCTCCGGGTACGGATGGAATCGGTCGCGACGAGCGCGCTGATGGGCGACACGGGGGAGAGCACCGAGGACGTCCGCGCCCGCGTCGCCCGGGCGCGCGCAGCCGCTGCCGAGAGATGGGCGGAGTTCGGCTGGTCCACCAACGCGGAGGTTCCGGGCCCGGCGCTGCGCCAGCGGTTCCGCCTGTCGCCGGCCGCGCTCAAGCCGGTCGAATGGGCGCTACGGAAGGGCGCGATCACCGCGCGCGGGGCGGACAGGGCGATCAGAGTCGCCTGGACCGTCGCAGATCTCGCCGGGCTCGACCGGCCCGGGGAGACGGAGGTCGCGGCGGCACTGGACTTCCGGGATCGGGGTGTCGCGTGAACGCGCCGGACACACGCCGGCTTGCGTGGGCGTATCTGTCGACAGTGGCGCAGGGACCGTCGCGGCGGCTGGCAGATGCCGTCGCACAGCACGGACCCGAAGCGATCGCCGACGCGGTGCGCGAAGGAACGCCGGGATCCGAGATCTCCCGGCGCACCCGCGGGCGGGCCCATCTGGACAGCGCGGCCGCGGATCTCGAGATGGTCGCTCGGCTCGGCGGACGCTTGGTCACACCGGACGACGCCGAGTGGCCCGCATGGCAGTTGCTGCCGTTCGGTTCGCTCACCACCGGTACCGATTCCGACACCGGCCCGTTGGCATTGTGGGTGCTGGGACGCCGACCGCTCGACGAACTGTTCGAGCGTGCGGTCGCGGTCGTCGGCACGCGCGCCGCGAGCGGATACGGCGAACACGTCACTTCCGAGATCGCCGGTGATCTCGCGGTCGACGGCTGGACGGTGGTGTCGGGTGCGGCGTTCGGGGTCGACGCCGCAGCGCACCGCGCGGCGCTGGGGGTCGGCGGCACAACCGTCGCGGTGCTCGCGTGCGGAATCGACCGGGCGTATCCGTCGGCGCACACGGTGATGCTGCGCAGGATTGCCGAGCAAGGGGCGGTGATCAGCGAGTATCCGCCGGGCACGACGCCCGCCCGCTACCGGTTCCTGGCGCGCAACAGGTTGGTCGCCGCGTCGAGCAGCGCGGTCGTGGTCGTCGAGGCCGGGTGGCGCAGCGGTGCCCGTAACACCGCGTCGTGGGCGCGGCGACTGGGGCGTCCGGTCCTCGCGGTGCCGGGCCCGGTCACGTCGGCCGCCTCGCAGGGGTGCCACCGGATGATCCGGGAAGGGGAGGCGACACTGGTGGGGAACGCCCGCGAGGTGGTAGAGGCGGCAGGAGCGGTCGCGGTCGCCGACGACGGGGATGGGTCGTGGCGCCGTTCGCTCGACGGAATGTCCGGTGACATGGAGATGGTGTACGAGGCGTTCCCCGCGGTCGGGGCCTGCGGCGTCCCCGAACTGTCCGAATCGGCGGGACTGGACGTCGACCGGGTGCGCGCGGCGTTGCCGTTGCTCGAACTCGCCGGACTGGTCTCGCGCGACGACACAGGTTGGTCGCGGCGCGGCGGGCAGAACGGCGTGGTCGGCATGTAATGTCGATCAAGTTAGGTAACCCTGATAAATGGAGGTGACCAGGTGGCCCGACAGGCACCGAAATCGGCGGAGCTGACCGTCGTGCGGACCGAACGACTTTCCGACCATCTGACGCGCGTGTACTTCGGCGGCCCGGGATTCGCGCAGTTCGAACCCAGCGTCTTCACCGACTCCTACGTGAAGATCGAACTCGAATCCGCGGGTGAGACCGTCGTGCGGACCTACACGGTACGGTCCGTCGACGCCGAGCGCCGCGAGATCGCGATCGACTTCGTCGTCCACGGGGATCAGGGTGTCGCGGGTCCCTGGGCCGTGTCGGCCCGCCCGGGAGACACGGTGGTCGTGCGAGGACCGGGTGGTGCCTACCGTCCCGACCCGGAGGCCGACTGGCATCTCCTCGCCGGCGACGAGACCGCGATCCCAGCGATCGCCGCCGCACTCGAATCCCTCGCACCCGACGCGACCGGCCGGGTGTTCATCGAGGTCGCCGGAGCGGACGACGAGATCTCGTTGACCGCACCGGCGGGTGTCGAGATCACCTGGCTGCACCGTGGAACCGACGCGGGATCCGTCGACGCAGACCGTGCGGCCGCGAACGCGCCGCTGGTTGCAGCGGTGACCGGCGCGGAATGGCTGCCCGGCGCCGTGCACGCGTTCGTGCACGGCGAGGCCGAGACCGTGATGCACCACCTGCGCCCGTACATCCGCAAGGTACGCGGTGTGCCTGCGGCGCGAGCCTCGATCTCCGGCTACTGGAAGCGCGGTCGTACCGAGGAGACGTTCCGCGAGTGGAAGCGCGAACTGGCTGCGAGCGAAGTGGGCTGAGTTCTCATTCCCCGGCGGTGTGGTCGCGGGGCTCGCGCGTCAGCGTCAGCAGTGCAATGAGCGCGAGCCCCCCGCACACCACGATCGCGAGAGCCATCGGCACCGCGGTGCCCTCGCCACCCAACCCGACGAGTGGGGACACGAGTGCCGCGAGCCCGAACTGGGATGCGCCCATGACGGCCGAGCCGGTGCCCGCGGCCGAGGGGACCTGGGCCTGACCGAGAGCGGTCGCGTTGCCCATGATGAACCCGATGCTCGCGACGCACACCCACAGCAGCGGCAGGATTACCCAGCGTTCGGTCCCCGCGGCGATCGTCGCGATCAGCAGCAGGATCCCGGCCCCGAAGAGCAGGGCCGCGCCGAACCGCAGCAGGCTGCGCACCTCGATGCGGCCGATCAGTCGTGTATTGACGATGTTGGCGCCGACCAGTCCGATCGAGTTGACCGCGAAGACCAGCGAGAACTGGCCGGGCGACAGACCCAGGAGATCCTGCGTGACGAACGACGACGCCGAGATGTAGGCGAACATCGCGCCGAAACCGAGCGCGAACGTCGCGGCGTAGCCGACGAACCGGCGGTTGCGTGCGACATAGCCGAAATTGCGGGCGAGCGCGCTCAATCCGCCACCGTGGCGCTTTTCCGGCGGTAGCGATTCGGGAACGAAGGAGAGCACGCCGATCGTCATCACCACGGCCACGGCCGCCAGTACCCAGAAGATGCCGCGCCACCCGATCGGTCCGAGCAGGACACCACCGAGCAGCGGTGCGACGATCGGCGCGACACCGCCGATGATCATCATGACTCCGAACAACTTCGCGGCGGAGTTGCCCCGCGCCCGGTCGGCGATCACCGCACGCGCGAGAACGATGCCGGTGCCACCGCTGAAACCCTGGATCAATCGGGCCGCCACCAGCACCTCGATCGTCGGTGCCGTCGCGCACAGGACGCTGCTCAGCGCGAGCACGACGGTGCCGGCCAGCAACAGCCGTCGGCGTCCCCAGCTGTCGGACAACGGCCCGACGATCAGCTGTCCCGCACCGAGCCCGGCCATGAACGTCGTGAGGGTGAGCTGCACTCCGACGGTCGTGGTGCCCAGGCTCTCCGACATGACCGGGAGGCCGGGCAGATACATGTCCGTGGCCAGTGGCGCTGTCGCCGACAACAGTGCCAGCGCAAACAGCATCTGCAGAGGAATTGTTTTACTCACGAACTAACCTTAGTGGTCGACCGCGCGTGCCCCGTGGCACCCTTCCACGGCGCGGGAACTTGCGCGTATCCGCTCCGCCGAGCACCGTGACGACATGACCGACCTCCCGGCCCCGCTCGCGGTGCATCTCGAGGAATTCGCCGAGCACCTCGAATTGCAGGGCGGGCGCTCCGCGCACACGGTCCGCGCATACACCGCGGACGTCCGCTTCCTGCTGGAGCACCTCGAGACCGCACACCCCGGTGCCAGGATCACGGATCTGTCCCTCGACGTACTGCGATCGTGGCTCGCGACGCAGGTCGCAGGGGGTGCCGCCCGCACGACCCTCGCCCGGCGTACCTCGACCGCCCGGACGTTCACGGCGTGGCTCGTGCGGACGTCGCGACTCGATCACGACCCTGCGGCGCGGCTCGTCTCGCCGCGCGCGTATCGCACCCTGCCTGCGGTGCTGCGGTCCGACCAGGCACTCGAACTCATGGATGCCGCGGAATCCGGCGCCGCCGAACAGGATCCCGTGGCGATCCGCGACCGTCTGATCGTCGAGTTGTTGTACGCGACGGGGATCCGGGTCGGCGAGCTCTGCGGGCTCGACCTGGACGACGTCGACGCGGACCGGCGCGTGCTACGGGTGCTCGGCAAGGGCAACAAGGAACGGGTCGTGCCCTACGGAGCGCCGGCGGCAGCCGCGATCGAGGAGTGGCTGGGTCACGGACGGCCCGCCCTCGTGCGTGCGCCCTCCGGTCCGGCGCTCCTGCTGGGCAAGCGCGGAGGACGCATCGATCAGCGTCAGGTGCGCACCGTGGTGCACGACGCCGTGGCCGCGGTACCGGGCGCCCCGGATCTGGCGCCGCACGGGTTGCGGCACAGCGCGGCGACGCATCTGCTCGAGGGCGGTGCCGATCTGCGCGTCGTCCAGGAAGTCCTCGGGCACTCGAGTCTGGCGACGACGCAGCTCTACACACACGTCTCGGTCGCGCGCTTGCGTGCCGCCCACGAACAGGCCCATCCACGCGCCTGATCCGGCCTGACGGCGTCGGACGGATTTGGTAGCGTCCCCGCGTATTCGATCCGGGGGGGGAATCTGTGAACAGCGACGAGTCGCCGCATGCTCTTCCGGCCTGGCTCCGGGAGGAGCCGACGCCGGAGCCGGTGTCCACACCTGCCCGCCGTGGCTTCCTGCGCTCTGGCCGGTCCGCGCACGACGAGCCGCCGGAGCGGTCGGATCCACAGCCGGTACCGCCCCAACCGCTCCCGCCCCAGCCGCTCCCGTCCGTCGAGGCCGTGACGCAGGCGGCTGCCGCGAGCCCGGCTGCGGGAGTACCACCGGTCGTTCCGTCGAACCCGATCGCGTCGGTGCCGTTCGGCGTGCCGCTGGTGATGCCGGCAACCACACCTGTTCCCACCGGCGGACCCGCGGTTCCGGAGCCGGACCGGCCATCCGGGCCGGTCCCGCAGTCGCCCGCCGCCGTGCCGGCACCGCCGGCGGTGCCGGTACCGACTGCACCACCTGTCGAGCCTCGAATGTCGGTTCCGGTGGAGCCGAGGGTGACGCCGCAGGTGGTCGCCCAGCCCGTCCCGGAACCGGTCCGGTCGTGGTCGGCGCCGTCTCCGCTGCCACCTGCCGAGCAGCAGCTGTCACCGCCGGGGACCGGCACGTTGTCACCGCCGGGGACCGGCACGATGTCACCCGCTGCGCCGGATCATCAACCGTCGAGTCTCGATCTCGAATCCGGGGTGCTCGTCAAACGATCCCGCCGGTCGCCGTCGGGTGGGTGGCGACGAAGCGTGCATAGGCTGACCGGTGGCATGCTCGGTCCGGGTGAATCCGGCGACGAGTCCCGTCGGCAGGACATGGTCGACCGGATCCGTCAGCCCATCGGGGGTGACTACCGGATCGCGGTGTTGTCGCTGAAGGGCGGGGTCGGCAAGACCACGACGACCGTCGGTCTCGGATCGACGTTCGCGTCGCTGCGCGGGGACTGTGTGATTGCCGTCGATGCGAACCCCGATTTCGGGACGCTGGCTCAGCGGGTTCCCCAGCAGACGCATTCGACGGTTCGGGATCTGCTCGCGGCGGCGCCGCGCATCGAGCGGTATTCGGATGTGCGGGCTCACACGTCGCAGGCGTCGAGTCGTCTCGAGGTGCTGGCCAGCGAACGCGATCCGGCGGTGTCGGAGGCGTTCAGCGAGTCCGATTACCGGCAGGTCATCGAGATCCTGCAGGTGTACTACAACATCATCCTCACGGACTGCGGCACGGGCATCATGCATTCGGCGATGCGCGGGGTCCTCGATCTGGCGAACGCATTGGTGCTGGTCAGCTCGCCGGCGATCGACGGTGCCCGCAGTGCGGCCGCGACGCTGGACTGGCTGGAGCATCACGGTTTCGACGAGCTCGTCGCGCGTACGGTCGTCGTGATCAGTTCGGCGCGTCCGGGCGCGTCGAACATCGACATGGACGCGCTGACCGGTCATTTTCTGGCGCGGTGCCGCGCGGTGCAGGTGGTGCCGTTCGACGAGCATCTCGCCGAGGGCGCCGAACTGGACCTCGAGGCGATGCGTCCGGCGACGCGCCGAGCGTTCGTGGAACTCGCGGCAATGGTCGCCGACGACTTTCCGCCGGTGTCGGGGCGTCACGCCGTGCGGTGGTGAGCGCACCGCGGCTCAGACCGGTTCGAGTCGGATGACGGTCGGCCGGACCAGCGGTAGCGGATCGAGGTAGTCGTCCCGATCGCGGCGCAGACCCCAGTGCAGGCATGCCGGGACCGGACATCCTTCGTGTCCCGCCTCGAGGGTGCCGAGCCGGTCGCCGCGCGCGACCCGACGACCGGGGGTCACGCTCGCGGTCACCGGTTCGTAGGTGGTGCGCAGACCGCCCTCGTGGTCGACCGACACGACCGGTTTGCCGCCGACGACCCCGGCGAACACGACCGTGCCGTCCGCGGCGGATCGCACCACCTGCCCGGCGGATCCGGTCAGGTCGACGCCGCGATGTCCGGGCAGCCAGTCGTGTTCGGGAGGATCGAACGGTCGGGCGACCGCGGGCCGGGGTTGCAGCGGCCAGTCGTAGCCGGCCGGCGCGGCGTGCGCGGGCGGGCCGCACGCCAGCGTTGCCGTGACCGAGACGACGACCGTCCGGAAGATTCTCATCTGCCCAGAATTTCCCGTCGGGGGAGAGTCGGCCAGACCGCTGTCCGCGATTGTGGACAACTTGCCCGTGATGCACAGGCAGGACGCTCACGGCCGTTCACCGGCCGGTTTACGGTCGGGCGGGTACAGGCCGTACACTAGTCGGGCGGTCTGCGTTCGCAGATCGACTTCGCGCGTCCGCGCGCCGATCGTGCTGCGAGTTCCCGGGCACATCGGACATGGCCACCGGCTGGTCCCGCAAGGGTTCGGTGGGCATGCGGGCGCCAGGGCGGGCATCGTGCCCGCAGCAACCGAAACGAAAGGCAGAACACAGCTATGGCTGTCGTTACCATGAAGCAGCTGCTCGACAGCGGCGCGCACTTCGGCCACCAGACCCGTCGCTGGAACCCGAAGATGAAGCGGTTCATCTTCACCGACCGCAACGGCATCTACATCATCGATCTGCAGCAGACGCTGACCTACATCGACAAGGCCTACGAGTTCGTCAAGGAGACCGTTGCCCACGGCGGCACGGTCCTGTTCGTCGGCACCAAGAAGCAGGCCCAGGAGTCCATCGCGGAAGAGGCGACCCGTGTCGGGATGCCCTACGTGAACCAGCGCTGGCTCGGCGGCATGCTCACCAACTTCTCCACCGTCCACAAGCGCCTGCAGCGCCTGAAGGAGCTGGAGTCGATGGAGCAGACCGGTGGCTTCGAGGGTCGCACCAAGAAGGAAATCCTCATGCTCACGCGTGAGAAGACCAAGCTGGAGCGCACGCTCGGCGGCATCCGGGACATGGCCAAGGTTCCGTCGGCCATCTGGGTTGTCGACACGAACAAGGAGCACATCGCCGTCGGTGAGGCTCGCAAGCTGAACATCCCGGTCATCGCGATCCTCGACACCAACTGCGACCCGGACCTCGTCGACTACCCGATCCCGGGCAACGACGACGCGATCCGTTCCGCGGCGCTGCTGACCAAGGTCGTCGCGTCCGCCGTCGCCGAGGGCGTGCAGGCCCGTGCCGGCCAGAGCGCCGACAAGGACGCCAAGCCCGAGGCCGGCGCCGGTGAGCCGCTCGCCGAGTGGGAGCAGGAGCTGCTCGCGCAGGCCACCCCGGCCGCCGATGCAGAGGCTCCCGCCGCGGACGCAGCCCCCGAGGCCTGATCCGTTGCACGGCCCCGACCGCTCGATCGCGAGATCATGGTCGGGGCCGTTGCACTGCGGGCAGTCCCGCGCCGGTGCCGCCCGCACCCGATGAACTTTTCCTTCACAGACACAGGAGGCTCGCTCACCATGGCGAACTACACCGCCGCCGACGTCAAGCGTCTCCGTGAGCTCACCGGCTCCGGAATGCTGGACTGCAAGAACGCCCTCGCAGACAACGACGGCGACTTCGACAAGGCCGTCGAGCAGCTGCGCATCAAGGGCGCCAAGGACGTGGGCAAGCGCGCCGAGCGCTCCACGGCCGAGGGCCTGGTCGTCGCCAAGGACGGCGTTCTGATCGAGCTCAACTCGGAGACCGACTTCGTCGCCAAGAACGACGAGTTCCAGGCTCTCGCGGACAAGATCGTCACCGCGGCTGCTGCGGCTCGCCCGGCCGACCTCGAGGCCCTCAAGGCTGTCGACGTCGACGGCAAGACCGTCGGTGCCCTGGTCGAGGAGCTTTCGGCCAAGATCGGCGAGAAGCTCGAGCTGCGCCGCGTCGCCGTCGTCGACGGCCCGGTCGCCGTCTACCTGCACAAGCGCGCCACCGACCTGCCGCCGGCCGTCGGCGTGCTCGTCGCGTACTCCGGTGAGGGCGACGCCGCTGCCGAGGCCGCTCGCGCTGCTGCCATGCAGGTCGCGGCCCTCAAGGCCAAGTACACGACCCGTGACGAGGTTCCCGAGGACATCGTCGCCAACGAGCGTCGTATCGCCGAGGAGACCGCCAAGGCCGAGGGCAAGCCCGAGGCTGCTCTGCCGAAGATCGTCGAAGGCCGCGTCAACGGCTTCTTCAAGGACGTCGTGCTGCTCGAGCAGTCGTCGGTGACGGACTCGAAGAAGACCGTCAAGGCGATCCTCGACGAGGCCGGCGCCACGGTGTCCAGCTTCGTTCGTTTCGAGGTCGGCGCCAGCTAGTCCGATCTGTTCCTCGACCCCGCCGGCCTCGCGCCGAGCGGGGTCGAGGCGCGTCACGGCCCCGCTCGGCCAGGTCGTGACCCTCACGCCCCGGTCTCGGCCCTACGGTGGTGATGAGGCAGGATGATAGGGCCGATCCTGCGCGATCCGCGATCCGTCCCAACCAGAGGAGAGCCATGTCCGACCACGCCCACGAACGGCCCGGCTTCCGCCGGGTGCTCCTCAAGCTCGGTGGCGAGATGTTCGGCGGTGGGAAGGTCGGACTCGACCCCGACGTCGTGACGACGGTCGCGCAGCAGATCGCCGAGGTCGTGCGCAGTGGCGTCGAGGTCGCGGTCGTGATCGGTGGCGGCAACTTCTTCCGCGGTGCGGAACTGCAGCAGCGCGGCCTCGAGCGCGCCCGCTCGGACTACATGGGCATGCTCGGCACGGTCATGAATTCCCTTGCGCTGCAGGACTTCCTGGAGAAGGAAGGCATCGACACGCGCGTGCAGACGGCGATCACGATGGGGCAGGTCGCCGAACCGTACCTGCCGCTGCGTGCCCGTCGCCACCTCGAGAAGGGCCGCGTCGTGATCTTCGGTGCAGGCATGGGCATGCCGTACTTCTCCACCGACACCACCGCTGCGCAGCGCGCCCTCGAGATCGGTGCCGAGGTCGTGCTCATGGCCAAGGCCGTCGACGGTGTCTACTCCGCCGACCCGCGGGTCGACGCCGACGCGACGATGTTCACCGAGATCACCCATCGCGAGGTCATCGAGAAGGACCTCAGGGTCGCCGACGCCACGGCCTTCAGCCTGTGCATGGACAACGACATGCCGATCATGGTCTTCAACCTGCTGACCAAGGGCAATATCGCCCGGGCCGTCGCCGGTGAGAAGATCGGAACACTCGTACGGTCATGATTGGACAACGGAACATGGAGGAACTGCCGTGATCGATGAAGCCCTCTTCGAGGCCGAGGAGAAGATGGAGAAGGCCGTCACGGTGGCCAAGGACGACCTCGGCGGCATCCGTACCGGTCGGGCCAACCCCGGCATGTTCAACCGCATCGTCGTCGACTACTACGGTTCGCCGACGCCGGTCACCCAGATCGCCAGCATCAACGTGCCCGAGGCCCGCATGGTGATCGTCAAGCCCTACGAGGCGTCGCAGCTCGGTGCGATCGAGACCGCGATCCGCAACTCGGACCTCGGCGTGAACCCCACCAACGACGGCAACATCATCCGCATCTCGGTTCCGCAGCTCACCGAGGAGCGGCGCCGCGAACTGGTCAAGCAGGCCAAGTCCAAGGGTGAGGACGCGAAGGTCTCGGTGCGCAACGTCCGCCGCAAGGCGATGGACGAGCTGAACCGCATCCAGAAGGACGGCGAGGCCGGCGAGGACGAGGTCACCCGCGCCGAGAAGGACCTCGACAAGACCACCGCCAAGTACGTGGCGCAGATCGACGATCTGGTCAAGCACAAGGAAGCCGAGTTGATGGAGGTCTGACAGTGGGTCGAGCCGACGGGCCGTCCGGCCCGCAGCTTCCACTCGATTCCGGTGACAGCGCCGGAATCACACCCGCTGCTCCGGCCGCGGAACACGCACCCGCACCGGAGAAGGCATCCAAGGCCGGCCGGAATCTGCCGGCCGCGATCGGCGTGGGCGTCGCCCTCGGCGCACTCGTCATCGGCATCCTGTTGTTCGCGCCGACCGCGTGGCTGGCGGTCGTCGCGATCGCGATCGCGATCGCGACGTGGGAGGTCACCAAGCGACTGCGCGAGGCGGACGTCCGCGTCCCGCCGATCCCGCTGCTGGCCGGCGGGCAGGCGATGATCTGGCTCGGCTGGCCCTACGGCCCGACCGGGGTTCTGGCCGCATTCGCGGGCACAGTCGTGGTCTCCATGCTCTGGCGGCTGTTCGAGCGCGGCCTCACCGCACAGCCGCACAACTACCTGCGCGACACGGCGGTGACCGTCTTCACCGCCGCGTGGCTGCCGCTGCTCGCGTCGTTCGCGACACTGATGGTGCTCGAGGATCAGGGCGCGCAACGCGTGTTCTGCCTCATGATCGTGTGCGTCTCGTCGGACGTGGGTGGCTACGCCGCCGGGGTGCTGTTCGGCAAGCATCCGATGGCCCCCGCGATCAGCCCGAAGAAGTCCTGGGAGGGCTTCGCCGGTTCGCTGATCGCGTGCGTCGTCGCGGGCGTGCTCACCGTGACGTTGATGCTCGACGCCGCGTGGTGGGTCGGGGTGCTGCTCGGTCTGCTGCTGGTGCTGTGCGCGACCGCCGGTGACCTCATCGAATCGCAGGTCAAACGCGACCTCGGAATCAAGGACATGGGCACTCTGCTGCCCGGCCACGGCGGCATCATGGACCGGCTGGACTCGATCCTGCCGTCCGCGTTCGTCACCTGGCTGGTCCTCGCAGCGTTCGTGTAGTGGCCGTGCGACGCGCCGATCGAGGGGTGATCGCCAGCCCCAACATCTGGCACTGGCCCGCGGTCTACGAGGAGGAGAACCGCGCCCAGGACACCCGTGGCGCCGTGTACGCGGCGCTGCGGGAGGCCGCGGACTGGGCGGGTGCCGACGTCCTCGACATCGGCTGCGGCAGCGGATTCCACCTGCCGATGTTCGCGCGGGACGCGGGCACCGTCATCGGTGTCGAACCGCATCCGCCGCTCGTCGACCTCGCCCGCCGGCGCACCGTGGCCGACGAGACGATCACCGTCGTCCCGGGCGACGCCGAGAAACTGCCGCTGCCGGACAGTAGCGTCGACCTGGTGCATGCGCGCACCGCCTACTTCTTCGGGCCCGGCTGCGGGGCGGGGATCGCCGAGGCCCTGCGTGTCCTGCGCCCCGGCGGGGCACTGGCCGTCGTGGACCTCGACGCGACCGCGCACCCCTACGGGCGATGGATGCGCGAGGACCTCCCGCACTACGACCCGCCCGCTGTCGAGGCGTTCTTCGCGGCTCAGGGCTTCGATCTGCGACGTATCGACACCGAGTGGGCGTTCCCCGACCGGGCGGGCCTCGAACGTGTCCTGGGCATCGAGTTCTCGCCGCGCATCGCGGATCGGGCGGTGCGCGAGACATCCGGCACCACCCTGACCGTCCGGTACCGGCTGCACATCCGCCGGAAACCACGGGGCCTGGAACTGTGACGCGACCGGGCGGGCTCACCTATCCGGAGGTCGGGGCGACCGCCGGCCCGCTTCCGACCGGCTACGACCACACCGTCCGGTCCCGCATCATCGGCACCGGGGACCGCACCTTCCGCCGCGCCGCCGAATCGATCGCCGGGTGGCAGCTGCACCGACGCGCCGGTGTCGCGGTGACCGCGGACTCGCCCGTCGCCACGCGCGGTGCGCACGTGTCCCTCCGGTTGCGGTGGGGACCGTTCGTCATCACCGCGCCGTGCCGGGTCGTGTACGTCGTCGACGAACCGCGACGTCGCGGATTCGCGTACGGCACCCTGCACGGCCATCCCGAGCGGGGGGAGGAGTACTTCGGCGTCGAATGGTGTGGCGACGACACCGTGGTCCTCACGATCCGGGCGTTCTCTCGGCCCGCCACCTGGTGGTCACGTGCGGGCGCACCGGTCGCCCGGGCGGTCCAGCGGCGAATCACCGACCGCTACCTGCGTTCCCTCGACGAGTGACGGCGACACCGAACGCCCGGGCCAGGGTGGTGATCTTCTTCGCCTTCGCCAGTTTCGGCAGGTCGCTGCCGTCCCGGACGCCGCTCCCATCCTCGCCGAGCCGGTCGATCACGTCGTGTGCCCAGATCACGTCCTCGGTGCTCGGGCTGAGCGCCGCATTCGCGTAGGGCGCTCGCTCCGGGGTCATGCACAGTTTCCCGGTCATCCCCATCGAGCGGGTCAGCTGCGCTTCCTGCTCGAGCGAGGCGGGGTCGTCGGTCAGGGACGGCCCGTCGATCGGTCCGGGCAGCCGCGCGGCCCGGCTCGCGATCACCAGCCGCGAACGCGGGTAGGCGAGCGCGAGCGGTGTGTCCCCGACCCCGGTGTCGCGGCGGAAGTCGCCGCTCCCGAACACGAGCCGGAACGTGCTGTCGGCCCGGGCGATCTCCGGGGCGGCTTCGAGTCCCGTCGCGGACTCGATCAGGACCAGGATCCGGGTGCCGTCCGGCAGTCGGTCGGCGGTCGCGTCGACCTGCTGGCCGCTCTCGGTCTTCGCGAGCATCACGCCTTCGAGTCCGGGCGTTGCGCGGAGCGCGTCCAGGTCGTCGGCCCAGAAGGCGGTGGTGGCGTCGTTGATCCGCACCCACGCGGTGCCACCGCCGCGCAACCAGTCCACGACCCCGGCTCGCGCGTCCGGCTTGTCGGCGGCCGGCACGGCGTCCTCGAGATCGAGAACGACCGCATCGGCACGGGACGCCGCGGCCGGGTCGAAACGGTCCGCTGCGTGGCCGGGGACGAGCAGCCATGACCGGGCGAGTTCGGGTCGGATCCGAGTGGACATACTTCGATGGTCCCGCGCTTTCGGGCACCGCGGGGCGAACCGGGCGCAATCACCGTTACCCATCGCACACCGGGGCACCACTCGCATCATGGGATAATCGGTGATTATGGCCTCTTCACTGCCCCTGGTTTTCGACGCACCCAAGCGCGGTATGCCTCCGCGTCACCTCGCCGACCTCGACTCCGAGCAGCGGCGTGAGGCGGTGCGGGACCTCGGGCTGCCCGCGTTCCGCGCCGATCAGCTCGCCCGCCAGTACTACGGGCGGCTCGAGGCGGATCCGGAGAAGATGACGGATCTGCCCGCGGCGATGCGGGACAAGGTCGGCGAGGCGTTGTTCCCGACACTCCTGACCCCGGTCAAGCACATCGCGTGCGACGGCGGGGAGACCCGCAAGACGTTGTGGCGGGCCGGAGACGGCACGCTGCTCGAGAGCGTGCTCATGCGTTACCCGGACCGGGCGACGCTGTGCATCTCCAGCCAGGCCGGGTGCGGCATGGCCTGCCCGTTCTGCGCGACCGGTCAGGGAGGCCTGAACCGCAACCTGTCCACGGCGGAGATCGTCGATCAGGTCAGAGCCGCCGCTGCCGCATTGCGTGACGGCGACGTCGCCGGTGGACCGGGCCGGCTGTCCAACGTGGTGTTCATGGGTATGGGGGAGCCGCTCGCGAACTACAAGCGGGTCGTCGCCGCGGTGCGTCGGATCACGTCTCCGGCACCGGAGGGCCTCGGGTTGTCCCAGCGGTCGGTGACCGTGTCGACGGTCGGGCTGGCCCCGGCGATCCGCCGGCTGGCGGACGAGGATCTGCACGTCACACTCGCCGTGTCGCTCCACACTCCCGACGACGAACTGCGCGACACGTTGGTCCCCGTCAACAACCGCTGGCCGGTCGCGGAGGTGCTCGACGCGGCCCGCTACTACGCGGACAAGACCGGTCGCCGCGTCTCGATCGAGTACGCGCTGATCCGCGACGTCAACGACCAGCCGTGGCGTGCCGACATGCTCGGCAAGAAGCTGCACAAGGCGCTCGGCCCGCTCGTGCACGTGAACCTGATCCCGCTCAACCCGACTCCGGGCAGCAAATGGGACGCCAGCCCCAAGGATGTCGAACGCGAATTCGTGCGTCGTGTCCAGGCACAGGGCGTTTCGTGCACCGTGCGCGACACCCGCGGCCAGGAGATCGCGGCGGCCTGCGGACAGCTCGCCGCTGAGGGCTGAGGGCCTGTCCGGACAGGCACCGCTCGTGCGGTGACGCGCCCGGGTGCTGCGTCAGTCTTCTGCGGTGAGCAGGTCGGCGAGGTTGTCCAGGCTGGCGCGCACGACACGCGAGTACGCCGCACTGACGATGGGGTCGGCCAGCTTTCCGAAGATTCCTCCGAGCCCGCTCTCGGTCTCGAGGCGATAGGTGAACCGCGTGCCACCGTCGGTCTCTTCGAGTTTCGATGTGTTGGTGAAATCCACCTTGCCGTCCACGGATTTGCCCGAGATCAGCTTCTGCGGTTCGTATTCGGTGAACTCGGTCACCCAGTCGACGCGCTTGCCCAGGAGGCGGTTGACCCCGCGCCATCGGGTGCCACTCCGATCTCGCCGTCGGTGATCTGTTCGCATTCGAGGATCGACGTTTCCCAGGACGGCCAATTGCGCGCCTCGGTGAGGAAGTCCCACACTTCCGAGACGGGGCGGGAGATGACGACGGATTCTTCGGTAACCGGCATGATGATCACTTCCCGAGTGATGAAACGTTGACACGGCGTTGCTGTTCCCCCGGCGTGGCTGTTCCCCCGGATGTCCCGATCGTGCGGGACCCTGAATCGGACCCGCCCCACGGCATCGATCGCAGAGCGGTCTGCTCGAAATCGTACGCTGATGTCCATCGGTTGTCCCCGATGGTTAGCCGGTGAAAGTGACTGGGTGCGGCGGAGTTCGGGAATGTGCCTGTCCGAGAACGGACATCGGCCCGGGATCCGTCGGCCGCCCGCACCATACGAAGAATCCGTTGGTGCAGTTGAGTTTTGCGTCCTTTGCGCGGAATGTGTTTCGGTGATGTGGTTTACGGATGGGCGGCGGCCGGCACGGGTGTCCGCGGACCACGGCGTGCGCGTGCGGCCCACCGTCCGTCGGTCCGGGCCACCTCGATCGGGTGCTCGAACGCCGTGCTGATCGTCTCGGTGGTCAGTACCTCCTGGACCGGTCCGGCACGGAGGATTCGGCCGTGTGCGACGACAACGACGTGATCGGTCGTCGAGGGGAGTTCTTCGAGGTGGTGGGTGACGAGGATCGACGCCAGGTCGGGCGCGGTCCGGCGGAGCGCGTCGATGCTCTCGAGCAGCTGTTCGCGTGCTGCGACGTCGAGGCCGGTGGTCGCCTCGTCCAGAAGGAGGAGCCGGGGATCGGAGGCGAGGGCCCGGGCGATCAGCGTTCTGCCTCGCTCGCCCTGGGACAGTGTCGGCCACACGGCGTCGTCGCGCGGGCCGAGCCCGACCTCGTCGACGAGAGCCGCCGCCCGCTCCCGCTCCGCCGCGGTCGGCGACCACCTCGGCGGTAGATCGACGGTCCCGGTGAATCCGGTGAGGACGACATCCGTGACCGTCAGCGGCGAGCGCAGCGGATGACGCGGATCGACGTGGCCGATGTCGCGACGCAGCTCCTGCATGTCGACGCGTCCCAGCCTGCGTCCGAGGACCTCGACGGTGCCGGATGTGGGGTGTGTGCGAGCGCCGCAGAACCCGAGGAGCGTGCTCTTGCCGGCCCCGTTCGGCCCGAGCATCGCCCAGTGCTCGCCTCGATGGACCGTGAGATCCACCCCGTGGAGGATCTGCGTGCCGTTGCGCCGGAACGTCACGTCCCGCAGCGCGAGGACCGGGCTCGTCACGCCAGTGCCTCCTTCAGGAACAGCAGGTGCGCCCGGCTCGACGCCGTTGCGGCGCGATCGTCGCGGTCGGCGATCGCGTCGGCGAGGAGGGCATGCGCGTCGTGGTCGGGGCCCGATCCCCATTCCCCGTGGAGCCGGAGCATCTCGATCATGGCCTGCCGCACCCGTGGCGTGAAGCCGTCGAACAACTCGATCAGGATCGGATTGTGCGATGCCGCAACGACACTGCGATGGAAGGCGGTGTCGGCATCGACGTGTTCCTCGATGGACCCGCGGCGCTGCGCTCGGGCGGCGAGGGTTCGCCTGATCGCGCGCAGATCGGCCGGGGTCCGGCGCGCAGCGGCGAGGGCGGCGGCTTCGGTCTCGATGGCGATGCGTGCTTCCAGGACGGTGACGATATCGGTGCGGCGCAGCACTGTGTCCCAGTCCTCGCGGACGTCGAGTGCGGTCACGAAGACCCCCGAACCCTGCCGTGTGGTGAGCACACCGTGTCCCGCGAGTTGCCGGATGGCTTCCCGGACGGTGGAGCGCCCGACGCCTAGTTGCGGGGCGAGGGTCGTCTCTCCGGGCAGGCGCTCGCCGAGTTCCCATTCGCCGGAACGAATCCGGGCCAGCAACAGTTCGGCGGCCTGGTCCGCCAAGGAATGTCTCCGGACCTGCGCCACGGTCGCACCCTCTCTGCTTGTCTGAGGAATCGTACCCAGACTACCCGTCGGCGCGTCGGCGGCCGCCGGCGGTGTGCGACCCGCCCGTCGGCGACGGCCGATCCGTGTGGCCGGCCGGTGGCGGAGCCGGGTTGCGGAAACGCCGCCGCTGCCCGGTGCAATTCGGCGGCCACGGCGGTGAGAATCGGCTGGGACCTGCTTCCGGCGCGGTACGCGATGCGGGTGCGGCGGCCGATCGGCAGGGCGGTGAGCACGACGCCGTCGGGCACGTCGGTGAGCCCGAGCTGGGGCACGAGCGCGACTCCGGCACCCGCGGCGACCAGTTGCAGCACGGTGGCGAAGTCGTCCACTCGATGGGCCACCTGCGGGTCGAATCCTTGATTGAGACAGCTGCGCACCGCCATCGTGTGGCACAGCGTCCCGGAATTGCCGACGATCCATCGGCTGTTGGCGTGGCTGCCGATCACGGCCTCGGCCGGGACGCCCGGGACGGTCGTCGAGGCCAGGTGCACCGCTTCGTCGAGCAGAGGTTCGAGTTCGATGCCGGCGCCCATGGTCGACGGCACGTTGTCGTATTCGTGCACGAGCGCGATGTCCAGGTGATCGCCGCGCAGCAGGTCCGGGACGTCCGCCGGATCGACCTCCGTGACCGTCGGTTCGAGACCCGGTTCGGTGCGGCCGAGTTCGATCAGCGCCGGCAACACGATCGTCCGCAACGCGGTCGGAAACGCCCCGAGCCGCACCGTTCCGGTCAATCCGGTCTCACTCGCGGCGAGCGCGGCCAATGCTCGTTCCAGATCGGCGAGGATCACCTCGGTGTGCTCGACCAGCACCGTCCCGGCCGCGGTCAGGCGAACGCGTCGACCGGTGCGGATCAGCAGCGGCCGCCCGGCTTCCCGTTCGAGAGCCGACAGCTGCTGGGACACGGCCGAGGGCGTGTAGGACAGCGCCGCCGCGACCGCCGCGATGGTGCCGCGATGGGCGAGTTCGCGCAGCAGACGGAGTTTGCGGAGATCGAGCATCAGTTCAGCTTACGTATCGCATCACGAAGGGTAACTGGACCTGCAGGCTTTGTGGGATAAGGCTCGGGGGTATGACTTTTCACCCCTCGGGAATCCTCGTCCCGCTCGTGACCCCGTTCACCGCCACCGGCGACCTTTCCGGCACCGACCTGGAACGGCTCGCGCACACCGTGATCGACGACGGCGCCGCCGGCCTCGTGGCCTTGGGTACCACCGCCGAGGCGGCCACGTTGACCGCGCAGGAGCGCCGCGACGTCGTCCGGGTCTGCGCCGCGGTGTGCCGCGACCGCGGGGTTCCCCTGATCGTCGGCGCCGGAACGAACGACACCGCCGGGACCGGGCGCGCCCTCGACGATCTCGGCGCCGACACCGATGCCGCGGCGGCGCTCGTGGTGGTTCCGTACTACACCCGCCCGTCCGAGGCCGGTGTCGTCGCCCACTTCGAGTACCTCGCCGATCACAGCCCTGTGCCGCTCGTCCTGTACAACGTGCCGGACCGCACCGGGCAGCGGCTCGGGTGGGAAGCGATCGCGCGCCTGTCCGAGCATCCGCGGATCGTCGGACTCAAGCAGGCAGTCGGTGCCGTCGATCCGGACACCGCCCGGCTGTTCACCGAGTGCGCGGACGGGTTCTCGGTGCTCGCGGGGGAGGACACGCTGATCTCGCCGTTGCTCGCGATGGGAGCGGCGGGGGCCGTCGCGGCGACCGCGAACGTGTGCACGGCCGAACTCGCCGAATTGTTCGGGCTCTGGCGTGCGGGGCAGGTCGAGCAGGCGCGGGAATTGGGCAATCGGCTCGCCGGCCCGGCGAGCGCGCTGATGGGTCCGCCCAATCCGGTCGGGATCAAGGCAGTGCTGCACGCGCACGGCCGGATCTCCACACCGAACGTCAGACTCCCGCTGCTGCCGGTCGACGACGGCGAGTCGATCGTCGCCGCCGTCGACCGGCTACGGGTGCGGCCGGCGCGCCGGGACTCCGAGGAGACAGTGCGCTACTTGTCTGAGTAGTTTGCTACAGTCGGATCATGCTCGTGCGCGGACGACTCCTTCTTCGCCACGACGGGGTGTAGCCGGACCGGCTCCCGTCGTGGAGCTCACCCCTGCGCCGGTCACCCCGTCTTCTGTGAGGAAAACCCATGACCGGCAGCACCTTTCCCAATATCCGTACCCCCGAGGGGCCCGTTCCGCCGAATGCCCCGGCGTGGAATCGGCAACGCGGCTCGCAGATGCCGTCCCACCGCTACCGGGACGTCCACTCCCGAGTCGACGTCCCGGTGAGCGAACGTCACTGGCCGACCCAGCGTCTCACGCACGCACCGCTGTGGGTTCCCGTCGATCTGCGCGACGGGAACCAGGCTCTCGCAGAACCGATGGACCCCGCGCGCAAACGGCGCTTCTTCGAGCTGATGATCGCGATGGGGTACAAGGAAATCGAGGTCGGCTACCCGTCGGCATCCCAGACCGACTTCGATTTCGTGCGACTGCTCGCCGACACCGCCATCGCGCCCGCCGACGTCACGATCGCAGTGTTCACACCCGCACGCCGCGACCTGATCGCCCGTACCGTCGACTCTGTGCGGGGAATCGCCAACCCTGTGGTGATCCACATGTACACCGCGACCGCCCCGATATGGCGGGATGTCGTCCTCGGGCACGGTCGCGAGGACCTGACGGAACTCGTGCTGGCCGGTGCGCGTGACGTCCTCGCGTTCGCCGGCAACATGCCGAACGTGCGCTTCGAGTTCTCCCCGGAGGTCTTCAACCTCACCGAGCCCGACTACGTCCTCGAACTGTGCGACACCCTGACGGAACTGTGGGATGCGTGCCCCGACCGTCCCGTGATCGTGAACCTGCCCGCGACCGTCGAGATCGCGAGTCCCAACGTGTACGCCGACCAGATCGAATACATGCACAGGAACATCGCGCGTCGGGACAGCGTGATCCTGTCCGTCCACCCGCACAACGATCGCGGCACCGGCATCGCGTGCGCGGAACTCGCGGTCCTCGCCGGTGCGCAACGAGTCGAGGGCTGCATCTTCGGCAACGGCGAACGTACCGGAAACGTCGACATCGCCACGCTCGCACTGAATCTCCACGCTCAGGGTATCGACCCGATGATCGACTTCTCCGACATCGACGAGATCCGCCGGACCGTCGAGTACTGCAACCGCATCGACGTGCATTCGCGCCACCCGTACGTCGGAGACCTGGTGCACACGGCCTTCAGCGGCACCCATCAGGACGCCATCCGGAAAGGCTTCGCCGAGCATCGTGCCCGGGCCGCTGTGGAGGGCCGGCCCGAGCGTGAGATCGAGTGGAGGGTCCCTTATCTGCCGATCGATCCGGCCGATATCGGCCGGACGTACGAGGCGGTGATCCGGGTCAACTCCCAGTCCGGCAAGGGCGGCATCGCGTACCTGCTGGAAACCGAGTTCGGCACAGTCCTGCCGCGACGCCTGCAGATCGATCTGGCCCGGCACGTGCAACGACACACCGACGCGTCCGGCGGTGAGGTCACGGCACGGCAGGTGTGGGAGATCTTCGACCGTGCCTACTTGGGCGCGCCGGATTCCGATCCGGAGTTCGGCACGATCGCGCTGCACGAACACCTTATCGAGGTCCTCGCCGTGCACGACACCGTCGTCGGGACCGACACGCTCACCCTGGTCGAGTTCCGCCACGGGGGAGGTACCGAGTGGGCGGCCGGCAGATCCGATACCGTCGAGCGGGCACGCGCGGCAGCGATCGCCGCCGCGGTGTCGAAGTCGGGTGCGTGCGTCTCGTGAACGCGTTCGGTCAGTGTGGCATCACCGTCTTGCCGGCGGCGGGAAGGTGGGGGACGAGCTCGTCCTCGGGTTCGATCCCGAACGAGCGCAATGCCATCGCCAGCATCGAGTACGCGCCGACGGTGAACACCAGATCCATCAGCTGTTGATCGTCGAGCTCCGTGGACAGTGCCGTCCACGTCTGCGCGCCGATCGTGCCGTCGTCGAGCAGTTCGTCGACCGCCGCGAGCATCGACCGTTCGGAAGGTGAGAACTGTTCGGCACCGGGATCGTCTGCGACGAGCGCGATCTCGGTGTCGGTGAGTCCGGCCCTGCGGGCCAGCAGCACGTGCTGAGCCCACTCGTAGTCCGAACCGCGGTGGGCGGCGACGCGCAGCACCAGCAGCTCCCGTTGTCGGGGGGACAGCGATGTTCCGCGCAGCAAGTGCGAATTGAACGTCAGGAACGACTGCGTCAGCTCCGGATAGCGGGCCAGGGTGCCGAGCAGGTTCGACCCGGACGCGCGGCCCTGCTCGGGTCCTGCGCTCGCAACGGACGAGCGGTACCCCGAGACGAACGCGGCCATCTCGGGGGACCACTGTTCCACGGGCAGGGGCGGTATCCGGGTCATCTCGTCGGCTCCTCGCTTCCGTTCCGTGCCGGCCTGCTCATGTGTTGCGGCCACCGTTGACCCCGAACACCTGGCCGGTGATGTATCCGGCTTCCTCCCGTGCCAGGAACGCGCAGGCCGCCGCGACATCCGAGGGATGGCCGATCCGGCCGACCGGCGTCCGGGCGGTCTGCGCGTCCAGGTCGACGAAACCCTTCTCGACGGTGCGGCGCAGCATCGGGGTGTCGATGAACCCGGGCGGAATCGTGTTGACGGTGATGCCGTGCCTGCCGAATTCGAGCGCCAGAACCTTCGTCAGCCCCACCACCCCCGATTTTGCCGACACGTAACCCGCCAGTCCCGGGGAGCCGCTGTGCACGCTCGACGACGAGATGTTCACGATCCGGCCCCATCCCTCGGCGATCATGTCCGGCAGCACCACCTGACAGCAGTCGAAGGTGCCGGTGAGGTTGATCGCGATCGAACGCGCCCACAGTTCCGGCGTGACGTCGAGGAACGGCGAATCCAGGGTGAGCCCGGCATTGTTGACGAGGATCGTGGGCCGGCCGAGCCGAGCGCGTACCTCGTCGACACCCGACTCGATCTCGTGGCGATCGGTGACATCGACGCGCAGTCCCAGTGCCTTGCCGCCGTTGTCCTCGATGCCGGCCGCCACCGCCTCGGCGGACGCGGCATCGACGTCGAGGACCGCGACGGTGTTGCCCTCGTCGGCGAGCCGCTGCGCGATGGCCTCGCCGATGCCCGACCCCCCGCCCGTGACGATCGCAGTGCGCCCGCTCAACTGATCGCCTCCGTACCCAGCAGTGTCGATCGGTGCATCCGGCGCGGCTTGTCCCGGTCGAACGGGCACGCCCGATGCACGAGGCCGGTGTTGTCCCAGATGACCATGTCGCCTTCGGACCATTCGTGCCGGTACACCAGATCGGGTGCGGTGGCGCGTGCTTCGAGGTCGTCGAGAAGGGCGCGGCCGTCCTCGACGTCGAGTCCGACGATGTGCGAGGTGGTTGCTCCGAACACCAGTGAACGCCGCCCCGAATCGTGCTCCCAGACCAGCGGCAGCTCCCGCACCGCGCGTGACGCCCACTCCTCGATCTGCTCGGGGGTCGGATCCGGGTACGTGAGGCGCTGGATCGCCTCGAACGTGTGCACCACGCGCAGCGTCGAGAAGTACTCCTTCTCCTCATCGGTCAACGCGTCGTACGCCGCGTAGGTGCTCGCGAACTCGGTTTCGCCGCCCTCGGCAGCGGTGACCCGGGCGGTGAGGACCGACGCCTTGGCGGGGATCTCGTCGAGCGCTCCGTCGATGTGCCAGTAGTCGTTGCTCGCGAAGTACTCCTTGTTCGGGTTGTCCGGCTCGAAGCTGATCTCCATGATCTCGGGGATCCGGTACTTCGGGAACAGCGCGAGTTCGCCGAGACGGCGGCAGAACTTCACCTGCGCGTCATCGTCGATGTGCAGTTCCCGGAACAGGATGACGCTGTGCTCCTCGAGTAGGTCGAGAAGCGCACCGGGCACGGTGTCGTCGGTGAGCAGACGCTCGACGCCGACGTCGAGGATCTCGACGCCGATGTCGTCGGTGAGCTTCTTGGTGGCAAGAGTGGGCATGGATGTCCTCACTGTCGGCGGCCGGGTATGCCGTGCCCGGCGGCGGTGTCAGTCCTGCTGGGGCTCGTAGCCGAGGATCGCCTTGACCTCGAGATAGTCGTGGAAGCCGAATTCGCCCCACTCGCGCCCGTTGCCGCTCTTGCGGTAACCGCCGAACGGCGCATGGAAGTCGAACGCGTCGTTGATCGCGACGTTCCCGGCCCGGATGCGTCGCGCGACGGCACGGGCCCGGTCGGGGTCGGTACCGGCGACGAACCCGGCGAGTCCGTACTCGGTGTCGTTGGCGATCTCGACGGCGTGGTCGATGCTGTCGTACCCGATGATCGTCAGGACCGGACCGAAGATCTCTTCACGGGCGATCGTCATGTCGTTCTTCACGTCCGCGAAGACGGTCGGCTTGACGTAGAAGCCGGTGCCGAGTCCGGCGGGCCGGCCCGGACCGCCGGTCACGAGGGTGGCGCCTTCGTCGATGCCCTTCCGGATCAGGCCTTGAACCTTGTCGAACTGTGCCTTCGAGACGACCGGGCCGATCACGAAGTCTCCGTTCGGATCTCCCACGGTGACCTGTTCGGTGGCGGCCCGGGCGGCCTCGGCGGCCTCGGCCATGCGCGCGGCGGGGACGAGCATGCGCGACGGTGCGCTGCACGTCTGCCCGGAGTTCATCATCATCGTGGCGACACCCTTGGCGACGTTCCCGGCGAGGTCGGTGTCGTCGAGAACGATGTTCGGGCTCTTGCCGCCGAGTTCCTGGGTGACTCGTTTGACTCCGGGTGCGGCGTTGGTTGCGATGTCGATGCCAGCCCGGGTGGACCCGGTGAAGGAGACCATGTCGACATCGGGGTGACCCGACAGCACGCGACCGACACCGGGGCCGTCCCCCTGCACGAGATTGAACACCCCCGGAGGCACGCCGGCCTCGTCGAGGATCTCGGCGAAGATCTGTCCGTTGAACGGTGACTGTTCCGAGGGCTTGAGCACCATCGTGCAGCCGGTGGCCAGCGCCGGAAACACCTTGACAGCGATCAGGCTGATCGGCCAGTTCCAGGGTGTGATCAAGCCGCACACCCCGATCGGTTCCTTGACGATCAGGCTGGCGCCGCGCTGCTCCTCGAAAACGAAGGCCCGAAGCGCCTCGATCGCCGTGGTCAGGTGGCCGAGACCCAGATTGACCTGGAATCCGTTGGCGAGTGCGGCGGGGGCGCCGATTTCTTCGGTCAGTGCCGCACCGAGGTCTCCCATACGCCGCTGGTACACGTCGAGGATCTTCTCGAGCAGTTCGAGTCGTTCCTCGCGGCTCGATGCCGACCACGCCGGGAAGGCGCGCCGGGCGGCGGCGACTGCCTTGTCGACGTCGGCCGGCGATCCGAGCGCCACCGTGCCGGCGACCTGTTCGGTCGCCGGGTTGACGACCTCGAACGTCTGCGGCCGTGCCGCGTCGGTCCACCGGCCGTCGATGTAGAACTTCAGATATTCGCGCATGGCAACCCGGTTCTCTCGTTCGGATTCTGTTCGAATTTCACTGCTGGCCTTCGGCATACCACGTGCGGAACTCGTCGTAGCTCGGCATTTCCTCGGAGTTGGCCTTGGGGTCGACCGCGACGTGGATGACACCGGGCTTGCCGCTCGCGTACGCACGCTTGATCGCGGGCGCGATGTCCGTGTCCTTCTCGACGTATTCGCCGTAGCAGCCGAAGCCTTCGGCGATCTTGTCGAAGCGCGTCTCGGTGCTCCAATGCACGCCGGTCTCGAGCGACCCGTGCCCGAAGGTGCGCTTGTACACACCCACTTCCAGGCCCCACGCGTAGTCGACGGCGACGACGCAGACCAATGGAAGGTTCAGCCGCGCAGCGGTTTCCAGTTCGGCGATGTGGAACTGGAACGACGAGTCGCCGGTGATGAGCATCATCGGCCGCTGACCGCCGTCGGCGACACCGGCACCCACCGCGTACGGCAAGCCGGTGCCCAGGTGCCCGAAATTCTGGTTCCACATCACGTCGTGCGGTTTGGCCTGCGAGTACGTCCAGCCGAAGATGGTGGTGGCGCCGCCGTCACGCACCATGATGCCGCCGGCCGGGAAGTCCTTGGTGGCCTCGACGATCAGACGCGCGGGATGTACCGGGCTCTGCCCGGAAGGTGCCGTCTCCGCGAGTTCGGCGAGACGCTCTGCGTCCTGCTCGATCCATCGGGCCAGCTCCGGCGTCGCGCTGCGCGGAGTGTCCTTCAATGCGTCGACGAGCTGCGGGACGACCGCGCGCAGGTCGCCGACGAGGGGGACGTCGATCGGCCGGTTCACGCCGATCGCGGACGGATCCTGTTCGATGTAGAGCCACTTGCGGTTCGCTTCGTTCGCGATCCAGTGACGGCCGCGGCCGAAGTGGACGGGCTCGCCCAGTTCGGTGCCGAGGGCCAGGCACAGGTCGGATTCGACCACGGCTTCGATCGCGGACGGGGAGAAGCCGTACGGGAAGGTGCGGTCCTCGAGGCCCTCGATGTACGACGTTCCGCCCGAGGTCTGGACGACCGGGCACGCCATCAGCTCGGCGAGTTCGCGCACCGATCTTCCGGCACGCGAGGTGTGCACGCCGTGCCCGACGAGCAGCACCGGCTGCTTCGCGGCCCTGATGAGCTCGGCGGCCTCGGCGACACGGTCCGCCCCGGCCGTCTGCCCGACCAGGCGGTACCGCTCGGGCGGCAACACCGCGGGAAGATCGAGTTCTTCCTGGATGACGTGCTGCGGGTATTCGATGTACACCGGGCCGGGTGTGCCCGACAGTGCCTTGCGCAGACCTTCCCGGATGATCTCGTCCGTCTGCTCGGCGTACTCGATGCTCGCGTGGTACTTCACCGAGTTCTCGATCAGCGCCATCTGCTGGACGAACTGGATCCGTCCGCGACGCACACGCTGTTCGGTGATGCGCGCACGCTGGCCGCCGAGGAAGATGACCGGCGAGTTCTCGACCTTGGCGCACATGATGGCGCCGGCCAGATTGGCGAGCCCGGGACCGAGCGTGCCGATGCACACGGCGGCCTTGCCCGTCATCCGCGAGACCGCTTCGGCCATGAAGCCCGCGGACTCCTCGTGGTGCGGAGCGACGACGTTCCAGCCGCGTTCCTCGGCGGCGTGGAACAGGTGAACGAAGTTCGGATCCGGAATGCCGAAGATGGTGTTGATACCTTCGGCCTCGAACAGGTCCAGGATGCGTTCGTAGACCTTAACCGACATGCGTGCTTCCCTTCTGTGCGGCTGCGCCGGCATCGACGCCGGTGGCTGTCGCAAAGCTTCTGATGATGTGGTCGACGTGACCCGATACGGTCGGCAGGATCCACGGATCGTCCGTGTCGCGGATCGAGTCGATCTGTTCGCCGACCTCCGCGATCGTCCAGGACGGCCGATACACGCCGGGTGTCTCGGCGATGAACGCGCGCGCGATCCGGCCCGCGATCGTCACCAGCATTTCTCCGGTGATGGAACAGGATTCGTGTGCAAGCCAGCCGACGGCAGGGGCTGCCAGTTCCGGATCCATCGGCGGATACTTCGACGTGTCCAGTCCTTCGGCCAGCCGGGTCAGCGCCGCCGGCACGATGACGTTGGAGGTGACGCCGTGCTCGGCGCCTTCGATCGCGGCAACGTTGGACAACCCGATGATGCCGCCCTTGGCCGCCGCGTAGTTGGCGACCCGGTGGTTGCCGTAGAGGCCGCCGATCGACGATGTGAGCACGATCCGCCCGTAACCGGCCTCGCACATCAGCGGAAACGCCGGGCGCACCACGTTGAACGCACCGCGCAGATGGACGTCGAGCACGGCGTCGAAGTCCTCGTACGTCATCTCCGCCAGCGGCGAGTACCGGTTGTTGCCCGCGTTGTGGATCAGGACGTCGATGCGGCCGAACCGGTCGACGGCCGCCTCGACGATCGCCCTGCCGCCCTCGGCCGTCGCGACCGACTCCGTGCTGGCCACCGCTTCGCCGCCGGCCTCCACGATCTCGCGGACGACCTCGTCGGCGGGACTGATGTCGGCGGGATCTCTGCCTGCGCTCTCGCCGCTGATCGTGGCACCGGTGTCGTTGACGACCACCTTCGCGCCCAGGGACGCGAGCAGCAGCGCGTAGGCGCGCCCCAGCCCGCGTCCCGCGCCGGTGATCACCGCGACGCGTCCGTCGAATCGCAGATCAGACACGGGGAACTCCTCTCGTGCCGGACATGTCGGATCGGCCGATCACTGCTCGAGTACCAGGCCTTCCAGTTCGCCTGTGCTGCGCCAGTTCTCGAGCAGTTCGGTGAGCTCGTAGAAGCCGCCCCAGAACGGATCGCCGAGGAACGACCGCCCGTTCGGCTCACCCTCGCTGTTGTAGTAGCCGGGGGTGCACTCGGTCGTGAATTTGCTGTTGTCGAATGCGTATTGGCGGATGGTCTGGACCCAGCCCTCCTCGGCTTCCGCGGTCGGCTCGACGTGGGAGATACCGCGGCTCTGCGCCTCTGTGATGATGTACGCGATGTGGTCGGCCTGCTGCTCGAACATGAGCGTGGTGGCTGCGGTGACGCCGCCCTGGACGAATCCGGTCGCGAAGTGGTTCGGGAAGCCGTGCGCCATGATTCCGTGCAGGGTGCGGAATCCCTTGCCCCAGTGGTCGTAGAGCGATGTTCCCTCGCGTCCGGTGAAGGGCGCGATGTCGAACTGGCGCTCGAGGGCAGTGGTGATCTCGAAGCCGCTGGCGAAGACGATGCAGTCGAATTCGTGCTCGACGCCGTTCGCGATGATGCCCTTCTCGGTGATCCGCTCGACACCCTTGGTGTCGGAGACGTCGATCAGGGTCACGTTCGGCCGGTTGAACGTCGGCAGGTACTCGTCGTTGAAGACCGGCCGCTTGCACATATTGCGGTAGTACGGCTTCAGCGTCTCCGCGGTCTGCGGGTCCTCGACGATCGACTCGACCCGCTGACGCAGCCGCTCCATGGCCTTGTAGTCCTCGATCTCCTTGAGCTCGAGGAACTTTGCCGGATCGGCGAGGGCGGCCCAGCCGTTGGTCTCGTTGAGCTTCGCGGCCAGATTGCGCGCGACCTCGGTCCAGCCGTCGCAGATCAGGTCGGGCTCGCCCGGGTTGTAGAACGCGAACGCCGCGTTGTGGAAGTTGCGCTGTCGCTCCGCCCGCCAGCCCGGCTGCAGGCTCTTCACCCATTCCGGATCGGTCGGGTAGTTGGCGCGTTCGAAGATGTACGACGGGGTCCGCTGGAAGACCGTCAGCTGCTTCGCGCCCCGGGCCAGGTGCGGGATCGCCTGGACCGCGCTCGAACCCGTGCCGATGACGGCGATCCTCTTGTCGCCGATCCTGTCGAGTCCACCGTGCAGGTCGCCACCGGTGTAGTCGTAGTCCCAGCGTGCGGTGTGGAAGGTGTGACCCTTGAAATCCTTGATGCCGGGGATGCCGGGGAGCTTCGGGCGGTTGTACGGGCCCTGGCACATCACGACGAAGCGGGCGAGGATCTCGTCGCCGCGATTGGTGCCGATCCGCCAGCGCCTGATCCCCTCGTCCCACTCCAGCGACCGGATCAGCGTGTGGAAGATCGCGTGTTCGTAGAACCCGAAGTGCTTTCCGATGCGCTGGGCGTGCTCGAAGCACTCGTCGCCCTTGGAGAACTTCTCCTTCGGCATGTAGCCGGTTTCCTCGAGCAGCGGGAGGTAACAGTACGCGTCGGAGTCGATCTGGATTCCGGGGTACCGGTTCCAGTACCAGACACCTCCGAAATCGCCACCGAGCTCGATGATCCTGAAGTCCTTCACACCGGCCTGCTGGAGCCGGTGGGCGGTGATGAGACCGCTGAATCCACCGCCGAGGATCACCACGTCGATCTCGCCGACGATCGGCTCGCGTGGCTCCACCGGCAGGTGCGGGTCTCCCGTGTAGAACTCCTCGAACTCGTCGTCGGCCTCGAGATATTGTTGCTGGCCGTCGGAGCGAAGGCGCTTGTCACGCTCGAGGAGATACTTCCGGTGCAGGGCTTCCTGATCGACCTCGGGTGTCTGCGTAGCGGCGCAGGGTTCCATGTGAATGTCCTCGGTTGGTGGGGATTCGAAAGTCAGGCGAGGTCGCGTGGTGCGCCGGTGCCCATGTAGGTGGCGAGATTGTGGTGCAGGTTGACGACGCTGCGTTCGCGGTACGGATTCGGTTTGGGTCCGGAGAAGCCGCGGGTCTTCATGCCCTGCTGGACCGCGGCCATGTTCGAGAAGTCCTGCGGCAGCACCGTGCGCCAGCCGGGATCGTCGGCAGGGGTGTACTCCCACTCGGTCTTCGGTTCCTCACCGGCCGGGAACAGTTCGTACACGGCGGCTTCGAAGATGCACTTGTCCGGGTCGTAGCCGTACGGCCGGGCGCTGTAGCAGAGCATGTTGTTGACCGCGTGCCCGATCTGGAAGTTGGGGAAGATCTGCCACGCTGTTCCGCTCTTCGCGACGATCTGCGGGTCGACGGTCGGCCAGATCACTCCCCGTGCCTCGTCGTCACGCCGCGCCGAATCGAGCCAGTGCCGCAGCACCTGGTCGGGGGGAGTGCCCTCGGGCAGCTCCTCGAGGAGTCGCTGCGCGGCGTCGACGAGGGTGCGGGTCGTGTTGGTGTTCGCGTTCTCCCACGTGAAGTTCTGCAGCTCGATCGTGGCCTTGCGCGCGTCGGGGCCGTTGCCGACGCGCAGCTTCGCCTGCTGCTCGTCCATGCCCTTGGGGGCGTCGTAGCCGATGTTGCTGTGTTTGCCCTGCGCCCGTGACCATCCGAGGAAGTTCCCGAAGTTCATGAACTCGGGGTGGGTGTAGGGCACGTGGTAGGTCTCCATGAAGGCTTCGAGCGCGACCTTCCAGTTGCAGTCGAACACAAGCCATTTGCGCCACCGGTAGCGCATGTTCTGAAGCTGGAACGGGTCGAGGAGAGAGGCGGCGGGTTCGAGGTAGTCCCGCAGCGGTTCGCAGTCCGGATCCATGTTGATCCAGATCCAGCCGCCCCACGTGTCGACCTTCACGTCGACCAGCCGGGAGCGCTCGTCGGTGAGCGTGCCGTTCCAGTCGTCGCGTTCGGCGGCGAACGTGTTGTTCCCGTCGAGGTCGTAACGCCAGCCGTGGAATCCGCACACGAACTGCTTGGCGCAGCCGCGCGCCTCGCGGGCACCGTCGGGTGTGTCGACGAGCTTGCGCCCGCGGTGCGAGCACACGTTGTGGTAGGCGCGGATCGTGTCCGGTCCGGTGCGCACGACGATGATCGAGTCGTCGAGGATGTCGTAGGTGAGGAAGTCACCCACCTTGACGAGTTCCTCGACGCGGCCCACCTGCTGCCACACCTTCGCCCACAGTTTGTCGCCCTCGGCGCGGGCGTAGTCCTCGGACAGGTACGCCTCGACACCGATCGTGAGAGGCGTCGAGAGTGGTTCGGCTGCTGAGGCGGTTTCCTGGATGTTGTCGACTGTGTCGGTCATCTGGGACTCTCCTGGTGAACGTGTGTGTCAGCGGGTGATGGCGGCGCGGAACGATTCGTCCTTGAGGAAGAGCGACGTGTGGTCGGCTCCCATGTGCGTCCATTTGAGATTCAGGCCGCCGTCGACGAGGAGTGTCTGCCCGGTGATGTAGCTCGACAGCTCCGAGAGGAGGAACAGGATCGCCCCGGCCTGTTCCTCGGGCCGGCCGCGGCGGCCCATGGCGATCGCGCGACGGTCGCGTTCGGGGTCCTCGTCGACGTAGGTGCCCGACGCCGGTGTCGCGGTCACGCCGGGAGCGACGGCGTTGACGCGGATACCGTCGACGGCCAGCTCGACGGCCATCGTGCGGGTCGCGGCCACCAGAGCGGCCTTCGCGGTGCCGTAGCCGATGTGGAACGGCGCGGTGTTCATGCCGCTGATCGACGAGATCGAGACTATCGAGCCGGGGTTGCCCTGTGACTTGATCTCGGCGGCCACGGCCTGGCTCATGAAGAACATCGTCTCGAGGTTCTGGGTGAACAGCGCCCGCCAGTCCTCGCGGGTGACCCGGGTGGCCGGCATCCACGTCGCCGGTGCCGCACCCCCGGCGACATTGACGAGTCCGTACAGGTCGCCGTCCGTCCGCCGTGCCGTCTCGATCACGGCGGCGATGCCCTCGTCGGTGGATGCGTCGGCCGCCAGCGGAACCACCCGAAGGCCCTCGGCGACAAGAGGTTCGATGTGCTTGTTCAGATTGTCCTCGGAGCGGCTGACCGCGATCACGGTGGCGCCTGCCTCTGCAACGGTCCGGGTGACCGATGTTCCGATGCCACCGCCCGCGGCACCGGAGACGACGACGATGCGGCCGTCGAGACCGAGAAGTTCGCTGCTCACCGCGCTCACCGGACCTTGCGGATCGCCAGGACGCTGCCCTCGGCGTCCGCGGAGACGTAGAGGGTGCCGTCCGGCCCTGCGGCGATACCCGCGAACGGGCCCTGGGGGCCGGAGAACGGCGGCAGGCCGAGCAGCGGTTTCGGGGTTACGCCCTCGGGTGCACCGACCGGTAGGTTGCGCGCGATGATCTGCTGGGCCTTGGTGTCGAGGTCGACCCCGATGAGGGTTTTCGCGTCGACGTCGACGATGAACAGCGTGCCGTCGTGGACGACGATGCCCTCCGGTCGCTCGAGCCCGTCGATCAGTGTGTCCACGCCGGAGCCGGTGATCGAGAGGATGCGTCCGGCGCCGGCTTCGGAGACCAGGGCCGTGCCGTTCGAGGCGAACGTGACGCCGATCGGCTCGTTCAGGCCGTCGGCGACGACCTGGGCAGCGCCGGACGTGACGGCGTAGACCTTGCCGGCACCCAGGTCGGCGGTGACGACGGTTCCGCTGTGGGACACCGCGACTCCGTAGAGTGCGTCGAGTCCGTCGACGAGGACCTCGCTCTCGGCGGCCGCCGGGTTGTACCGGGAGACGATGCCGTCGCCGGTGACGATGAACTCGCCGTCGCCCACAGCGGTGACCCCGCGGATGTAGCCGGGCCAGCCGGGGCTGAACAGCATTCCGAGAGTGCGGGTTCCGCCGCCGGGTTCGAGCGCGAGCAGGAACGTGCCGTCCGCGATGTAGAGGGTGCCGTCCGGCCCGACGGTCAGATCCAGAGGCCAGGTCAACCCGTCGGGCAGAGCTTCGCGGGTCTCGCCGCCGGCGAGGATCTCGGTGACCTTGCCGGTGAAGCTCGACACGAACAGGCGGTCGCCGAGGAAGGTGAGGTTGTCGAGGCCGGGGTTCAGCTGGGCCAGGACCGTGCGGTCGCCGTTGCGCGGGTCGATCCGCAGGACCTGTCCGGAGGCGACCTGGGTGGAGACGATGAAGCCTTCGGAGTCGAACTTCACGGCATCGGGGACGCCGAGGTCGCCGGCGACCCGTTCGGGTTCGCCGCCGTCGGGGTCGATGCGCCAGATGTCGTTCGTGCCGAGCAGGGGATAGTAGAGCTTGCCGTCCGGTCCGACCTCCATGCCGTTGGGCATCGGCAGTTCGTCGAGCAGCACCTTGGGGGCGCCGCCGGTGGGGTTCAGTTCCATGAGGCGGCCCCCGACGCGGCATTCGTTGACGAAGAGCCGGTCCCGGTGGACGGTGATGCCGTTCGCGCCGGGCAGGTCGTCGCGCAGCAGGCGGGTGCTGCCGTCGGCGCCGCGGATGCTGACCCGTCCGTCGTAGTACTCGGTGATGTACATGTCGCCGTGGCTGTCGAATGCGACGTCGTCGGGGGCGACGATGTCGCTGCCCTTGGCGCTGATCGTCTCGAGTGCGCCGCTGTCCGGGTCGAACGCGCTGATCTGGCTGCCCGCGACCTGCGCGACGTAGATGCGCCCGTCCGGGCCGGTGCGGAGACCGTTCGCGCCGAACAGTCGGCTCGGCGGTGTGAGTCGTTCCATTCCCCATCCGTCGATGAGGCTTGTCGATGTTCCGGTGTAGCGCGCCCCTCGTGTCAAGGTGGGGTCCCCTCCCGTGATGAGAATCGGATTCTCAGAAGTGTGGAACTCGGTTGTGCTTCATGTGTGAGTGTTGTCGCGACAGGGCGCTGCGTATCCACCGCGAGTGACGCAGGCCACTTTCTTCGATGAGGGAGTGTAAACATGAAACGGTGAGCTTTACAAGTATTACTATCCTTATAAGGATAGACCGGGCACAAGGATGCGCAGCTATGGAGCCGGCGCGGCGCACGCTGCGATTGCGTTGGGGGAGTGAGGGATCGGTAAGGAAGGCTCACGAAAATCCGGATGCGGAATCCGCAACCGGAGGGTGTCGGCCCGGAGCTAGATCCGGGGGCGCTGGCCGGCTTGGCGCGCCATCGCGGACGACGCGTTCACCACGCCGTCGTCGAAGCGGTCGAGGAGCAGCGCCTGTGTCGCGGCCAGGTGTGCGCGGGCGATGCGTTCGGCTTCGCTGTCGCGGCCGGCGGCGATCTCGTCGACGATGCGGCGATGGATGCGCACCGCCTCCTGCGCCTCTTTCTCGGACGGGTACTCGCCGCGGCGGGTGAGCACTTCTGCCCACGCGACCTCCTGTGCCGACCACAGCGCAACCAGGCTGCTCACGACGTACCGCACGGTGACGTTCGGTGTGAAGGAGACGACGAGATCGTGGAATTCACGCGCGACCCGGGTGAAGGCGACGCCGTCGTCGACCACTTCGGCGCACGCGTTCACATTGGCTTCGAGGGTCGGAACGATCACCTCGGCGCGGTCCGGGCACCGCGCCAGTTCGGCTGCGCACATCGGTTCGAGCTTCTGCAGGCCTGCGGCGAGATCGCCGAGGGTGACGCGGGCGCCCTGCAGGGCCAGGCCCAGGTGGTATGCGGCGGAGAACTCGTCCGGCCGGTGCACCTCGGCTCCGCCGACATTGCCGCGCCGCACGGTCACCAGGCCCTCGGTCTCGAGGATGCGCAGAGCCTCCCGGATCGAGGGATAACTGACGCCGAAATCCTTGACGAGCTGGTCCTGAGTGGGGAGTCGATAGTCGTCGTTCGAGAGGATGTGGTCGCGAAGCTCGGCTGCGACCGTTTCCGCGATGCGCCGCTGGGGAACTCGGCCGCGCCGCGGGGTCGTCACGAAGTGCGCCTTTCGTCCATGAGCGCCAGTCTAGACAGAGCTCTCACCATTCCTCCAATTATTGACAGCCTTGATAGGAGCAAGTATTGCAATCCTTATTAGGATAGACGTAGGGTCCGGGCATGGACTTCACGATGGGTGGGTCGGCTCCGGAGCTCAGGACCGAGCTTCGCAGGCTGGTGCAGGAACACGTGCCCGAGCACTTCCTCGGAGCATTCACCGACGATCCGGCCGATCTCGAAGCGGCGCAGTCCTTCTGCCGCCTGCTCGCCGAGCGCGGGCTGCTGTGCGCGGCCTGGCCGGAAGAGTTCGGCGGGCGCGGCGCCTCGATCTGGGAACAGACCGTCGTCCGCGAGGAGATGTGGGCGCACCACGAACCACGGGGCGCCCAGTACATGGGCGTGAACTGGGTCGGGCCCACCATCATGCGTCACGGGACCCCCCGTCAGCAGGATGTGCACCTGCCGCCCATCGCGCGCGGCGAGGTGATCTGGTGCCAGGGTTTCAGCGAACCCGAGGCGGGTTCGGACCTCGCGTCGTTGCGGACCACCGCGCGCCGCGACGCCGACGGCTGGCTGATCTCCGGCCAGAAGATCTGGACGTCCTACGCCACCATGGCGCAGTGGTGCTTCCTGCTGGCCCGTACCTCGACCGGCGCGCGGAAACAGCAGGGCCTCACGGTCTTTCTCGTTCCCATGTCCGCCCCGGGAATCGAGGTGCGGCCCATCCGGGCGATGCTCGGACCGCACCACCTCAACGAGGTCTTCTTCGACGACGTGCGCGTCACCGAGGCGGACGTGCTCGGCGAGGTCGACAACGGCTGGTCCGTCGTGCAGGAAGTCCTGTCCTACGAGCGCGTGGGCATCGCCCGGTACGCCCGCTGCGAGCGGTTGCTGCAGGCCGCACCTTCGGTTCTCGGTGACCGCTGGGACGACGTGCCCGACGAACTCGTGGCCCGCTGGGCGCGAATGCTCACCCATTGCCGCCGAGCCCGCCTGCTCGCCTACCGCGTGGTGTCGCTGCAGGGCGCGGGCACGGTCCAGCCCGGCGACGCCGCGGCGTACCGGATCGCAGTCACCACCCTCGACCAGGGAAGCGCCGAAGTGCTCACCGAGATCGCCGTGTACGCCACGCCCCCCGACGGCAACGCGGATGAATTCGACAATGCGACGGCCCTGTGGTTCCGCCGGGCGGTGGAGGACCACTGGCGGTACTCCCAGGCGGCCACGGTCGCGTCCGGCAGCATCGAGATGCAACGCATTCTTCTCGCACGATCCCTCCTGGCGGCATCATGAACATCGAATTGAGCACGGAAGCAACCGACTACGGCCGCGAAGCGTTGCGGGCACTCGAGGCGGCGGGTGGTGACGACCTCGTCAGGCGTGTCGAGCACGATCCGTCGCTGCGGCAGGACATCGTCGCACCGATCCTCGCCGGCCTCGGTGCGTGGGATCTCGATCCGCGCCGGGACTCCGACGAACTCGAGGCGGCGGCCGCGCTGTGCCGCAGCGTCGGCTACTGGACGGTGCCGTACCCGGTCGCCGAGCGCCTCGCCCGCCCCTCCGATCTCGACGTCGACGGCCTGGTGGTGGTTGCCGATTCCGACCCCAAGGCGCCCATCGCGAACCTCGATCTGCGGTGGGTGGCCGTCTCACTGGACGGCCGGCGTAGTCACGCAGTCGCGCGGACGCCCAGCACGCCGCCGCGCATGTCCGCGTTCGCCGCGCAACTCGTCCTGGAACCGATCGACGACAACGGCGCCGGCGACCTCGCTCTCGCGCTGGTCCTCCCGTGCTGGACCCTGCTGGGAATGCTCGACCGCGCAATGGATCTCACGCGGTCCCACGTCCTGCTCCGCGAGCAGTTCGGTGCGCCGCTCGCCCGTCTGCAGAGCGTCCAGTTCCAGCTCACCGAAGCCGAAGTCGAACGCAGCGGACTCGACGTGCTCGCCAAGTACACGCTGTGGAGCATCCAGGCCGGCAACCCCGAGGCACTCGACGATGCGCTCGCTCTGAGGCTCGCGGCCGTGGAGGCGGCGCAGATCGTGTTCCGCATCGCCCACCAGCTTCACGGAGCCAGCGGGTTCTGCGACGAGACGACGGTGTCCTGGATCTCCCGCTACAGCATCCCGCTGAGACGCATCCCGTGGGGGCCGTCCGGCACGCTCGACGCGCTGACCCGCACAATCGGCCGACGCGGCCTGACCGGCCTGTTCACCCCCACCATCGAGAGGGCGCTGCTGTGACCTACGACCTTCCCGATGTGCTCACCGTCGAATCCGACGGGCCCGTCCGGATCGTGACCGTCAACCGCCCCGACGAACTCAACGCCGTGAACGCGGATCTGCACCGGGCGCTGGCACTCGTGTGGCGGCAGCTCTCGGCCGACCGCGACGCCGCCGTCGTCGTGCTCACCGGTGCCGGCCGCGCCTTCAGCGCCGGCGGCGACCTCGACTGGATCACCTCGTTCCTCGACGACCCGGTCGCGCGTGACGAGAGCATCCGCGAGGGCGCCGAGATCATCGAGGAGCTGCTCCGGTTCCCGCTGCCGGTGATCGCCGCGGTGAACGGGCCCGCGGTCGGGCTCGGCGCCAGCATCGCCGTGCTGTGCGACATCGTGCTCATGTCCGAGCGTGCGTATCTCGCCGATCCGCACGTCGCAGTCGGCCTGGTCGCCGGCGACGGGGGAGCAGCCTTCTGGCCGCTCCTCACCCCGATCCTGCGTTCACGCGAATACCTGTTCACCGGCGACCGCATCCCGGCCTCGACCGCCGTCGAGCTCGGTCTCGCCAGCCGCATCACCGCACCCGACGATCTGCTGCCCGAGGCCCGGCTCCTCGCGGCGCGGCTCGCCGCCCAGCCGGCGCAGGCACTGCGGGGTACCAAACGCGTCGTCAACATGTACCTGTCACAGGCGCTGGCCGGACCGATGCAGGCCGGCTTCGCCGCCGAGGTCGGCACGATGCAGACGCCCGAGCATCGGGACCGCCTTCTCGCGCTGCGCGCGAACACCGACCGGCGGAAGGAGCCCGCGAGATGAGTCCGGCGCCACCCGCACTCGACGAGTTCCGCGCCGAGATACGCGCTTGGTGCCGCGACCACGTCCCCGCGGGGTGGCGTGCGGCGCAGACCGGTGCCACCGACGACGAATTCGTCGCCTTCCAGAAGCAGTGGTTCCAGGAACTGCGCAGTGCCGGATACGCCGTGCCGCACTGGCCGAAGCAGTGGGGTGGCGGCATGTCCGTCCCCGAGCAGGTCGTCCTTTACCAGGAACTGGCGGCCCACGACGCCCCACGGCTCGTCCTGCCGTTCGTCTCCATCCACCACGCGGCCTCCACGCTGCTCGCCGCCGGAACCGACGAACAACGCCGACGCCACCTGCCCGCGATCCTCGACGGCGAGATCTGGTGCCAGGGCTTCTCCGAACCCGGCGCCGGATCCGACATGGCGGCGCTCGCCACGACGGCCCGCAGGAACGGTGACCACTACATCGTCGACGGTCAGAAGCTGTGGGCGAGCGGCGCGGTGCACGCGGACCGGTGTCTGCTGCTCGCCCGCACCGATCCCGGCGCACCGAAGCGTCGTGGCATCTCGTACTTCCTGATGGACATGAGCAGCCCGGGCATCGAGGTCCGGCCGATCCGGCAGGCCACAGGCGAATCGCATTTCTGCGAGATCTTCCTCGAAGGCGTGGTGGTTCCCGAAGCCGACCGCGTCGGAGCGGAGAACGACGGGTGGAAGATCGCGCAGGAAACCCTCGGTGCGGAACGCGGTATGACCATGCTCGAACTCGCGGAACGACTCGGTACCGGCGGATTCGGCCGGCTCGTCGCGCTGTGCGCGCGGCCCGGACCCGACGGCACGGTTCCGCTCGACGATCCGGTGGTCGCGGACCGGCTCGCGGCGCTGGAAACGGAGATCGCGGGCCTGCGTGCCCTGTGTGCCGATTTCGTCGCCGACGACCGGCCCGGCCCCGCGGACGCGTCGATCGTCAAGCTGTACTACAGCGAGTTGTTGCAACGCACAACCGATTTCGGTGCCGAGGTCGCCGGACTCGCGGCCCACACCGAATTGCGCAAGCCGCTGTCGAGCGGCTGGGAATCGGGAATGTGGGTGCTCGATTTCATCGGCTCCTGGGAATGGACGATCCCCGGCGGCACCAGCGAGATCCAGCGCACCATCATCGGCGAACGCGGACTCGGCCTGCCCCACGAACCCCGGAGCGCGACGTGACCGGCACTCTCGATCTGACCGAGTTCCACGACGAACTGCGCGCCGTCGCGCGAAGTATGCTCGCAGCCGCGGGTGCCGGCGCCGCACCGTCCTGGGATCTCGTCGCCGGGTCCGGATGGATCGGACTCGAAGCCCCCGAGCAATTCGACGGTGCCGGGGGAGGATTCGCGGAGGTTTCGATCGTCCTCGACGAATACGGACGGGCAGCGGCAGCGGGACCGCTTCCATCTGTTGCCGTTCTGGCCGTGCCGGTACTCGGCCTGGTCGAGCCAGGTCCGGCCCGGGACGGTTTGCTGAGTGAGTCCGTCGCCGGCGCGACCGTTCCGGTCCTGGTGCTGGGCGGCGGGGGGCTCGCGGCGCCACCGTTCCGCCTCGACTCCACCACGGGCGGGCATGTGCTGCGGGGAGAGGCCGGCTTCGTGCTCGACGCGCCCGTTGCCGACCGGCTGCTGGTGCCCGCGGCAGGACCGGACGGAACCGTCGTCCTCGTCGACGTCGACCCGGGTTCCGTGGGCATCGACGTGACGAATCAGCCCGTGCTCGATGCGACGAGATCCTTCGGGACGGTCGTCGCGAACGGGGCCGTGATCGCGGACGATGCAGTCCACTCGTTCCGGGGCGACCCCGCGCGTACGCTGCAGCACCTGTACGACCGCGCCGCGACCGCGGTCGCATGCGACAGTCTCGGGCTGGCCGAAGCGATGCTCGACACCACCGTCGCCTACGTCGGCGTGCGCGAGCAGTTCGGGCGGAGGATCGGCTCTTTCCAGGCCGTCAAACATGCGTGTGCCGACATGCTCGTGGCGATCACGGTGTCCCGCCGGCTCGTCGCCGGTGCCGTGCGCGCACTCGTCGACGACGCGCCGGATGCCGCGGTCGCGGTATCGATGGCGAAGTCGCACGTGTGTGCCGCCGCCGTGGACGTCGCGGGCAAGGCCGTGCAACTCCACGGCGGCATGGGCTACACGTGGGAGAGCGGAATCCACGTGTATCTCAAACGCGCCACTCTGAACCGGTCGTTGTTCGGGTCCCCGGGGCAACACCGCAGACGACTCGCGGAGCGGTATGTGATTGCGGGGCAGGGACGGCCGGGTTCCTGAGGTCATGCGTCGGTCGGGTGCCACTCGTCATGCCGGTGCCGGCGCGGAGCTGTGGGTCAGCACCCCGCTGTGCATCTCGTACAGCTCGTCGACGAGGTCGAGCCGGGCGAGGTCGTGGGTGACCATCACGATCGCGAGGTCCCGCTCGTGGGCGAGCCCGGCCAGCAACCCGACGATCTCCCGGCTGCGGGCCTCGTCGAGCGCCGATGTGGGCTCGTCGACCAGCAGCACCGACGGGTCGTTCATCAGGCTGCGGGCGATCGCGACGCGCTGCCTCTGTCCGCCGGACAACTGGTGGGGTCGCTTGTCGAGATGACCGTCCAATCCGAGCGAGGTCAGCAGGTCGCGGGCCCGATCGCGATGGTCGCGAACCCGGCCGCCACGCAGATGCGCCGTCATCAGCAGCTGGTCCACGGCAGTGAGCGACGCGAGCAGATTGGACTGCTGGAACACGAAACCGAGTTGCTCGCGGCGGAGCGCGGTGCGCTGGGACCGACTCAGTCCGGTGGTGTCGGTCCCGTTGACGGTGACGGTGCCGAAGTCGGGGGCGGTCAGCAGGCCCGCCACTGCGAGCAGACTCGACTTGCCCGATCCGGACGGGCCCGTGACCGCGGCCAGTTCACCGCGGCGGACGGCGAGGCTCACGTGGTCGAGCACGCGGAGCACGCCGTCGCCGTCGGGGTAGGTCAGGACTGTGTCGTGGAGAGTGATGCTCACGGTCGTCTCATCTCTGTCGGGTGTCGGGTGTCGGGTGTCGGGTGCCCGTGTCAGCGGGCCGCACCGAGCGCCTCGAGAGGGTCCACGGTGGCGACGCGGATCACTGCGGCGGTTGCTCCGAGCATGCCCAGCACGACGAACGCGACGAACGGCACCGACGTGCCCGCCGCCGTGAGCGTGAACGGGACCACCTGGGCAGCAAGATTTCCCAGTCCGACCGCGGTCAGCGTGCCGAGACCCGCCCCGGTCACGAGCACCAGCAGTCCCTGACCGAGCGCGTCGCACAGCAGGTAACCGGGGGATGCGCCGATGGCCCCCAGCACGGCGAGGTCCTGGGTGCGCTGGACGGTCCACACGGTGAAGAATGCGCCTGCCACCAACGCGCCGACCACGAGCAGCATGCCCTGCATCAGGAGCAGCGAACCGCGCTCGGAACTGTAGCCTCCGATCGCGTTCACGGCTTCCGGAACATCGGCGATCGCCGTACCGGTGGCCGCGCCCACGGCGGAGGCGTCGAATGCGGCGGTCGTGCGCAGCGCGACGATGGTGCCCTCGCTGCCGCCCGACGTCGGTAACGCCAGCCAGTCGGCTCGGTCGAACCAGACCACCGGTTGGTGGCTGTAGTACGAGTCGTCGAGCAGCGCCCGCACCGTGAACGACCGCCCACCGGCCTCGACGCGCTGCCCGAGGTCCCAGCCGTTGTCGTCGGCGAGTGTCCGCTCGACCGCGACGTCGCCCGGCCGGAGCGGTACCGGCGCCGCGAACGATGAGCCGTCGACCCCGAATGCGGCCGCTCCGACGTCACCGCCTGCGCCCGTCACCCGTGTCGTCGCCACCCCGACGATCGCGGCGTCGTCGACGCCCGGTTGTGCGGCGAGGCCGCTGCGCTGCGCCTCGCCGATCCGGGAGTCGGCGAACGAGAGTTCCCGGTCCGGCGCGGGCGCGTCGAAGGCGAAGTGGTCGGCGCCGATGCCCTGCACCGCGGCGATCGACCGGTTTCCCAGTCCCGCGGTCAGCCCCGACAGCATCACCACCATCAGCGAGAGGAGGAACAGGACCGCGGTCGTCAATGCGAAGCGGCCCTTGGCGAACGCGAGGTCACGAATACCGAGGAACATGGGTTCCAGCGTTGCCTGCGGCGGGGGCCGGTCGCATCGCACGAGGGTTGGGTTCTCCGGTCAATCGAAAGTTGGATTCCTGCGATCGGGGCAGGTCGGCGCCCTGCGGCGGTGTTAGCGTGGACGAAATGCAACTCCCAGCGCACCCTGATCGAGGTCCCGCCTCGACCTCTGCCGATCGCGGTCCGGCCTCCGTGCTGCGTGCCATGACGCTCGGCGCGCACGGCCTGTTCGTCCTGCTGCTCGCTGTCGGAGCCGCTCGCAGTGTCGCCGACGAGCCGAATCCCGCGCCCGCGCTGGTCCTCGCGTTGCTGGTGCTCGTGTGGTATCTCGCAGGGGTCCGGTTCGCCCGTCGGTCCGCTGTCACCGGCCGGCCGAGTTACGGACGATGGTGGCTCGCGGTGCTGGTCGCGGGATGGCTCGGTCTCGCGGCGTTGAGCGGGAACTACGTGTGGGTGGCGTTCCCCCTGTTCTTTCTGTGCTTCCACCTGCTTCCGACCGCGGGCGCACTGGCGTCGACGGCCGCCGTCACCGCGGTGGCCGTCGCGGCCGCACTGTGGCACGGCGAGGGGAATGCGGTGGCGTCGATCATCGGGCCGATCTTCGGTGCCGCTGCCGCCGCCGGAATGGCGGTGGTGTACCAGCAGTTGGTTCGCGACGGCCGGCAACGCCGGCAACTGTACGACGAGCTGGCCCGCGCGCACCGCGACCTGCTCGGGGCTCAGGACGAACTCGCAACGCTCCAACGTGAGGCGGGAGCCGTCGCCGAGCGGGCCCGGCTCGCTCGCGACATCCACGACACTCTCGCCCAGGGCTTCTCGTCGATCCTGCTGCTCGCCCGGGCGGGGCAGCGCGACCCCGAACCGGTCGCGGTGCTGGCCCGGATCGCCGACACCGCGCAGGACAACCTCGCCGAGGCGCGACGGGTCGTCGGGGCGCTGACACCGTCCGCTCTGGAAGAGGCTTCTCTCGGGCCGGCCCTCGGCAGGCTGGTGGCGCAGTTGCGTGAGCACACAGGTGTCACCGCCGAACTCGTCGTCGACGGTCACGCCGTGGCATTGCCGATGGAGTTCGACGTCGCGTTGCTGCGGGTCGCACAGAGCGCACTCGCGAACGTGCGATCGCACTCGCGAGCGGCGCACGTCCGGGTCACTCTCACGTACACCCCGGACGAGGTGCGGCTCGACGTCGTGGACGACGGTGCCGGATTCGATCCGGGTGCCGCAGCCGGGCCGCACTCGTACGGTCTGCGCGCGATGCGCGACCGGCTGGATTCTCTCGGAGGTTCACTCGTCGTCGAGTCCGCTCCGGGTGACGGCACCGCCTTGGCCGCAACGCTTCCGGTTCCGGTTCCGTCATGACACTGCGGATCCTGCTGGTCGACGACCATCCGGTGGTGCGGGCCGGGCTGCGGGCCCTGTTGTCGTCGCACGACGGACTCGAGGTGGTCGGGGAAGCGGCGACGGGAGAGCAGGCGCTCGAACTGGTGGCGGCAGTGCGTCCCGACGTCGTGCTGATGGACCTGCGGCTCGGGGAGGGCATGGACGGCGCGACGGCCACCGCGCAGATGGTGGCGCGTGCCGACCCGCCCCGCGTCGTCGTGCTCACCACCTACGACACCGACGGCGATATCCTGCGGGCCGTCGAGGCGGGCGCGTCCGGCTACCTCCTCAAGGACAGTGAAACGCAGATTCTCGTCGACGCGGTGTGGGCCGCGGCCCGCGGAGAAACCGTGCTCGATCCCGATGTGGCGCAGCGCCTGTACCAGCGGATCCGTACACCCGGGGTCGAGCTCAGCGCCCGCGAGGCGGAGATCGTCGCTCTCGTCGCGCGCGGGTTGTCCAACCGAGCCGTCGCGAAGGAACTGTTCGTCACGGAGGCGACCGTGAAATCACACCTGGTGCATGTCTTCTCGAAGCTCGGCGTGGACAGCCGGACGGCCGCCGTCGCAGTCGCGCGGGATCGCGGCCTGATCGACTGAGCCGAGCCCGGAGGCCGGTCGCGCCCGGGAACCTAGGGGTTCCGGAGGCGTTCCGTTGCGAGCGTGCGGACCTCGTCGGTCTTGATCTTGGCGCTGCCGGTCAGTGTGATCTCGTCCTCGCCGAAGAACAGCACGTGACGGGGAACCTTGTAGCTGGCGAGCTGTTCCCGCAGGTGCGCTCGGATCGTGTCCGCCTCGAGATTCGTACCGTCGTGCGGCACGATGCACGCGACCACGACCTCGCCGAGGGTGTCGTGCGGCACCCCGACCGTGCGGGCGACCTTGACGCCCGGCAATCCGATCAGCGCCTCGTCCACTTCGAGCGGGGAGACGTTCGCGCCGCCGGTCTTGATGATGTCGTTGAGCCGGCCCTCCCAGAACAGCCGGCCGTCCGCGTCGAGGTGACCACCGTCGCCGGTGTGGAAGAAGCCCTCGGCGTCGAGCGTCTCGGACAACGGCACGCCGAGATACCCGAGCATCAATGTCGGTCCCTTGACGCAGATTTCGCCGCTGTCGCCGATCGGGACGGGAGTTCCCGAGAGGGGCTCGACGACCTTGACGGTGACGCCGGGCAGCGGCACCCCGCTGCTGCCTGCGGTCACGTCGTCGGGGGTGTTCGCGGGATACGCCGTCGAGATCGTGAACGTCTCGGTGTTGCCGTATGCGTGACCGGGCTCGCGGTAGTCCACGGAGACCGATGGATGCCGCGCGATCGGAGTGCTGTTGTCCACGAACCGCATCGCGCTCAGGTCGGCCCCGGCCCAGTTCGGTGCCGCCTCCAGCTGTGCCCACTGGTGTGGCCACGCGACCGGGAAGTTCACCCGCTCGCGTTGCATCAGGGCGAGTGCTTCGGCGGCGTCGAACATCGATTGCAGGACGAGCGAGCCGCCCTTGGACAGGGTCGCGCCGAGCGCCATCCCGAAGTTGCCCGACCAGAAGAAGCCGTTGGCCGACCAGCAGCGCACGTCGTCGGCGGGTTCGAACCCGTACATCCGCCCGAACCGCCACGATTGGATGCTCACCCCCCGGTGGGCGCTGAGAATTCCTTTCGGTTTGCTCGTGGTACCCGAGGAGAAGAACAACACGGCGGTATCGCTCGGCTCGACCCCCGCGGCGGTTGCCTCGACGATTTCGCGGGGCACGTCGCGTCCCCCTGCGACGAACGTGTCCCACGACTCGACGGCGCCGCCGGCAGGCGCGGCACCCACCGCGGCGAGATACCGGAGGTGCGGGTACCGCACCGACTGCAGGTCGCCGGGTGTGGACCCGCCGATCTTCGGTTCCAGGTCGGTGAGTGCCTCGGCGAGGTCCCGGTTCGCGACGGTGCGTTCGAACAGCAGCACCGAGATGCCCGACGTCCCGATGAGGAGGTCGAGTTCGGCGGCGGTCGAGAAGGTGCTGAGGGCGACCGCGACACCGCCGACGAGCGACGTGCCGAAGGTCGCCGCGATCCACTCGGGCCGGTTGGTCATCAGCACGCCGACCCGGCTGTCCTTGCCGATCCCCACCGCCCGCAACGCCCGCGCGACCTCGATCGCGCGCTCCCAGAGGTCGGTGTAACTCCAGCGGGTGACATCGCCGGATTCGTGCATCACGAGGGCTTCCCGGTCGGCATAGGCCGTGGTGACTTCGCGGAGGAAACCCGGCAGTGTCAACGTCCCGAGACCGGGCTCCTCGGTGAGCGGTGGTCCCGAGACAACCGAAACCGGTTGTGCCGATACAGCATTCTCTACGGTCGTCATGTCGGCCCTCGTGTGTTCGGTGCGATCAGTGCGGCAGTTCGATCTCGGCGGTCGAGGAGACCAGGACACCCGAGTCCTGGTTCGTCAAGCGCAATTTCACCTGCACCAGCGGCACGCCCCACGTGGTGTCGGTCTGCTTGTCGATCACCTCGGCGTCGAAGTACGTGACATCGCCCTCGAATGCGGGAGTGCGGAAATCGGATTTGATGTGCCGCACCATGCCGTCGTTGCCGGCCCAGTTGGCGAGGTAGTCCGTGCACCAGGCGCCCATCGTCGCGCCGTAACCGTAGGCGCGGGCCATACCCACCTCGCCGGCCTTGTCGGCGTCGATGTGCCCGCGGGACGGTCCGACATACAGTCCGTCGCGCAACCTCGGGTCGATCCGGGCACCTTCCTCGTCGAAGCCGAATCCGTCCACCCAGCCCGGGTCCTGGTTCACCCACGGGTCGTCGACACCGTCGGGAGCGACCCATTCGAAGGTGCCCCAGATGTTGAACAGGAACGCTCGGTACTCGGTGGTGAAGGAGGCGATCGTGTGCGGGCCGAGAACTCGGCGGGGCAGGGTGTCGCCCACCTTCACTTCGTCGAAGTGAGGCGAGATGCCCGAGCGCGTCGTCAGCAGCCATTCGTGACGCAGAGCATCGATCTCGGTGAGTTCGTCGGCCGTCCATCGTTTGATCTCGCCGAGCTGGTTCTCGTACTTCCCGCGCTTGTTGGCTTCCTCCGCGAGGTACCGGATGGCGGTCGATCTCTCCCGCGCTACGAGAGCACCGTGCTGGTTGCGGTGCACGGTGTCGCCGCGCGAGAACATCGTCGGGCCGGCAAAACTCGTGTCGGCAACCTTGTAGTCGTGGAATCGGCGGTCCTGGAACAGTTTGTCGCCGGGGCGGACTGGGGTTCCGTAGAACCACCACTCCTCGCCGCCGAAGATCAGGTGGCTGCCGGGGATTCGGCCCACACAGGCGGGGGCTGCGCCGTGCCCGTAGTCGAGTGCGACGGCGATCGACTGCGGTGCGATGATGCCGCCGTAACGGGACGCGCGGGCGAACTCCTCGTCCCAATGGAGGGGGTTGGGGTTGTCCATCGCCATCACCCAGCGGCGGATGTCGGAGGCGCTGCACGGATCCCACAGCTGCCCGCCGCCGACGGGTTTGCCGACGCGGTGATCGACGTCGGACAGGTCGAGTTCGGGATTCGATTTCTTGGTCACGTCCACTCCTCGATCAGCGATTGACATCGACAACGATGCGGCCGCGCACGGTGCCGTCCATGAGCTTCCCGGCGGCAGCGATCGCTTCCTCCAAACCGACCTCGTGCGCGATCGCGTCGAGCACACTCGCATCGAGATCCCGGGCCAGGCGCTCCCACGCGGCGGCACGCCGCGGGTGCGGGGCCATCACGCTGTCGATACCGAGGAGGGAGACGCCGCGCAGGATGAACGGCGCGACCGAGGCGGGGAAGTCCATGCCTTGTGCGAGGCCGCACGCGGCGACCGCGCCGCCGTAGCGGGTCTGGGCGCACGCGTTGGCGAGAGTGTGGCTACCGGCGGTGTCGACGACGCCGGCCCACCGTTCCTTCTGCAGTGGTTTGCCGGCAGCCGACAGTTCGGCACGGTCGACGACGGTGGCGGCACCCAGCGCGGTGAGGTAATCCGCCTCCGAGGTCTTACCGGTCGCGGCGGCGACGGTGAAACCCGCCTCGGCGAGCAGCGCGATGGCGACGCTGCCGACCCCGCCGGTCGCTCCCGTCACCAGGATCTCGCCCTGGTCCGGAGTCACCCCGTAGCGGACCAGCGCGTCGACGCACAGGCTCGCGGTGTAACCGGCCGTCCCGATCGCCATGGCCTGCCGCGTGGTGAACGTGTCGTGCAGCGGAACCAGCCAGTCGCCGTCGAGCCGGGCGCGCTGAGCGAGCCCGCCCCAATGGGTTTCGCCGACCCCCCAGCCGTTGAGGACGACCCGGTCGCCCTTCGACCATCGCTCGTGCGAGCTGTCGGCGACGACGCCGGCGATGTCGATTCCGGGCACCATCGGGAACCTGCGCACGACCGGCGACTTGCCGGTGATCGCGAGAGCGTCCTTGAAGTTGAGGGTGGAGTACTCCACATCGACGGTGACGTTCCCGCCGGGCAGGTCGGTGTCCTGCAGGTTCTTGCGCGTCACCGTCTGTCCGGTTTCGTCCTTCTCGATCACCACTGCGGAAAACATCGTCGGAGCAAGTCCTTCCTCGAGCCGTCGAGCGACAGCGAAAACTGCATTCGTCGGACCGGGCGCCGTGCCGGAATCGGCGTCTCCGGGCCCATGCAGCGGACACTACGTCAATCCTTGTAAGGATGGCAATACTTGAATCTTCGGAGCGGCCTGGCGATACTCCGCTGTGACAGACGTCACCACTCGGTGGATCGGCGTACGGATGTTCGGGAAAAACGCTGGGGGACAGGACCGAACGCGTCGGTTCCCGGCATCACCGAATCCGGCGTCGACGTACCGCGACCCGAAAGGCCGAGATGCCACGAAGAAGGATGCTGTTGTCCGCCGTCGCCGCGGGATGTGCCGCGACCCTACTGCTCGGGGCCTGCGGCGCGCAGAACGACGAGGGACCCTCCGGCGGGGTCGAGGCCGGTGATCCGGTGGCCGGCGGCGACCTCGTCGTCCTGCAGACCGGGGAACCGCGCTCCCTGGACCCGGCCGCGTTGTCCAACACGTGGTCGCATCAGCCGGTGCTGGGCAATGCGCTGTACGGCACGCTGATGGTCAACGACGTCGACACCTTCGACATCGAGTACAAGATGGCCACCGGGTTCTCCACCACCGACGGGGGAACCACGTTCCTGCTGACCCTGCGGCCCGGTCTGACGTTCACCGACGGCACGCCTCTCGATGCCGCCGCGGTGAAATTCAACTGGGACCGTATGGGCGATCCGGCGGTCGGGTCGACCACGATCCGTTGGGCCGGGCAGATCGCGGGCACCGAGGTGATCGACCCCGAAACCCTCCGCGTGATCATGCGATCCCCGAATCCGCACTTCGCGCAGTCCGTCGTCTCGAGCGGTCTCAACTGGATCGCCTCACCGGACGCGCTGGGGAAGGGGCAAGCCGCATTCGACGAGAATCCCATCGGCGCAGGGCCGTTCACGCTCACCCGCTGGACCCGGCAGGACTCGATCGAACTTGCGAAGAACCCCGGTTATTGGGACGCGCCGAAGCCCTACCTCGACAGCCTGACCATCCGCACCGTCAGCGACACCAACCAGCGGGTCAACGCGATCACGACAGGTGCCGCGGACCTCGCGTCCGAAACCAACTGGGCGAGCCTGAAGAACGTCGAATCCGCCGGCTACTCCTACGAAGTGGTCCCGACCGGCGGTGGACAGTTCATCGGCATGAACTTCGCCCGCGCACCGTTCGACGACGAGCGTGCCCGCCGCGCGGTCGCCCTCGCCGTCGACCTCGACGCGGTCAACACCGCCGTCTACAACGGGGAAGGACAGGTCCCGCAGACCCTGTTCGAGGAGAACTCGCCGTATTTCAGCGACATCGAACTCGGCCGGACCGATCCGGAGGCCGCGCAGCAACTGTTCGACGAACTCGCCGCCGAGGGCAAGCCGGTCTCGTTCACCTTCCTGTCCTACCCGACGACCGAGAGCAAGACCCTCGGAGAGGCGCTCCAGGCACAACTCAGCGCCTACGACAACGTCGAGGCCAAGGTCGACGTCGTGGACTATGCCACTGCCACCGCACGTTCGGGAGCTCGTGATTTCGACATGTTCATTTCGTCGGCGGTCATCCAGGACCCGGACAGCCCGCTGTGGATGGCGTTCCACACCGATTCCCCGGGCAACGTCATCGGCATCGACGATCCGGAATTGAGTGCGGCGCTGGACGCCGGACGATCCGCCGGAACGGTCGACGAACGCAAGGCAGCGTACGAGACGGTGCAGCAACGACTCGTCGCCCTGAATCCGGGTATCTGGTACTACCGTGCCGTCCCTGCGGTCGTCATGGGTGCGGACGTGCACGGCGTCGAGCTGTACGGGCTCGGATCCCCTCTGCCGGAGGAGATCTGGTCCACCGAGTGAGATCGGGCGGGCCGCCGCGGTCGATCGGCGGCCCGCCCGGATCAGCGGGCGGTCCAGCCCCCGTCGACGACGATCGTCTGACCGGTGACGTAGCTGCCGGCATCCCCGGCGAGCCACACCACAGCGCCCACGATGTCGTCGGCGGTGCCTTCCTTCGGGAGCGGTGTGTTGCGGCGCAGGTACTCGGCGGCCCGCTCGCTCTCGTAGAGCGGGCCGGTGATCTCGCTGCGGAAGAAGCCGGGCGCCACCGTGTTCACCCGGATCGAATGCCGGGCCCACTGCACCGCGAGTTCGGAGGTCAGGCCGGACAGGCCGAGCTTGCTCGCGGCATAGGACGCCTGCGGTATCCCGGGAACACCGACGCGGCCGCTGATCGACGAGACGTTGACGATCGAACCGCGACCGGCGGCTCGCATGTGCGGAAACACGTCCTGCGCGAGCCGGAACGGGGCGAGCAGGTTCAGGTCCACGGTGCTGCGCATCGCATCGAGCGGCTCGGACTCGGCGCGTTCCTCGGTGAACATGCTGCCCGCCGCATTGACCAGGATTTCCGGCGGTCCCAGCTGCGCGAGCACCGTCGGCACGACCTCGGCGACCCGGTCGAGGTCGGACAGGTCGCAGGTCACGGCCAGGCCTCCGATCCGCCGGGCGAGGTCGGTGAGGCGATCGCGGCGCCGCGCCACCACCGCGACCGTCGCCCCGAGCGATGCCAGGGCCTCGGCGACGGCTGCGCCCAGCCCGGACGATGCTCCGGTCACGATCGCGACCCGGCCCTCCAGGCCGAACATTCGCGCGGCGGCGTCGCCGATCGGTGCCACGGGGCTCTCCTCTCGATGGGGGAACGATCCTCGCACGGATCGTGTGATGCCGGGATCAGGCATGGCCGGTGTCCCGCCGTCCGGGGGTGCGGCGCGAGGCGACGAACTCGCCCAGCCCGGCCCGCTGGATCTTGCCCATCGCGTTGACCGGCAGGGCATCGACGCGGGACCAGAGCTCCGGGACCTTGTACGACGCGAGTTCGCGTCGGCACAGTGCGGAGATATCGACGAAATCCGGTTCGAGGCAGTGGCTTTCGATCACGGCCGCGACACGTTGGCCGAGCCGGTCGTCCGGGACCGGGTACACGGCGGCCTTCACGACGTCCGGATGGCCGGCCAGCACACGTTCGACCTCGAGCGGGTATACGTTGGCGCCGCCCCGGATGATCACGAGCTTCTTGCGATCGAGGACGGTGAGCCGGCCGTCGCCGTCGACTGTTCCGATGTCCCCGGTGGGGATCGGCCCCGGTGCCGGCGGCCGGATACGCCCGTCCTCCCAGTAGCCGAGCATCGGAGTCCAGGAGTTCGCCCACGGGCCCTCGCCGGCGCCGGCGAGTTTCAGTTCGCCGAGCTCACCGGCGGCGAGCCGACGGCCCTCGTCGTCGTACGCGGCGACGTCGTACTGCGGCAGAACCCGCCCGCTGGCTCCGGGATACCATTCGTCGCCGACCGGGTCGATGGACACGACCGTGGGCGCCTCGGTCAGTCCGTAGGTCACGCGCGGGACCAGCCCGTGCGTGTCGGCGAAGGCGCGGCGCAGCGCGTCGGGGGTGTCGCTGCCGCCGCTCCACACCTCGCGCAGGGTCCCGAGGGCGATGTCCGGGCGGTGGGCCAGGTCGAACAGCTGTGCCGGAGCGCCGTTCCACACGGTGACGCTGCGGGTGGTGATCCACTCCGCGACACCGTCGAGGTCGCGGCGGTCCATCACGACCGAGCAGCCGCCCGCCTGCGCGGTGAGCAGGGTCGAGAGCACCATGAGATTGAGGATCGTCAGGGGGAAGCTGTCGCCTTTGCGCAGATCCGGTCCCCAGCCTCGGGTCGCGACGAGTGTCGCGCCGGGCAGCAGCAGATTGCGGTGACTGTGCACCACGGCCTTCGGGCTGCCTGAGGTTCCGCTGGTGAACGCGATCCCGGCCGGAGACTCGGGGGCCACGGCGACCGGGGGAGCGTCGCCGGCGCGGGTCAGCAGCTCCGCCCAGCGGTCCGGGCGCACGGACTCGGCGGTGTCCAGCGTGCACCGGTCCCCGGCCAGGACCACCGCCGGGGCGCACAGGTCGAACAGGTTCCGTTGCTCGCCCTCGGCGAGCGCTTCGCCGATCCCCGCCCAGATCGCGCCGATGCGCATTGCGCCGTGGAACGCCGCGACGATATCGAGATCGTTGGGCAGGCACGCGGCCACCCGGTCGCCGGGGCGGACTCCGAGTGACCACAGTGCCCCGGCCGCACGGCGCGCCTGTTCGTCGAGTTCCGCGTACGTCCACACGCCTGACGCGGCGTCGATCGCGGGGGCGTCCGGACGCTCGGCGAGTGCGGCGTCGAGAACGGCACCGATGGGGGCCTGCGGCCCGGTGTGTCTTTTTGGCGGCCCCGACCGCCCAAAAGACATACCGGCAGTGGCCGTCGAGTTCGTTTCCACCCCACAGTCATACCACTATCCTTGTAAGGATTCACCTGATAGTGTGGCGCCGTCCCGGGGAGGGATTCGAAGCGTCGCGTCATCGGTCCGGCAGAGCGCAGTGAGGTTGAGACGAATGGAACACACAGGTCCGCTGTCCGGCGTGCGGGTCGTCGACCTGACCGCCATGGTGATGGGCCCGTACTGCACCCAGATCATGGCCGACATGGGCGCTGAGGTGATCAAGATCGAGCCGCCCGCCGGAGACAACACCCGCTACATCTCGGTCGGCCCGGAACCGGGCATGAGTGGGGTCTTCGTCAACGTCAACCGCGGCAAACGCAGCGTCGTGCTGGATCTGCGCACCGACGGGGACCGGGCGGTCCTGCGCGAACTCGTCACCGGCGCCGACGTGTTCATCCACTCGATGCGTGCGAAGGCCGTCGCGAAACTCGGCTTCGGCTACGACGACGTCTCCGCGCTGAATCCGTCGATCGTCTACACCAACTGCTACGGCTACGGCCGCCGCGGACCGGACGCGGACCTCACCGCCTACGACGACACGATCCAGGCCGAATGCGGGCTGCTCTCCGCCCAGGAGCAACTCACCGGCGAAGCCGGCTACGTCGGCACCATCATCGCCGACAAGGTCGCCGGCCTCACGGCGGCGTACTCCACGATGATGGCCCTGTTCCACCGCGAACGCACCGGCGAGGGGCAGGAGGTCGAAGTCGCCATGTTCGAGACGATGGCGTCGTTCATGCTCGTCGAACACGCCAACGGCGCGATGTTCGACCCGGCGGCGGGCCCGGCGGGCTACCCCCGCGCCGTCGCCCCCAACCGCAGGCCGTACCGGACGAAGGACGGCCGGATCTCGGCACTGGTGTACAACGACAAGCAGTGGACGGCATTCGTCGACGCCGTGAAACCGGCATGGGCCGGAGAGCATTACGCGACCCTCGAGCAACGCGCCCGCTCCATCGACACCGTGTATGCGCATCTCGGTGCGACGTTCCTCGAACGGACCACGGGGGAGTGGCTCGATCTGCTGCGCGCCCTCGACATTCCCGCCGCCCCGGTACGCAGCCTGGAGGAACTGTTCGACAACGACCACCTCGACGGCGTCGGCTTCTTCCAGGACGTCGACACGGAGTACGGCACCGTGCGATTCCCGGGGCCGCCGACGTGGCTGTCGCGCACCCCCGGGCGCGTCGCCGGTGCCGCCCCCCGGCTCGGCGAGCACACCAGGGAGGTGCTCGACGAACTTCACGCCGCGGCCGGTGCGCGAGTGAACGGGACGGACGCATGAGCGGGCTGAGCGCGAATCTCGGAACACGCACGGACACTATCGATCTCACCGATTACCTGCGGTCCGGCGACCACATCGTCATCGGGCAGGCCTGCGGTGAGCCCACCACCCTGATCGAAGCGCTGATCGAGCAGGGCCCGGGCATCGGGGGTGTGAAGGTGTTCGTCGCGACGAGCTTTTCGGGGATCTTCGCGCCGGGCCTGACCGGCAGTTTCGCGATGTCGAGCATGGGCGCGATCGGCGCGTTGCGGGCGCTGACCAGGGTCCACGAACTCGACGTGATTCCGTGTCATGTCGGTCAGGTCGGCGCGATGATCGAGGCGGGCGTCATCCGCTGCGACGCGGCCTTCGTTCAGGTCGCCCCGGCCGACGAGGAAGGCCGCCACAGCTTCGGGCTCGTCAGCGATTACGTGCAGGCCGCCGTCGCGACCGCTCGCGTCGTGCTCGCCGAGGTCAACGACCGGGTGCCGGTCACCTTCGGTGAAACTCTCCCTGCATCGGAAATAGATCGTGCGGTGCATGTTTCACGTCCTCTGGTCGAGGTTCCGCCGGCGCCGATCGGGGCGGTCGACGCGGCCATCGCGCAACACGCCGCCGCCTACATCGAGGACGGATCGGTCATCCAGACCGGAATCGGAGCCGTACCCGATGCGATCCTGCGGCTCCTGCACGACCGGGTCGATCTCGGCGTGCATTCCGGAATGATCGGCGACGGTCTCGTCGAGCTGATCGAGTCCGGTGCAATCACCAACGCGCGCAAGAGAATCGACCCTGGCGTCTCGATCACGGGGGCGCTGATCGGAACGGCGCGGCTGTACGGGTTCGCCCATCGCAACCCGCAGATCCGCATGTGCACCACCGCGTACACCCACGACGCGGGGGTTCTCGCGCAACTCGACAAGCTCGTCACGATCAACTCGGCGATGGAGGTCGACCTGACCGGGCAGGTCAATGCCGAACAGAGCGGCCCTGCCTACCTCGGCGGCACCGGCGGCCAGGTCGATTTTGTGCGTGCCGGTGCACGCTCGGCCGGCGGCCACGCGATCATGGCACTGCCCGCGACCGCGAAAGGCGGCACCGTCAGCCGGATCACCGCGGCACTGTCCGGTCCGGTCACGACCGCGCGCTCCGACGTCGACGTCGTCGTCACCGAATTCGGTGCGGCCGAGCTTCGGGGACGCACGCTGCGGGAACGTGCCCGCCGTCTCATCGCGATCGCCCATCCGGACTTCCGCGAGGAACTCGAGCGGCAGGCCCACACCATCGAGCAGCGAGGTTTCTGAGTGAACGAGCCCGTACTCTTCGAGGCCCGCGACGACGGCATCGCAGTGATCACGCTGAACCGGCCGGAGACCCGCAACTGCCTGACCGCGGAGATCCGCAAGGGCCTCTACGCCGCGTGGGAACGGTTCGAGCAGGATCCGGACCTGCGCGTGGCGATCCTCACCGGCATGGGGGAGAAGGCGTTCTGCGCGGGGGGTGACCTGAAGGAGATGGTCGAGACCGGCATGCGGGTGCCGCCGCGCGATCTGATTCCGGTCCCGTACGACACGGTCGAGCTGTCCAAACCGACGATCGCCGCGGTCAACGGTGCCGCGTTCGCCGGGGGCTGGTTGATCGCCCAGGCCTGCGATCTGTGCGTGGCGAGCACGACCGCGACGTTCGCGATCACCGAGGTGAAGGTGGGGCGCAGTTCGCCGTGGGCGTCGCCGCTGATCCACATGATCCCGCAGCGGATCATGATGGAGATCCTGCTCACCGGCAAACCGGTCACCGCGCAGCGGGCGTACGAAATCGGACTGGTCAACCGGCTCGCCGAACCGGCCGCTCTGCTCGAGACGGCACTGGAGCTGGCGGGGGAGATCCTCGCCGGCGCGCCGCTGTCGGTTCGTGCCGCCCGCGAAACCGTGATGATCTCCACGGAGATGGGGAGGTCGGCGGCGTTGCGGGCGGCTCGGCACGCGTCGGAATTCTGCTACAACAGCGACGACGCGCAGGAGGGGCCGCGGGCGTTCGGCGAGAAGCGGAGCCCACAGTGGCGGGGCCACTAGAGGGCGGCGTGGCGGGGCACTGAAGGGCGGCGTGGCGGGGCCGGTGACGAGACGGTTGTTCGCCTTCTGATTCGGAGGATGCCCGAGCCGGGTACACACAGGCCGACAGCACGACTCCGGCTTCGGTTCCGTCCCGGGCCGGTGGTGGACGTGACAGCCTGAATGCACCGGCCGGGAACCGTGGCCGGGGCAGGAGCCGACGATGACCTCATCCCCAGCCCGCACCGCCGGTCCCGTCGGCGAAGGTTCCGTTCCGACCGTCGGGGTGGAGGAAGAGTTCGTGCTCGCCGATCCCGGTACCGGGGCTCCGTGGCTCGACAATGTCGCCGTCGCCGCGGCCGGGCACGAATTCGGCGTGGACCTGCAGTTGGAACTGTCCCGGTGCCAGATCGAAACCGCCACCCCGGTCTGCACGAACATCGCGGAGTTGCGGACGCAACTGCGGCGGGCGAGGACCGGTGCCGCCGCGGCGGCCGCGTGCTCGGGTGCGGTGCTGCTGGCGACGGCGGTACCACCGCTGGGCCCGCCGCCGCGCCTGATCACGGACCAGGCCCGATATCGCAACCTCGTCGAGAACTTCGGTCTGCTCGGCGAGCAGGTCATCTGCGGCTGTCACGTCCATGTCGCCATACCCGACCGGGACGCCGGGGTGCGGGTCAGCAATCATCTGCGGCCGTGGTTGCCTGCGTTGCTGGCGTTGACGGCGAACTCGCCCATCGCCGACGGACGCGATACCGGATACGCGAGCTGGCGTCACGTGCTGTGGACTCGGTGGCCCAACGCCGGTCCGCCACCGCGTTTCGAGTCCGCGCAGCATTACGACGCCGTGGTCGCGACGATGCTCGAGCATCGGGTCATCCTCGATACGGCGATGCTCTACTGGGATGTGCGGTTGTCGGCGCATCTGCCCACCATCGAGGTCCGCATCGCGGATACCCAGGCCACCGTGGACGAGGCGGTCCTGCTCGCCACCTTGGTGCGTGGCCTGGTCATCACCGCTCTCGATCCGACGCGGCAGGGACAGGGTGTTTCCGACGTGGAACCGGAGGTTCTGCGGGCTGCGTACTGGCGAGCCGCCCGCGACGGTCTCACCGGGCACGGAATCGACACCGAGTCCGGTCGTCTCGTGCCGGCCGCACACCCGATCACGCGGCTTCTCGAACATGTGCGTCCCGCCCTCGAACGCACCGGCGACTACCGGTCCGCCCGGGAGGCCGTGGACCGGATGCTGAGGGAGGGGAACGGCGCCGCCCGGCAACGCGCGACCTTCGAAGAAGGCACGCCTGCCGACCTCGTCCGGTTCCTGGCCTGCGCCCCTGCGCGGGACATCGCGTGATCCCGGGGCACCCGCGGTTTCACCGCGTGGACGAAACCCGCGAGCGCAGCGAGTCGATCGCGTCGACGAACACCGCGGTGAAGCTGCCGCCACCGTGCCCGGCATCGTCGACGACGACGAGACGGCTCCCGGTCCAGCGGCGGGACAGGTCCCACGCGGTGTCGAGCGGTCCGGAGACGTCGTATCGCCCGTGCACGAGAACCCCGGGAATGCCGTCGAGCCGTTCCATTCCGTCGAGCAGTTGATTCTCCGCGAGGAAGCAGTCGTGGGCCCAGTAGTGGGTGACCATCCGGGCGAACATCATCCGGAAGGCGGGGTCCTGGTATCTCGGGAGCGGTTTCCACCCGGGGACGAGGGAGACGTGGGTGTCCTCCCACTCGCACCAGCGCCGTGCCGCCTCCTCGCGACGGGCGGCGTCGGGATCGGCGAGCAGGCGTGCATAGGCGGCCGCGAGGTTTCCGTCCCGCTCGTTCTCCGGCACCGGTTCGACGAATCGTTCCCATTCGCGGGGAAAGACGCGGCGCATGTCGCGGGTGATCCAGTCGATCTCCTTGCGGCTGCCCGAGGTGATCGCGCCGAGCGCCATGCCGATCACCCGCTCGGGATGCGCTTGCGCGTACGCCAATCCGAGTGTGACGCCCCACGACAACCCGGTCACGATCCACTGCTCGATTCCGAGATGCACGCGAAGGCGCTCGATGTCGGCGATCGAGTGGACGGTCGTGTTCGTCGACAGGTCGATGCCCGGATCGTCGACGCGGGGTGTGCTGCGTCCGCACCCTCGTTGATCGAACAGCACGGCGCGGAAGGCGTCCGGATCGAAGTATCGGCGCATTCCGGGTGTACAGCCGGATCCGGGTCCTCCGTGGAGATGGATCACCGGTACTCCGGTCGGGCTGCCGACGGTCTCCCAGTACAGGGAGTTCCCGTCGGAGACGTCGAGGTGTCCGGAGTCGTGAGGTTCGACGGCGGGGAACAGGTCCATCTGCCCGAGTCTTCCATCGGAGGGGTCAGGTGCCGCCGCTTCGGCAGCAGGAGCGGCGTGGCGAGCAGCAGCACCCCGCAGATCGTGATCGCGGTGAGCGGGGTGGTCGCCGTGGCGACGACGCCCCCGAGTGCGATGACGCCGGCCTGGGAGAGTTTGCTGCTCACACTCCACGCGGTGAGGGCACGCGCAGTGTGATCGGCCGGTGTGCGCTGCAGTTTTTCGGTCGCGGCGATCGGGTTGAAGATCCCCATGGATGTGATCAGCAGGGCTTCGACGACGATCACGGTGACGAGGCCGCCGGTGCCCGGTCCGGCGAACGCGAGGCCGAGAGGAAAGATCGAGCGCAGCCATCCGGAGGCGAGCATCACGCGGTGGCGTCCGTAGCGTGCGACGAGCAGCGCCGAGAGGCGGGCGCCGGCGAGACCGCCGAGCGCGGGAATCCCGAACGCGAGGCCGTATTGCCATGCGGGCATGCCGAATTGCCCGAGGAGGAGAACTGCCAGCAGGGGGCTCGTGGCCATGATCAGGCCGTTGACGGCCATGGAATTGAGGAACAGCCGCCGGAGCACGGGGTCGGCCAGCAGAACTCTCCAGCCCTCGCGGAGCTCGAGGGTGCGCCGCCTCGTCGCCGGGGCACGACGGGCCGCGATGTCGTTGCCGCGGCGGGCCGCGATGTCGCTGCCGCGGATTCGGCGGACGGCCACTGCCGACAGGAGAAAGCTCACAGCGTCGATCGCGACGGTGACGACGGGACCGCACATCGAGACGAGTACGCCCCCGAGAGGTGGGCCCGCCGCTGTCGCCACCCAGTTCGTTGCTTCGAACCTGCCGTTCGCTGCCACCAGGCGGTCGCCGGGGACGAGATGTCTGACGTAGGCACCCGATGCGGCGGTGAACGCGATTGCTGCGGTGCCGGAGATCACCGCGACGATCAGCACTTGCGCGTAGGACAGCACTCCGAGCAGGTAGGCGATCGGAATGCTCGCCATCGCGAGGAACCGGACGATGTCCGTCGCCACCATCACCGGTCGCTTGGCGCGACGATCCACCCACGGACCCAGCGGAGTCGCCGTGACGGCAGCGACCGCGAGTGCGGCGGACTCGAGGATCGCCACCGCGACGGTGGGCACGTCGAGCGCCTGAACGGCGATGAGGGGGAATGCCCCGAACGCGATCCACGTGCCGTAGGTGCTCACCGCGTACGCCGACCACAGCCGGCCGAAATCGGACCCCGGTCCCACCTGCATGCGACTCCTCGTGACAACCCAGCGTTGGGTATCCGAATGACACCAAGAGGATTCGACGAGATCAAACAACTGGCGGGAAGCGAGCCACAACCGATGGTTGTGCAGCGTCCGATAGCCTCGTCCGATGGACTCCGAAGCGCTGCGATCGTTCGTCCTGGCCTCGAATCTGGGCCGGTTGCAGCATGCCGCCGACGAACTGGGGGTTTCGCAGCAGGCCGTGTCCAAGCGGATCGCCGCCCTCGAGCGAGAACTCGGAGTACGCCTCTTCACACGCACGGCCCGGGGCGTCGAACCGACACTCGACGGTCAAGCGCTCCTGCCGCACGCGCGGAGCATCGTCGCCGGCGTCGACCGGGCCGTCGCCGCGGTGCGGCCGGGATCCCGGACCCTCCGGATCGACGTCCTTGGCCTGCGCAGCGCCCAGGCCGTCGTCCTGCACGACTACTGGCGGGCACACCCGGAGATCGATCTCGACGTGGTGACCCTCAAAGTGAACGATCCGCGTGAGGTGGTCGCCGCGGTCGTATCGGGCGACATCGACGCCGCGTTCCGCACCCTCACCGATCGCGCTGCGCTGCCGCGCGATCTGCGGATGATCCACGCGTTCGACTCACCGCTGGAACTGCTCGTCGGCCCGCGGCACCCGCTCGCGTCCGCGCGGACACTGACACCCGGCCGGTTGCGTGGCCACCGGATCTGGGTTCCGGGCATCGCTCCTCGCAGTGAATGGGCGGAGTTCTACGCCGAACTCGCCGCCGAGTTCACCCTCCGGATCGATGCGGCGGGACCCAACTTCGGCAACGAAGTGCTGCTCGACGTCATCGCGGACTCGGCGGACGTGGCGACCCTCGTCGGCGCGCGCGATCGCTACCTCTGGCCGTCGAGCCATGACCTGCGCCGCATCCCGATCGCCGGACCGGCGTTGGCATACCCGCTCTCGCTGATCTTCCGAGGAACGAACACCCACCCGGGGCTGCGCGCGATCATCGACCATCTCGGCACACTGCCGCGGCTTCCGGCAGCGACGTGGCGCCCGTCCTGGGCCCCGCCCGCGCATCCGGTGCCGGGGTGACCTGCGCGGCACGGGGAACGGGCGACAGACAGCAGGGCCTGCCCGGAACACTCCGGGCAGGCCCTGCCGAAAATCGTGTGCGACTACCGCGGGCGACGGCGCTTGACGGCGTCGACCACGAGGATGAGCACGAGAAGCGCGGCGAAGCCGATGAGGTACCAGTCCTCGACGCGGCCGTGGTGATTGCCGATGATCATGAACAGCAGGAAGATCGCACCGATCACGCCCATGGTGCGGAACAGCTTGGGAGATTCGCCGCTCCAACCCCACTCCGCCGAGGGCACCTCGGCCGTGTCGACGTGAGTGGACTGCAACTCGGTACCGGCCACGGTTGTTCCTCCTGCTCGAAAGATCGCGCTGTTGGGCTAATCGTGACATACGACCGCGTGTCGTATGAAGCGGGGGCGGCACCCGCGCGTCGCGGCGCCCGGCCGATTCAGGAACGGCTCAGGTGCATCAGGAACAATGGTCGCGTGGTCGACACAGAATCCCGCTCCCGCACCCGCGTCCTGCTGCTCGGCAGCACCGGATCGATCGGCACCCAGGCGCTCGAGGTCGTCGCCGCCAATCCCGACAGGTTCGAGGTGGTCGGCCTGGCCGCCGGCGGCGGAAACCTCGACCTGCTCGCCGAACAGATCCGCGTGACCGGAGTCACCGAGGTCGCGGTCGCGAACCCCGGTGCCGCGGCCCGGCTGAAGTTGCCGCACGACGGGGTGACGGTGCGCAGCGGCCCGTCCGCCGTCACCGAACTCGTACGGGAGACCGAAGCGGACGTCGTCCTCAATGCGCTGGTCGGTTCGCTCGGCCTCGAACCGACGCTCGCGGCCCTCGGGACCGGCGCGCGGCTCGCGCTCGCCAACAAGGAATCGCTGGTTGCCGGTGGCGCGCTCGTCACCGCCGCGGCCGCGCCCGGACAGATCGTGCCCGTCGACTCCGAACATTCGGCGCTGGCGCAGTGCCTGCGCGGCGGCGCCGCGGGCGAGGTTTCGCGGCTGGTGCTCACGGCGTCCGGCGGCCCGTTCCGGGGCTGGAACGCCGAACAGCTCGAGGACGTCACGCCGGAGCAGGCGGGTGCGCATCCGACCTGGTCGATGGGTCCGATGAACACCCTCAACTCGGCGACCCTCGTCAACAAGGGCCTCGAGCTGATCGAGGCGCACCTGCTGTTCGGGATCGGCTACGACCGCATCGACGTCACCGTGCATCCGCAGTCCATCGTCCATTCGATGGTCACGTTCGCCGACGGGTCGACCCTCGCTCAGGCGTCGCCGCCCTCGATGAAACTCCCGATCGCGCTGGCCCTGGCGTGGCCGGACCGGGTGCCCGACGCCGCGCCGGCCCTGGACTTCGCGACGGCGTCGACCTGGGAGTTCGCGCCCGTCGACGACGTCGTGTTCCCGGCGATCGAACTGGCACGTGCCGCAGGACGCGGCGGGGGCAGTCTCACCGCCGTGTACAACGCGGCCAACGAGATCGCTGCCGAGGCGTTCCTCGCCGGGGCGCTGCCGTTCCCCGGCATCGTCCGCACCGTCGAGACGGTGCTGAACGACGCACACGAGTGGTCCGCGGAACCCGCTACCGTGGAAGATGTGCTCGCCGCCGACGGCTGGGCTCGGGACCGAGCCCGCGCGCTCGTGAACTAGGAGGAGCGGCTACAGATGATGTTCGTGCTGGGCGTGGTGATCTTCGCCCTCGGCATCACCGCCTCCGTCGCGCTGCACGAGGCCGGTCACATGTGGACCGCGCAGAAGCTCGGCATGAAGGTGCGGCGGTACTACATCGGTTTCGGTCCGAGGGTCTTCTCGTTCCGCCGCGGCGAGACCGAGTACGGCCTCAAGGCGCTGCCCGCGGGCGGTTTCTGCGACATCGCCGGCATGACGGCACTCGACGAACTCGAACCCGACGAGTACGACCGCGCGATGTACCGGCAGAAGACCTGGAAGCGGCTGGTCGTGATGTCCGGCGGCATCGCCATGAACTTCCTGATCGGCATCGTGCTCATCTATGCGCTGGCCGTCACGTCCGGCCTGCCCAACACCGAGACCCGCGCGGTGGTCGGGACCGTCGGGTGCGCCCCCCCGACCCAGGCCGGTGAGGAAGGCGGTTACGAGCCCGCCGCCTGCGAGGGCGTCGGACCGGCCCAGGCCGCCGGAATCGAACCCGGCGACATCGTCGTCGCGGTCGGCGACACCCGCGTCGAGACGTTCGGCGAGCTCGTCCAGGCCACCCAGCCGCTGTCCGGAACGGTCGACTTCACCGTCGAGCGCGGCGACGAAACCCTCACCTTCCCCGTCACGGTGCAACAGGTGCAGCGCTGGGTGTACGAGAGCAACGAACCCGACGCCGAGCCGGTGTCGCGGGAGGTCGGTGCCATCGGTGTCGGTGGCGAGCCGCGTGAGCTCGAATACACACCGCTGTCGGCGGTCCCGGCGACCTTCGAATTCACCGGGTACCTCGCGGCCCGCACCGCCGAGGCGCTGATGCAGTTGCCGTCGAAGGTGTCGGATCTGTGGACCGCGGTGACCGGCGGGGAACGTGCCGTCGACACCCCTGTCAGCGTCGTCGGTGCCAGCGTCATCGGCGGGCAGTTCGCCGAACGCGGCATCTGGCAGTCCTTCGTGTTGCTGCTCGCCCAGCTGAACTTCTTCCTCGGCGCGTTCAACCTGCTGCCGCTGCTGCCGCTCGACGGCGGGCACATGGCCGTCACCATCTACGAGCGCATCCGCAACTGGTTCCGCAACCTGCGCGGCCTCGCCGACGGACCGGCCGTGGACTACATGAAACTGCTGCCCATCACCTATGTGGCGGTGGTCGTCGGCGGTGCCTACATGCTGCTGACGCTCACCGCGGACATCGTCAACCCCATCAAGCTGTTCTGACCTGCGCCGCTAGAATCGGCAGGTAGCTACGAAAGAAGGCGAAACGTGACCAGCCCCATCGGATTGGGCATGCCCGAAGTTCCCGCGGTCCTCGCACCGCGACGGAAGACCCGCCAGCTCATGGTCGGCGATGTCGGTGTCGGCAGCGACCATCCGGTGTCGGTGCAGTCGATGTGCACCACCAAGACGCACGACATCAACGCGACCCTCCAGCAGATCGCCGAACTCACCGCGTCCGGTTGCGACATCGTCCGTGTCGCGTGCCCGCGGCAGGAGGATGCCGACGCGCTCGCGACCATCGCGAGGAAGAGCAAGATCCCCGTCATCGCGGACATCCACTTCCAGCCGCGCTACATCTTCGCAGCGATCGACGCCGGGTGTGCCGCGGTGCGCGTCAACCCCGGCAACATCAAGGAGTTCGACGGCCGCGTCAAAGAGGTCGCGAAGGCCGCCGGCGACGCCGGCATCCCGATCCGTATCGGCGTCAACGCCGGATCCCTCGACCCGCGGCTGCTGCAGAAGTACGGCAAGGCCACCCCGGAGGCGCTCGTCGAATCGGCGCTGTGGGAGGCGAGCCTGTTCGAGGAACACGGCTTCGGTGACATCAAGATCTCCGTCAAGCACAACGACCCCGTGGTGATGGTCGAGGCGTACCGGCAGCTCGCCGCACAGTGCGACTACCCGCTGCATCTCGGTGTCACCGAGGCCGGGCCCGCCTTCCAGGGCACGATCAAGTCCGCGGTCGCGTTCGGCGCGCTGCTCTCGGAGGGCATCGGCGACACCATCCGGGTGTCGCTGTCCGCACCGCCCGCCGAGGAGATCAAGGTCGGCACGCAGATCCTGCAGTCGCTGAACCTGCGTCCCCGCAAGCTCGAGATCGTCTCCTGCCCGTCGTGTGGTCGCGCGCAGGTGGACGTCTACACCCTGGCCAACGAGGTCTCCGCAGGTCTCGAGGGCATGGAGGTGCCGCTGCGCGTCGCCGTGATGGGCTGCGTCGTCAACGGTCCCGGCGAGGCCCGCGAAGCGGATCTCGGTGTCGCCTCCGGCAACGGCAAGGGCCAGATCTTCGTGAAGGGACAGGTCATCAAGACCGTCCCCGAGGCGCAGATCGTCGAAACCCTCATCGAGGAGGCGATGCGCATCGCCGAGGAGATGGAGGGTGACGCCGGCTCCGGCGCCCCCACCGTGTCCGTGGGCTGAGCCTCCGACCCCCTGAATCGGGAGTAGGTTTCCGTAGAGCCGAAGCTCGTGGCAATCTGATCGGTATCGGCAGTCGACAGGTGGTGGGCACGTGCTCAAGCTTCTGGGGGTCCGGTCGCTCGGTGGACGGGACACCGCGGCGGTGCTACGGGTACTCGCCCGCGACCCCGTGGCCTCGTGCATGGTCACCGGACGCGTCGAGGAGTACGGCATCGCCGGCCGTTCCGTGGGCGGCGACATGTGGAGCCGCGGCGGCGCGGAGACATCGCTGTGCTTCTCCGGAGCCAACCTGATCCCTCTGCTCGGTGCTCCCGACGACCTGCAGGCGTTCGCCGAACGCGCCGCACGCGGACCGCGGCTGTGCTCGTCGGTCGTCGGACGCGCCGAACTCGCCATGCCCATGTGGGAGCTGCTCGAATCCGCGTGGGGACCGGCCAGGGAGGTGCGCGCCGAACAGCCCCTGCTCGTCCTCGACCGGGAACCGCTCGTGACACCGGACCCGCTGGTACGCCGTGTTCGTCCCGAGGAGCTCGACGCCTACCTGCCCGCCGCCGTGGCGATGTTCATCGAGGAAGTGGGCATCGACCCACGTGCCGGGGACGGGGGAGTGAGCTACCGGCGCCGCGTCGCGAGCCTCATCGCGACCGGACGTGCCTGGGCCCGGTTCGAGAACGGTGAGGTGGTCTTCAAGGCCGAGGTCGGCTCGCAGTCGTCGACGGTCGGGCAGATCCAGGGAGTCTGGGTGAGCCCGGACATGCGCGACGCCGGACTCGGATCGGCGGGCACCGCGGCGGTCGCGGTCGCGGTCGCGGCGACCGGCCGGTTGCCGAGCCTGTACGTCAACAGCTTCAACGTGCGGGCCCGCGCCGCCTACGCGCGCGTCGGGTTCCGGCAGGTCGCCACGTTCTCCACCGTTCTGCTCGACTGAGCGGGGACAACGGTCGCCGGACGGCGAGACGCCTGCCACGTTCGCTGCGCCTCCCCGAACTCCGGCCGTCGGCCTCCTACGATGGCGGGCGATGACAGCAAGATCAGTTCCCCGGCCGGCCCCGCCCGCCCGCCGTCGTGTCCTCTACCGGATGACGGCGGTGTGGCTCGTGGTGGTCGCGGTGGTCGGCGGCCTCGTCGCGTGCACGCCGAAACCCGCCGGACCCGAATCGGCGGCCCAGGCGTTCTTCGCGGCGTTCGCCGAACAGGACTTCGGGGTCGCCGCCGCCCACACCGATCGCCCCGGGGACGCCGAATCGGCCCTCGCCGAGACGTGGGACGGACTGCAGGCCGAATCGCTGACCGCCGGCACGACCGGCGTGCAGATCCACGGCGACGCCGCGACCGTCACCTACTCCTACGAGTGGCACCTGCCGAAGGACCGGATCTGGCAGTACACCGGGACGATGCAGATGGGACGCAGCGGCGACGACTGGATCGTGCGGTGGACCCGCTCGAACCTGCACCCGCAGCTCGGCGACCGCCAGACGATGCACCTGCGAACAAAGGCAGCGCCGCGGGCGCGCGTCAACGAGCACTCCGGTGGGGACGTGCTCGTGCCCGGGACCGTGTACTCCGTCACGTTCGATGCGTCCGCGAGCAGCGACGTCCTCGGTGCAGCGCGCGCCCTGTCCGCCGCGCTGACCGGCTTCGACAAGTCCCTCACCGCCCAGTCCATCGCCGAATCCGCGACCGCGGCGAGCGGGCCCATGGCCGTGGTCCGGCTCGTCGAGGACGACTACGCGACCGTTTCCGAGGCGCTGGGCGCGATTCCGGGGGTGAGCGTCGTCGAGCAGGCGGATCTGGTCGCCACCGACCGGAACCTGGCGCCCGACCTGCTCGGACAGATCAAGAAGACGGTGATCGACGAGATCGACGGTGTCGCCGGCTGGAGCGTCGTCGTGCTCAACCAGTACGGCGTCGACATCGGTGTTCTCACCGAGACGGCCCCGCAGCCGGCTCCGTCGTTCTCCATCAGCCTGGACCGGCCGATCCAGCTGGCGGCGCAGGCCGCCGTCGATGCCCGGACCGAACAGGCGATGACGGTCGTGATCGAGGCCTCCACCGGTGCGGTCCTCGCGGTCGCCCAGAACAAGGCCGCCGACCGGGACGGGCCGGTCGCGATCGCGGGCCACTACCCGCCCGGATCCACGTTCAAGATCATCACCTCGGGTGCGGCGATCTCCACCGGTCTCGCCACCCCCGACACGATGGTGCCGTGCCCGGGTCGCATCACCATCGGCGAACGCAGCGTCCCCAACTACAACGAGTTCGAACTCGGCACCGTCTCGATGGCGACGGCGTTCGCCCGCTCGTGCAACACCTCGTTCGCGAAACTGGCGTCCGAGATGCCCGCCGACGCGCTCACGAATGCCGCCGCCGCATTCGGTATCGGACCCGAGTACGGGGTCGTCGGTCTGCCGGTGTTCTCGGGATCGGTCCCGCCGGCGGAGAACACCGTGCAGCGCGCCGAGGACGGTTTCGGGCAGGGCAAGGTCGTCGTCAGCCCGTTCGCGATGGCACTGGCGGCCGCGACCGTCGCCGCCGGGCGCACCCCGGTCCCGTATCTGATCCAGGGTCGCGAGACGACGGTGGACGGCGACCGTCCCGAGGTCACTGCCGGGAACCGCCCGACCATCACCCCGGAGATGGTCGACGGGCTGCGCGACATGATGCGGCTCGTGATCACCAGCGGCACCGCCGACCGCATCCGCGACCAGGGCGAGGTGTACGGCAAAACCGGTGAGGCGGAGGTCGAGGGCGGATCGCACGCGTGGTTCGTCGGCTATCGCGGGGACCTCGCGTTCGCCACGCTCGTCGTCCGCGGCGGCAGCTCCGACAACGCCGTCGCGGTCACCCGGGACATGTTCGCGGCACTGCCGGAAGGCTACTGAGCCTCACGGCAACAGGGACAGCCGGCGCGCCACGACGACGGCCTCGTGCCGGTTGTGCACGTCCAGCTTGCCCATCGCACTGCGCAGGTAACTCTTCACGGTCTCCGGTGTCACCGACAGACGCTGCGCGATCTCGATGTTGGTGCACCCGAGCGCCACATGCGAGAGCACATCGGTTTCGCGCGGCGACAGCACGATCGCGGTCGCCGGGGCCGGGGTGCCACCGAACGCGCCGACGAGCCGATCCGACAGAGACCGCAACTGTTGCCGCAGGCCGGCATCGGTCACCGTCTGGGCGAGGCTGCGCAGTTCGGCATGAACCTCCCGGACCTCCGCCGTCGCCATCGGATCACGCTCGGCAGGACTCTGCCGCGCGAGCATCGCCACTCGCCGGTCGACCTCGTCCCGCACCGTGATCTCGTCGGCGAGACGTCGCGCGGCCTGCACGAACGCCCCCACGGCGCGATCACCGAGCGGAGCACACTCGCGGATCGCCCCGTACAGCACCGCGCGCGCGGCGCCGCCCACGAGCACCGGAACAGCGAGGATCGAACGCAACCCCTCGCCGAGCACCGGCCGGTCGAAATGGTGCGTGATCGACGACGACCGCCCGTAGTCCGCGACCGTGAGCGGTTTGGCACGGTCGACGACGAGCCCGCCGAGCCCGGCCTTGGGGGGAACGATCACCCCGTCGAGGCCGTTGGTGCGGGTCCCGAGGAACTCGCTCAGCTGCAGGTGGCCGCTGCGGACCTCACCGGCGAACACGACGGAGACCTGCGCGTCCGCTGCGGTGCGTCGCAGCTCGCCGCGCAGGGCGTCACCATCGCGCGGCCGGAGCAGAGACGAGGGACCGGAAACCGGCACGATCGCTCACCCCTTTCCGGGGGTATCGGGAAAGTTCTGTGACTCGGATCATAGAGGTGGCGGTACGTTCGGGTGACGCGCATCCCCGTGACGTGCCGCGACGACCCTGTGAACGCTCGACGAGGAGGACGGATCGATGGCTGCCGACTTCGCTGCCCGTGTCCGCGAACTGCTGGACCGCTACGACACCGCGGACGCGTGCGCCGCCGACCTGCTGTGCGACGACCACCCTGCGGACGCGGTCGCGTTCACCGTCGTCGACGCCGACCTCACCTCGAAGGATCTGACGTACGGCCACCTGCGCGAGGAATCGACCCGGTTCGCGGCAGCGCTGAACGATCTCGGCGTCGAACCGGGCGACCACGTCGCGACCCTGATGGGCAAATCCACCGACCTGGTCGTCGCGCTGCTGGGCATCTGGCGTCGCGGCGCCGTGCACGTACCGCTGTTCACCGCGTTCGCATCGCCGGCCATCGCGTTCCGGTTGCAGGCCAGCGGCGCGAAGGTGGTGGTCGCCGACGCCGACCAACTCGGCAAACTCGCGCCGGGGGAGGACATCCCCGCGGATGCGCCGTGGCAGATCGTCGTCGCGGGGGACTCCGGCGACGCCGGGGTCGGGCTTCATTTCGCCGAACTGCTCGAAGCCCACACCGGCGACGATCCGCGCGGTGCGGCGGTCGCCGTCGGCGGTGCCGGTGGTCTCGTGCAGCTGTTCACGTCCGGTACCACGGGAACGCCGAAAGGCGTGCCGGTTCCGGTGCGGGCGCTCGCGTCGTTCCACGCGTACATGGAATTCGGTCTCGACGTGCGCGCCGACGACGTGTTCTGGAACGCCGCGGACCCGGGCTGGGCGTACGGCCTGTACTACGCGCTGCTCGGTCCGATGGCCGCCGGCCGGCGCAGCATCCTGCTGCACGCCGGATTCTCGCCGTCGCTGACCTGGCAGGTGATGGACACGTTCGGCGTCACCAATTTCGCGGCCGCGCCCACGGTGTACCGCAGCCTGCGTGCCGATGCCGACACCGGACCCGAAATCCGGCTGCGACGCGCATCGTCGGCGGGTGAGCCGCTCACCCCGGACGTGCTGAACTGGTCCGAGCAGAAATTCGGTGTCGTCGTCCACGACCAGTACGGGCAGACCGAGCACGGCATGTTCGTCGTCAACGCGTGGGGCGAGGGCCTGCTCGAGGACGTGCCACCGATGTCGATGGGCAAACCGCTGCCCGGCTGGTCGGTCGCCGTGCTGAAGGACGACAGCGACGAACTCGCCGACCCGAACGAAGTCGGCCGCGTCGCGATCGACACCCACGCCAGCCCGCTGCTGTGGTTCACCGGCTACGTCGACGCACCGCAGAAGACGAAGGAACGTTTCAGCGAGGACGGCCGCTGGTACCTGACCGGCGACGCCGGCCGCGTCGACGAGAACGGTTTCTACTTCTTCTCGTCCCGCGACGACGACGTGATCATCATGGCCGGTTACCGGATCGGGCCGTTCGACGTCGAGAGCGTGCTCGTGCTGCACGAGCAGGTCGTCGAGGCCGCCGTCGTCGGCATGCCCGACGAGTTGCGCGGCGAGGTGCTCGAGGCGTTCGTCGTCCTCCGCGAGGGTATCGAGGGCACCGACGAGCTCGAGGTCGAGCTGCAGCAGCTGGTCAAGAAGAAGTTCGCTGCACACGCCTATCCGCGGACGGTGCACTTCGTGCCGAACCTGCCGAAAACCCCCAGCGGCAAGATCCAGCGGTTCCTGCTCCGTCAGCGCTGAGCGCGTCCGGCGGGTGCTGAGCGCGTCCCGCGGGTGCCGAGCGCGTCCCGCGGGTGGTGCCTCGACGGCATCACCCGCGGGGCCGGGGGCATATCCTGGTCCGCATGTCTGTGCGCACAGCTCTCGTCCCCGGCACCCCCACCCCCGTTCGTTCGGTTCCCAAGCTCCTCGAGCGTCCCGAGTACGCGTGGAAGCCGACCGCCAAGGAAGGCAGCGAGCCGTGGGTGCAGACCCCGGAGACCATCGAGAAGATGCGTGAGGCGTCCCGGATCGCGGCGCAGGCCCTCGCCGCGGCGGGCGCGGCCGTGGCGCCCGGTGTGACCACCGACGAACTCGACCGCATCGCTCACGAATACATGTGCGACCACGGCGCCTACCCGTCCACGCTCGGCTACCGCGGCTTCACCAAGTCGTGCTGCACCTCGCTCAACGAGGTCATCTGCCACGGCATACCCGACTCGACCGTGATCGAGGACGGCGACATCGTCAACATCGACGTCACCGCCTACATCCACGGCGTGCACGGCGACACCAACGCGACCTTCCTGGCCGGCGACGTCTCGGAGGAGCACCGGCTGCTCGTCGAGCGCACCCGCGAAGCCACCCGGCGGGCCATCAAGGCCGTCGCGCCCGGACGTGCCCTCAACGTCATCGGCCGCGTCATCGAGGCCTACGCCAACCGATTCGGCTACGGCGTCGTCCGCGACTTCACCGGCCACGGTATCGGCGAGACCTTCCACAACGGCCTGGTCATCCTGCACTACGACCAGCCGGCCGTCGAGACGGTCATCGAACCGGGCATGGTCTTCACCATCGAACCGATGATCAACCTCGGCACCGTCGACTACGAGATCTGGGACGACGGCTGGACGGTCGTCACCAAGGACCGCAAATGGACCGCGCAGTTCGAGCACACCATCGTCGTCACCGACACCGGATGCGAGATCCTCACACTGCCGTGACGCCGCGATCGCGTACCGTTCTGCGGCATGGAAGCGACTGACGTGAGCACCGCGAGCGGCACCGTCCGGGTACGGATCGACGGACCCGAGAGCAGGCACACCGTGCTGCTGCTGCCCGGCGCGGGGGAGACCGCCGACGTGTTCGACGCGGTGTGCGAGCGCCTGCACAATTCCGACCTGCGGACGATCGTGCCGGAGAGCATCGACGGCCTCGACCCGGCCGCGGTGTTCGCGCTGCTCGACGAACTGAAACTGCCATGGGTGCACCTGGCGGGCAGCGGTGCCGGTGCGGAACTGGCGTGGGCCGTCGCGGCGGGTCGGTTCGGCCGGTTCGCGAGTCTCGTCGTCGCCGACCGCGGTCACCCCGCAGTTCCCGACGCCGGCGGTGCCGTGCGCGACGGATCGGCGCCCGCCGCCGAGGTCCCCACCACCGTCGTGATCGGAAGCGGCGCGCGCCGCGCCGAGGCCGACGGATCCATGCGGTACGTCACGGGAGAGTTCCGGGTCGTCGAACTCGACGGCATCGACAACGTCCCGGCACAGGCCCCGGCCGAGTTCGCGTCGGCGATCGCCCTGCGCACCGGAAGCTGGTAGGACGACGGCGCCCGGTGCCGCCCTCACGGAACGGCACCGGGCGGCCGGTCACAATCCCAGCAGCGCGTTCTCCACGACCTCAGGCAACCCCGGATGGATCCAGTACTGCCCGGTCGCCATCTCGTGGGCGGTCAGTCCGAAACTCATCGCCTGGATCAGCGGCTGGATCACCGTCGACGCCTGCGCACCCATCACGTGCGCGCCGAGCAGCAGACCCGTCGACCGGTCGGCGATCAGCTTGCAGATGCCCTCGGTGTCCTCCATTGCCCAGCCGTACGCGACATCCCCGTAGTTCTGGATCTTCACGGAGATGTCGTATCCCTGCGCGCGGGCCTGTTCCTCGGTGAGCCCGACATCCGCGATCTGCGGATCGGTGAACACCGCTGCCGGCACGAAGCGGTGGTCGGTGCGGCGCAACGCCGCGGTGTCCCCGGACCAGGCGTCCTGCAGCAGGTTGTGCTGCACGACCCGCATCTCGTGATTCGCGACGTGCTTGAGCTGATACGGCGACGACACGTCACCGAGCGCGAACACCCCTCGTGCGGTGGTGCGCTGGAACTCGTCGACGACGACGCGCCCCTGCTCGTCCAGCTCCAGCCCGCCGGCCGCCGCGTCGAGCTCGTTCCCGTTCGGTTGCCGTCCGACCGCGACCAGCAGCGCGTCACCCGCGACGACCGTGCCGTCGGAGAGCACGACCTCGACACCGTCACCGACCGGGCGGAACTCCTTCGCCGGATTCGACAGGTGCACGTCCCACTTCGCCTGCGCGATGCGCGTGAACCGCTCGGAGACGTCCGTGTCGAGGTGACGTAGTAGCCGGCTGCTGCGCGCCAGGATCGACACCCGCACACCCAGCGCGGAGAACACGTGCGCGAACTCCATCGCGATGAATCCGGATCCGAGGATCACCAGCGATTCGGGCAGCTTCGGCAGCCGCATCACGTCGTCGTTGGTGTGGTACTTCACGCCGCTGTCGCGAACCTCCTGCGGCACGATCGGCCGGGATCCGGCGGCCACCACGATCTGGTCGGCGGTGATCGTCTCGCCCGTGCCGGTGTCGAGAGTGCGCTCGCCGACGAACCGCGCGTGCCCGTCGAACACCGTGACGTTGGCGCAGTCCTCGCGCCGGTACCGTTCGCCGCCGGCCGAGATCGGGTCGATCCGCCCGAACACCCGGTCGACGATGTCGTTCCAGCGCACACCGTCGACACTCGCGTCGATGCCGTACTTCGCGGCGGTACGGACGGTGTGCGCGACCTCGGCCGCGTACACGTACATCTTCGTCGGAATGCATCCGACGTTGAGGCAGGTGCCGCCGAAGGTGCCCTCTTCGAGGATCGCCACCTTCTTGCCGTCGTAGCGCTCGTCGAGGATCGAATTGCCCGATCCGGAGCCGATGATCGCGAGGTCGTAGTGGGTCACGCGGGGTCTCCTGCGGTTCGTGTGTGCACGCTGCTGTCGTGGCGGCTGCTGTCGTGGTTGTCCAACCCGTCCAGCCACCGGTCCAATTCCCGGAACGCCACGGCGAGCGGTCCGGGAGTGGACAGGAAGACGTCGTGACGGGCCCCGTCGATCGGGACGATCGTGGTGCGGTCGCCCAGGCACCCCGCCCACCGGGCGATCTGCCGCACATCGAGGACGGCATCGACGGTGTCGATCGCCGGGTCGTACTTCGGAGCGGATCGGCTCGCCGTGGACCGCAGGATCAGGGAGGGCACCCCGATGTCGAGTCCGCGATGCAACTGTGCGTGCCCGCACCGCACCGCCCGCAGCCACCCGAACGTGAGAGGAAAACCGGCCAGCGGTTTCCAGTCGAGGTTGTAGCTCCAGCCGCCCGTACGCAGGCTCACCCCGTACGTGTCGAGCTTCTGGGCCGGAACGACGTCCTTGGGCCGGAGACGTCCGAGGACGTCGATCGCGACCGTGCCCACGTTGCGCAGATAGGACGGTCCCTGCAGGTCGAACCAGGGACTGTTGAGAACGACGCCGCTGATCCCGGCGCCCGCTGTGCCACCGGGCCGCCTGTTCAGACGGTCGAGCCACAGCGGCAGCACGAGGCCACCCGTCGAATGCGCGACCAGCAGCACGTCCCCGCCCGTCTCGGCGCGGACGATCCGCAGGGCCTCGTCGAGCTCGGTGTCGTAGTACGACAGGTCGGTGACGAAGTGCGCCGTGTGGCCGTCGGCGCGGGATCGTCCGCACTTGCGCAGGTCCAGGGCGAAGAAGCGGTAGCCCTGCTCCGCGAAGTGCTCGGCGAGATGCTGCTGGAAGAAGTAGTCGGTGAACCCGTGCACGTAGAGCACCGCACGGCGCGGGGCATCCCCGTCGGCAGGCTGGTAGCGGACCAGGGTCGCGCTGATCTCGCCTTCCCCGTCCGGATCGGTGCCGAGCGGGAGAACGAGCTGCTGATAGCCGTCACCGAGGATGTCGGGCTGCCAAGTAGTCACCATCACACTGTATTGGTGTTCAAGCCGGATCGTGGCGGGGGCACAATTGGGGGGAAGGAAACGCCGAGCGACGTGCGGGTAACCTGTTCGTCGCAGTCGGCGCGGCTGTGGTGGTTCCCAGATCCGTTCGTGAGCCGATCGGAAGTGGAGCGGGACCACGGACGTGCACGGGACACCCACGAGCCCCGGTCCTCGAGGATCCGGCGGTGCGTGCGAACAGACAAGGAAGTCGATCCTCCAGTGGCAGACAACGTGTTAGAGGCGAAGACCGATGTAGTGCTCATCGGTGCAGGCATCATGAGCGCCACCCTCGGCGCGCTGCTGCGTCAGTTGCAGCCCGACTGGTCGATCACCGCTTTCGAGCGGCTCGACGCCGCCGCGGCGGAGAGCAGCGATCCCTGGAACAACGCCGGAACCGGTCACTCCGCGCTGTGCGAGCTGAACTACACCCCGGCCAAGACCGACGGCACCGTCGACATCACCAAGGCGATCAACGTCAACGAGCAGTTCCAGGTCTCGCGCCAGTTCTGGTCCTACGCCGTCGACAACGGGATCCTGTCCGATCCCAAGAACTTCATCAACCCGATTCCGCACGTCAGCTTCGTGCACGGCGCCGACGACGTGAAGTACCTGCGCGCCCGGTACGACGCGCTGGCCGGCCACCCGCTGTTCGCGGGCATGGAGTACTCCGAGAGCCCCGAGCTGTTCTCCGAGCGTCTGCCTCTGATGGCGAAGGGTCGTGACTTCTCCGACCCGGTCGCCGTCAACTGGACCTCGACCGGCACGGACGTCGACTTCGGTGCGCTCACCAAGCAGCTCATCAACAACGTCGCCGCCTCCGGTGGCACCGTGTTCTTCGGTCACGAGGTGACCAACCTGTCGAAGCAGTCCGACGGCAGCTGGATCGTCAAGGTCCGCAACACCCGCACGCGGGAGTCCCGCAAGGTTCACGCGAAGTTCGTCTTCGTCGGCGCCGGTGGCGGTGCACTGCACCTGCTGCAGAAGTCGGGCATCAAGGAGGCCAAAGGCTTCGGCGGCTTCCCCGTCTCGGGCGCGTTCCTGCGCTGCACCAACCCGGACGTCATCGCCCAGCACAGCGCCAAGGTGTACGGCAAGGCCGCCGTCGGCGCGCCGCCGATGTCGGTGCCGCACCTGGACACCCGCGTCATCGGCGGCAAGCAGGGTCTGCTGTTCGGTCCCTACGCCGGCTGGTCGCCGAAGTTCCTCAAGCAGGGTGGCGTCATGGACCTGCCCAAGTCGATCAAGCCGAACAACATCATGTCGATGCTCGGTGTCGGCGCGACCGAACTCGGCCTCGTCAAGTACCTCGTCGGCGAGCTCACCCAGTCGCCGCGCGACCGCATCGGCACCCTGGCCGAGTTCGCGCCGCAGGCGAAGCTCGAGGACTGGGAGCTGATCGTCGCCGGTCAGCGCGTCCAGGTCATCCGCCGCAAGGGCGCCGGCGGCGTGCTCGAATTCGGCACCGCCGTGGTCAGTGCGGAGGACGGTTCCATCGCCGGTCTGCTCGGTGCGTCCCCGGGTGCCTCCACCGCCGTGCCCGCCATGCTCGACGTCCTCGAACGCTGCTTCCCGCAGCAGTGGACCGGTTGGCAGGGCAAGCTGCGCGAAATGGTGCCGTCCCTCGGGACGAAACTGTCCGACGATCAGGCGCTGTTCGACAAGGTGTGGCACTGGAGCACCAAGTCGTTGCAGCTCGACGTCACCTCCGTGGCGGAGACGACCGCCCCGATCGAGCCCGCATCGGTCTGATCCGACCGACACGACCCGACACCTGTCACAGGCCGGTCCGCACGGCGCGGTCCGGCCTGTGACACGTCGCCAACCAGAAGTGGGGAACCCCGGTGCCATCCATGCCTGCGGACGAGACCAGCTACCTCGTCGGCCTGAATCTGTCCGGTCGCCGGGTGGTCGTGGTGGGCGGCGGTTCCGTCGCCCAGCGACGCCTCGGTCTGCTCGTGGCCTCCGGGGCCGTGGTGCACGTCGTCGCCCGGGTCGCGACGCCCGCGGTCGAGAGCATGGCCGCCGCCGGCCACATCACCCTGGAACTTCGCGACTACCGCGACGGGGACCTCGACGGTGCCTGGTATGCGCTGGCCTGCACGAACGAACCCGACACGAACGCGGCGGTCGTTGCCGAAGCCGACCGCAGCCGAATCTTCTGCGTCCGCGCCGACAACGCCCGTCACGGCAGCGCCGTCACCCCCGCCACTGCGGCCTACGACGGCCTGTCCATCGGTGTCCTCGCCGGCGGCGACCACCGTCGCTCTGCCGCCGTCCGCACCTCGATCCGGGAGGCTCTCGCCGGGGGCGCCGCGATCGCCGACACCGCGCCGGCTCCGGTCGGCGTGGCGCTCGTCGGTGGCGGCCCGGGCGATCCGGACCTGATCACCGTGCGCGGTCGCCGGCTGCTCGGCCGCGCCGATGTCGTCGTCGCCGACCACCTCGCGCCGCAGGAGCTGCTCGACGAACTCGGCCCGCACGTCGAGGTCATCGACGCGTCGAAGCTGCCGTACGGGCGGGCGATGGCGCAGCAGGCCATCAACGACACGCTCGTCGACCGGGCGAAGGCCGGCAAGTTCGTCGTGCGGCTCAAGGGCGGCGATCCGTACGTGTTCGGCCGCGGCTTCGAAGAACTGCAGGCGTGTGCCGCCGCCGGGGTGCCGGTCACCGTCGTCCCGGGCATCACCAGTGCGATCTCGGTGCCGTCGGCGGCCGACGTCCCCGTCACCCATCGCGGCGTCACCCACGAATTCGTGGTGGTCAGCGGGCACGTCGCCCCCGATCACCCGGACTCCCTGACGGACTGGCCGGCGCTGGCGCGGCTGCGCGGAACCCTCGTGCTGCTCATGGCGGTCGAGCGGATCCAGCAGTTCGCCGACGCCCTGCTCGCCGGCGGACGTCCCGCGGACACCCCGGTCGTCGTCGTACAGGAAGGCACGCGGCGCACCCAGCGGGTGCTGCGCGCCGACCTGCAGACCGTCGCGGCCCGCGTGCGCGAGGAGCAGATCCGGCCACCCGCGATCATCGTGATCGGCCCGGTCGCGGGCCTCACGGCGGATGCCGGGTGAGCCGGATGCTGGGTAACGTCGACGGGGTGTCGGACTCCTCGAAGCCCACCCGCTCCGCGACGGCCGGGGCACTGGGCCTGGCCATGCTGGTCCTGAGCGGCCTGCAGCTGATGGTCGTGCTCGACGGCACCGTCGCGAACCTGGCACTGGCCCCGCTGCAGGCAGAGCTGGGACTGTCCGACGCCGGCCGCAACTGGGTGCTCACCTCGTACGCGCTCGCGTTCGGCGGACTGATGCTGCTCGGCGGCCGCTTGGGCGACAGTTTCGGCCGCAAACGCATGTTCGTCGTGGGTGTCGGCGTGTTCACCGCTGCGTCGCTGCTGTGTGGTCTCGCGAGCGGTGAGTTCATGCTCATCGCCGCCCGCGCGTTGCAGGGTGTCGGCGCCGCGATCGCCTCGCCGACCGCGTTGGCTCTCGTCGCGACCACGTTCGCGCCCGGTCCCGCCCGCAACCGTGCGATCGCGGTGTTCGCGGCGATGACCGGTGTCGGTTCGATCGCCGGGCTGATTCTCGGGGGAGCGCTCACCCAGGTGTCCTGGCGCTGGATCTTCCTCATCAACGTCCCCATCGGGGTCCTCATCGTCGTGGCCGCGTCCCTCGTGCTGCGGGAGACCGCAACCGAACGGCTCGCGCTCGACGTGCCCGGCGCGGTCCTCGCGACCCTCGGCTGCACGGGTGTGGTGTTCGGTCTGAGCGAAGGACCCGAGATGGGCTGGGCGAGCCCGGCCGTGATCGGCGCGCTCGTCGGAGGTGTCGTCGTCCTCGGGCTGTTCCTGCTCGTGGAGCGGCGCGCCGAGAATCCACTGCTGCCGTTCGTGTTGTTCCGCGACAGCTCCCGGGTCGCCACGTTCGTCTCGATCTTCTTCGCCGGCGCCGTGATGTTCTCGCTGGCCGCGTTCGTGGCGCTGTTCGTCCAGGACATCCTCGGCTACACCCCGCTGCAGGCAGGTCTGGCGTTCGTGCCGTTCGCGTTCGGTCTCGGCGGCGCGGCGGCGGTCGCGTCGAAGCTCGTGGTCCGCGTGCAGGCGCGCTGGCTGGTGGTCGCGGGCGCGGTGATCATGAGCGTGAGCCTGTTGTTCGGGTCGACGATGGACGCGACGGTGCAGTACCTGCCGACCCTGTTCGTGCTGGTGCTGATCGTCGGTTTCGGGGTGGGTCTGGCATCCGTGCCGCTCCCGTTGTGCGCGATTGCCGGGGTCGGGACCCACGAGATCGGCCCCCTGTCGGCGATCGCCCAGGTCGCTCAGACCCTCGGCGGTCCCATCGGCCTGGCGGTGATCGGCGCGATGGCGACCTCCCGGACCATGGCGAACGGCGGCACCTCCGGTGCGGTCGCCGACATGACCGCCGCGCAGCTCGCCGCGCAGGGGGACGGTTACATGTTCGCGCTCGTCGGTTGCGCGGTGTGCGCGGTGATCACCGGTGTCGCGGCGTTGTTCATCCGGTTCACCCCGCAGCAGGTCGCGCAGGCGCAGGAGGCAGAGAAGGCCGCCCAGAACGTCTGAGTCCGGGGCCGTCCCACCGGTCACACCGCGTGGGCTCGTTCCGGCTCGACCGCGGCGGAGGCCGCGAGGGGTGTCCGCGTACCCGCCGCGCGGCGTCGCCGGATCGCCTTCTCGATCTCGATCACGACCGGCACGATCACCGACAGGCCGATGCACGCGAGCCACTGACCCCCGGTCAGCGAGGTGGTCATCAGCAGCTTCTGCAGGAAGTCGAGTTCGACGGCGAGCACGGTGATGATCGTGGGGATCGCGAGGATCTTCACCGCGCCCAGGATCGGCGGTGCGAAGCCCGTCTCCGGATCGCGCCGCATCACCAGCCCGCCGAGGATCGACCCGAGGGACATGACCACGAACGCCATCGTCATCGGCACGTTCGCGACGGTCGAACTCATCTCGCCGGGCGCGAGGAACAGCGCGGCCAGGGTGACCGCGAACTCGACGGCACCGTAGAAGACCCACTGCCACAAGGCAAGCGGATTGGTGATCGGCACGGCCGGGTCCCGCGGCGGCTTGCTCATCAGGTGCGGCGGCGACGGGTCGTGCATGATCACGATGACCGGGAACATGGTGACGAAGAAGTTCTGGAACAGCACCATCAGCGGGGTGAGGGCGACACCGTCGTTGATGTCGAACACGCTCGCGACGAGGAACAGCAGGATCAACGAGAACAGTTTGGCCATCTGGCAGCGGATGAACGCGACGATCTTGTCGTAGATGCTGCGGCCCAGGCTGATCGCGGTGACCAGGGTCCCGAAGTTGTCGTCGGTCAGGATCATGTTCCCGGCCTGCTTGGTGACTTCGCTGCCGGATCCCATCGCCACACCCACGTCGGCCTGCTTGAGTGCCGCCGCGTCGTTGACGGCGTCGCCGGTCATCGCGACGATCGCGCCGTCGCGCTGCATGAGCTCGGCCAGGCGCAGCTTGTCCTGCGGGGTGACCCGGCCGAAGACGTGCAGATTCGGCAGCGCCGCGGCCAGCTCGTCGTCGGACAGTGCCTGAATCTCCGGTCCGCTGATCGCGCCCGGCCCGAGGCCGAGTTCGGCGCCGATCGCGGACGCGGTGATGGCATGGTCCCCGGTGATCATGCGCACGTCGATGCCCGCCGCGTGCGCGGTGCGCACGGCCTCGACGGCCTCGGGCCGCAGCGGATCGATGATGCCCACCATGCCGACGAACGTCAGGTCCTGGACGAACGACATCGGATCGGCGGTGACCTCGGCCTCCCGGCCGTCGAGGAGGCGCGCGGCGAACGCCAGTACCCGCAGCCCCTTCTCGGACATGCTCCGGTTGGCCGCGAGGATCTGGTCGCGCACCGAATCCATCGGTACCTGCCCGTCCTCGGTGAACGCCGTCCCACAGCGGGCCAGCACCACGTCCGGTCCGCCCTTGACCAGTTCGACGAACGTGTCGCGGCCGTCCAACGGCAGATGGTGGAAGGTCGCCATGAACTTGTACGCCGAATCGAACGGGACCTGGGCCACACGTGGATAGGCGCGCCGGGTCTCCTCGGCGTCGACCCCGATCTTCGCGGCCAGCACCACCAGCGCCGCCTCCGTCGGATCGCCGACCACGACACCCGCATCGGAGACGGTGGCGTCGCTGTCCAGGCACAATCCGTACGCCAGCCGTGTGAAGTCGGGTGTCTCCGCCCCCGCGACGTGGCGCAACGCTCCGGTCTTCGCGTAGCCCTCGCCCTCGACGGTGAACCAGCGACCATGGAAGTACAGCGACCGCGCCGTCATCTGGTTCATGGTCAGGGTGCCGGTCTTGTCGGAATTGATCGCACTGGTCGCGCCGAGCGTCTCGACGTCGTTGAGGTTCTTGACGATCGCCTTGGCGTCGGCGAGCTGTTTGGCCCCGTACGACAGCATGGACTGCACGAACGTCGGCAGGCCCGTCGGGATCGCCGAGATCGCCATCGAGATGCCCAGCAGCAGGACCGTGGTGGCACTCTGGCCGCGCAGCAACCCGATGACGACGATCACCGCGACCGCTCCCCAGGCGACGATGCCCAGCACCTTCGTCAGCGAGCCCAGTTCGCGTTGCAGCGGGGACTTCTTGGGCGCCACCGCCGACAGCATGGACGCGATCCGGCCCATCTGCGTCTGCATTCCCGTTTCGGTCACCACCATCGTCGCGGTGCCGCGGGTGACCGACGTGTTCTGGAACAGGATGTTGCTGCGGTCGCCGAGAGTCACATCGGCGGAGCCGAGCGTCGCCACGTCCTTCGCGACGGGGGCGCTCTCACCGGTCAACGCCGCCTCCTGGGTTTCCAGGGTGGCGGAGGTGAGGATCCGGCCGTCTGCGGGCACCAGGTCGCCCGCCTCGAGATCGACGATGTCGCCCGGGACGAGATCGGTCGAGGGGATCTCGGTGAGGGTGCCGTCGCGCACCACACGGGCCTGCGGGACCTGCATCTTCGCGAGCGCGTCCACGCTCGCCCGCGCTTTCAGCTCCTGCCTGGTACCCAGCACCACGTTGAGCACCACCAGTGCGGCGACGGTGAGAGCGACCGGAATCTGGCCGATGACGATGCCGACCACGACGACCGCCACCAGCATCACGTTCATCGGGTCGGTGAGCTGCAGCAGCGTGATCGCCCACAGCGACGGTGCGGGTTCGGACGCGATGATGTTGGGTCCGTAGCGGGCACGACGCTCCTCGACGGCGGCGCTGCTCAGCCCGGACCGGTCGTCGGTGGACAGCGACGCGGTCACGGCACCGGGTTCCATGGCGTGCCACGGCTGTGCGTCGGGAGGAGCGCCGGCCGGCGGGACGTCTGCCGCGGGCGTGTCGCGCGACGCGGATCGTTGACCGAGCATGCTCTGGTACCTCCTCGCGCCGGTGGGCGTGATGGTCAGAAGGGGGTGGGAATCCAGTCCACGACGAGACCGGGATCGCGATACCCGTCCGGTTTCTGTCGTTCGGGCAGCGTGATCTCGGGGAGTTCCAGCGGCTCGTATGGCACCCGGTTCAGCAGGTGGGTGATGATGTTGAGCCGCCCGCGCTTCTTGTCGTCGTTGAGCGCGACGTGCCAGGGCGACCATCCGGTGTGCGTGAGCCGGAACATCTCGTCGCGTGCTCGCGAGTAGTCGTACCAGCGGCTGTAGGACTCGAGGTCCATCGGGGACAGTTTCCAGGTCTTGCGCGGATCGTTGATGCGGCTCTGCAGCCGCAGCGTCTGCTGTTCCTGGCTCACCTCGAGCCAGTACTTGATCAGGATGATCCCGGACTGCTGGATCGCGCGTTCCACCGCCGGGACGAGCTGCAGGAACTGATCGGTCTGCTCCTGGGTGCAGAATCCCAGGACGGGTTCGACGCCCGCGCGGTTGTACCAGCTCCGGTCGAAGATGACGACCTCACCGGCTGCGGGCAGGTGCGGCATGTACCGCTGGAAGTACATCTGCGACTTCTCGCGATCGGTCGGGGCGGGCAGCGCCACGACGCGGAAGACGCGCGGACTCACCCGTTCCGTGATCGCCTTGATGACACCGCCTTTCCCGGCGGTGTCACGGCCCTCGAACAGGATGCAGACCTTCGCGCCCGTGGCCTTGACCCACTCCTGCATCGCCACGAGTTCGGCGTGGAGCGGTTTGAGGAGCTTGCGGTATTCCTTGTTCTTCATCGGCGGCAGATCGAGATCGACGCCGATCGGCGGGGGATGGAGCTCACCGGTGTGCGCACCGGTTCCGCCCCCCGCTGCCTCGTGCCCTGCTGCCTCGTGCCCTGCTGCCTTGCTTCCCTTGGACTTCTTCCCCATGGGCGCTCCCGCGTCGGCTGTAGGGTTCAGAACTATACGGCAGCACCCGGGCCATCGCCGGGAAACTCCACCGGCTCCGTGCCGGTGCCGGATGTCGTTGTCGCAGTTGCCCTCAGGTCAGCACGATCAGTTCGGTGCGGGACGCGACCTCGACCCGAAGGCCCGCCTTCGCCGCGACCCGCGCCACCGCCTCGACGTCGGCCGGTTCCGCGCGGGTGACCACCAGTGCCCGAGCCAGCAGACCCTTGTGGTGCTTGTTGAAGTGACTGACGACCTTGCGGGTGCCGTCCGGCTGCTCGGTGAGCACGGTCGCCGTCACCGCGCCGGGCACCGGCCCGAGCTGCTGGTAGATCCCCGATCGCAGGTCGACGACGAGATCGCCCGCGGCTTCGGTCGTCAGCGCGGCGGTCAGTTCCGGCTTCCACAGGGACGACAGCGTGGTGAACCCGGGCAGCTTCGAACCGCCCGACAGGCGGTAGGCGGGGATCGGATCGCCCGCGCGGATCGCCCCGAACAACGCCGAGCCCATCCCGATCCGCCGGTACGCCTTCTCCCGCTGCGCCCGGGTGAACGACTTCGCGTCCAGCGCGTCGAACAGCACCCCCGTGTATCGCTCGAGCGCGGGCCGCGTCGCCGACACCCACAACTTGGCGTTGCGTTCGATCTCGTCGGCCTGCGTGGCACCGAGCCCGAGGGCACGCATCGACGCGTCGGTGTCGGCCGCCAGGTCCACCAGAGCCTGCACGAGCATCTCGCGCGTGTCGGTCAGCTGCGGCATCGACAGCTCGCCCAGATCGAGGGGCGCGCCGTTGCCGCCGTCGGACTTGGTTTCGGAGGGAGGCAGAAGCACCAGCACAACCGCATACCGTACCGAGGGCGGACGAGGGCCTGGAGGTAGGCTGCCTTTCCGTGATCACCCGCATGTCGCACCTGTTCCTCCGCACGCTCCGCGACGACCCGGCCGACGCCGAGGTCGCCAGCCACAAACTGCTCGTCCGAGCGGGCTACGTGCGGCGCATCGCGCCGGGCGTCTACTCGTGGCTGCCGTTGGGACTGAAGGTGCTGCGGCAGGTCGAGCGGGTCGTCCGCGAGGAGATGAACGGCATCGGCGCGCAGGAGATCTCCCTGCCCGCACTGCTCCCGCGCGACCCCTACGAGACCACCAACCGGTGGACCGAGTACGGCGACTCGCTGTTCCGGCTGCAGGACCGCAAGGGCGGCGACTACCTGCTCGGCCCCACCCACGAGGAGATGTTCGCGCTCACCGTCAAGGGTGAATACAACTCCTACAAGGACTTCCCGGTCACCCTGTATCAAATCCAGGCGAAGTACCGAGACGAGGAACGGCCCCGCGCCGGCATCCTGCGCGGCCGCGAGTTCATCATGAAGGACTCCTACAGCTTCGACCTCACCGACGAGGGCCTGGCTTCGTCGTACCGGGCGCACCGCGACGCGTACGAACGGATCTTCGCGCGGCTCGGCGTCAAGTACGTGATCGTCTCCGCGACCTCCGGCGCGATGGGCGGCAGCGCATCCGAGGAGTTCCTCGCCGAGTCCGACGCCGGCGAGGACACCTACGTGCGTTGCCTCGAATCGGGATATGCCGCGAACGTCGAGGCGGTCGAGACCCTCGCTCCCGAGCCGATTCCGTTCGACGGCCTGCCCGATGCGGTCGTACACGACACCCCGGACACCCCGACCATCGAATCGCTCGTCGCCGTCGCCTCGGAGATCCTCGGACGGGAGGTCGCGGGCGCGGAGACCCTCAAGAACATCCTCGTCAAGGTCCGGCAGCCCGGTGGTGAGTGGGAGCTGCTCGGCATCGGCATCCCGGGCGACCGGGAGGTCGACGACAAGCGACTGGAGGCGTCGCTCGAACCCGCCGAGGTCGAGTTGCTCGGCGACGCCGACTTCGCCGCCAACCCGTTCCTCGTCAAGGGGTACATCGGTCCGAAGGCATTGCTGGACAACGGAGTTCGCTATCTCGTCGACCCGCGCGTGGTGGACGGCACGAGCTGGATCACCGGTGCCGACGAAACCGGCAAGCACGTGTTCGGGCTGGTGGCCGGCCGCGACTTCACCCCGGACGGCACCATCGAGGCCGCCGAGGTCCGCGACGGCGACCCGTCGCCCGACGGCGCCGGCGCGCTCGTCTCGGCACGCGGCATCGAGATCGGTCACGTCTTCCAGCTCGGCCGCAAGTACACCGACGCGTTCGCCGTCGACGTGCTCGGGGAGAACGGCAAGCCGGTACGTCCCACCATGGGGTCGTACGGCGTCGGCGTCTCGCGCCTCGTCGCGGTGATCGCCGAACAGCAGCACGACGACAAGGGCCTGCGCTGGCCCGCCGAGGTCGCGCCGTTCGGGGTGCACCTGGTCATCGCGAACAAGGACGACGCCGCCCGTGAGGGCGCCGAAGGACTGGCCGCGGACCTCGACAAGGCGGGCGTCGAGGTGCTCCTCGACGACCGCAAGGCGTCGCCGGGCGTGAAGTTCAAGGACTCCGAACTGATCGGTGTGCCGCTGGTCGTCGTCGTCGGACGCGGCTGGTCCGAGGGCAACGTCGAACTGCGCGACCGCTTCACCGGTGAATCCCGCGAGGTCGCGGTCGCCTCGGCGCTCGACGAGATCCTCGCCGCCGTCCGCGGCTGATCCGGGCGCGGTACGGCAGATCCCGCTCCTTCAACCGTCTCCTTCAACCGAGCGAATGTATCGTTCGCTCGGTTGAAGGAGACGAACGGTACATTCGCTCGGCGCAGGCACGGCAGACTCGGGTCATGAACAGCGATCCAACGTGGCAGACGACCGACGACTATCTCACCGACATCCTCATCGGGGGGGACGACGCGCTCGACAGCGCCCTGGCTGCGAACAGCGAGCAGGGGCTGCCGCCGATCGACGTCTCCGCCCCGCAGGGCAAGTTCCTGCACCTGCTCGCCCGCGCGGTCGGTGCCCGCAAGATCCTCGAGATCGGCACCCTCGGCGGCTACAGCACCATCTGGTTCGCCCGCGCCGTCGGCTCGTCGGGTCGCGTGATCACGCTCGAATACGAACCGCACCACGCCGAGGTCGCGCGTGCCAACCTCGACCGTGCCGGCGTCGGCGACATCGTCGACATCCGGGTCGGTGCCGCACTGGACTCGCTGCCGCACCTCGGCTCCGAGGCGCCGTTCGACCTGGTGTTCATCGACGCCGACAAGGAGAACAACCCGCGCTACGTGCGCGCGGCGCTCGAGCTGTCGCGGCCCGGGACGGTCGTCGTCGTCGACAACGTGGTGCGCGGCGGAGCCGTCTCGGATGCGGGACTCGACGACGAGCGGATACGTGCGAGCCGCGAGGTGCTCGAGCTCATCGCGTCCGAGCCGCGACTGGACGGCACCGCCCTGCAGACCGTCGGCAGCAAGGGCTGGGACGGTTTCGCGCTCGCCCTCGTGACCGGGTAGCGCTCCCGTTCGGATCGGCCGAACCCGAGCGAATGCACCGGTTCGTCTCCGCTGACCGATCGGCTGTACCGTTCGCTCGGAGAAGGGCGGGGCGTCAGAACAGGGGGCCGCCACCGAACACGCTGCGGTGCGAGGGCGGACGGTGCCCGTCGTCGGTGAGGTCGTAGTCGCGGGCGAGTTCGGCGGTGACGAACGTGTGCCCGCTGCGCTCGGCGAGTTCCGGGTCGTCGGTCAGCGCCGCGACCACGGCACCGATGAACTCGGGCGACTCGGCATCCGCGACCGGGAATCCGGCGATGTGGGTCATTCCGCTCGCGACGATCTTCTCGGTGCGCACGATGCCCGGCCACAGCGACACCGTGTGCACGTCGTGGTCGCGCAGATCGGCAGCCATGTCGGAGGCCATCTTGTCGAGGCCGGCCTTGGATATCCCGTACAGCACCGAATGCAGGTGGCCGCGGGTGCCGAACGACGAGATGTTCACGATCAGGCCGGTGCGTCGCGGCACCATCAGGCGGGCCGCGGCGACCGACGCGACGTAGTGCGCGCGCAGCCCGAGCCCGATCAGGCTGTCCCAGTCGTCGAGCGGTCGCTCCCAGAACGGGGTGTCGAAACCGCCGAAGCCGCGCGGACCCGCCCACACGTTGTTGACCAGCAGGTCGAGCCGGCCGTCCTGCTCGTCGGCGATCTGCGCGAACACGGCGTCGATTGCCTCGTCGTCGCGGTGGTCGCACGCGACCGCGTGCCCGCGACCGCCGCGCTCGGTGATCTCGCAGGCGGTCGTCGCCAGGGGAGCGTCACCGGTCGCGGGCCCTCGTCCGGTCACGTACACGGTCCATCCGGAGTCTCCGAGGATCCGGGCGATGCCCTTGCCGACCCCGCGCGATGCGCCGGTGACCAGCGCGACCCGGCTCACTGCCGGACCTCGGGACGTCGATCGGTGGTCGGGGGAACGGTCGGTTCGGGTCCTGTCGTCGGCACCCCCACGACGGTAGAACACGTTTCGGTTTTGCGGTACGGAATTCCGGAGGACGGGATCTTCAGGGCTGTCCGGGCAGGGCCACGGTGGGAGGTGCGACGCCCAGGTTCACCCGCCACCGCGCGCCGCGCAGGGCCGATTCGGTCAGCGCGTCGACGGCCGTGCCGCGGGTGGGTTCGGTGGTCGCCCGTTCGACGACCGACCGCCACGCGACCGCGACGTCCGTCTCGATCTGCACGGCGAGTTGCGCGGCGCTGACCGGGTCGGTCACCGGGAACGGCACCGTGTATCCGGCCGCGGCGACGGGCGGGGTGACATTCGCCGCGGTCAACGCGTCGATCGTGGCGTCGCGGCGCGCCCGGTGCGCGGCAGTGTCGGCGGACACCTCGTCCCCGCGCGCCGGGTTGGAGAACGCGGCGACGAGACCGTAGCCGAACACGGCGGCGTGTTCGGCGTTCAGTGCGTCGACGAGTGCTTGCTGCTCGGGTCCGAGCCCGGGGGAACTCACGGCAGCAGCACCGCCGTCTCGGTCGCGCACGCCGCGCTGACGGACGCCAGCAGGCCCGCGCGGTAACCGCGCAGGGTGCGAGCCAGATTCGCGGCGTCGCGCTGGGACCGGGTCAGCCGCTCGCGCAGCAGTTCCACGGTCGGAGCCTCGGCCGGCAGGGCCGCGGTCGGGGGAGTCGTCGGGGACGTGGGTGTGGCGCCCACCAGTCGCGCGACCTCGGCGTCGAGCGCCTCGGCGTGTGTCGTGCGTTCGGCGCCGATCGTCGCGAGCGCTTCGGCCCGGTCGGGCGCCACGGCGACGAGGGCGCCGGCGAGAGCGGCGTCCGTGCGTGCCCGCTCGGCCTGTGCGATCAGCGGATCGGGCTCGTCCGTCTCGTCGGACGGTGTGCCGCATCCGGCGACGGTCAGCAGGCCCGCGCTGCCCAGCGCGGCGCCGGACCAGCGCAGCAGTGTTCGTCGGGACACGGGTGACGGGTGTGGTGGCATGGACACCGGACCATCGTGCCAGTCGCGGCGAATCGATCCGGACGCCGCCCTGGTCACGGCACACCGAAATGCGCGATACCCTTGATACCTGCCGGATCGATCCCCGTACCGGCCCGCCTACCGCTGCGACCACAACTGAACGAGGAGCTTGTCGCCATGCCTGTGCCGCCCCCGGAGAGGATTGTCGAGCTCGTCTCGGATCTGATCGAGCGTGAGGGTTACGACCTCGAGGACGTCGTGGTCACGGCGGCCGGCAAGCACAGCACCGTGCGGCTCATGGTCGACAGCGACGCAGGTCTCGGCCTCGACGAAGCCGCCCGCCTGAGCCATCTCGTGTCGGAGGCGTTCGACGCGGTGTCCGATTTCGGTGAGTCGCCGTACATGCTCGAGGTGACCAGCCCCGGCATCGGGCGGCCTCTCACACAGGATCGGCACTGGCGGCGCGCCCAGGGGCGGAAGGTTCGCGTGGACCTGGGTACCGAGTCGCTCGTCGGCCGCATCGGTGAACTCGTCGGTGACGAGATCCGCATCGTGGTTCCGGACCGCAACGGTCCGATCGTGCGGGCGATCCCGCTGTCCCAGGTACGGGCGGCGACGGTCGAGGTGGAGTTCAACCCGCCCAACCCGCGGGAGCTGGAGCTCGCCGGCGGCCTGCCCGACGGCCGGGTGCGCGCGGGCGAGATCGACGAGAACGCGGTCGGGGTGGACGACGACGGCAGTGAAGACGAAGACGACGTGAACGAGACGAAGGTGGACAAGTGAATATCGACATCACGGCGCTGAAGGCGCTCGAATCCGAGAAGAACATTCCGTTCGATGCGCTGATCGAGACGATCTCGACGGCTCTGCTCACCGCCTACCGGCACGTGGACGGTCACCAGCAGCACGCCCGGATCGATCTGGACCGCAAGACCGGTGTCGTGCGTGTGATGGCCGAAGAGTTCGACGCCGACGGCAACCTCGTCTCCGAATGGGACGACACCCCGGCCGACTTCGGCCGGATCGCCGCGACGACAGCCCGGCAGGTCATCATGCAGCGCATCCGTGACGCCGAGCATGAGCAGCGCTTCGGTGAGTTCGTCACGCACGAAGGGGAGATCGTCGGCGGCGTCGTCCAGCGCGACACCCGCGCCAACGCCCGCGGCATGGTCGTCGTGCGAATCGGTGGCGACAACGGCGCCGAGGGTCTGATCCCGCCCGCCGAACAGGTACCGGGGGAGACCTACGAGCACGGTGACCGCATCAAGTGCTACGTGGTGGGAGTGGCGCGGGGACAGCGCGGGCCGCAGATCACCCTGTCGCGGACCCACCCGAACCTGGTTCGCCGGCTGTTCGCGCTCGAGGTCCCGGAGATCGCCGACGGATCGGTCGAGATCGTCGCGGTGGCCCGCGAAGCCGGGCACCGGTCGAAGATCGCGGTGTACTCGCAGGTGCACGGGCTCAATGCGAAGGGGGCATGCATCGGTCCCATGGGTCAGCGTGTGCGCAACGTGATGCGTGAGCTCGGCGAGGAGAAGATCGACATCATCGACTTCGACGAGGATCCGGCACGGTTCGTCGGTAACGCCCTGTCGCCGTCGAAGGTGGTATCGGTCACCGTCGTCGACCCGGAGGCCCGGGCCGCGCGCGTGGTCGTCCCCGACTTCCAGTTGTCCCTCGCGATCGGCAAGGAAGGCCAGAACGCCCGCCTGGCCGCCCGCCTGACCGGATGGCGGATCGACATCCGGAGCGATGCCGCGGCGGGTGACGATGATCACTCGGGTGCCGCTTCGACAGGCAGGTAGGGGTGGAATGCGGGCTTCCGGGCGAATCGGCGGTAGAGTGGTCGATGGTTCAGCATGAGCCGTCGTCGTCACGTGGCGCGCGCACCGGTCCGGTACGTACCTGCCTCGGGTGTCGGCAGCGATCGCTGACTGCCGATCTGCTGAGGATCGTGGCACGGGAAGTGGAGCCGAAACGCTTCGTTCTGGTGCCCGATCCCGAACGCAGGCTCACCGGGCGGGGAGCGTGGTTGCATCCCGATCCGGAGTGTCTGAGTCAGGCGGAGCGGCGTCGAGCATTCGGCAGAGCGCTGAGGGTGCCCGGGAATCCGGACGCGGCGGCGCTTGTTCAGCTGGTCGGGTCCGGCGACGGAGCATCACTCGGCGTAGCACCGCAGTGAGATCGACGGCAGGGACACCAACGCAGTGACATCGAACTCTGAGAAGAACAGGCACGAACACTCATGAGCACACCGTGAAGCACCAGCGATGAACGTCCATCGGAGATAACCCGAGGTCGTGCGGGCAACCAGCCGCTCGACCTCATCAGTGAGGAGAGCAGTGGCAGGCAAGCCCCGCGTGCACGAGTTGGCGAAAGAACTCGATGTCACAAGCAAGGTCGTACTCGAGAGGCTCAAGGAGCTCGGCGAGTTCGTGAAATCCGCGTCGTCGACGGTCGAAGCGCCCGTCGCACGTCGCCTGCGTGAATCCTTCGGCAAGGCCACGAGCGAAGGCTCGTCGGCAGCCCCGACCCCCGGCCCCAAGC
>NZ_LRRH01000222.1 GCF_001646785.1 Rhodococcus phenolicus
CCCGTGTTCCAGGAGTACAGCATCTTCCCCTGGCGCAACGTCGAAGACAACGTCCGTCTCGGATTGGACGCCGCGGGAGTCGACCGCGCAGAGGCCGACCGCCGGGTCCAGAAGTGGGTGGACCGAGTCGGGCTGACCGGGTTCGAGGGTCAAGCCCCTGGTAGTGGTGTAACTCGTTTTTGATCCTTCGTTGGTGGTCAGGCGGGTAGTTGCATCAGTTCATCGGTGCTCACCTCCGTCGCCTGGCTGGTGTCGGTGTTGGTGGTCAGGGTGAGCCGGCAGCGGCTGAGCACTTCTAGGCCGAGGTATCGGCGGCCTTCGGCCCATTCGTCGGTCTGCTCGGCCAGGACGGCGCCGGTGAGGCGAACGACGGCATCCCGGTGAGGGGCATGCTGCGCCACCACTGCGAGGGCGAGCGCGTAGCCCCCGGCGGTGGCGGGAGGGTCGCGGGCCGGGCGGTGGTGTCGGTGAGCTGTGCCAGGGGGTCATCGGGGAGGCCGACCGTGACCCGGGAGCGCGTCCCCGGGCGGGGGCGTATGGG
>NZ_LRRH01000052.1 GCF_001646785.1 Rhodococcus phenolicus
TCAACCTGTGCAAGTCAGGCCCAAGCTTCCTCGAGCGACGACAATCTCGACGCCGACCGACGTCCAAGGGAAACTCCAACGCCCCGGCCGAGTAGCCACTCCGAAAAGTGTGGGTGTGCCCGAGTTCCGAGGCACACCCCACTCCTCATCCCTGTCGGTACTCCGGCCAGAGGCTCAGAAGCGCATCGATTGCGCTCTTGCGGAAGTAGTTGCGTTCGAACTCAGGCTTCTCTCCGAGCGGGCCGAACGCAGCACGAACGTTTGCCCACGAGACATCACGGGGTGACTCTGTAAGGTGCAAGTAGCAGTACCTGTCTCCGTTGTCGTCGTCATACAGGTAGACAACAGATCCCGGCGGCGCGACCTGCGTCTGATTCGTCACACGCCCGCTCGCACTCGCATCTACACAAATCAGGTGAGACCCCACGGAGAGAGGTAGCCGCCACTCGGGTTCATTGAGATCGCGGAACACGAACAGAACTGAGCCCGAGTCTGGAGCGTCGCACCCCAATTCGGCTGAAAGCCGGCCTTGGTGGTGCACGACCTCAGAGGGAGGGTCGAACTCTGATGTCATCCGCACGAGCAGTAGCTGCGTCGGGCGCGGCCGCGATGCGGAATTCCCTTCCTGAGTCGGAGGTGTCACTTCTTCGGTGGGTGCCACCTCGTTGTGGACGTCACCCGCCCTGGGCGCAGCGCTGTCCTGCGCTCCGTCTGCTCGGTAGTGCTCGCCGAGCGCGTGCGCTTCATCGAGTGTGAGCGGTTTACCGGCTTGCACCTTCCACGCCAGCAGTTCACTTCGAGCCTCGTCGAGGCAGTCTCGACTGTCGGTCAGAATCACGCTCTCGGTGAGCCTTGCCGCCGAGGATCCCGAGAGGTTCGCCGACCCGACAATCAGAAAGGCTGGATGCGACTCCCCCGTAGATTCGGCAAGAATCATCTTGGCGTGCACGCCCTCCCACGAATACACGCCTACACCCGCCCCGATCCATTCAGTGAGAACGCGAGGGTCCGTCGACCCGGCACGTACCGTTGCCACGCTCGCGTCGACGATGATCGAAGAACCACGATCGAGCTTGATCAGATCACCACCGCGCGAGCCGACGTAGGCGACCGCCGCCAAAATGGTGGATGAGTGTGGAGCGAGGAGAGGGGTGAGCTCATCCCAGACTCGCTGCCCGGCAACCACTCGTGCAGTGCGATCTTCGAGCCCTAAGCTTGCAGCATCTGTCACGTCGACTGTGCTTCCTCAACAATCTTCTCGGCGGCCCGCACGCGCAGTTCACCGGACACCAACCTCGGCAGGAGGGCATCACGAAGTGCCGCAAGGTCCTGCGACTCCCGACGTGCTGCGTGGATCACCGACGACAACCCGTCGATGTTACTTCTCGCGCGGTCGTCGAGCTGACGCACGTCTGGAACGTTCACGCCGAGAAGATCTGCCGGCTTCACCCGCTGATGACTCCCCGATGTACCCGCGACCATAGACTCGAGCTGCCGGGCGACCGCCGCTTGACGAAGCGCAGCCCACAACGTTGAGGTTGAACCGCATTTCGGTTCGAGCACAAGGAATTCGGTCGACGAGTACGCCGGTATATCTGGAACTGCCGGAATCTCCCAGACCCGGGGAAACCGAGGGTTGAGCTTGGAGATGAGAACCGATGGAGCTTCGATCTTGAATTTGGAGCTCTTGATCTCCGCTGGATCGATAACCTCGGGCGACTCGCCCTCATCGAAAGCCGGGAGGCTGAAGTGAGCAACTCGGTCCGCACCGGACTCCGAAGGCATCCGCGATGACCGCCGATGATGGACCAACTCGGCAAGCGGGGCAACTTCACAATCGCCTAGCATTAGCACGGCAAGTGCATTCGCTGTTGCGGCAAGCTTGCGGTTTGAGGCGATCTTGTCGTCGAGGGCGCCGAGGAGGTCTGCAATTGCTCGCTGTTCTCGTACTGGCGGCCATAGAACCCTGAGCGGATGTAGGTGATTTCGATTGAGTGTCGGATTCGCCGATCCAGCGTCCAACCATGTGGTATCGAAACCAGACATGAAGTAGTAGACAAACCGAGGAACACTGGACTTGAAATCCTTGACCCAAAGCGTGGTGTCGTGCGGCCAGAAATCACCGTCAAGATAGAAAGTCTTGCCAAGGGTTCCCTTGCGTCCAATCACAACCCCAGGCCCATGTGCTACCGACACATCGTGGAAGCTACTGACACCTCCCGATGAGACCACAGGGATCGCACCGTCGCGCTGCTCGGATCTGGTTATGTCGAACCCCCGTTGAAACGTGAGAACATCCCCCAGCGTGGTCTCGGTCCAGCCAGCTGGAACCCGCGTCATCCGACCCTCCCCAACTGCTCCCGCACGACAGCCTGCAGCCGCGCCGACTCGTCGAACTGTTCGTACAGTTCCTTCGTCAACCGCGCGATCTTCTCTTCGATCGGCTCACCGTCGTCTTCGAGCGGCGCCGCGCCGACGTAGCGACCTGGGGTGAGCGCATAGTCAGCGTCCTTGATCTCGGCGAGCGTGGCTGAGTAGCAGAAGCCGGCCTCGTCGGCGTATTCGACACCCTTCGCGGATTCCGTTCCGCGCCAAGCGTGGAACGTTCCGGCGATCTTCGCAATGTCCTCGTCCGAGAGCGCACGCTCCGCGCGGTCGACCATGTAACCGAGGTTGCGGGCATCGATGAACAGTACCTGCCCACGCCGGTCGATCGAACCCTTCGGCCCCGGCGCCTTATCCTTCGCGAAGAACCACACGCACACCGGAATTCCCGTGCTGCGGAACAACTGTGTCGGCAGCGCGACCATGCACGACACCTGGTCGGCCTCGACCAGTCGAGCCCGGATATCGCCTTCACCACCGGAATTCGACGACATCGTTCCGTTGGCCATGACCACACCGGCGCTGCCGCGTTCGGCGAGTTTCGACAGGATGTGCTGAATCCACGCGTAGTTCGCGTTGCCCGCCGGCGGGACACCGAACTTCCACCGCTTGTCGTCCTCGCGGCGCGTCCAATCCTTGATGTTGAAAGGAGGATTCGCCATCACGAAATCTGCGAGCAGATCCGGATGCACATCGTGGGCGAACGTGTCTTCCCACTTCGGGCCGAGCTGTGCGGTGATGCCGTGAATGGCGAGATTCATCTTCGCCATCCGCCACGTGCGCTCGTTGTGTTCCTGCCCGTACACCGAAATATCGGCCGGATTGCCGCCGTGGTGATCGATGAACTTCTCGGCCTGCACGAACATGCCACCCGAACCGCAGCACGGGTCGTACACCCGCCCGTTGTACGGTTCCAGCATCTCGACGAGAACGCGCACAACCCCTGCGGGCGTGTAGAACTCGCCGCCGCGTTTGCCCTCGGCGCGGGCGAACTTCTCCAGGAAGTACTCGTACACCTCGCCGAGCAGATCCCGGGCACGGCGCGCGCCTTCGCCCGTGAAGCGGGTGTCGTTGAACATGTCGATCAACTCACCCAGTCGCCGCTGGTCGACACTCGGGTTGTTGAAGATGATCGGCAGAGTGCCCGTGAGGGTGGCGTTCTCGGCCATCAACCCGCGCATCGCGCCATTGACCAGTTCACCGACGGTACGGGCCTCGACGTCATCGGATTCCTGGATACCCTTTGCGTTCTGCGCGAGGTATGACCAGCGGGCCTCCTCCGGCACCCAGAACACGCTCGACCCGAGGTACTCGTCGCGGTCGTCGATGAGCGACGCGATGCCCTCTTCGTCGAGACCGTCCGCGATGAGTTCCTGCTCGAGCTGCTCACGCCGCTCGTCGAACGCGTCGGAGACGTACTTGAGGAACACCAGTCCGAGGATGACGTCCTTGTACTGCGACGCGTCCATGGATCCGCGCAGCTTATCCGCGGCCTTCCACAGCGTGTCCTTCAGTTCCTTCATCGTCGACGGTGCCGTGACCGCCGCCTTCTTCCTCGGTGGCATCTTCACCCTTCCTCCGGGACTGTCCCGTGCTCAATGTCGACGGACAGGACTCCGCGAGTCACTCCGTCGATGATCGTGTCGGCCAAAAGATCCAAACTGTCCAGCAATAGCTGCGCGTCGCGTCGTCGGCTCTCGAACTCGGCCAATGATGCTTCGGCCGCGGCGACCCGGTTCGGCGCGATCACCGGGACCGTCCAGTCCTGCCAGCGCCGACCGCCACGGATCGCGCCCGCCGGCTTGTCGTCGGCGGCGAGCTGCCGCAGGTGTCGGGCGATGAGCCCCGGCACCAGGCCGTCGACCTTGCTGTTGCGCACCCGCAGCACGCGGGCGGGGGCCAGGACCAGCGACGCGCCGTCGGTGTCGACGGTGATCCCGAAGCGCGGCGCCGTGCAGAAGACGATGTCGCCGGGCTCGGTGTACCGGCTGCTCGGATAGTTCGCGGTGTGCACCAGCCGGTCGACACCACGCACTCCGATCCGCTTCTGCCCCAATAACTCTTCGGTGCCGATGACGCGCACCTGACCACCCGCGATCACGTGGTCGGTGTCGATCCGGTTGCCGGAGACCAGCGCGAGTTTGCGTTGCGCGACGAGCTCACCGGCGGTCGGCAGCGGAGTCGCCTTCGGCTGGTGATACTCGACGGCGAGAGACAGTCCGCCGGCCACCTTGCATGCCTGGTCGTTGATGCGATCGACGAGCGACATCGTCCGGCTCGCGACATCGGCACCACGACCGGCCGGAAGCACGGTGCGGGTGGCGACGAGGCCACGGCTGTCTTCGGCGAGCAACTGGGACGTGGGGTGCACCGCGCCGAAATGGAAGGCGTGCGCTCGCACAGAATCCCACGCACCCATCGCCGCGACCACGTCGGAGACCACGCCGTCGATGGTGTCGCGATCGAGACTGCGGTGCCCGATGTCGGCCAGCACCGTGAACAGGTCCGTGGGGGCGAGACGTTCGTCGGCCGCGCCGAGCACCCACAACGCCATCGACGTGCCGGGTCGCGTCACCAGCAGCCCCTCCGGCAGCCGGATCGCGGCGCGCAATCGGTCCGAACGCAGAATGCCGGATCGGATCGCCGACGCCTCACGATCCCGCAACGCGTCGACGAGGATGGCGGCGGGCGCGATGACGACCGCGAGATGATCGCGACCCATCTGCATGGTGATGTTGTCGATTTCGGTGAGCACCTCGACAGCGGACGCGCCCCGCGTGGACGGGCATGGGTACTGGGTGAGGAACAGAGCGGGTCGGTCGACGGAGAAGTCCGCCCCGAAACCTTCTTCGGGTGCGGGGTGGCGACGCCACCGGTGCATCGCAAGCCGCCGGCGAGCCAGCCGCGCGGAGGCGGTGTCGGATCGCCCGGTGATCGCGACCGGTTCGACATCCTCGAGGAGCGTGCGACGCAACGCGACGAGCAGGTCGCTGCCGTCGGCGGACGGATCGACGAACACGGTCCGATCGTCGGCGACGAGCGCGGTCGCAACGCGCACACACAGTTCGAGAGCCGTGTCGGTGAGGGCCGAATCGGCGAGGTCGGGCAGTGGGACCCGGAACCGTTGCGCCAGAAGCGCTTCGAACGCGCGTTCCGGAGTGTAGGCAGCGTCGGCCATGCGATCGGCATGCCGGGCGTAGCTGGCGAGATGATCGCCCAGGTCCGCGATCTCCCGGTACAGATAGTCGTCGTCGGGGTCGAACTCGTCGGCTTCGTCGAGGATGTCATCGTCGTCGAGGTCAGCGAGGGGGCTACCGAGGTGCGCCGCGAGGCACAGCAGTGCGGTGAGGCCGGCGAATGCGGTGTCCGCGCCGATGCCGGCGGGGTGATCGAGCGCAGCGTGGATCGCAACGTCCTCGGCGAGTGCCTCGTTGTTGCCGAGTCCGCGGTCGCGGAGCCAGTCGACGACCTCGTCGGCCGCGAACTTCTCCTGCCGCGCATCGACCCGTACAGGTCGCGGGAACGGGCGGTCGGTGCCGCTGTAGCGCGTGGTCCACACCGACACGACGGGGCGTTTCACGCCGGCGAGCGCCGCGATGTCGGTCTTGGTCAAAAGCAGGGCCGGTTCGTCACGCACGGTGTTGTCGGCCCCCTTCGATAGCGTCGGCAACCCTTGCCGAGTTCGCAGCGAAATCTACTGGAGAGACCCGACACGACCACACGTAGGGCTGATATCCCCTGTTATCAGCCCATTGCTCGCGGCGGGGCCAGCGACGCCCGCAGGGTGGATGCCAGTCGATCACCGAGGAGGAACACATGCTCGCCGCCATCCACATCCGCCAGGTCCGCACCGACCTCGGCCCGCTCACGTTCGCCGCCCTCGCCACCCACGAAGGCGTCCGGTTGTTCACCCGCGACGGCGATACAGACACCGACCGCAACCTCGTCGGACTCGACGCGTTCGCGTTCTTGTACGAGCAGGTCCGCTACGACTCGGCGCGGCTGCACCTCTCCGACGCCTGCCTGCGCCGCAATCTGAAGTTCGTGGCGGCCTCGTTCCCGGCCGTCGAGTTCGTCGACACCGCATTTGGTCCGTTCGGCGCGCTCCTGCGCCACGCGTCCGACGCGATCGGTGAGCATGTCGCCGGCCTCCTCGCCGCGGACGAAGCACGCCGGGAGGCCGCCCGCGCCGCGCTGCCGCCTCTGCTCGTCGCCACCGATGCGTCGAAGGCGCGAAAGTTGCGCGGCGTCGGGCTCGGCTGCATCTCCGAAACCGGACGTCGCCGGATGCACATGGCTCCCGACGCCCGGTCGATTCTGGAGGGCGAACTGCTCGCGATCGAGATGGGCATCGATCGGTTCCGCGACCGCGACCTGCACATCCTCACCGACAGCCGGCTGGCGATCGCCGCCCTCGACGGCCGTTACCACGGGCGTCCCGGTGTCGCAGCCGTCGTCGACCGCATCCACGAGGCAGCCAGAGGTCGCAACGTGCGGTTCGCGTGGGTGCGCGGCCACAACAGGCATCCGCTCAACGAGGCAGCGCACCGTCTCGCGGTCGCGGCCCGTCGCTGCTACGAAGCGAACGTGTCGCAGGACGTCGCGGCCGCGATCGCCGACAACATCGTCGAGTCGCTCCTCGAGGACAATCGACACAGCGCGTAAGAACGCGCCCCGAACCCGGTGGTGGGAACCATCATTCGGTCTATCCGAATGATGGTTCCCTTCACCCGGAGCGCGGCGGTCGCTGAGGTACCGCGCGAGGATCAAGATCACCTTCGACGTACGACCGTGTTGCACGGCACTGGGGGCGGAACTTAGACTCACCTAAGTTACAGGGCATAACTTACCGAGAATCAGGGGTACACACACGTGATCGGCAGACGTCCGCGCATGTTCGAGATCGACGACATCATTCGCGTCGGTCGCGAACTCGGGATGCGCCGGCTGAGCATGAACGCCGTCGCCGCGGAACTCGGCGTGTCCTCGACCGCGCTGTACCGGGCGGTCGACGGACGCTGGGGGCTCGAACGACTCGTCGGGGAGAGCGTGCTCGGCGACCTCACGCTCCGCGACGATCCGGACCACAACGTCGAACAGCACCTGCTGTCCTTCGGCCTGCAGATGTGGAACTTCATCGTCCGGCATCCGGGACTGGGCGTGTACATGCAGACCCTGTTCCCCCGCGGCGACGCCGGTCGTCTCCTGATGGCACATCAGATCGAGGCACTGAGCCGGCGCGGTTACACCCCCGACGTCGCCATCGCGCTGTCCAGCGTGATCGCCGGCGTCGCCATCAACTACGCGGTGGCCGAGGACTCGCAGCTCGAACGGGGCGACAGCCTCGAGGAGCAGCGCCGTGAGGTCACCGATCAGCTCTCGACCGACGAGAATTTGGGGGAAGTGCATCGCGACCTACCTCAGGTGGAACATGCACAATACGTGAGACTCGTTCTGACAGCGACGATCCGAGGAGTTCTGTCGGCCGCCCCTCCCGGGCGGCCGCTCGATCAGGTGATCGCCGACCTTGCGGCGGCGGGAGTGGGGGTCTGATGGCCAAACGCGGCTTCCAGGGGGCGATGATGCGCGGGTTCGGTGCCCGCGATCACGATGCCGTGGTGACCGGCACCGAATTACTCGCACCGCACTTTCTGCGGGTGAGGATGTCGTCACCGACACTGTTCCGGGACGCCGATCCGGGACCGACCGCGTGGGTTCGGATCTGGTTTCCCGACCCCGACGGCGGAAATGCCGAATACCAACGTGGATATACATTTTCGGAGACGGATCCGGATGAGGGCACGTTCGCGGTGGACTTCGTGCTGCACGAGCCGGCAGGCCCGGCGTCGACGTGGGCGCAGCGCGCTGCACCGGGCGACCACCTCAGTGTCACGTCGTTCGGGTCGAGGACGCTCGAGGTACCGGACGACCTGCCGGCCGGTTACCTGCTGATCGGCGACTCCGCGTCGATCCCCGCGATCAACAGTATCCTCACCGCTCTCCCCCACGACGTCGCCGTCGAACTGTATCTCGAACAGCACCACGAGGACGACCTTCTCATTCCCATGGCCGATCACCCTCTGCTGGAGAAGCATTGGGTTCCGAGGAGCGGAGCGACCTCACTGGCCGCGGCCATCGAGGACCGGGACTGGTCGAACTGGTACGCGTGGGCCGGTCCCGAATCCGGATCGCTCAAACACCTGAGGACCCGGCTGCGCGACGACTTCGGCTTCCCCAAGTCCGAGGTGCACGCGCAGGCGTACTGGTACCACGGACGCGCCATGGGCAAGCTGCGCTCCACCGAGACCGAAGAGACCACCACCGCACCGGTGCCCGCCGAGAAACCGGTGGAAACAACACCCATCTCGGCGCAATCCGACCGCGGAACGTGGCAGGCGCAGGCCGGCGGGCGGCTCGTGTCCCCGCTGAAGCCCACCCTCGTCACCGCCGGCGTCGTCCAGGCGATCGTCACCCTGATCCAGCTCGCCCCGTTCGTACTGCTCACCGAACTGGCCCGCCGGATGCTCGATGGCGCACCGTCGGCGCAACTGTGGAATCTCGGAGCGTGGGCGATCGGGCTGATGGGTGCCGGCATGCTCCTCGCATCGGCCCTGACCCTGTGGCTGCACGCCGTCGACGCACGCTTCGAACGCGATCTGCGGCAACAACTTCTCGGCAAGCTCGCGAAGGTGCCCCTCGGCTGGTTCACCTCACGCGACTCCGGTCGGGTCAAGCGTCTCGTGCAGGACGACACCCTGTCTCTGCACTATCTGGTCACGCACGCCGTGCCCGACGCGGCCGCCGCGGTCGTCGCGCCGCTCGCCGTACTGGTCTACCTGTTCACCGTCCACTGGGGTCTCACGCTCGCACTGTTCCTCCCGATCCTCGTCTACATCGTGACCATGGTCGTCATGATGGCCCAGTCCGGGCCGAAGACCGCCCAGTCCGCTCGCTGGGCCGAACGGATGGACACCGAAGCCGCGGGTTACCTCGACGGCCAGCCCGTCATCCGCGTGTTCGGCGGCGCCGCGGCCTCCACGTTCCGGGCGCGTCTGCGCGAGTACATCGGGTTCCTCGACGACTGGCAGCGACCGTTCACCGGCAAGAAGGCTCTCATGGATCTCGCGACCCGGCCGGCGACCTTCCTGCTGCTCATCACAGGATTCGGCACCCTACTGGTCACCGGCGGCACGAATCCGACGACGCTGCTCCCGTTCCTGTTCCTGGGCACCACTTTCGGTGCGCGGCTCCTCGGACTCGGCTACGGTCTGTCCGGCCTGCGCGACGGCATGCTCGCCGCTCGCCGCATCCAGGTCGCGCTCGACGAACCCGAACTCGTGTCCCGGAATCACGCGGGCCGCCACGTCCGGAAGAGCTTCACCGCGGTGCAGTTCGACGATGTCCGCTTCTCGTACCGGCCCGGTGTTCCTGTGCTCGACGACATCTCGCTCGAGCTCGAGGCCGGGACGGTCACCGCGCTCGTCGGCCGGTCCGGTTCCGGCAAGTCCACGATGGCGGCGCTGCTGGCCCGGTTCCACGATGTCGACGACGGCGCGATCCGCGTTTTCGGTCGTGACATCCGTGAGCTGACTCCGGACGAGCTGTACCGGCAGGTCGGTTTCGTGTTCCAGCAGACCCAGCTGATCCAGGGCACGGTCCGGGAGAACATCGCGCTCGCCGTTCCCGACGCGACCGATCAGATGGTCGAGGCGGCGACCCGCAGCGCCTACATCCACGACCGCATCACGGAGCTGCCCGACGGGTACGACACGATGCTCGGCGCGAATCCGCCCTTGTCCGGCGGTGAGCGGCAACGCATCGCGATCGCCCGGGCGATTCTCGCGGACACCCCGATCCTCGTGCTCGACGAGGCGACGGCCTACGCCGATCCCGAATCCGAGTACTTCGTGCAGCAGGCGCTGAGCCGGCTCACCGAGGGGCGCACCGTCCTGGTGATCGCCCACCGGCTGCACACCGTCGCCGGGGTCGATCGCATCGTCGTGCTCGACCGCGGCCGCATCGCCGAGACCGGCACCCACACCGAACTGTTCGCCCGTGACGGCCGCTACCGGAGGCTGTGGGATGCGGGAGCCGTCCCGTCCAGCACCCTCGCCGATGCAGATCAGGAGCCGGCCCGATGATCCGTACCCTGCTCACCCTGCTGCCGCCCGGCAGCCGCCGCACCGTCGTCACACACCTGACGCTGACCGTGATCGGCGTGCTGCTCCGCGCCGTGGGCGTAGTCCTGCTCGTGCCGCTCGTCGGCGCACTGTTCGGCTCGGCCCCCGCCGACGCCTGGCCGTGGCTGGGCGCGCTCGCTGCCGTCACCGTCGCCGGCTGGGTGGTCGACGCGTGGGGCGCCCGCTTCGGATTCGACCTCGGTTTCGGGCTGCTGTCGCATGCCCAGCAGGAGGTCGCCGACCGGATCGCCCGTATCCGGCTCACCTGGTTCACCGCTGAGAACACCGCGACCGCCCGTCAGGCCATCGCCGCGACGGGACCCGACCTCGTCGGGCTCATCGTGTACCTGGTGACACCGCTGCTCGGTGCCGTGCTGCTCCCGCTGGCGCTCGCGATCGCCCTCTTTCCGGTCTCGTGGGTGCTCGGTCTCGCCGCGCTCGCCGGAATCCCGTTGCTGCTCAGCGCGTTTCTCGCAGCCGGTCGGTTCTCGCGCAATGCGGATCGCGTCGCGTCGGACACCAACGTCGCGTTGACCGAACGGATCGTCGAGTTCGCGCGCACACAGCAGGCGCTGCGCGCCGCGCGCCGCGTCGAACCGGCCCGGAGTCATGTGGGCTCGGCCCTGTCGGCTCAGCATGCGGCGACGTTCCGGTTGATCTTCATGCAGATCCCCGGGCAGCTGGTGTTCGGTCTGGCGAGCCAACTCGCGCTGGTGATCCTGGCCGGCACGGTGACGGCGCTGACCGTCCGCGGCGACCTGGACGTTCCGGAGGCGATCGCTCTGATCGTCGTCGTCGTCCGCTATCTCGATTCGTTCACCACCCTCGGTGATCTCGCCGGAGGTGTCGAGGCGTCCATCACGACGCTGCGCCGCATCCGCGCCGTGCTCACCGCGCCCGTCGACGACGAGAACGGAACCATGACGATCGTCGGTCGCGCACCGCGAATCGAATTGCAGGGCATCGGCTTCCGGTACGACGACGAGTCCCCTGCGGCGCTCGACGGCCTCGACCTGATGTTCGAGGCGGGCACCACCACCGCGATCGTCGGTCCGTCCGGTTCCGGCAAGAGTACGGTGCTGGCATTGCTGGCCGGCCTGCACGAACCGGACACCGGCCGGGTCCTCGTCGACGGTATCGACACCGCCGCGCTGGACCCGATCTCACGGCACCACCTGACCGGTGTGGTCTTTCAGCATCCGTATCTGTTCGACGGCACGATCCGCGAGAACATCCGGGTCGGTGACCCGCACGCGGACGGCGCCGCGCTCGGAACCGCGGCGGCACTCGCGCGGGTCGACGAGATCGTCGCGGCGTCCCCGGACGGCTGGGAAACCCGGGTCGGCGAGGGTGGTAGTGCATTGTCCGGCGGTGAGCGGCAACGTATCTCGATCGCGCGAGCACTGCTCAAACCGGCACCGGTGCTGCTGGTCGACGAGGCGACCAGCGCGCTGGACACCGAAAACGAAACCGCGATCGTGCAGGCACTGACCGCGGACCCGACACCGCGAACCCGTGTGATCGTCGCGCATCGTCTCGCAAGCATCCGCACCGCCGATCGGGTCGTGTTCCTCGAGAACGGACGAGTCGTCGAGGACGGCACCGTCGACGGGTTGCTCGCTGCCGGGGGACGCTTCGCCGAGTTCTGGCGTCAGCGCGATGCCGCCTCAGGGTGGCGACTGGAGGCCGCACGCAGGTAGTGACGGACAACGGTGTCCCGCGCCTGCAGGCTCCGCCGGCGAGAGGGCTCCGCTCCGGGATCGTTCGATTCCACATACGCCGGGACTCGGCGATGGGACTGTTCCCAAAGGCGCTGGCAATGGTCCTGGTTCGACGCGTTCCGTGTTAGCTTCCGCCTTTACCGGTACATCGGAGAGGAACCTTCATGCGTAGATCGATATCGATCGTGGCACTCGCGGTCGGACTCGCAGCGGCCGCGGCCGGGTTTGCGAATGCGAACACCGTCCCGCCGGAGTCCGCTGCGCCGGTGAGCGGGACACCTCGCGCGGGAGTCGCGGAGCTCGGGTGCCTTCCCAGCGATGTTCTGTCGAACATCTTCTGCGCGCTGAGCCAGTCGGGTTCGCTGAAGTCCGGGTCCGGATCGATCCTGCCGTAAGGACCGGAATCCGATCCCCGGGACGCCGCCGAGTCGGGGCACGCGGCGGGCGCCGGACGGCTCGTGCGACACGCGATTGCGGGAACTCCATTCCTAAACCCGCCGATCGGTTCCATGATGGATCCGGCCGGAAACGTTCGATTCGGCCGGAGAGGACGTCATGCCCACCGCTATCACCACCGCTTCGGCGGTCACGCACGCTGCGCTTCTCGGGATCGGGGCCTACCGGCCGCGACGCGTCGTGCCCAACTCCGAGATCGTCGATCGCATCGATTCGTCCGACGAGTGGATCCGAACGCGCTCGGGCATCGCCACCCGCCGCTGGGCCGAGCCCGACGAGACCATCGTGTCTATGAGCGTGGCCGCTTCCCGGGACGCGCTGTCCGCCGCGGGGCTGGCCGCGGACCAGATCGACGCGGTCGTGCTGGCCACGTCGTCGCAGATGGTTCTCGGACCGTCAGCCGGCGCGGTCGTCGCCTCCGAACTCGGCATGCACGACACAGCCGCGTTCGACATCTCCGCAGGCTGCGCCGGGTTCTGTTACGCACTGGGCAACGCCGCGGCGCTGGTCCGGGCCGGGCAGGCCCGGTACGTCCTCGTGATCGGGGTGGAACGGCTGTCGGATCTGCTCGACCCCACCGATCGCACGTGCGCGTTCATCTTCGCCGACGGCGCCGGCGCTGCAGTGGTCGGCCCGTCCGACACCGAGGGCATCGGTCCCGTCGCGTGGGGTTCGGACGGCACCCAGACCGACGCCATCAAGCAGGACAAGGACTTCGCCCGGTACTTCGCGGAAGTCGAGGCGGCCGGGGGCAGCGGTGACGTGCCCGAACGACCGTACATCCGTATGAACGGTGCTGCGGTGTTCCGGTGGGCCGTCACGTTCCTCGAGAAGGCGTGCCGCGACGCTCTCACGAAGGCCGGGGTCACCGTCGACGATCTGGACGCCTTCGTGCCGCATCAGGCCAACAGCCGCATCACCGACGCACTGGTTCGCGCGTTGTCCCTGCCCGACACCGTCACGGTCGCACAGGACATCGCCGAGACCGGCAACACGAGCGCCGCGTCGATTCCGCTTGCGATGGAACAGCTCCTCCGGTCCGGTGGCGCGAAACCCGGTGACACCGCACTCCTGGTGGGATTCGGCGCCGGGCTCGCCTACGCCGGGCAGGTCGTGCGGCTGCCGTCGCTGGGGTGACCGAAACGAGTGCGGCGCCGTGGTCCCGGCCGGGATCACGGCGCCGCACCCGATCGGCAGTCAGTCCTTCGGACCGCCGGCGACGTAGATGACCTGGCCGGACACGAATCCGGCGCCCTCGGACGCGAGGAACGACGCGGTGTGCGCGATGTCCTCGGGCTCGCCGACGCGCGCGACCGGGATCTGCGAGGCGGCGACCTTCTTGTAGTCCTCGAACGACGCACCGACGCGCTCGGCGGTGGCGGCGGTCATCTCGGTGGCGATGAAGCCAGGGGCGATCGCATTGGCGGTGACACCGAACTTGCCCAGCTCGATCGACAGGGTCTTGGTGAAGCCCTGCATGCCGGCCTTGGCCGCGGAGTAGTTGACCTGCCCACGGTTGCCCTGCGCGGACGTGCTCGACAGGTTGACGATACGGCCGTACTTGTTGTCCACCATGTACTTCTGGGTGGCGCGGGCCATGAGGAATGCGCCGCGCAGGTGCACGGCCATGACCGCGTCCCAGTCCTCGACGGTCATCTTGAACAGCAGATTGTCGCGGGTGATGCCGGCGTTGTTGATCAGCACCGTGGGCTCACCGAGTTCGGCGACGACCTTCTCCACCGCGGCGGCGACGGACGCCTCGTCGGCGACGTTCGCACCGACCGCGAGGGCCTTGCCACCGGCGGCTTCGATGGCGGCGACGGTGTCGGCGCAGTTGTCGGCGTCGAGGTCGAGTACGGCGACCTGCATGCCGTCGGACGCGAGACGCTTGGCGACGGCGGCACCGATGCCGCGGGCGGCTCCGGTGACGATGGCGGTGCGGACTGTCGAGCTCACTACATACCTCCGTGTGATGGGTGGAACGGTCAGTTGATGGTGAGGCCGCCGTCGACCGCGAGGGTCTGGCCGGTGACGTACCCGGCCGCGTCGGAGACCAGCCACACGAGTGTGGCAGCAAGTTCGGCCGGGTCACCGGTCCGGCCGAGGACGATCCGCGACTTCATCCCCTCGATGTAGCCGTCCGGGTACTCGTCGGTCATTTCGGTTGCGAAGAAACCCGGGGCGATCGAGTTGACACGGATGCCCTTGCGGGCGCCCCACTGCTGCGCGAGGTCGCGGGTCAGGCCGATGACACCGGCCTTGCTCGCGGCGTACGCGGCCTGCGGCAGCCCGGCGGTGGTGATGCCGAGGATCGAGGAGATGTTGACGATCGAACTGCCCGGCTGCATGACGCGACCGGCGGCCTGCGCGGCCCAGTACGAGCCGTTGAGGTTGATGTCGACGACGCGGCGGAACTGGTCCGGGGTCTCCTTCGTGGCGGGGACCGCAGTACCGATGCCGGCGTTGTTGACGAGGATGTCGACCTTGCCGAGTTGTTCGACGGCGGTGTCGACCATGCGCTGCGCCTGGTCCGGATCTGCGATGTCGGTTTCGACGGTGACAGCACGGCGACCGGCGGCGCGAACGAGTTCGGCGGTCTTCGCGAGCCGGTCGACGCGGCGGGCCGCGAGCACGACGTCGGCTCCGGCTTCGGCCAGTGCCTGCGCGAACGCGACGCCGAGGCCGGACGATGCTCCGGTGACGATCGCGACACGATCGTCGAGGCGGAACCTGTCGAGAGCGGACACAGTTGTCTCCTCGTGAGTGACGGGGGCTACAGATCTGTATAGCCCAAGGGTGGTGCTTTTTCAAACAGGATTGGCCCTGAAAAACGTTAGGCCGCATGCCTTTTCAGACATACGGCCTAACGGTGTGATTGCCCGAGCCTATGTGGGCGTCAGCTGAGGCGCTCGAGGACCATCGCCATGCCCTGCCCGCCGCCGACACACATGGTCTCGACACCGAACTGCTTGTCCTGGGCCTGCAGGTTGTTGATCAGCGTATTCGTGATGCGGGCACCGGTCATACCGAAGGGGTGGCCGAGCGCGATCGCACCGCCGGAGACGTTGAGCTTGTCCTCGTCGATACCCAGCTCGCGGGCCGAGCCGAGCACCTGCACCGCGAACGCCTCGTTGATCTCGAACAGGTCGATGTCGGAGACCGACTTGCCGGCCAGCGCGAGTGCCTTCTTCACGGCCTCGATCGGACCCAGGCCCATGATCTCCGGCGACAGACCCGACACGCCGGTCGAGACGACGCGCGCGAGCGGGGTCAGCCCCAGCGCCTCGGCCTTGGTGTCGGACATGATCACCAGCGCGGCGGCACCGTCGTTGAGCGGGCACGCGTTACCGGCGGTGACCGTGCCGTCGGGGCGGAACACCGGCTTGAGCTGGCTGACCGCCTCGTAGGTGGTGCCGGCGCGCGGGCCGTCGTCGGTGGAGACGACGGTGCCGTCGGCCAGCGTCAGCGGGGTGATCTCCTTCTCGAAGAAGCCGGACTTGATGGCCTCCTCCGCGCGGTTCTGCGAACGCACGCCCCACCGGTCCTGGTCCTCGCGGGAGATCCCGGTGTAGGAGGCGACGTTCTCCGCGGTCTGACCCATCGCGATGTAGACGTCGGGCAGCAGGCCGTCCTGATGCGGATCGGTCCATGCGGTGCCGCCCTCGGCGAGCTTCGCGGTGCGGGCCTCGGCGTCGGCGTAGAGCGGGTTCTTCGTGTTGGGCAGGCCGTCGGCGTTGCCGGTGACGTAGCTCGACACCGACTCGACACCGGCGGAGACGAACACGTCGCCCTCACCGGCTTTGATCGCGTGCAGCGCCATGCGGGTGGTCTGCAGCGACGACGAGCAGTACCGGTTCACGGTCACGCCCGGCAGGAAGTCGTAGCCGAGCTGCACCGCGACGGTCCGTGCGATGTTGAAGCCGGACTGGCCGGCGGGCTGGCCGCAGCCCAGGAGGAGATCGTCGATCTCGGCCGGGTCGAGTTCGGGCACCTTCGCAAGCGCGGCGGCGACCATCTGGGCGGCCATGTCGTCGGGACGCAGCGACTTGAGCGAACCCTTCATCGCGCGGCCGATGGGCGAGCGTACTGCGGAGACGATCACTGCTTCGGGCATCGGAAGCTCCTTCGAGTGGAATCTGACGTATCAGGGAATACGGCCGGCGCTAGAGGCCGAGATCGCGGCCGATGAGTTCCTTCATGATCTCGTTGGTGCCGGCCCAGATCTTGGTGACGCGGGCATCCTTCCAGGCACGGGCCACACGGTACTCGTTCATGAAGCCGTAGCCGCCGTGAATCTGCACGCAGGCGTCGAGAACCTCGGACTGTGTCTGCGCCGACCACCACTTGGCCTTGGCGGCGTCGACCGCGCTGAGCTCACCGTCGGCGTGGGCCTCCACGGCCTGGTCGACGTACGCCTCGGCGACCTCGATCTTGGTGACGAGCTCGGCGAGCAGGAACTTGTTGTACTGCATGGTGCCGATGGCCTGGCCGAACGCCTTGCGCTCCTTCGCGTACTCGAGGGTCTCGAGCAGGATGTGCTTGGCGTGGTGCACGTTGTTGACAGCGGAGCCGAGGCGTTCCTGTGGGAGCAGCTTCATCATCGAAATGAAGCCCATGCCCTCTTCGCCGAGGAGGTTCCGGCCCGGGACACGGACGTCCTTGAAGAACAGTTCGGCGGTGTCGGCCTCGGGCTGGCCGACCTTGTCGAGCTTGCGGCCGTTCTCGAAGCCTTCCATACCGCGCTCGACGACGAGCAGCGAAATGCCCTTGGCACCCTTCGACGGATCGGTGCGCGCCGCGACGACGACCAGATCGCAGTTGTAGCCGTTGGTGATGAAGGTCTTCGCTCCGTTGAGGATCCAGTCGTCACCGTCGCGGACCGCGGTGGTCTTGAGGTTGGCGAGGTCCGAACCGCCGGAAGGCTCGGTCATGCCGATCGCGCAGATGAGCTCACCGGTGACGCAGCGGGGCAGCCAGCGCTCGCGCTGCTCCTCGTTACCCAGGTGGACGATGTACGGCACGGTGATGTCGGAGTGGATGCCGAGCGACGACGACAGCGCCATGTTCGCGCGGGCGAACTCCTCGGCGACGATCGCGTTGAACCGGTAGTCGTTCGCTTCCATGCCGCCGAAACGCTCGGGGATCTCGAGTCCCAGGAAGCCCGCCTTGCCTGCTTCGAGCCAGATGTCGCGGGGAATCTCGTGGCGCTCGATGAGTTCCTCGGCACGGGGCATCACGAACCGGTTCACGAACTCGCGAGCCGACTCGCGGAAGGCCTCGTGATCGGGACCGTACAGGGTGCGTCGCATTCAACCGCTCCTAATCTAAGCAATCGCTTATAATCTAAGCGCTTGCTTATAGTGGCCTCGATGCGGCAAGTTGTCAACTGCCGGGGCGACACAGGGAGAGCGACAGTGACCACATCGAGAGACACCGTGATCAGCGGATCCAAGGCGGCGGCCCGCCTACGGGAAGCCGCCGTCGAGGTATTCGCCGAGAGCGGATACGGCGGCACCACCACCAGGCAGATTGCCGCACGCCTCGACATGAGCCCGGCCGCGATGTACCCGCACTACAAATCCAAGGAAGAACTGCTCTACGCGATCAGCTACGAGGGCCACGACCTGGCATTGCAGGTCGTAAAGGACGCCGATATCCCCGACGCGGAAGCCACCCGTCGTCTCACCACAATCATCCGGCGTTTCGCCGAGTGGCAGGCGGAGAACCACAGCCGCGCCCGCGTCGTGCAGTACGAACTCAACGCTCTCACCCCGGAGCACTACCGCGTCATCACGGGCCTGCGGCGGCGCACCACCCAGGTGGTCCGTGACGTCGTCGATGCCGGCCTGGCCTCCGGCGAATTCACCGTGCCCGACGCCGAGGGCGTCACCCTCGCGCTGATGTCGCTGTGCGTCGACATCTGCCGCTGGTATCCGTCGGGTCGCTACCAGGATCCCGACACCATCGGAACGCTCTACGGCGACCTCGCACTGCGCCTCGTCGGCGCCGTGCACTGAGCCGCGAAAAACGCTCGGCCGCTGGACAACCGCCGACGACCCCTGCACGCGGTTGTCGTCGCGGCGCGCGGATCCCGGGGTAGTCTCGACGACATGACCGACCGCGACCGGGACCTGGACGGTAAACCGAAGAACGCCCGCCCCCGCGACGCGCTGGGCCGCCCGCTCCCCTACGGTGAGGAGGGCGTCGAACCGGTCGCCGAGGATCTCGACCTGTCACCCGACGAAGCGATCACCGAGGCCCAGCGTCTGCTCGACCACGGTTATCCGTTCCACGCGCACGAAGTGTTCGAAGGGTCGTGGAAATCCGCGCCGCTCGAGGAGCGCACCCTGTGGCAGGGACTCGCACAACTCGCGGTCGGGCTCACCCACCTGCTGCGCGGCAACCCGGCCGGGGCGGCATCCCTGCTGAAACAGGGGCAAGCGCGCGTCCGCCACTACGAGGATGCGCCCCCGCACGGGCTGGACATCGACGGCCTGTCCGCGTGGGCCGACCACCTGCTCGCCGAAATCGACCGCGGCGACCCGATCCCCGAACCTCCCGTTCCACGCCTGCGGATGCCATGATGCGGTGATGCCGATCCTGCCGATGTTCCCGCTGGGAACAGCGCTGCTGCCGGGCGATCACCTGCCGTTGCGTGTGTTCGAGTCCCGCTACCAGCAACTGGTCCACGACTGCATGGCCGCGCCCGACGGACCCCGCTTCGGCGTCGTACTCATTGCCCGCGGACGGGAGGTCGGTGGCGGCGACGTCCGGCACGACGTCGGGACGGTCGCGCGGATCGTCGTCGACACCGAACTCGGCGGCGGCCACCACCGGCTCGAATGCCTCGCCGAGGAACGCATCCGCATCGTCCGGTGGCTGCCGGACGACCCGTATCCACGCGCCGAAGTCGAGCCGTGGCCCGACGCTCCGTCCGAGGGCACGGACCTCTCCGGGCTGACCGGTCTGTTCGGGAAGCTGTACGGACTGCTCGACCGGCTCACCGAGAACGGAGTGACACCCCCGCGCGCGGACGATCTGCCCGACGACCCGGGTGCCCGGTTGTATGCGTTGTCGCGCTGGGTACCGATGGGTGAGGCGGACAAGCTCGCGTTGCTCACCGCCCCGGGTCCCGACGAACGACTCGCCGTACTCACCGAAGCGATCTCCACGGCAATCGACATCGCCGAATGGCGGCTGAAGGAACAATGACCGGGCAGCGGCGACGCGATGTGGGAACACCGCGCCGCCGTTCGGTTGCCGCCGGTCCCGCTCACCGAGTGCGCAGGGTGGCCAGCGCCTCCGTGCGCTGATCGATCCACGTGCGCATCGAATCGACGTTCTCCTGCAGCGTTTCCCGGGTCAGACCGTCGGTGACCGGGACGGTCGCGGCGATCTCGTCGAGGAGCGTGCCGGCGCGGCCACTGCCGTACATCTGCTCGAACAGGTCCCAGTACGCACTCTCGTACAGGGCGGTGAACGCGTCCGAGTCGAGGAAGCGGGTTTTGAGCGAGTTACCCGATCGCATTCCCTGCGGGCCGTCGCCACCACCGGGCGTCCCCGGGCCCTGCGGCGCGGTCGTCCCGTCCTGCGGTGTCACCGCGGCCGGCGGAGTCATTCCCTCAGGCGGCGTCATGCTCTCGGGGAGGGCCGTACCGCCCGCGGCGCTCTGGGTATCGTCGGTGCCGGTCGCACCCGGTCGCACGCCCGGCCGGCCGCCGCCCATGCCGACCGGATCGTTCGGTCCCGTGCTCGTGCCGCCCTGCATCGCGAGGTTCAGGTCCCACGAGACGACCGTGATCTTCTTCGTGTCGAGGTCGTACCAGAGGTAATAGTTCTGGCCCGGGCCGCTCATGTCGTCACCGTTGACGATCAGGTTCTGCGTCGCGACGTAGCGCGCGAAGGACTCGACGTCGACCCAGTCGGCCAGATGGGCATCGAACTCCTCGTCGGTCGCCGAGTCCATCCACTTCAGGAAGTTGACGATCGGCTGCAGATTGCCGGTACCGACGGCGTTGATCTGCTTGAACTGATCGGAGTAGGAGGACTGGTCGTCATCGATGTACTCGAAACGCGAACTGGCGTCGGCCTTGTACAGGTAGCCGTCGCCGTCGAACAGCGAATTGGCGTAGCCGTCGTCGGGATGCTCGAGGAGCAGACGCGTCGCGGTGGCACTGTCGTTGATCGAGTACACCGTATACGCGTATCGCTGTGTCGGCTGGCCGGTTTCGGCGGTGAGCGACAATGCCATCGCCTCGTTGAGTACCGGCGTCCCCGGCCGTACGGACAGTTGGGTCATGCCCTGGTAGGCACGGCCGGAAGCGTTCTCGTCGAAGCTGATGAGCAGCGGCAACGACGTCGGGTCGTCCGCGGTGGCAGGCGACATCATGCCGCCTGCACCACCACCGGGACCTCCTCCCGTCATCTCCGCCGGATCGAAATCCTCTGGCAACTCGAAACCTTCGGGCAATTCCATGCCCTCCGGAGGCCGGAAACCCGAACCGCCGGGCACGGCACCGTCGCCGCGCACACCCATCAGGGTGGAATTGCCTTTGAGCCGCACGGCCACGTCGTTGACGAAGGTGCCGTCGATGGTGAGATCGGCGATGACCCACTTCTTCTCGCCGGTCTTCTGGAAGGTGGCGATCATGTCGTCGTATTCGGCGTCGGAGATCTCGAGCGAAACCTCGTGCTGCACCGAACTGTCGAACAGATCGACGGTGCCGCTGATGTTGTCGGTGATCTCCGACGCGATGACCGTGGTATCCCCGGTGATGTAGGGACGGATCCTGGCCGATCCGAACACCGTCGCCATGACCGTGACGAACGCGACGAACACCACCAGCAGCTTCCAGTGCTGACGCAGCGACGTCGGAATCCGATGTTTCAGCCGACGCCGCGGTCGGGGCTCGCCGGCGGTGTTCGTCTCGTTCATCAGATGTCCGTCTGGTCGTATCCGGTCAGGACGGTGACCCGCTGACCTGTGTTGACCGCGCTCAGCGCCGCGATCAGCTCGGACGACTTCTTGCCATTACGAAGCTGCGCCGTGTAATACAGCTCGTTCAATGCTCCTGCCCGGACGCTCTCGGTGGAGACGAGTTCGAACTCGGAGCAGAACCGGATGAGCACGTCCTCGACGAGTGCGTCGAACTCCGGCTCCGGCGGTACCTGCACCTTCACGACCTGACGCTGCACGTCGAGCTTGAACCAGTTGAACTTGTTCATGATCAGCAGCACGAGACAGATCGCGACGGTCGCGGCGATGGCCAGCACATAGAAGCGGGTGCCCGTGGTCATACCGACCGCCATCACCAGGAAGATGAAGCCCACGTCACGAGTTTCCTTGATGGCGTTACGGAATCGTACGACCGACAACGCGCCGACGAGAGCGAACGCGCGGGCGATGTTGGAGCCGACCACGAGCATGATCAGCGAGATGATCATGCCCACCATGACGAGCGTCTGCACGTAGGACTGACTGTAGGAAACGTTCTTGTGGGTGTACCGGTACACCCAGCCGATGACGGCGGACAGCACGAACGCCAACGACAGCGACACGATGATGTCGAATGTCGAGAACGTTCCGCTGAGATCCTGGAGATCGAAATTCATTGTTGTCCTAGTAGTTCGGATGTTGTGGATGTCGGAGCAGAGGCAGGGCGCGTGTTCAGCCCAGTGCCGGCACGGGAGTTCCGAGAAGATCGGCGGGCGCGCGATTGTCGAACCCGTCCGGCAGGACCAGTTCGGGAGCCCCGACGATCGATCGCGGCGCCAGCCCGAATGCCTGAACCGACTGACAGTACTTCGACACCCGGATCACCGACATATCCAGACGCGCAGTCAAATCCGTCGCCCAGTAGGGAACACGCTCGTTCGCCTTCAGTTCGACGACGGCCAGTTTCGGCGGAATGACGAATCTGTTCCCGGCGCCGGAAGCGAAATGGAAATCGCGGTCACGGCCGTGAACCTTGTGGTCGATGGTCACCCGTAGCCCCAGGTCCGCCTCGCGGCCGACGAACGCCTCCCGCAGATAGCCGGTGGTGACGACGGGCCGAAGATCGAGATTGCCGATCAGGGCGGTCACCTCGTGTACGAACGGACGCTGCGACGGATCGCACTCGATCTCCTCGCGCCCGTCCAACCACCGGCGCGCCACCCCGTAGGGCAGTGCGATGCGGCGCTTCTGCGTCACACGGTTGACGCGCTGCTTGATCTCGATCTGCACCGACGTGTCGTCCGTGCAATCCGCCGGATTACCGTACAGCCGCATCCGGAGCTTTCGCCGGAACTTCAGGCCCTCGATCTTCTCCCAGTAGAAGCGCAGATCCGCGGTGTCGTAGTAGAGCGACGTCACCGGGTACCCGCCGTGCGGTGAGAACGGATCGGTCTCCATCCGCGCGGCGAGTTCGGCGCGCAACTCGGGGACCTTCATCTCGTCGACGAAGTACTTGATCTCGTACCGGTTGAAGGCGTGCAGCTTGCTCGCCGTCTGCTGATAGCCGGAGGGGACGGTCGGAACGTCCTCGGCCGATTCGGTTCGATCATGCGGCGAGGATCGCTTCCGGAATCGATCGATGAGGCTCATGGCGGCGGCAACTCCCGGCTGATCGGCGGCGAACAGGTGAACGCCACGAGTACACCCGGCGACGTTTCCGGGAAGCTGGAAGAAAGCTGGCAATCGGCTGGGAGTCGATGAGGACCATCCCACGATCACGACCACGACCACGAGGGTCCGCGGCCCGTGCACACCCTCGACCCGTTCAAGTTCGATGTCCGAGGTCGCGGACGGGCCGCTGATCAGCGTGGTGGGCCGCTCCGGCACCAGCCGGGCCATGGCCTCGGGCACCCCGACCTCCACGGTGTCGAGTGGCACGACGCACACGTCCAGGGCCGGAACCAGCGACGAGTCACCGGCCGTGCAGCATCCGGCACCGGTGGCGGCGATGTTGCGGAGCTTGTCGGAGAGCATCGCCGTGGATGTTCCGGCGTTCTTGATCGCGAACGTGCCGCCGAAGCCGCAGCACGAATCCGCTTCGGGGAGTTCGACGGGGCGTCCGCACAGCGCGGCGTCGCCGTAGCGGCCGGCGACGATCTCGTGCTGATGCCGGTCGGATCCGGCGCAGGATCCGGGCGGGACGACGACCGCGTCGATGGAACCGTTGCCGAAGGTCTCGGCGTAGTTGCGCACCAGGGGCAGTGCGTCGGGCTGGTATCCGGTGTCGACGTGCATCTGGCCGCAGCAGGTCTGGCCGGGCGGGAACACCACGTCGTGGCCGAGGCGAGCCAGGAGCAGGGCTGTGGCTTCGACCGCGCCGGGAACAGGGTGTCCCCGAGGCAGGTGGCGAACAAGGCGACTCGCATCGTGGATCTCCGCATCCGGACCGTGCGGTCCGACCACAACGCACGCGTGGCGACGCCGCACGGCAAACGACCGGCACAGGCTCTGCTGGAGCTACTGCTGGCCCGTGCCCCGCTCGCCACGTGGCCCACGACCTGCGACCGGCTGCGCGGCGAACATCGCGGGCTCGTCGACACCGTGCACGCCGGATGCGCACGCCGCGCGGCAGCGGATCACCGATCACATCCGCGGCTACTACGCGGTCACGAGCCCCTGAACGGAGCACCCCGTCCGATGGTGTACTGTGGACAACGCAACGCGGGGTGGAGCAGCTCGGTAGCTCGCTGGGCTCATAACCCAGAGGTCGCAGGTTCAAATCCTGTCCCCGCTACCACCACCGGCCCGGACTCTCACGAGTCCGGGCCGGTTTTGTTGCTGCCGAGGGTAGATTCCGCCTTGTGTAACCGTCGGGCCGGCGACCGGGAGGCGAGATGAGCGAGGACGGACCGAGCGAATCGTCCCGACGGCCCAGCACCCCGCGCTGGCTTCGGCCGGCGATCCTCTACGTCCTGCTCGCGGTCGCTGCCTACCAGCTGTCCGGATGGTTGTTCTACAACCTGCGCGACTTCCTGGGGTTGCTGTTCCTCGCGTGGTTGCTGAGCATCACGATCGAGCCGGTCGTCGATCGGCTCGACCGGTTCGGGATGCGACGCGGCGCCGCGACCGGACTGGTCCTGTTCGGCCTGCTCGCGTTCCTGATCGGTTTCGTCGCGTTGTTCGGCGCCCTGCTCGTCGACCAGCTCGGCCAGCTGCTCAAGGCGCTCCCGGACGCGATCACCACGGTCACCGAATGGTCCAACCGCACGTTCGACACGAACTTCTCGACCGGCGACGAGCTCATCCACCTCACCCCGGACACCGTCCGCGATCTCGCGCAACGGTTCACACCCGGCGTGCTCGGGGTCGTCTCGTCGGTCGTGAGCGTCGTGTTCCAGGCCATGACGATGCTGCTGTTCGTGTTCTACATGTCGGCACAGGGGCCGGCCCTGCGCCGGCATATCGCGAGCTGGTTTCCCGCCCGGCAGCAGAAGATCATCGCCGACGTGTGGGAGACGTCCGTGGACAAGGCAGGCGGCTACGTCGTCTCGCGGCTGATCCTCGGCGCCATCAGCGCGGTCGGCACCGGCATCTTCCTGATGATCATCGGTGTGCCCTACTGGCTGCCTCTCGCCCTGTGGACGGGCATCGTGTCTCAGTTCGTCCCGACCCTCGGCACCTATCTGGCGATCGGGTTGCCCGCGATCATCGCCGCCGCCAATCAACCCATCGACGGGCTGTGGGTGGTGCTCTTCGGCACCGGCTACCAACAGGTCGAGAACTACGTACTGCATCCGCGCATCACGTCGCGGACGGTGTCGATCCACCCGGCGATGGCGTTCGGTTCGGTGATCGTGGGTGCGTCACTGTTCGGGGCGATGGGCGCGCTGGTGTCGGTCCCGGTGGTGGCGGTGATCCAGGCGCTCGTCGAAACCTACGGTCACCGCTACGAACTCGTCGACGAGGTAGCCGACCCGGACCGCACCGAGCCGCCCGACGATTGAGGTGCGCCGTCGCACCCGTGTTCCTTCCGGCTCCTCCAGGAGCTGTGCTGTCTACACAGATGTGAGACACGGCCCCCTGCTGTGCTCGACGAATCGGGGCCGGGTGCACCGTGGTTCATCCGAAACGAGTGACGCCACAGCACCGGTGAATTCATACCGTCATAGATGTAATCCGATCGCTGACGAAACGAAGGAGCCAGGGATATGAGTGCGACGTTGACGGTATGGAAGTTCCCGACCCCTTCCGGGGCCGATACCGCGATCACCACCCTCGAAAACCTCCAGAAGCAGGAACTCATCACCGTGCACGACGCCGCGATCGTCTCGTGGATGGACGGAGCGAAGAAACCGAAGACCCGTCAGCTCCACAACCTCGCCGGTGTCGGCGCCCTCGGCGGCGCTTTCTGGGGACTGTTGTTCGGGCTGCTGTTCTTCGTTCCGCTGCTCGGGGCTGCGATCGGAGCCGGCATCGGCGCCTTGACCGGATCCTTGACGGACGTCGGTATCGACGACGACTTCATCAAAGGTGTGCGCGACAAGGTGACCCCCGGAACTTCGGCGTTGTTCGTACTGACGTCCGACGCCACGGTCGACCGAGTCCACGAAGCGTTTGCCGGACAATCCGGTGAGCTGGTTTCGACGAATCTCAGCCACGAAGAGGAACGACAGCTGCGCGAGGTGTTCGCCGAATAGCAGCAATCGTCTTCGCCTTCCCGGCCGAGCGGAAGGGCTGATCGTCTCGAGGGTGCGGGTCTTCTGGCAGGAGGCGAGCCGGTGGGACCGGGGGTCCACCGGCCCTGTTCCCGGATCCGATCCGGTTACAGCAAAGTCCGTAACCGGATCGGGTGTCCGCACCTGCGTCACCGCATCGTGGCTCACATCCGGGTGGACATCCCGCGTCTCACTTCGTCCGGCCGAACAGCGCCTCTGGGGCCGGGAAAGTCGGACGGGCGACGGACTCGCCTAATTGCCCGCCATGTCACGCACCGCGAGGTGCGCGAAGAGCGCGCTCGTACCGATCGGGTTGCCACCGCCCGGGTACACGGTGCCACTCGGTGCGGCCATGGTGTTGCCTGCGGCGTACAGACCGCGGATCGGTTCGCCGGCGGTGTCGAGCACCCGCCCGACGGTGTCGGTGCGCAGACCGCCCTTGGTGCCCAGGTCGGAGATGCCGAACTGTGCGGCATGGAACGGGCCCTTCTCGATCGGAACCAGGGCCGATCCACCACCGGTGAATGCCAGGTCGTACGGTTCGTCACCGCGACCGAAGTCCTCGTCGACACCCTTGCCCGCGAGCTCGTTGTACCGCGCGACGGTCGCGACCAGTTCGTCGGCCGGAACCCCGATCTGCTCGGCCAGTTCCTCGAGGGTCTCGGCGGACTTCCACAGACCCGCATCGACGTACTTCTCGGTCTCCACCAGCGGCACGTTGGTCGCCGCGATCGGCGGCACCGCTCCCGCACGGTCGTCGTAGACCATCCAGAACGGCAGGGTCATCTCGCCGGCGTCCATGCGCGCGATGACCTCGCGGCCGAGCCGGTCGTAGGGGGCGTACTCGTTCGTGAAACGGTGGCCGTCCTGGTCGACGAAGATGCCACCGGTAAAACACAACGCGAACGCCGAACGGCCGTCCGGATGGGTCAGACCCGGGGACCACCAGGCCTCGCCCATGAGATCCACGTCGGCGCCCGCGGTGATACCGGCGCGGTGTGCCTTCCCGAGGTTCGACCACGGCCCCATCGAGTCGCGCGCCGAGCCCGGCACGCCGAACTCGGTCCGCATCTCCTGGTTCTGATCGAACCCACCGGCAGCGAGGACGACGCCCTTCCGTGCGCGGATCGCGCGACGTTCGCCGTCGCGTTCGACGATCGCCCCGACCACGGCCCCGTCCTCGACGACGAGTTCCTCGAGCGGGGTGTTGCGATGCAGCTGCACGTCGGGGTACTTGCGCAGCGCGATCAGGAACCGTCCGATGAGGGCGCGACCACCGATGAGTATGTCGGGCAACGGCTCTCCGTTGCGCTCACGTCCGAGCGGTCCGCGGATCGACTCGTTGAGCTCGGGCTCGTCGGGCACTTTCAGCGGAACCGGGGCGATATGGCGACCGGTGGCGCTGGCCTTGGGCGCCTTCCCGAAGTAGTCCGGCCACGGGTAGGCGACGAACGCGAGGTCGTCGTCCTGTTCGAGGTAGTCGATCAGCGGGGCGCCGCCGGTGACGTACGCGTCCTGCAGTTCGCGAGGCGTACGGTCGCCGACCACCGCGTGGTAGTAGGTGAGGGCGTCCTCGATGGTGTCCTCGTCGCCGGCGCGACGCAGCACGGCATTGGTCGGGAACCACACGCCGCCACCACCCGAGTAGGCGGTGGTGCCGCCGAACTGCTCCGATGCCTCGACGAGGATCACCGACAGGCCCTCACGGGCGGCGGTGTAAGCGCCGCAGCACCCACCGGCTCCCGACCCGACGACGAGCACGTCGCATTCTTCCGCCCAGTCCACCATCACTGCTCCCCGATCGATCGATCTCAGGCCGTCGAGCAGGACGCTAACCCTTCGATGTGCAGCGGCACACAAAGATCCCACCCACCGGGAGATCACGATCCGAGGGAAGCACGCACGGCCGACGGCCGTCGTCCATCGAAGACAGCGCCGCCCGCCGGTCCCCCTGCAAGGCCGGCGGGCGACGCGGGCGAGCGCTAGAGGATCAACGCCGCGGCAGTCGCGGCGACGACCTCCTCGACACTCACGTCGGGGGCCGTCTCGACGAGCTTCAGTCCGTCGTCGGTGACGTCGATGACGGCCATGTCGGTGATGATCCGCTGGACGCAGCGCTTGCCGGTGAGCGGCAGGGTGCACTCCTCGAAGATCTTGGGTTCGCCTTTCTTCGTGACGTGCTCCATCATCACGATCACACGCCGTGCCCCGTGCACGAGATCCATCGCGCCGCCCATGCCCTTGACCATGGCGCCGGGGATCATCCAGTTGGCGATGTCACCCTTCGCGCTGACCTGCATCGCACCGAGGACGGCGACGTCGATCTGGCCACCTCGGATCATCCCGAACGATTGCGACGAATCGAAGAAGGACGCGCCGGGAACGACGGTGATGAGTTCCTTGCCGGCGTTGATGAGCTCGGGGTCGATCTCGTCCTCGTACGGGTACGGGCCGACACCGAGCACCCCGTTCTCCGAGTGCAGCACGACCTCGATGTCCGGGTCGAGGAAGTTCGGGACCAGCGTGGGCATGCCGATGCCGAGGTTGACGTACTGCCCGTCGGACAGTTCCTGTGCGACGCGCGCGGCCATCTGTTCGCGGGTCAGTTTGCGGGTGGCTGCCTGAGTCATCTGATGTTCGGCGCGGATACTCCCCCGTTCACGGGGGAGAGGAAGCGCCGACCTCCTCTCCCGAGGTGTAGTGGTGTCGAACGAACGTGTCGGTGGGTGCGGTTAGCGTGCCCGGCATGGGGACCGAGGTGGGGCGCTACAACTACCGGTTGCGGCCGGGAGCGCTCGCCGAACGCGCCCTGATCGAGGAGTGGCATCGCTGCCGGTTCCTGTGAAACGAAGCGGTCCACCAGTTCAAGACCGGCGGGAAGCCGACGTTCGCGAAACTGAGCAAACAGTTGACTCGGGCCCGGGGACGGTCGTCGTGGCTGCGGGATGGTTCGCAGGTGGCGCAGCAGCAGATGTTGCGCACCTACGCGCAGGCGTTGGACACCTCGTTCACGGTCAAGGGCCGGGGACGGCCCCGTTTCAAGGCGCGGAAGAAGACGTTGCCGTCGCTCGAGTACACGCGCCGCGGGATCCGGGACGGGCGGCTGGTGTTGCCCAAAGGCGTGAGTATCCCGGTGGTGTGGTCGCGGGAGTTGCCGTCGGAGCCGTCCAGTGTGCGTATCACGCGTGATTCGGTGGGGCATTGGTATGCCTCGTTCGTGGTGACCCGCGTCGCCGAGCCGATTCCCGTCGCCGATCCGGACAGCATGGTCGGGATCGCTTGGGGTGTGACGCAGACCGCGACGGCCACCGACACCCGGTTCGATCTGCCCCATGCCGGACACCGGAAACGATGCGCGGCGGAGTTGGCGAAATCCCAACGCCGGATGGCACGGCGGCGCCGCGGGAAAGGACACGCTCCGTCGATGGGTTATCAGCGGGCCCGCAAGACCGCGGCGAAGGTGCAGAAGAAGGCGGCCCGGCAGAATCGGCACGACGGCCGGATCTGGGCCAAGACCGTCGTGGACGCGCATCATCTCGTTGCGGTGGAGGACTTCTAGCCCAAGTTCCTGTCGAAGACGAGCATGGCGCGCAAGGCGGCGGATGCCGCGGTCGCGACGGTGAAACGGGAGTTGATCGAGCAGGGCAGGCGGGCCGGCCGGAAGGTGGTGGTGGTGCGGCCCGCGTATACGACGATGACGTGTTCGGGGTGTTTTACGAGAGCCAAGCAACCCCTCGAACTCGCGGAACGAATATTCCGGTGCTGGGCGTGCGGGTATACCGCGTGCCGGGATCGGAACGCTGCCAGGGTGGTTCTGGTTGTGGCGGAGCGTGGCCACACCGGTGTTGACGACGTGAGTCAAGCGGATCACCTCCTTCGAGGTGGTGCGGTTGCGGTCTGAGCCGGGAATCTCCTGGCCACGGGCGGGAGAGGCGTTAAGAACGGATTGTCCTGTTCTCGATGCCGACGGTGACCGGGCCGACCGGCACGACGCGCTGCACGTGGATGCCGGGGGTCTGGATCTCGTTGGGATCCAGTTCGCCCGGTTCGACGAGATACTCGACCTGGGCGATGGTGATGCGGCCCGACGTCGCGGCCGGCGGATTGAAGTTCCGGGCGCTCTGCCGGTAGACGAGGTTGCCGTGCCGATCGCCCTTCCATGCGTGGACGAGGGCGTAGTCGGCGACGATGCCGCGTTCCATCACGTAGGTGACTCCGTCGAATTCGCGGGTCTCCTTGGGTGGGGACGCAACCGCGATGCCGCCCTTGCCGTCGTAGCGCAGGGGCAATCCGCCCTCTTCGACCTGGGTGCCGACGCCGGCCGGGGTGAAGAACGCCGGAATGCCGGCGCCGCCGGCGCGCATGCGCTCGGCGAGGGTGCCCTGCGGAGTCAGCTCGACCTCGAGTTCCCCGGCGAGGTACTGGCGGGCGAATTCCTTGTTGGCGCCGACGTACGAGGAGATGGTGCGGCGGATGCGGCCCTTCTCCAGCAGCACACCGAGACCGAATCCGTCGGTTCCGCAGTTGTTGCTGACCGTCTCGAGGTCGGTGGCGCCCTGGTCGAGGAGGGCATCGATGAGGATTTCGGGGACGCCGACCAGTCCGAATCCGCCGACCGCGATCGTAGCGCCGTCCGGGATGTCGGCTACGGCCTCGGCGGCGGTGGCAACGACTTTGTCCATGCCGAAAGAGTAGCCGGAGTCGTACGCAATGTGAACCCCTGTACGCATTACGAACAACAGCTATGCTGGATGCATGACCGTCACGCTCAACCACGAACGGCACGGCGACCCGGCCGCCGCACCCGTGGTGCTCCTCGGCTCGCTCGGATCCGACCTCTCGATGTGGGCACCGCAGATCGAGGCACTGTCCGCCGTCGCGCACGTCGTCACCGTCGACCACCGCGGACACGGGAAATCGCCTGCGCCACAAGGCCCCTACACGCTCGATGAGCTGGGCACCGATATCGTTGCGCTGCTCGACGACCTCGGGCTCGGAGCCGTGCACTTCGTCGGACTGTCACTGGGCGGCGCCGTTGGGCAATGGCTCGCCGCGCACCACCCCGAGCGCGTCCGCACCCTCACCCTGCTGTGCACCTCCGCCGCGTTCGCCCCCGCCGGACCGTGGCACGACCGCGCCGCGACCGTGCGATCCGAGGGCGTGGCCTCCATCGCCGAATCCATCGTCGACCGCTGGTTCACACCCGCGTTGCGCGACCGCGACCCCGCGCTGGTCGCCCGGCACGTCGAGATGGTGAAGGCGACGACCGACGAAGGTTATGCCGCGTGCTGCGAAGCGCTCGCGACCTGGGACGGGCGGCCCGATCTCGCGCGGATCGCCGCACCGACGCTCGTCGTCGCCGGGGAGCAGGATCCCGCGACACCACCCGCCACCATGCGCGAACTCGCCGCCGCCATCACGGGCGCCGCCTTCCACGTCGTCGACCCGGGCGCGCACCTCGCGAACGTCGAGCAGTCCGACCGCATCACGGAACTGGTGGTCGCGCACATCGCGAACGGCCGCTGACCGGCGCGTGGAAGTATGGCGACCCGGCAGGCAGCAGACATCGAGGGGACGAGCGGATCGTGAACGACATCGAGACAACGACGGATACCCCCGGTGCCTCCCCCGACTTCGTGCAGTCACTCGCGCGGGGGCTGGCGGTGGTCAAGGTGTTCGACGCGGCGCACCCGCAACGCAGCCTCAGTGACGTCGCCAAGGCCACCGGCCTGACCCGCGCGACCGCCCGCCGGTTCTTGCTGACCCTCGTCGAACTCGGATACGTCCGTACGGACGGGTCGCGGTTCCGGCTGACGCCGCGCGTACTCGAACTCGGCTACAGCTACCTGTCGAGCCTGACGCTGCCCGACGTCGCACGGCCGCACCTCGAAGCGCTGGCTGCGTCGGTGCACGAATCGACGTCGGTGTCCGTACTCGACGGCGACGACATCGTGTACGTCGCGCGGGTGCCGGTCAGCCGGATCATGACCGTGTCCATCACCCTCGGCACCCGCTTCCCGGCGCACGCCACGTCCATGGGACGCGTGTTGCTCGCGGGCCTTCCCGCCGAGGACCTCGACGCGTACCTCTCCCGCGCCGACCTGGCCGGCCTGACCGGCCGGACCATCGTGACGGTCGCCGACCTGCGCGCCGAGCTCGACACCATCCGCCGCAACGGATTCTGCATCGTCGATCAGGAGCTCGAAGAAGGGCTCCGGTCGCTGGCGGCACCCGTCCGCGACGCGTCCGGGACGGTCGTCGCGGCGGTGAACATCTCCACCCACGCCGCCCGCTACACCCTCGACACCGTGCGCGCCGATCTCGTCCCCGCCGTGGTCGCGACCGCTTCCGCGATCTCCACCGACCTCGCGAACACCCAAACCCATTAGCGAAGAACCGAACCGAGGAACACCATGCCCGACGCAGTGATCTGCGAACCGCTCCGCACCCCCGTAGGCCGTTTCGGCGGCGCGCTGAGAGATGTCGCCCCGGAGGACCTGGCGGCCACCGTCATCCGTGAGATCATCACCCGCACCGGAATTTCCGGCACGGACATCGACGACGTGATCCTCGGCCAGGCCTCTCCCGGCGGTGAATCTCCCGCGATCGGGCGGGTGGCAGCGCTCAATTCCGGTCTGGGCGTGGATGTTCCCGGACTCCAGGTCGACCGACGGTGTGGGTCCGGCCTCCAGGCGATCATCCAGGCCGTCATGCAGGTACAGACCGGCGGCAGCGATCTCGTCCTCGCCGGCGGCACGGAATCCATGAGCCAGGCCGAGTTCTACGCCACCGGCATGCGCTGGGGTGTCAAAGGTGAGGCGGTCGCCCTCAACGATCGTCTCGCCCGGGCCCGGGTCACCGCCGGCGGCCGCGACTTCCCCGTCCCCGGCGGCATGATCGAAACCGCCGAGAACCTGCGCGCCGAGTTCTCCATCAGTCGTGACGACCAGGACGCACTCGCGGTGCAGTCGCACCAGCGTGCCGTCGCAGCCCAGCGCAACGGCGTGTTCGCGCAGGAGATCGTCCCGGTCGCGGTGCCGCAGCGCAAGGGCGACCCGGTGACGGTCGACAACGACGAACACCCGCGCGCGGACACCAGCATCGAATCGCTCGCGAAGCTACGCCCCATCCGGGGCCGGATCGACCCGGAGTCCACCGTCACCGCAGGCAACGCCAGCGGCCAGAACGACGGCGCCGCCCTCGCCATCGTCACGACCGCGGAGAAGGCCGCCCGGCTGGGCCTGCGCCCGCTGGCCCGCCTCGCGAGCTGGGCGGTCGCGGGCGTGCCGCCGCGCACCATGGGCATCGGCCCGGTGCCCGCGACCGAGCAGGCACTCGGCCGTCTCGGCCTGACTCTCGCCGACCTCGACGTCATCGAGCTCAACGAGGCGTTCGCCGCCCAGGCACTCGCCGTCACCCGCACCTGGGGACTCGACCCCGGCGACCCTCGCCTGAACCCCAACGGCTCGGGCATCTCGCTGGGGCATCCGGTCGGGGCGACCGGCGCCCGCATCCTCGCAACCCTGCTGCGCGAACTCGACCGGCGCGAAGGCCGCTACGGTCTCGAAACCATGTGCATCGGCGGCGGTCAGGGTCTCGCCGCGGTATTCGAGCGCATCGCCTGAACCCGGTGATGGGAACCATCATTCGGCCTGACCGAATGATGGTTCCCCTCACCCGGGGGCGGTCAGGACTCCGGAGCGACCTTCACGACCAGCTTGCCGAAGTTCTTGCCCTCGAGCAGCCCGATGAACGCCTCGGGCGCGGCGTCGAGACCGTCGACGACGTCCTCCCGGTACTTCAGGGCGCCGGACCGGACCCATTCGGAGGCCTCGCGCAGGAAGTCGTCGTGCATCTCCGGCACGAACTCGGACTGGATGAACCCGCGGATGGTCAGGCTCTTCACCAGCACCGCCGAGAAGAACGCGGGCAGCCGGTCCGGACCTTCGGTTGCGAGCGTGTTGTACTGCGCCACCAGACCGCACACCGGCATCCGGGCATACAGGTTCAGCAGCGGCACCACCGCCGCCTGAACCGGTCCGCCCACGTTCTCGAAGTAGACGTCGATACCGTCCGGCGCCGCCTCACGGAGGCGTTGCTCGAAATCGGGGGCACGATGATCGACGGCGGCGTCGAACCCGAGATCGTCGAGCAGGTGCCGGCACTTGTCCGGGCCGCCCGCGATCCCGACCGCCCGGGCACCCTTGATCTTCGCGATCTGCCCGACGGCGGACCCGACGGGACCGCTCGCCGCCGCGACCACGACGGTTTCGCCCGGTTTCGGCTGCCCGATCTTCAGCAGACCCGCATACGCGGTGAAACCGGGCATGCCGAGGACACCGAGCGCCGTCGACAGCGGCGCCGCCTCCGGATCGAGCTTGCGCACGGCCCGGCCGTCGACGACGGCGTGCGTCTGCCAGCCCGTTCCGGCCAGCACGTAGTCTCCCTCGGCGAAGTCGGCGTGCCGCGAACCGACGACCTGCGCGACCGTCGCTCCGACCATCACCGCGTCGAGCTCGACCGGGGGCGCATAGGACTTCGCGTCGCTCATCCGTCCCCGCATGTACGGGTCGAGCGACAGATACACCACCCGCACCAGCAGCTGCCCGTCCGCCGGTTCGGGAACGGCGACGGTCTCGGTGCGGAAGTTCTCGGCGGTGGGCGCCCCGGTCGGCCGGGACGCGAGGACGATCCGGGTGCTCTGGACATTCGTGGAATCGCTCATGTCCCCCAGTGTGCCCGTCCACCCGCGCCTGCGTGCCCCGCACGCCCGGACCAGGGGTGACCATCGTCCGGACGGGGACATTCCCTCATCGTCACTCGTCGTCGCCCACGGGAGCCGAGCGCGAACGTCGCGACGACCCGCACCCTTTTCCACTTGCGTTGCTCCGCAGGAATTTCCACGCGTGAGGAGCACCCGTCGGTTCCAACGGGTCGGCAAGCAGTGATCCTTCACCGAGGCCGACCGCAGCGGCCCTGGGGCGGCGGACAGGGGCGGTCCGGTCATTTCGGTACAGTGCACTGTCATGATCACCGGTGAACGTCGCTCGCACGGCATTCATCGTCTCGTTCCCGCACCGCACCGGCGCCGAAGGCGTACCCCGGCAGGCACACCGGTCGGGTGCGTGTTCCCCGCCCGATCGAACCACGCCCCGACCCGAACGCGAGCGATCGGGTTCTGCACGTACACGAAGGAGTTCTGTGGGACTGACATCGCAGGTCCAGCCGGCCGACGCCGCCTACGTCCTCGAAGCGGACCGCGGTCACCATCTCGATCCGCTCTTCTTCTGGGCCTTCGATTCCGGGGCCGGGGCACCTCCCGGCGCCGAGGAGATCACCGAACACTTCCGTAGGCGTGCACCGTTCTACGCCCAGCTCAATCGTCTCTTCCACGACGTACCCGGGCACCTGGACCACGCGTACTGGGTGGCCGACGACCGTCCGGTCGAGCAGCGCATCGTCCACGACGAGCGGTCGGGACTCGACTGGGGGGAACTGCACGATGCGCTCGGACAGCTCGCCGCAACCTCGTTCGACGCCCGGGCGACGGCGTGGCGGCTCGATGTGTTCCACGGCGTCCGCGACGTGCCCGGCGCCTCGACGCCCGCAACGGTCGTGGTCCTCCGCGGGAACCACTCGTTGATCACGGGGCCGATCGCGAATCACCTGTGGGAAGGTTTCTTCGGGGACGACACCGAGCCCGTGCACTTCCCGGGGCTGGGGCCGGCCGTCCCGCACGTCAACCGCGTGCTCGCGGTGGCCCGGGGCATCGCGCGCGCCCCCCGTGCGACGGTGCGTTACGTCCGGGCGATGCGCGCCGCGCTGCGCGACGCCGAACGCGCCCGGACGTCCGGGGCTTCCGGCTCCGTTTCCCGGCCGAACCTCTCCCCCACCCGGCTCAACCGGGATCCCGGCCCGCAGCGAACACTGCTGGTCCTGCGGCTGGGGCGTCCCGGTCCGCTCCCGAAGGGTTTCACGGTCACCGCACTCGCACTGACGACGATATCGGTTGCACTGCAACGCTATCTCATCGAGACGGAGGGGCAGTGCCCGCCGGACCTGACCGCGTTCGTCACGCTCGCAGTCGGCACGGCACCGGAGACCCTCGGCATCAATCGCATCGGTTGGACGGACGTCGCGTTGCATCCCGGCGACGAGTCGATCCACGGACGGGCCGCCTCGGTGCAGGCGGCACTGGGTCAGCGCCGCGAAACCGCCACCGCCGAAACCCTGCGGCGACTGACCGACGCCAGCGCGATTCCCTCGTTCCTGCTGCCCGTGGAACTGGCCGCGAACCAGCGGCGTCTGCAGGCCCGCACCGCCCCGCGCATGCACACGGTGCTGACCAGCATCCGGGTCGCCGACACCACTCCGTGGGCCCTGGCCGGCCGGCCGCTGCTCTTCGGAACCGTGAGCCCACCGTTGACGTCGGAGGCCACCCTCACCCATGGTCTGCTCGGTCACGGCGACGACCTGACCCTGACGGTGCTGACCTCCCCGGAGGTCATGCCCGACGCCCGTCGTTACGCCGCGCTCCTCGGGACGGCATTCGAGGAGGTCAGGGAAGCGCTCCGGCGCGAGAACTGAACCCGCGGTACGGCCGGCCCGTCTGCTGCGGCGCCGTGCCGGCTCCGGCCGTGTGTTCGGATTCTGAACAGTTGGCGGCACCCGGGACCGGCGAATATAACCTGGATCACACTCGTGTGGGTACGTTGGGAGGCCGGCGCCCGGAGAGGAACGATGACGAACCGTCCGCTTCGCAACCGCCGGACACCTCGACGACAGGACGCACCGATCGACCGGGCATGACGGGAAGGGGAACGGCGATGCACGCCTTACGACCGGAGATCGAACTGTCCTGGAAGCGCTCTCAGCTCAGCGGCATCGATCCGGCACGGGTCCCCGAACCGACCCTGCTGGACCCGTCGGACTCGGCGGGTCGGCTGTTGCGGGCCGCCCGGCCGGTGCTCGACGAACTACGAGTACAGCTGGCGGGCACAGACTGTGGGATCCTCCTGGTCGACCGCGACTGCTGCGTCGTCTCACGGGTGTTCGACTCGGACGCGATGCGGTCCGCGATGGAGGATGTCGGGGTGCTGCCCGGCGTCGCGCTGTCCGAGGAGACGTACGGCACGAACGCGCTCGGGACCCCGCTCGAGGTACGTCAGGGCCTCGTCGTCCACGGCGACGAGCACTTCCTCGAATCGTTCCGGCAGTTCAGTTGCTACGGCCACCCGATCGTGCATCCGGTCACGCGCCGGATCGAAGGCATCCTCGACATCACCGCGACCGAGAAGACCGCCAACCCCCTGTTCGTGCCTTTCCTCGCGCGTGCCGTCCGCGACATCGAGGCGCGTCTGCTCGAGGGAGCGCGCGAATCGGATCGACGCGTCGTGGACGCGTTCCAGATCGCGGCCCGTCAACGCGGTGTGGCCGTGGCCGCCATGGGGCAGGACGTCATGCTCACCAACAAGGCCGCCGTCGAACTGCTCGAACCGGGTGATCACGTGGCGTTGCGCGCACTCGTGGACGACGTGCCGCCCGGCGGGTCGCGGACGCTCGACTTCGCGCTCTCCGGAGGCGGATGCACCGCGCTCCGCATCGACCGAGTGTCCGGCACCGAGAGCGGCGCGCTGTTCCTGCTCGATGTCGACGAGGCCCGCCCGCCCGTGCGCCGGCGGGCCACACCGCAGGATGCGACCTCCCGGCTGCGCGCCCGCTTGGCCGAACTACGTTCCGGCACCGGCGCAATCGCAATCGTCGGCGAGGTCGGTAGCGGACGCAGCTGGGCCGCGCACGAGTTTGCGACGGGACCTGTCGTGGCCGTGGACGCCGCGCACGTGATAGCCGACGGCGAACGCAACTGGTCCGCAAGGTTGCTCAGGCACATCGAGACCGGACCCGCGCACGTCCTGATCGAACACGTCCATCTCGCACCGAACTCGGTCGTCGCGCTGCTGGCGTCGCTCGCCGCACGCGCCGGCGGACCGAGACTCGTGTTCACCGCCGATCCCGTCGACACCGTCCGGCCCGCCGTGCGAGACCTGCTCGCCCGCTGCGGCGCACAGGTGACGGTGCCCGCTCTGCGACAGCGGATCCGTGAACTGCCGGCGCTCGTCGCCGCGCTCACCGCCGAGCTCGGACGGCCGGAGATCCGTGTGGGGCCCAGTGCGTCGGCGGCGCTGTCGGAACACACGTGGCCGGGCAATCTCGTCGAACTGCGTGCGGTCCTCGCGGGTCTGCCCGACAAGGGAGGCGCCGCGATCCGGGTCGAGGACCTGCCCGAGGCGTATCGGGCACCCGCTCGGGTGGCCCGGCTCGGCGGCCGCGAACGCGCCGAGCGGGAAGCGATCATCGAGGCGTTGCAGGAAAGCTGCGGCAACAAGGTTCATGCGGCTGCCCACCTCGGTATCAGCCGTACGACGCTGTACAGCCGGATCCGGGCGCTCGACATCACCGTGTGACCAACTGCTGTCCAAAGCTTGAACAGTTCCGCCGCTCTCCCACGAAGCACGATGAGTGTGTTCCACATCATATGCATCGTCCCCAGGAGGTTGTGGCATGACTGTCGTTGCCGAGCAGTCGGTTTCACCGAGAGTGCGTGAGTTCCTCGCCGGTACCAAACTGTTGTACATCGACGGCGAGTTCGTCGATGCAGCATCCGGCCGCACGTTCGTCACGTACGACCCCGCCACCGGTGAGCGTCTCACCGAGGTCGCGCACGGTGAGGCCGCCGACATCGACCGCGCCGTCCGGGCCGCGCGCCGTGCATTCGACGAGGGGCCGTGGGCCTCGATGAAGCCGAACGAGCGTGAGCGTCTGATCTGGCGGGTCGGCGACCTGCTCACCGAGCGCGCCGCCGAGTTCGGTCAGCTCGAGGCGCTCGACAACGGCAAGTCGGCCGCTGTCGCCTCGGCGGTCGACACGGCGTGGGCAGCCGATGTCTTCCGGTACTACGCGGGCTGGGCCACCAAGATCGAGGGCAGCACAGTCAACGTCTCGATGCCGTTCGCGCCGGGCGGTCAGTTCCACGCCTACACGCTGCGGGAGCCGGTCGGGGTCTGCGGGCTGATCGTGCCGTGGAACTTCCCGCTGCTCATGGCATCCTGGAAGCTCGCGCCCGCGCTGGCGGCCGGCAACACGGTGATCCTCAAGCCCGCCGAGCAGACACCGCTCACCGCACTGATGCTCGCCGAGATCTTCGAGGAAGCCGGCTTCCCGCCCGGCGTGGTCAACGTCGTACCCGGTTTCGGTGACGCAGGCGCGGCCCTGTCGGCGCACGACGACGTCGACAAGATCGCCTTCACGGGCTCCACCGAGGTCGGAAAGAAGATCGTCGACGCAGCCAAGGGCAACCTCAAGAAGGTCACCCTCGAGCTCGGCGGCAAGAGTCCCAACATCGTGTTCGCCGACGCCGATTTCGATGCGGCCGTCCAAGGTTCGCTCAACGCGTGGCTCTTCAACCATGGACAGTGCTGTGTCGCCGGCACACGCCTGTACGTCGAGAACAGCATCTTCGAACGCTTCACCGAGGCGGTCGCCGAGGCCGCGAGCAAGGTCAGGATCGGTCCCGGACTCGACCCGACGACCGAACTCGGTCCGCTCGTGTCGCAGGAGCAGCTCGACCGGGTCACCGGTTATCTGCGCGACGGACTCGCGGACGGCGCGCGTGCACTGACCGGCGGTTCACGGTGGGGCGAGACCGGATACTTCGTCGAACCGACCGTGCTGGTCGACGTGAAGCCGGAGTTCAGCGTCGTGCGAGAGGAGATCTTCGGGCCGGTCGTCGCTGCGATGCCGTTCGATGCCGACGACGGCATCGTCACTTCCGCCAACGACTCGATCTACGGGCTCGCTGCCGGCATCTGGACCCGGGACATCTCGAAGGCGCACCGCACCGCGCGCCTCCTGAAGGCCGGATCGGTGTGGATCAACCAGTACAACGGCTTCGATACGGCCATGCCGTTCGGTGGCTACAAGCAGTCCGGGTGGGGCCGTGAACTCGGCGCCTCGGCCATCGACCTCTACACCCAGACCAAGGCCGTCAACGTCGCACTCTGACGTCTCCACCCGCACCCCGCAACTCATCAGGAGAACTCATGAAGACCAAGGCTGCTGTTCTGCTCGAGGCCGGAAAGCCGTTCGAGATCATGGAACTCGACCTGGACGGCCCCGGCCCCGGCGAGGTACTCATCAAGTACACCGCGGCGGGACTGTGCCACTCCGACCTGCACCTGACCGACGGTGACCTCCCGCCGCGCTATCCCATCGTCGGCGGGCACGAGGGCTCGGGCATCATCGAGGAGGTCGGGCCCGGAGTCACGAAGGTCAAACCCGGCGATCACGTCGTCTGCAGCTTCATCCCCAACTGCGGGACCTGTCGTTACTGCGCCACCGGCCGGCAGAACCTGTGCGACATGGGCGCAACGATCCTGGAGGGATCGATGCCCGATGGTACGTTCCGATTCCGTTCCGGTGGAAAAGAATTCGGCGCCATGTGCATGCTGGGAACCTTCTCCGAGCGGGCGACGATCTCGCAGCACTCGGTCGTCAAGGTGGACGACTGGCTGCCTCTGGAGACCGCGGTTCTCGTCGGCTGCGGTGTTCCCTCGGGATGGGGGACGGCGGTCTACGCCGGCGGCGTCCGGGCCGGCGACATCGTCGTCGTCTACGGCATCGGCGGCCTCGGAATCAACGCAGTGCAGGGTGCGGTGCAGGCCGGGGCACGGTACGTCGTCGTGGTCGATCCGCTCTCCTTCAAGCGGGAGACGGCGTTGAAGTTCGGGGCCACGCACGCTTTCGCGACGGCGGAGGAGGCCGCAGCGAAGGTGAACGAGTTGAGCTGGGGCCAGGGCGCGGATCAGGCGCTGGTCCTGGTCGGCACGGTCGACGAAGAGGTGGTCGCGGCCGCGACCGCCGTGATCGGCAAGGGCGGCACGGTCGTCATCACCGGCCTGGCCGATCCGAGCAAACTGACCGTGCACGTCTCGGGTGCGGATCTGACGCTCAACGAGAAGACGATCAAGGGGACTCTGTTCGGCTCGGCCAACCCGCAGTACGACATCGTCCGCTTGCTGCGCATGTACGACCAGGGCGAGCTGAAGCTCGACGAACTCGTCACGACCCGCTACTCGCTGGAGGAGGTCAACCAGGGGTACGAAGACCTGCGCAACGGCAAGAACATCCGCGGAGTCATCGTGCACGAGCAGTGACCGACTCGCTCGCGGACGACGAACTGCGCCCCGGACGGATTCGTCCGGGGCGCAGTTCGTCGGTATCGGTCAGGCGATGGCCGGAGCGGGCTCGCGTTCGCCGTCCGGCGTCTCTTCGGTCTCCGCGGCGGCCGGTTCGTCCCCGGTTGCGACCGGGTCGCTCTCGGCGCCGGCCGGCTCGTCCGTCTGCGCGTAGTAGAAGTGCGGACGCCGGTGGCCGAGGAACGACCCGCACCACGACATCACCGCGATGTAGCGGTTGCGGAAGCCCACCAGGTACACCAGATGGACGGCGAGCCACAGCACCCACGCGATGAAACCGGTGAGTTCGATCTTGCCGACCCGCGTGATGGCGCGGAACCGGTTGATGATCGCCATGCTGCCCTTGTCCTTGTACTTGAACGGGGTGCCGGCAGGAACCTTGCCGAGGATCATCTTCGCGACGTGACGGCCGCCCTGCATGGCGAACGGCGACTGCGCGGGCAGATTATCCAGCGTGACCATGTCGCCGATCGCGTAGATGTTGTCGGCGCGCCCGACGGTGAAGTCGTTGTCGACCAGAAGCCGGCCACCGCGGACCGTCTCGCAGCCGGTGCGCTCGGCGAGGACGTCGGCGAAATCGTTGGCCTGGATGCCGGCCGACCAGATGATCGTCTCGGCGGTGAGCCGGCGCGTCTCCTCGGTCGAGGGCGTCGACAGCGTCGCACCGTGTTCGTCGATGTCGGTGACCATCGTGTTCAGCACGACGTCGACGCCGGCCTTCTCGAGCGATTCCTTCGAGTAGTCGCTGAGCTTGCCGCCGAACGGCGGAAGCACCTTGTCCGCGCCCTCGACGAGGGTGACGGTGACATCGGCGGCGTTGATGTTGCCGATGGACTCCGCGAAGTACCGCTGCGCGAGTTCCTTGATCTGACCCGCCAGCTCCACACCGGTCGGGCCTGCGCCGACCACGATGAAGCTGAGCAGGTTCTTGCGGAGTTCGGGGTCGGTGGTGATGTGCGCTTCCTCGAAGCACCGGATGATCTGACGGCGCAGCTTCTCGGCGTCGTCGACCGTCTTGAGGGCGAACGTCAGATCGGCGAACTCGTCCCGGCCGAAGTACGCCTGGCGGGCGCCGGTCGCGGCGACGAGGTGCTTGTAGCCGAGGGTGTGACGCTTGCCTGCCGCCTCGTAGACGACGGTGTTCGCGTCGGGGTCGACGTCGACGACGCGTCCGAGCCGGACGTCGGCATTGGGGTACTTGGCGAGGATCGCACGTACCGAGGGGGCGATCTCACCGGGCGAGATGACCCCGGTGGCGACCTGATAGAGCAGCGGCTGGAACAGGTGCTCGGTGGTCTCGGAGATCAGAACGAACGGGGTACCCGCCTTGGCGAGCTTCTTCGCGGTCGCGAGGGCCCCGAAACCCGAACCCACGATGACGACGTCCGTCCGATCGAACTCTGCATCGCCCATAACTGACCAAACCTCCACACTGAAGCCGACTGAAGTCGATGTATGAGATCCACCGTATGGATCACCCCCGTTGCGGTCCACTAACCTGGGATATTCGAAATACTGTTATCTGGTTTGCTCATAAATAGGAGGGCGATGGACTTCCGGCAACTGCGGTACTTCGTGGCCGTCGGCGAGGAGTCGAGCTTCTCCCGGGCCGCACAGCGATGCTTCATCTCGCAGTCGGCGATCAGCCATCAGATCGCGAAGCTCGAGAACGAACTCGGCACCAGCCTGTTCGAACGGTCCACCCGCGTCGTGCGGCTCACCGACGCCGGCCGGCGCCTCATGCCGATCGCCGCCGAGGTCCTGGGTCTCGAGGCCCGCGCCCTCGAGGTCGGCAAACCGCCCCGCGACCGGATCCGGATCAGCGCCAACATGAGCTTCGCCGCGCAGAGCCTCGACGCGATCTCCCGGGTCCGCGAGCAGCATCCCAACCTCGACATCGAATTCGTCATCAAGGACTTCGCGGACCGCATGAACGCGGTCGCGTCCGGGGACGCCGATCTCGCCCTGATCCGCGGCGGCGTCGACCGGCCGGAACTCGAGACGATCGAACTCGGCGTCGAAGACCTCGTCATCGTCACCTCGAGCCAGCACCCGCTGTCCGCGTTCTCCACGGTCGACCTCGGCGAACTCGCGCACTATCCGCTGCTGCTGCCGCCCCGGCACAGTCAGATCCTCATCCACCGGATCGTCGAGGACGCCTTCCTCGAGGTCGGGCGCCGCGTCCGGCTCGGCCCGGCCATCGCGAGCGACCACACCGCGACCCTCGAAGTCCTCACCAACCCGCGGGCATGGACGGTGTTGTACGCCGGCACCGTCCAGGCGGCACCTCCCACCGGCCTGCGGATCATGCGCGAATCCCGGCAGCGGCTGCGGGTACCGGTGTGCGCCGTCGTCCGGGCGGGCACCGTCCGCACCCCCGAGTTCGACCACCTCGTGCAGGCGCTGGCCCGGTCGATCGTGCCGTCGGACTAGGCCGGCTACGCGACCCGTTCGACGACATCGAGCGGGTGGGCGATCTCGTCGGCGGGCATGCGGCCCACGGACAGGGCGACCAGCGCGAGTACCAGCGGCACCGTGCCCGCGACCGCGAAGATCACCGGGACCGGGACCACCGTCGCGAGCGGGCCCGCGAGTGCCACGGACACCGGCATCAGCGCGAGGGAGACGAAGAAGTCGAGGCTCGAGACGCGACCGAGCAGTTCCCCCGGCACCCGGCGCTGCAACAGCGTGCCCCAGATGACCATCCCGGCACCGTCGGTGAATCCGACGACGAACAGGGCGGTCGCCATCACCCAGAACGACGACGTGTAGCCGAGCACCGCGAACGGCACCGATCCCAGGCCCCAGCACAGCACCATCACCGTCAGGTACCTGCGCGGCATCCGGCCGGCCGTCACCGCGAGCGATCCCAGCGCCCCGCCGACTCCGAACGCGGTCAGGAGCAGACCGAAGGCACGCTCCCCGTCGGCGAAGTTGTCACGGACCAGGAACGGCAGCAGCACTTCGATCGGCCCCATGACCACGAGCACCATCAGGCACGCGAACAACAGCGTCCACAGCAGCCACGGTGTCCGCACGGCGAACGCGACGCCTTCCCGCAGGTCGGCGAGCACGTTGGTCCGCTCCTCCGGTGCGGACGGGACGGCAATGGCCCGCGAGCGCGCCCGCAGCAGCAGCACCATCGCCGCGGCATGGGCGACCGCCACGACGACTGCACCCGCGGCAGGCACGAAGGCACCGACCACCATCCCCGCGACGGCAGGACCGAACGCCTGCTGCAGCGTCGGCCGCAACGCCCCTTCCAGTCCGTTCGCGGCGAGCAACTCGTCCGCGGGCAGCACGCTGGGCAGATACGCGCTGTAGGCCGGGAAGAAGAACGCGACACCGGCGCCGAGCACCACGGACACGACCGCCATGTGCCACAGCGACAGCGTGCCGGTCGTTCCGAGCGCAGCGACCGCAACCACCGCGACCAGGCTCGCCGCCTCGACCGTCACGAGAATCGCGCGTTTCGAGAGCCGGTCCGCCGCGACACCGCCGACGAGAGCGAACGCGATCAGGCCTCCGCTGAAACAGGCCGCGATCGCCGACAATGCGGTCGGTGAATCCGCAAGGGCCAGAACCTGGAACACCATCACCACGGTCCACATGCCACTCGCGAACAACGACAACGCGACGGCGGCGATCAACAGCCGGTAGTCGCGGCGACGCAGCGGCGCGAATGCCCGCCGGCGGCGCGCGTCCACGGAAGTCGATTCGAGGGAGGTCACGCGTACCAGGCTCTCATCGGGACGGGTCCGCGAGCCACGCATTTTTCCGGCTCACCGTCCGGCACGAGGCCGGCCCGGTCCGCGGGTACCGGGCACGCGCCGCGTCGTCTCGTGCAAGGATGCGGTCGTCACGCACGTCGAACCCACGACAGGGAGACGCCATGCAGCACTCCGAGTCCTCGTTCACCGGCGGATCCGGAACCCGGATCGTCTACGACGTCTGGTCGCCCGAGCGCGACCCCCGCGGTGTCCTGGTGCTGTGCCACGGCCTCGGCGAACACGCCCGGCGGTACGACCACGTCGCCGCGCGGCTCACCGAGATCGGGCTCGTCGTCTACGCCCCGGATCATCGCGGTCACGGCCGGTCCGGCGGCAAGCGCCTGCACCTGCGGGACATGACCGAGTTCACCGAGGACATCGCCCGGCTGTTCGCGATCGCCGACGAGGCGCATCCCGGTCTGCCGCGATTCCTGCTCGGGCACTCGATGGGCGGGGCGATCGCGCTGAGTTACGCGCTCGACCACCCGGGGGAACTGACAGCGCTCGCACTGTCCGGTCCCGCGGTCGTCGTCACCGCGGGCACACCCGGAGTGGTCGTCGAGGCCGGCAAGCTGATCGGCCGGTTCCTGCCGGACCTGCCCGTGCAGAAACTCGACAGCAACCACGTCTCCCGCGACCCGGCGGTCGTCGCCGCGTACAACGCGGATCCGCTCGTGCATCACGGACTGGTGCCCGCCGGGATCGCGCGGGTTCTCGTTCTCGGCGAGCAGTCCTACGCGAAGCGCCTGCCGTCACTGACGGTGCCGGTGCTCGTGCAACACGGCGCCGACGACAGGCTCACCGACCCGTCGGGCAGCCGGCTGGTCGCGGACCGGGCCGGCTCCGACGACATCACCCTCAAGATGTACGACGGCCTGTATCACGAGATCTTCAACGAATACGAGAAGGACAAGGTCCTCGACGACCTCACCGGCTGGCTGAAACCCCGCTTGGCGGAGTAACCACCCAGGCGCCGGGGGTCTCACCGCCGCGGAGAACGCAGCATCGCACAGGCGAGATCCATTATCTCCGCTTCGAATTCGTTCAGGTCGGGTGCATCGCCGACGTCGTGGGCGCGCTCCCACGTGGCGAACGACCCGATGACGAATCGGACCGTCAGGCCCACCCGCCGTCGCGCGTCGCCGACAGGAAGGTCGAGCCGGTCGGCGATTCGGTCCAACAGCGACGACAACGTGCCCAGCGACTCGTCGGAGGGATAGTAGTCGGCCCGGACGGCCCCCGGCTCGGGCACCGTGAGGAACTCGAGCGGCGCGGTGGTGAGCCACTGTTCGTTGAAGCGCGCCCAGTAGCTGGGCTCGTCCCGCGCAAGCTTCGTCGCGATCGGATGCACGTACGCGTACACGAGTTGTTCGAGATCCGGGGGGCCGTCGAGCCCTGCCGCGTCCAGCAGCGCCGCCCGCTCGGTGTTGATTCGCGGTGCGTGCCGGCTCCAGATCTCGTCGAGGAGTCCGTGCCACGAACCGAAGTGGTAGGTGATGGCCGAGTTGTTCCGCTGACCGGCAGCTTTGATGACCTCGCGCGCGGAGGTCCCGTGGATGCCCCGCCGGGCGATCAGTTCCTCGGCGGAATCCAGGAGAGCGAGACGGCCCGTTGACACTGCCATGGACGCACTGTACTAAGAAATCTGTCTGCGTGATTAATGCACGTTTCTTATCGGAGGTGTCATGGGCAACCGCTACTCCCGGCCGGTCCTCGCGGCGTTCGCACTCACGACGATCCTGGGGGTCGCATCCTGTGCGGACAGCGAACCGGCAGCATCGGCCGGACCCTCCGCCGGTGCCCTGATCACGCACCGTCCGTCGACGGCGGCGGCGGTGCTCCCCAGCGCCTCCCGCACCGAACTGGTCACCTACGTTTCCGAGGGCGCCGACGGACAGCCCATTCTCGTGTCCGGCACCGTCGCGATCCCCCGCGGCGAAGCACCGGAGGGCGGATGGCCGGTCGTCAGCTGGGCGCACGGCACGACCGGCGTCGGCGACGCGTGCGCCCCGTCGGCCGATACGGTCGACGGTCCGGCACACAGCTACGTCGCTCGAACCACCGCACTGCTCGACCGATGGGTCAGCGAGGGGTACGCCGTGGCCCAGACCGACTACGAGGGACTCGGCACCCCCGGCGGGCATCCCTACATGAACGGGGAGAGCGCCCGGAACACGGTCGTCGACATCGTCCGCGCGGCAAGGGAACTCGATCCTTCCATCGGGACACGCTGGATTGCGATGGGGCACAGCCAAGGTGGGCATGCCGCCCTGTTCACCGCCGACGGCGGACAGGAACGCGCACCCGAACTCGAACTCCAGGCCGCGGTGTCCTTCGCGCCCGGTAGCCGTACGAGCGACACGGCAGCATACTTCGCATCCGGTGACCCGAACATGGGGCAGGCCCTGAGCTTCCTGCCGGTCCTCCTGCTCGGCGCGGAAGCCGCGGATCCGAGCATCTCGGCCGAAGCGATGCTCACGGAGTCGGCGCTTCCGCTGATCCGAGCCGCGCGCAGCGGATGCATGGACGACGTGCGGGCGGCGGCCGCGACCGTTCCCGTCGATCAGGTGTTCACACCCGAGGCGGACATGGGCCGCATCGGCGAGTACTTCGCCACCCAGGAACTCGAACCGCTCACTTCTGCCGTGCCGACACTGGTCGTGCAGGGCACCGCCGATGTGCTGGTGTCCCGGCCGATCACCGACCGGATCGTCGACGCGTTGTGCGGCAACGGCGCCGAACTGACCTACCGCGTCTACGACGGCGCCGACCATCGAGGTGTCCTCGAGACGTCGTTCGACGACGTGCAGGCCTTCGTCGACGACGTGCGGGCAGGTGGCACACCCGACACCACCTGCGCCGGGGACTGACTCTCCGAGCACTTCCGGTACGGACGCGTACCGCGGCACCGTCCGACGGTACGCGTCGCCGGACGGTGCCCGCGCTCTACGCGGTGCGCCTGTTGTCCTCGGTGGCGACGGCCCGCCGGGCGAAGTCGATGCCGAGATCGAGCAGGGCACGCGCTTCCGGCAGTGTCTGGCCGATGACCGGGAAGGCGTGGACCTGCCCGGCCCAGATGTGGGTCTCGACCGGACGCCCGGCCGCTTCGATCGCTTCGGTGACGATCTCGACGTCGGGCCGGGTGATCTCGTATTCGGCGACGGAGAAGAACACCGGCGGGAAGATGCCGGGATCGGCGTCGACCGGTGATTGGGCGCCCTCGATGTGATCGGGGCCGTCGAGCCACTTGTCGCGCAGCTTCTCGAGCTGGCTCATCGGCAGGTAGGCGTCGCGCTTCATGTAGTCGGGGTCGTGGGCCTCGAGGTTCAGGTTGAGCAACGGTGAAAATCCGATGACGGCGGCGGGCCGGGTCATGCCGCGCAGCGCGGCGATCTCCGCGACCTTCATCGCGAGATAGCCGCCGGCGGAATCACCGGCCACGATGACGCGGGTCGGGTCCTCGGCGACCGCGAGGATCGCGGTGTACGCGGCCATCGCGTCCATCACGGACGTGCCGATCGAACCTTCCGGTAGCTGCCGGTAGGCAACGGAGTACACGGGAACACCGGACTTCGCGGCGAGCAGCGAACACACCGTGCGGTGCGTCGCCAGTCCACAGAACACGAACGCACCGCCGTGGAAGTACAGGACGGTCGCGCCGGCGAGGGCGTCGGTGGCCGGGCGCGGCGGTGCGATCCGTTCGCCGGGCACCCCGCCCAGGGTCACGGCGTCGATGTCCACACCGCGCGGCCGGGGCAGCAGCTTGTCGATCCGGCGGTCCAGCCTGCTCAACACGGAGATCCCGCGATCGGTGGCCGGCCACCAGCTCATGATCGGCTTGATGAAGATCCGGGCGAACCAGAAGATGAACCAGGCCTTGACGCTGGCCGACCAGTGCCAGACCGTCGCTCCGTGGGTGCGCATGTACGCCACGATAGGTCCGGCTCGGGGGTCGCGGCGAGGTTCGGTCGCTCACAGGATCACGGCCGATGTCGGCCGGGTCATGCCGTTCAGCGCCGGGCCGGGTCCTGCACCAGCAGCGGAATCAGCAGTTCGTCGTCGGTGAGCGCACCGTGCTGTCCGGGCATCCGGGACATGATCATCTCCCCGTCGGTGCGGATCACGGAGGATGCGCCGCGTCCGACCGCGACGATGTCGCCGATCCGGCTCGCCGCGTCCGGGGACGGTTCCGGACCGAACAGGCCCGCGGCGAGCACCTCGTCGCGGGTGCCGATCCACATGTCGTCACCGAGTTCGTTGCGCCATCGTTCGAGCACCGCGTCGACCCGTTCGGTGTGGACGTGGCGGCAGCGCGGCTCCCCGGTGATGACGGTGACGTCCTCGGACAGGCCGTCACACTGATCGAAGTCGATGCGCCTGCCCCGGCTGGTGTCGACCATGCCGTGATCGGCGGTGACGACCAGCCGCGTTCCGTCCGGCAGTGCGTCCGCGAGTTGTTCGACGAACCGATCGACGACGGTGAGCTGTGCGAGCCACGCCGCGGACCCGGGACCGTAGAGGTGACCGAGGGTGTCGACCTCGCCGAGGTACCCGTAGACGAGGGTGCGGTCCGCGGAACCGGCCGCGGTGACGATGCGGGCGAGAAGGTCACCGTAGGCGGAAACACCGGCGAACGTGCCGCCGCGGAGCACTGCGCGGGTCAGCCCGCTGCCTTCGAAGATCCGGGGGACGACGGTGGTGACGGCGATCCCCTCGCGTACGGCGCGTTCGAAGACGGTGGGATGCGCTTGGACGAGTTCGGGAACGAGCTGGGTGCGCTGGTCGACGGCGGTGCCGGCCAGCGTCCAGCGCAGCCAGTTGAAGGGACTGTCGAGCTCACGCAGATAGGACTGGTAACCGGTGACACCGTGCCGCCCCGACGGCAGACCCGTGCCCAGCGATGCGAGACTCACCGCGGTGGTCGTGGGAAATCCCGCACGGATCGCGTGCCCTGCCATCCCGGTGAGGAAAGGCGCGGCACCGCTGTAGTTCTGCACCAGGTTCCATCCCATGCCGTCGACGAGCAACACGACGGTGCGGGCACAGTCGGTCAGGTCGAGCCGGTTGCGTTCCGCAGTCACGCCGGCCGACGCCAGCACCGACGGCAACAGGTCGGCGAGAGTCGGCTGTTCGTAGACGTCGCGTAGCGGCACACCCATACCCTGAGTATGCCGCCTCCCCGGGCTCCCCCCGTCGGTTCCGCCTCCGGAAACCGCCTTCCCCGGTCAGGACCGCGCGACCCGCTGCCGGAGCAGCTGTGATGGGGCGCAGATCACCGTGCTCTACTCTGGATCGGTACCGGCCCGCCGATCACCCCCGGCGCCAGGCATCCACCCATCCGACCCACAGGTAGGAGCAGACACATGACGGCGAACACCGTCCATCCACCGTCCGAATTCACCTGCGCCACTGCAGATCTGCCTGGCGAGATCGTCATCACCGATCCCGATATCGTCGCCGGGTACTGTCGTGACGAGTCACGTCTGACGGAAGCCGGCACAGCCGTCGCCGTGCTCGCACCCCGCACCACCGAGGAAGTCTCGGCGTGCCTGCGCGCTTGTCACGCCGCGTCGATTCCCGTGTCGACACGCGGCGCCGGCAGTGGTCTGAGCGGTGGTTCCAACGCCACCGACGGCGGCGTGGTGCTGTCACTGCATCGGATGAACACGATCCTCGACATCGACCCCGTCGAGCGGCTCGCGGTCGCACAACCCGGCGTGATCACCGGCGATCTGCGCGCGGCCGTGGCCGAGCAGGGCCTGCTGTACCCGCCGGATCCGGGTTCGGTGGCGATGTGCTCGATCGGCGGGAACGTCGCGACCAACGCGGGCGGCATGTGTTGCGTCAAGTACGGCGTGACGGCCGACTTCGTCGAAGCCCTCGAGGTGGTGCTCGCCGACGGGCGCGTGATGCGCACCGGCACGAGCACGGTGAAAGGTGTTGCTGGATACGACATTACGGGTTTGTTCGTCGGTTCGGAGGGCACTCTCGGTGTCGTCACCGAAGTGACGGTCCGGCTGGTTCCCGCCCCGGCGCCCGCGTTGACGCTCGCCGCGTCGTTCGCCGACCTCACGTCGGCGGGTACCGCGGTGGCTGCGATCGCAGCGGCCGGACTGCCGTGTTCGGCGGTGGAGATCCTCGACCACACGACCCTGCGGGCCGTCGACGAGGTCGCGAAGATGGGCCTCGGTGATGCTGCGGCGATGCTGCTGGTCCAGGCCGACTCCGAGGATGCCGACGCGATCCTCGCGAAGGTCGAGGCATTGTGCGCTGCCGCCGGTGCGGAGGTGGGCCGCGCCGACGACGTCGAAGAGTCGACGATGCTCATGGAAGCGCGGCGCCTCGCACTGCCCGCGCTCGAGCGGCTCGGCGATTGGCTGCTCGACGACGTGTGCGTGCCGCGCGCGAAGGTGGTGGATCTGATCTCGACCATCGAGGGGATCGCCGTAGAGGTGGGCCTGACCATCGGCGTGTTCGGGCATGCCGGCGACGGCAACCTGCACCCGACGATCATCTTCGACCGATCCGACGCCGGCTCCCTGGCTGCGGCGCACACTGCTTTCGACAAGATCACTTCTGCCGCATTGGAACTCGGCGGCACCATCACGGGTGAACACGGCGTGGGCCGGCTCAAGGCGGGATGGCTGGCGCGGGAGTTGGACCCGGTGAACGCCGACATGCAGCGCGCACTGCGGAAGCTGTTCGATCCGCAGGAGATCCTGAATCGGGGCGTCGCGCTCTGATACTCGGAGGACGATCGCCTGCTGCGCTCTTCTCGGATTTGCGGTAGGCGGGTTCCACCTCCAGCGCCGGCGATGATGCGGACCCGCCCAGCGCGACATCCTCGTTCGTGCGGCGGCCCGTTTCGACACGAATGCGTGTTCGAGTTGACGACCGCTCTCGCGCGTGGAACCATGCCTGCACCGGCCTGAATACAGGTCGACCCCGGAAGGTGCTACCAACACCGACCGGGGTCTGGGCACACGACAGATTGGACCTGTCATGCACCGTACGGTGGAGTCTATCCACACGCCCCCAGGGGGCGCTGCACACGGTTCGGCTTTCGATGCCGGCCTCCTTCTCAGCCCACCGGGACCCTTACCGACGTCCTGACCTCACGAGCCCCTCGACCCACCGGTCGAGGGGCTCGAGGTGTTTCGCTTCGACGTGGGCGCGGGCCGTTCCGGTAACCGCGGCACGTCGGACATTCGTCGCTCATCTCCTTCAGGTCCGACGTCAGCGCATCGACGCTGCGAACCGGGGTGCCATTCCCCGTGTTCGAAACCGACTGGGCGCCAGTATCCTTCGTCTCCACAGCTGGCGGTGGAGCACCCGATCGTGCGGGTCGACACGAACGACCGGGTCCAGCACAAGCCACACGTCACCTCCGACATGGGGCCAGAAGTGCTGGCCGAGACGGTCTATCGGGGCATGGCGACCGGGCAGCGTTGGGGAAGGGGCCGAGACAAGCTCAGGGACCCGTAGGGTCTCCGATCGGTTGGGCGCAGCCGCCCGCAGGGCGTCCTTCTCCTCTCGGTCGGCGGGATCGGACCCTCGGGTAGCGCAGTGACGAAATCGCCGGGCAGCTGCGCGGCCGTGCCGGCCAGCCGGGAATAGACCCCGCATCGGCCCTCGATGACGAAGACGTCGGGATAGATCTCGCACGCCGCGACACCGGTCGCCCTTACCCGATGAGTGGCTGTGACCTCGAAGACCATTCCTACGATTCCTCCGCGCTCACACCGGAGGTCACGGAGTCGACTTGTTCCCGTAGTCGCTCGAATACCGCCTGAGTGAACCAACGGTTGTGGTACTGCTCGTACGGCCCCTTACCCTTCGCCACCAACCGGTCCGCCAGATTGCGGAGCAATTGCGGGTCGTCGATCAGTGTCGTGAACTGTTCTTCGGAGTCGAAATTCGAGGGCGGAGTGATCGACTACGCGCGTCTCCCTGCACGCGGAGCGGCCTGGACCGACATCGACCCTCAGGAAATACAACGCTTCCGGCAACTCGCGATTGCATCGAACGCCGATCCTGCTACCGCCAGCCTCGATGACCAAGGGATCTGTCAGGCATTACAAGTCACCATCGTCGACGTCGACGGGTCCGTACACCCCCCATTGGGTGCCGTGCTTCTCTTCGGCACCCGTTCCGCGATCGAACGACACGTGCCCAACCATGAGACAGCATTCCAGATCCTGAACTCGGATATATCGATCGCAGCAAACAAGTTCGGCCGGTCACCGCACTTCGCCGCTTCCGAGGAGTTGCTCTCTTCCTTCAGAGCATGGAATACCGAAGAAGAAGTAGAGTTCGGAATGATCCGTGTGGCACCACCGAAAGTTCCGGAATCAGCTGCACGAGAAGCCCTCACAAACGCCCTGCTCCACCGCGACTACACCGCCGCCGGCGCTGTTCGCATAGTGATCACCGAGGATGCGTTCACCGTGACCAGCCCCGGAGGATTTCCCCCGGGTGTTCGACTGGGATTCCCGAGATGGGGTCGCGGGTCGGGTCTCCCACGACCACAACACGAATGGACATCCGATTCCCTTATGGATGGGAGCGGATCTCCATTTCGGCGCGAGCCGCGGGCAGTGACTACTTGATATCGGAACCGTGCTTCGTCAGCGGCATGATCTCGATGTTCATGTAGGGGAACAGCGGGAGGTTCCACAGGATCTCGTGGAGTTCGTCGGCGGAGTCGACGTCGAAGATCGAGATGTTGCTGTACCGGCCGACGATGCGCCAGATCTCCGGCCACTTGCCGCTGCGCTGCAGCTCCTGGCTGTACGCCTTCTCCTTCGCGATGGTGTCGGCGCGGACCTCGGGGTCGAGGTCGCGGGGGATGTCGACGTCCATGCGAACGTGGAACAGCGCCATGGTCGGTTCTCTCCTGATCTGTGGCTTCGTCGGTGGGTCAGTCGCGGGTGAGACGCTTGACGACGTCCATGTCGAGTTCGACGCCGAGGCCCGGACCCTGCGGCAGGTGCACCCGGCCGTCGGAATACTCGAGCGGTCTCTGCAGCAGCTCCACCGCGAACAACTGGGGCCCGAACAGTTCGGAACCGTAGTCGATCCCCGGTTCCGCGCACGCGAAGTGGACGGACGCGGCGGTACCGATCGGACCTTCGATCGAGGTGGCACCGTGGCAGCGCAGCCCGGCTGCCTTCACGACCGCCACGACCTGCTTGCTGCGTTGCAGCCCACCGCATTTGGTGGTCTTGAGTGCGATGACGTCGGCGGCACCGCGGGTGGCCACCTCGTATGCGTCGTGGGGTGTCTGCACGGATTCGTCGGCCATCACCGGCGCCGCAACCCTCCGATTGATCTCGGCGAGAACATCGAGTTGATCTGCCGGGGTGGGCTGTTCGATGAGCTCGACGCCGCCGTCGACCAGTTGCGGTACGTGACGCAGTGCGGTGAAACGGTCCCAGCGGGCGTTGACGTCGATGCTGAAACCGACCTTGCCGTCGAACGCTTCGACGACCTTGACGACGCGTTCGGTGTCCACCACCGGATCGAGCGCGCCCATCTTGAGCTTGAACGCGAAGTTCAGGCGCTGCTCCATCTTGTGCGTGACCTCCTCGACGATCTCCTCGAGGGGAGCGGCACCGAGCGCCCAGCGCACGTCGACGCCGGTGCGGAACGCGCCGCCGAGCAGCGTGTGCACCGGGACGCCGAGACTGCGCGCCCAGGCGTCGTGGAGTGCGACGTCGACGGCGGCCTTCGCGAACCGGGCGTTGGCGACGATCCGTTCGAGATCGACCATGATGCCCGTGATGTCGTCGACGCCACGCCCGGTGATGTACGGCGCGATGTAGCGGTCGACGATCGCTTTCATCGTCTCGACGGATTCGCCTCCCCACCAGGGACCCCCGGGCACGACACCTTCGCCGTAACCGGTGACCCCGCCGGCGGTGGTGACCGCCACGAGCAGGATCGGCTGCGCGTCGGCGGTCGTGGTGGCGAACTTGTGGGGTCGGATCAGCGGGACGTCGAGAATTGTGGTCTCGACGGAGACGATCTTCAGGTCCTTGTCGGACATCGAGGAACTCGCATTCGGGTCGGTTGCCGGCGGTGCTCTCGCGCCCGTGCGCGGTTCCGGTAGCGGGCGCTACCGAAACCACGCACGAGCAAGGGATGCCGGTCAGGCCTCGGGGTCGAGCACGAAGTCGTAGGTCACCTCGGCGACACCATCGGCGTTCGGCTGCGGGGAGAGGATGAGTTCCGGCTTGGTCGCGGATGCGACGTCGCTGTCGACCCAGTCGCCGCCCTCGAAGTAGAGCTGGGTGGTGATCGCGCGATGCCCGGTAGCCTTGACCATCAGGTGCAGATGCGCCGGACGCCAGGGGTGGCCGCCGTAGGAGTCGATGAACCAACCGGTCGGTCCGTCCGCCGGGATCTTGTACGGCGCGGGCTGGAGTGTGGTGATCTCGAAGAAGCCGTCGTCGTCGCAGACGATGGTGCCACGCAGGTTCCATTCGGGGATGCCGGGCGCGAACTGCGAGTAGAAGCCCTCCTCGTCGGCGTGCCACAGTTCGACGGTCGCCCCGCCGAGCCCCTTGCCGTCCAGATCGGTGACCTGACCCTTGAAGATCAGAGACGGTGCCGCAGCATCCTTCTCGCGCATCGGCATCGTGCACTTCGACGGCAGCTGCGGAGCGCCCTCGACGTAGTAGGGACCTTCGATGCTGCCCTTGGTGCCCGAGTACTGCTTGCGCTCGTAGTGCACGGCCTCGATCTCGTGCTCGAGGTACACATCCAGCCACAGCGGCCACTCGCCGTATTCACCGACGTCGATGAGCCACTGCTTGAGGACCCGGTACTCGTCGTAGGTCACCTGATGCTTGTGGACGACCTCGGCGAGCGACGACAGCACGTCCTTGATGATCGCGCCGGCTCGATCGACCGAGGTGTCGGACGTGACCCGTTCGTGCTTGAACTTGTCGGTGGCGGCGTTGCCCGAACCGAAGGCGGTGGGGTTCTCCGTGGTGGTCATGGACGCTCCTCGTGAGGGTCGACGATCTGACGCGGCAGTCGCGAAAGTTGTGGGGGCACATGCGGGGGGCTGGCCTGTGGCCCGAGGCGATGTACGCTGTGCGTACAAGCGGCGCGCAATGCGTACGTTGGATACTGTGCGCGCTGTCACACCGCTTGTCAACCACGGGTCCGCCGGATCCGGAAAAGCAGCAGGTGGGAGAAAGTGATGCCTAGTGAAGACCAGGTAGATGCCCGAGGTACGGAACGCGACTTCATCCAGAGCATAGAGCGCGGATTCGCCGTCCTCGACGCATTCGGCGCAACCGGCCCGGCTCCCACCACCGCCGAACTCGCCAGTGCCACAGCACTGTCCCGTCCCGCCGTCCGCCGAATCCTGCTGACGCTGCGAAAACTGGGTTACGTCACCGACACCGGAGCCCGTTGGTCCCTGACCCCTCGTGTGCTCAGCATCGGCCGGTGGTACTCCGCCGCGAACACGCTGGTCGACGCCGCGATGCCGCACCTGGTCGAACTCTCGGATCGCACAACCGAATCCGCCTCGCTCGGAGTACTCGACGGTACCGAGGTCGTCTACGCAGCGCGTGTGCCCGTCCGCCGCATCATGAGCATCAACGTCGCAGTCGGCACCCGGGTCCCCGCGTACGCGACCTCGATGGGACGGGCTCTGCTCGCGTGGGCGCGACCGGAAATCGTCGATCGGGTCGTCGCGGACACCGTGTTCGAGCAGCTCGCGTCGTCCACCCTCACGACCGGGGAGGACCTGCGCGCCGAGCTCGCGCGGGTGCGCGCCCGCGGTTTCGCCCTGACGGCGGCCGAACTCGAGGACGAGCTGATCTCCCTGGCCGCCCCGGTGCGCGACCCGGCCGGTACGGTCGTCGGGGTCGTCGCATGTTCGACGTCGGTGGGCAGGCACACCCCGGATTCGTTCCGCGACGCTGCCGCCGCATCCGTCGTGGACGCGGCCGACGCACTGAGCCGGGACCTCGGTTTTCGATCCTGACCTGCAGAAACCGGCCCGGCCCCAGGCTCACGAACGCAGCGTGTCGGACGGCGCGACCCCGTACTTGCGCCGGTAGGCCGCAGCGAACCGGCCGGTGTGGGTGATACCCCACTTGAGCGCGACATCGGTGACGCAGACCGTCCCGCGGTCGCCTTCGGACAGCTCCGAGTGGATGCGCTCGAGGCGCAGGTCGAGCAGGTATTCGCGGGGGCAGACGCCGAGGTACTCGCGGAAACCCTCCTGGAGCCGGCGCACACTGACCCCCGCCACGTCGGCCATGTCGGCACTGGTCCAGGCCAGCGACGGATCCGCGTGCAGCCGGTCGAGCACCCGCTTGATGATGCGCGGCCGAGCGACCACCCCGGGGTCGGCGTCCTGCATGACGGCGAGGACGAAAGCCGAGGTGATGGCCCCGGAAAGCTGGTCGGCGACCAAGGGGTTGTTCCAGGGCGAGGCGCCCGATTCGAGGTTGGCGACCATCGCTCCCAGCATCGTCAGCCAGTTCTTCCCGCCCTCGGTCGTCAGGTCCGCCTGCGCGGGCAGTTGCAGCCCCGGCCGGCCCAACACCCGGGCCATCTCCCGGTGCAGGTAGTCGCGGTCGAGCTTGACGCCGACGATCTCGCAGTTCGCCGTCCACCGCGTGATCGCCGCGGCGGTGTCGGGACGGAAAACGGTGGCGTAACCGTGCGGGGAAACGACCTCCCGGCCCTCGCTCACCGACTCGATCTGCCCGGCCAGCGGGATGTTCACGGCATACGCGCCGGGATGGTCGGACTCGATCTGCACCTCTGCGCCCCAGCCGACCCGCGCGAGCCGCAACGGACCGAGATCGACCCTGCGCAGCGTCACCTGCGGAACGGCGACCGCATCGATCGGACGCAGCGAATGCGGGAAGTAGGCATCGGACACCACTACCTCCGCTTCATCCCAGTTGTCGGGAATCTGCACGTCATCGGTGCCCATTCACCCTCCTCGAGCGCACGTTCAGGGCCTTTGGTCCCAGTGTGACCGGCAACACTACCTGCCGCAAACAAGTCCGACGGTCACTCCGCCGCGCAAGGTGGATAACGACCGCGCTCAGCGGATCGCAGATCCCACTCGACGCGACATATGGTCTGGGTCACACCGCGACGGATCGACCGGAAGGGACTCCGAAATGGACCAGCGTGAGCTTCGAAACATATTCGGGCAGTTCGCAAGTGGCGTCACCGTCATCACCTGCACCAACCACGAGGGCACCCCGCACGGGGCCACCGTCACCGCGTTCACGGCGGTCTCACTCGAACCCCGGCTGTGCCAGGTGACCCTGACGCGCACGTCGAAGGCGTGCAGTTTCCTGTCCGGTGCACCGTTCGCGGTGAACATCCTCGCGGACGACCAGGTCGACACGGCCCTGCACTTCGCGGGGCGCCCGCAGTCCCCCGAACCGGTGTGGGAGCAGGGCCCGACCGCGCCGATCCTCGCCGGCACCGCCGCAACCCTGTCCTGCGTGCCGTGGCGCGAATACGACGGCGGCGACCACATCATCTACATCGGCGAGATCGTCGACGCCACAGCACGCGCCGACGTGAACCCGCTCTTGTTCTACCGCAGCACCTTCCACGATCTCGGGACGCCCAGCGCATCCGCCGCGTGGAACGGATCGCTCGACGACCCGCACAGCGGCTGGTTCGACGCATCCACCCGGTTCACCCCGATGCGAGTGACCGTCCCCACCGCGTGATCCGCCCCGATCCCTTCTTCCTCACCTTCCCCGTCCCCAGGAGAGATGACATGACCACGACCGAGCCCCGCCCCACCGACACGGTCGACCGTTCCAAGGTCAACGTCGCCGCCGAATGCGCGGCGAACCAGCAGCAGAACTTCGCGAGCCGGCCGATGACCGGGGACGAGTACATCGAGTCCATCAAGGACGGTCGCGAGATCTACCTGCACGGCGAGCGGGTGAAGAACTACACCGAACACCCCGCCTTCCGGAACTCGATCCGCATGACCGCCCGGCTGTACGACGCGATGCACACCGGTGAGCACGTCGACACGCTCACCACGCCCACCGACACCGGTAACGGCGGCGTCACCATGCCGTTCTTCCGCACCCCCAAGTCCGCGGACGACCTGCGCGCCGACCGCGACGCCATCGCCACCTGGGCACGCCTGACGTACGGCTGGATGGGCCGCAGCCCCGACTACAAGGCATCGTTCCTGGGCACCCTCGGCGCCAACGACGAGTTCTACTCGCCGTTCCAGGACAACGCGAAGCGCTGGTACCGGGAATCGCAGGAAAAGGTCCTGTACTGGAACCACGCCATCATCAACCCGCCCGTGGACCGGTCGCTCCCGCCGGACGAGGTCGGCGACGTGTTCATGAAGGTCGAGAAGGAGACCGACGCCGGCCTCATCGTCTCCGGCGCCAAGGTCGTCGCGACCGGCTCGGCGATCACGAACTACAACTTCATCGCCCACTACGGCCTGCCGATCAAGAAGAAGGAATTCGCCCTGATCTGCACGGTGCCGATGGACGCACCCGGCATCAAGCTCATCTCCCGGGCGTCGTACTCGCAGAACGCCAACGTCGTCGGTTCGCCCTTCGACTACCCGCTGTCCTCGCGCATGGACGAGAACGACGCCATCTTCATCTTCGACAAGGTGCTCGTGCCCTGGGAGAACGTCTTCATGTACGGGGACGTCGAGAAGATCAACAACTTCCTCGGCGGATCCGGATTCCTCCAGCGCTTCACGCTGCAGGGCTGCACGCGCCTCGCGGTCAAACTCGACTTCATCGCCGGCCTGCTCATGAAGGCCCTCGACGCGACAGGCGCCGGCGGATTCCGCGGTGTGCAGACCCGTGTCGGTGAAGTCATCGGATGGCGAAACCTGTTCTGGTCGCTCAGCGATGCGATGGTCAACAACCCCGAACCGTGGATCGGCGACACCGTCATCCCGAAGCTCGAATACGGCCTGACCTACCGGATGTTCGCCATGCAGGGCTACCCACGGATCAAGGAGATCATCGAACAGGACGTCGCGTCCGGCCTGATCTACCTGCCGTCCTCGGCCGCAGATTTCCAGAACCCGGAAACGCGACCCTACCTGGACAAGTATGTCCGCGGCTCCGACGGCATCCAGGCCGTCGATCGCGTGAAAGTCATGAAGGCGCTGTGGGATTCGATCGGATCCGAGTTCGGTGGCCGCCACGAGCTGTACGAGCGGAACTACGCCGGAAACCACGAGAACGTCAAGGCCGAACTGCTGTTCGCCGCCGAAGGTCGCGGCGACGTCGCCTCCATGAAGGGCCTCGCCGAGCAGTTCATGGGCGAGTACGACCTCGACGGCTGGACGGTGCCGGACCTGATCGGCAACGCCGACGTCAGCGCCTTCCACAAGAAGTAACCCCGACTGCCGCGTGCGGGCAGCGACGTCCCGCCTGCCCGCGCGCGGCCCCGAACCACTCCCCCAGCGAAGGAGCGCCCGATGTTCCTGGCACAGCCGAATTCCGGTCCCCCCTGCATCCCGGAGTTCGACGTCGCCGTCGTCGGGCGCTCCTTCGCGTCCCTTCGCACCGCCGAACGACTCCGCCGCGAACTCCGGCTGCAGGTCGTCGAGGCCCACGATGCGACGACCGTCCGGTATGACGACGTGAACCACCGCTGGGAGATCGACACGGCCGACGGCGTCGCGGCCCGCGCGAAGTTCGTCCTCGAGACCACCGAGCGCATACGGATCGAGGGTCGTCGCGGGCTCCCCCTCGACCACACCGACACCGGGTTCGTGGTGCGCGGATTCCCGAACCTGCTGCGGCTCGGCAATTCCGGCAGCGTCGACCCCGTGGGATCGGTATGCCGCCTCGTCGAACACATGCGGTCGAACGTCCTCGACTACGTCGAGGCTCGCAGCGGCGACGCCGCCACCGACAGCGTCGACTCCATGACGTTCGACCGCCCGGTCGACCGAGTCCACCTCCGGCAGAGAGGTTCCTACGATCTCAGCGACCGGACTCGGCGAGCGCCTGGGCGAGCCACCGGCAGCCCGCACGGGGATCGTCGACCGTTCCTCCGTTGAAGCCGAGTTCGAGCCCCAGACGGACATCGTCGATGCTTCGCACCGGCCAGGCCCCCATCTCGTATCCCGCGTCCTGCATCCGCAGCACCAGCTCGGCGGTCAGTCCGTCCCACCCGCAGTAGAACGCGGACGCACCGGTCTCGGTGAGCACACCCTCGATCCCTCCGGGATGCCGTTCCCGATCGGGGTAACCCGTCGTGATCAGGCCGCGCGATATCCCGGGTGCGAGAGCACGCATGCGTCGCAGTGCTTCCGGTTGAAAGCTCGTGAACCGGATCCGGGCGGCGTCATCGGGGCGATCGGCGACGACACGCGCGAGTTCCTCCGCGACCTCGACGGCCTTGATCTCGACCTGGAGGGCCACGGTTGTCGCGTCCAGGACCTCTTCGAACGTCGGCACATGATTGCCGTCTCCGACGTCGACGGCGCGAACCTGCGCGTACGTCAGATCCGCGACGGGCCCCAGTCCCCGGCCGGAGTCGTCGGCCGCGGTCCGATCGAGCGTGGCGTCGTGCAGGACGATCGCGACACCGTCCGCCGTCGACCGCACATCGAATTCGATCTCGTGGACCCCGATCTCCTCCGCCAACCGGAACGACGGCAGCGTGTTCTCCGGTGCGAGCGCCATCGCGCCACGATGACCGACCACGGCGTACGGGGTGCTGGGTGTGTTCATTCTGCGACCAACTCCTGGTATCGGCCTCGGATGTCCTCGGCGTCCTTGCGGATGACCTTCGCGGCGGCGGAGAGAACCGCCGCCGGATCCGCGTTCTCCGTGTAGAGCTTCTGGATGACGCCGCGCATCTCGAGGATCGTCGAGGACACGTAGCGCCGTGCGGCGTCGGGCTGGCGAGCACGGTCGAGCTGCGCTACGGCCAGCCCGTAGTTCGGGTTCTCGGCGATGCGGCGGGTGACGGTCGGCGATGCGGTCGCGCCCTTCGTGGCGGGAAGATAACCCGTGTCGACCGCCCAGTCCGCGGCCTGCTGGTCCTGGGCGAGGAACTCGATGAGCTTCGCGGCTGCCGCCTTGCGTTCGGGATCGGCGTTCTTGAGAATCGACAACCCTGCACCACCGGTGGGTACGCCGGAATCCACTGCGACAGGTAGGAATCCAGCGCCGATCTCGAAGTCCGCGCCTTTGGTGAGACCGGTGAGTGAACCGGTCGAATTCGTGATCGTCGCGACGAGACCGTTCGTGAAGTCGGTGTTGATCTCCTGTGCGAGATACCCGATCTTGTCGTCGTTGATGCAGGCACGGTCGAACTCGGCGGCAGCGATGGCAGGCCCGGCGTCGACGACCACGTCGAGTCCGTCGGAGATGGCCGCACCGTGGTTCCAGAGCAGACCCTGGAAATACCAGTCGTCGGAGCCCGTGTAGGCGCGCATCCTCACTGCGTTGCCCCGATAGCTGCGCCCGGTGATCCTTTTGCCCCAGTCCCGGAACTCGTCCCATGTCTCCGGCGCCCGATCGGGCAGACCGGCGTCGGCGAAGATCTCCTTGTTGTAATAGAACAGCGGGGTCGAACGGCCGAACGGCACCCAGTACGACGCCCCCCGCACGATCCCCTCCTCGAACAAGCGGTCGTGGTAGGTGCCACCGTTCCAGCTGTCGGTGAAGTAGTCGTCGAGCGGTTCGACCTGATTCGACAGGAAGAACTTGTTCCACGACACATCGGAGAAGACCGCGATCTCGGGGATCTGTCGAGCCTGCAGTCCCGCGGACAGCTTCTCGGTGACCCCGTCGTAACCCTGGAACTGCTGGACTTCGACGTACACGTCGCTCTGGGACTCGTTGAACCGGCCGACCAACGCCGCGAACGCCTCGCCGTTGGTGCCGGACCACGGGCTCCACACGACCACGTTGGTGCGGCCGGTGAACGGACCGGGGACCTGAACGTCCGGCTGCGCGAAGGACCCGGACGAGGAGCCCGAACCCGGTGATCCGCAGGCGGTCAGGATCGGAACCGCGGTCGCCGCCATACCCGCCACGGCCAGAAAGCGCCGCCGGGTGAGCGCCTGGGACGGCGTCGCGCGTGGACGATGGAACAGGGACATGACTTCTCCTCGGAGAGTGGCGGGTTACGGGAGCGGAAAGGTCTGTGCGTCAGTGCTTGACCGCGGCACCGGCGAGGCCGGCGATGATGCAGCGCTGGGCGAAGAGGAACAGCAGGAGCATCGGAAGCATCACGATCACGGTGCCGGCCATGATCGGACCCCACTGGTCGACGCCCTCGGTTTCCTTGAGGAACATCAGTCCGATCGGAAGCGTGCGTGCCTGAAGTGAATTCGTGACGAGCAAGGGCCAGATGAAATCGTTCCATTCGTCGATGACGGCGATCAGCGCCACCGTCACGATCGCGGGTTTCGACATCGGCAACACGAAGTGCACGAGCCGCCGGAGATGACCACAGCCGTCGAGTTCGGCGGCCTCGAGCACCTCCTTCGGCAGCGACAGGAAGTGCTGACGGAGCAGGAACGTCCCGAAAGCGCTGGCCAGGCCCGGCAGGAAGATGCCCGCATAGGTGTTGATCAAACCGAGGTTGCCGATCGTCACATAGTTGACGAGAAGGGTGACGTGGCCCGGGACCATGAGAGCACCCAGCACCGCGAGGAAGAACCACTTCTTGCCCGGAAACCGAAGGAAGGCGAACGCGTAGGCGCCGAAGACCGCCAGCAGCACCTTGAGGGACGATCCGACCGCGGTGACCACGACCGAGTTCACGAAGAACCGGCCGAACGGCACCGCCTCCCAGGCACGCTCGAAGTGATCGAACACGAGGGTCGACGGAATCCATTGCAGTGGCCACCGATAGATCTCGTCCTCGGGCTTGAAGGCCGAACTGAACATCCAGTAGAAGGGCACCAGGAACAGCAGGCCGACGAGAACCAGCCCCAGCAACGACCACGGGTGCTTGCGAACTGCGGTGATCATCAGTAGTGCACTTTCTTCTCGACATAGCGCATCTGCACCACGGTCACCACCATGAGCAGAACGAACATGATCATCGCGCCGGCCGCGGCCGTCCCCGCCTTGAACTGGCGGAAGCCCTCCGAGTAGATGAACCAGCTGAGCGTCGTCGTGGCCTCGGCCGGCCCGCCCGCCGTCATCATGGCGATGAGGTCGAAGGACTGGAACGCACCGATCACCTGTGTGACCGTGAGGAAGAACGTCGTCGGCGACAGCAACGGGAACTTGACGTGGCGAAGGATCTGCCAGCGGTTCGCTCCGTCGAGACGGGCTGCCTCGAAGACATCGTCGGGCATCGACTGCAGTGCCGAAAGATAGACGATTGCAACGAAACCCACACCCTTCCAGACCGCGACGACGATCAGTGCCGGCAGCGCCCACCGGCTCGACGTCGTCCAGTGGGGGGATTCGAACCCGAACAGCGAGAACACGGCACGGGACAAGCCGTAGTTCGGGTCGAACAGGAACAACCACACCGCAGCGACCGCCGCTCCCGACAGGATGTGCGGCGAGAAGGCCAGCGCCGATACCGCTTTCCTCCCCGGCGCTTTCGACGCGAACAGCAAGGCGAGGGCGAGGCCGCCGAGGAGGCTGACGCCGACCACCGCGACCACCCACACTGCGGTGATAGACAGGACCCGCAGGAACGAGGGGTCGGAGAACAGCGTGAGGTAGTTGTCCAGGCCGACGAAGGTCGGGCTGGGTTCGATCATGTCCCAGCGCGTCAGGCTCAGGTATGCGTTTCCGATGACGGGCCAGTACGCGAACACTGCGATCAGAGCGAGGTTCGGCAGCGCGAACAACGCGAACAGCAGATACTCCCGCCGCCGACGCCGGTTCCGGCCTCGCGGGGACGGCGACGGCACAGGGCGCTTCGACACGGGCCGCCGCGGTACCGGTGCGCTCGGCGCCGACACGGGGCGCTGGGCTGTCAGTGACACGTCCACCGTCCTTTCTGAGATATCACACAACTGTTAGAACCGTCCTCGAACGCGGATCATGGTGGCACCCTCGATCGACAAGGGTCAAACGCTGGATCGACACTCGATTCGATCGCGCGCCCGAGCATGGCGTCGCAGTAATTTGGTTGCACACCAGCATTTTTCGGGAATTGTGCCGAACTGCCCGACACGCGGTGTCGGCTGCGATTCGCCCTCCGGGCGGCAAGCCTTTCCGACGATTTCACCGGGCGTTAATAGCGGTTCGGATGATATAACTTGCAGAGCCGACCAAATCCGAGAGACAGGAATTCGCGTGGTTCAGCGATCGATCAGAAGTTCCCGCCAGGATCGGCTCGACTCCATCCTCGGATGCCTGATCGCGGACGAGACCGCCTCTGCGCAATCACTCGCCGCACGGTTCGACGTCTCGCTCATGACGATGCACCGCGACCTCGACGAACTCCAGCGCCGCGGAATCGTCCGGAAGTTCCGCGGCGGCGTCAGCGTCCAGCGCACCAGCACCTACGAGATCACCGCTCCACTACGACGCCTCGTGGCCGTCCCCCAGAAACGCGCGATCGCCGCGGCCGCTGCCGCTCTCGTCTCTCCGGGACAGGCCGTCCTGCTCGACGACTCCACAACCGCCGCATCGATGCTCGACCATGTACTCGACGTCGAGGACCTGCACATCGTCACGAACTATCTTCCGGCCCTGAACCGGATCGCCGAAGGGGGCACCGCGACCTCGACCGCGATCGGGGGAACGTACGACGCCGGGCACGAGTCCTTCCTCGGCGTGGGGGCCGCCGCTGCGATCCGCGCGATCCGAGTGGACACCGCATTCCTGTCCACGACGACGGCAGACGCAGAGGGCACGTACCATCAGGAGGAATCGATCGTCGGCGTCAAGGCCGAGATGCTCCGTTCGGCGCGCCGGCGGGTCCTGCTCGCCGACTCGACCAAACTCGGTGCGACATCACTGCATCTGGTGTGCGGGTGGGAATCGATCGACGATCTGATCACCGATACCGGTGCCCCGGCCGAACTGCTCGACACGGTTCGTTCCCGCGGGGTCCGTGTCGCGGTGGTCGCCCCGGACAGCGACGGTACCGAGCCGGGATCGGAAGCGTTTCCCGTTGTGCAGCAGGAACAGTCACGAACGGACGACAACGAGGAGGATGTGTGACCCAGGTGGACACCGGAGTGCAGGCCGTACTCTGGGACATGGACGGAACACTGGTGGACACCGAGCCGTACTGGTTCCGCGCGGAAACAGAACTCCTGTCGGCATACGGCATTCCGTGGAGCTCTGCACAGGCGGCTGCCCTCGTGGGAAACTCGCTGCCCGCCTCCGCCGCGGTCCTGCGTGATGCGGGTGTGCAGCTCGACGTTCGTGAGATCATCGATCTTCTTCTCGAATCCGTGATCGCTCAGGTACGCACCCGAGTGCCCTGGCGACCGGGGGCACGCGAATTGCTCGCCGGTGTCCGCGACGCCGGCATCCCGTGCGCAATGGTCACGATGAGCGAGCGGCCGCTCGCCGCGGAGATCGACCGCCTGCTCCCGGCCGGAACGTTCGAGTTTCTGGTCACGGGCGAGTCGGTCACTCACGGAAAGCCGCATCCGGAACCGTATCTGCATGCCGTCGAACGCCTTCGGGAGGCATGGGGCGCCGTCGAACACGGCCGCATCGTCGCCATCGAGGATTCGCTTCCGGGTCTCGCATCGGCGAAGGCTGCGGGGCTCGTCACCGTCGGCGTGCCCAATGTCGTGGATCTCCCCGAGGATCCCGGACACACGCTGTGGCCGACCCTCGAAGGGCGGACAGTGATGCATCTGCGTGAACTATTGCCGCCGAGGTGATCTCGGTGGTGGCCGGGTGGACCCGGCCACCACCGGTGGAGTCAGGCGCTCAGGCGTGCGCCCGTTTCCGAGTCGAACACGTGCACCGCCGATGTCACCGGGCGGATCCGGACCACCGAGTCGATCGGTGGCGGATTGTGGCCGTCGGTGCGGACGGTGAGGTCGTGACGCACGCCCCCGCTCTCGACATGGCCGTAGAGGAAGGCGTCGGCGCCGAGTTCCTCCACGACCTCGACCCGCATGTCGATCCCGCTGCCGTCGGTACTGAGGACGAACGACTCGGGTCGCACACCCACGGTCACCGATCCGGTCTGTGCCCGGTCGAGCACGGACCGCTCCACCGGGACGGTGAACCCGCCGACATCGACACCGCCGTCGGACACCGGCAGATCGAGAAAGCTCATGGCAGGTGATCCGATGAAACCGGCGACGAATCGGTTCGCGGGCCGCGCATAGAGATTCCGCGGTGTATCGACCTGCTGCAACCGGCCGCCATCGAGCACCGCCACCCGATCACCCATCGTCATGGCCTCGGTCTGGTCGTGGGTGACGTAAACGGTGGTGACGCCGAGCGTGCGTGTCAGACGGGCGATGCGGGTGCGTGTGTGGACCCGGAGCTTCGCGTCGAGGTTGGACAGCGGCTCGTCCATCAGGAACACCTGCGGGTTCCGAACGATCGCACGCCCCATCGCGACGCGTTGCCGTTGCCCACCGGACAGCGCCTTGGGCTTGCGATCGAGGTACTGCTCGAGATCGAGCATCTTCGCCGCCTCGGCTATCCGGTGTTGCCGGTCGTTCTTGGACGCCCCGGCGATCTTCAACGCGAAACCCATGTTCTCGGCAACCGTCATGTGTGGGTAGAGGGCATAGTTCTGAAAGACCATGGCGATGTCGCGGTCTTTCGAATCCACGTCGGTGACATCGTTGCGGCCGATGAGCAACCGGCCGCTGTCGATGTCCTCGAGACCTGCCAGCATCCGCAGCGAGGTCGTCTTACCGCACCCGGACGGACCCACGAGGACGAGGAACTCGCCGTCCGCGATGTCGAGGTCGAGTCCGTCGACCGCCGGGCGATCGGTGCCGGGATAGCGGCGGGTGGCCTTTTCGAATGTGACGGTAGCCAAGGTGGATTCCTTTCACGGGCAGGAACGTGCCCGACGATCCGAAGTGAACGGACGAACATCCGTTCCCACAGTCCACCGGCGCCACATGAATGAGCGGGTGCCTCGACCCGAACGTGTAGTGAACGGGACCGGTCCACCGGCCCGCCGCACTCCGGGCCGTGGAGTCCTAGGTAGCACTAGGCATATACCTGGTGTGACCACCAACACAGGCTGGCATCGTGGAGTGCAACACGGACGCAGCCCGTCCGACCCGCACTGGTACCGAACCCCGATCCGGCCGGCGCCTGGCACATCCCGCACGATCCCCTTGGAGAACCCATGACCGAAACCGTCGACCACGTGCGTTCCCATCTCGACGGCGCCCTCGTCGAGGATGCAGCGAGCGGCCGCTACCAGGTGCGACGCGATGTCTTCACCGATGAGGACATCTTCGAACTGGAGATGAAGCACATCTTCGAGGGCAACTGGGTCTACCTCGCGCACGAGAGCCAGCTGCCCGACAACGGGGACTACTTCACCACCCACATCGGGCGCCAGCCCGTCGTCGTCACCCGGGACAAGGACGGCGAGTTGCACTGTCTGATCAACGCGTGCAGCCATCGCGGCGCGATGTTGTGCCGGCGCAAAACCGACAACCGTGCGACGTTCACGTGCCCGTTCCACGGCTGGACGTTCCGCAACAACGGCAAGCTGCTCAAGGTCAAGGACCCGCGCGACGCGGGCTACCCGGAACAGTTCAACACCGACGGCAGCCACGACCTGACCCGCGTCGCCCGTTTCGGCAACTACCGCGGATTCCTGTTCGGCAGCCTCAACCCCGACGTCGTGTCGCTCGAGGAGCACCTCGGTGACACCACCAAGATCATCGACATGGTCGTCGACCAGTCCCCCGAGGGCCTGGAAGTGCTGCGGGGCTCGTCCACCTACACCTACGACGGCAACTGGAAGCTGCAGGCCGAGAACGGCGCCGACGGCTACCACGTGTCGGCGACGCACTGGAACTATGCGGCCACGACCGCCCGCCGCACCGCCGGAGAATCGGCCAACGAGACCAAGGCGATGGACGCGGGTACGTGGGGCAAGCAGGGCGGTGGCTACCACTCCTTCGAGAACGGGCACCTGCTGCTGTGGATGTGGTGGGGCAATCCGCAGGACCGTCCGCTCTATCCCCGCAAGGACGAACTGGCCGCCGAATTCGGGGAGAAGAAGGCCGAATTCATGGTCGGCGCATCGCGCAACCTGTGCCTGTACCCGAATGTGTATCTGATGGATCAGTTCTCGTCGCAGATCCGCCACTTCCGGCCGATCTCGGTGGACAAGACCGAGGTGACGATCTATTGCATCGCCCCCAAGGGCGAATCGGCCGAGTCCCGCGCGAACCGGATCCGGCAGTACGAGGACTTCTTCAACGCGACGGGCATGGCCACCCCGGACGATCTCGAAGAGTTCCGTTCCTGCCAGAAGACGTACCTCGCGACCGCCGCCCCGTGGAACGACATGAGCCGAGGCGCCGCCCACGTGCTGAACGGTCCCGACCAGGTCGCGAGGGACCTGGGCATGACCAACGTCCTGTCGAGTGGTGTGAAGACGGAGGACGAGGGACTCTACCCGATCCAGCACCGCTACTGGCTCGAGACGATGCGCAGGGCCGCGGAGGCCGAAGCCGAGCCCACCGCCACGAACGAGCGCTGAGGAACCGAAACGATGACCACCGCAACAGAGTTGACGCAGACCGAGATCGAGCAGTTCCTCTACCGGGAAGCACGGTTGCTCGACGACCGCGAGTTCGAGCAGTGGCTCGACTGCTACCACCCGCAGGCCGAGTACTGGATGCCGGCGTGGGACGACAACGGTGAACTCACCGAGGATCCGCAGCGCGAGATCTCGCTCGTGTACTACCCGAATCGTGGCGGGCTGGAGGACCGGGTGTTCCGCATCCGCACCGATCGTTCGTCGGCGACATCGCTGCCGGAGCCCCGCACCGGGCACAACATCACGAACGTCGAGATCCTCGAACGCCGCGGAACCGAGATCGACCTGCGCCACAACTGGTTCTCGTTGTACTACCGCTACAACACGACCGACACGTACTTCGGCACGAACTTCGTCACCCTCGACGTCTCCGGACCGGAACCGGTGATCCGGAAGAAGAAGATCGTCCTGAAGAACGACTACATCCACCACATCGTGGACGTCTACGTCGTCTGATCCACCCCGATTCACGAAAGAAGGCACATGCCATGAGTTTCCAGGTGGCTTTGAGCTTCGAGGACGGGGTGACCCGCTTCGTCAAGTGCGGACCGAACGAAACGGTCGCGGACGCGTCGTACAAGGCACGCATCAACATTCCGCTCGACTGCCGTGACGGCGCGTGCGGAACCTGCAAGGCGCTGTGCGAGTCCGGTTCGTACGACGGCGGCGACTACATCGAGGATGCCCTGACCGACGACGAGGCCGAGCAGGGTTACTGCCTGCCCTGCCAGATGACCCCGGAATCCGATCTGGTGCTGCAGATCGCGACCACCTCCGATGTCGCGAAGACCGCCGCCACGACGTACTCGGCGACGATCACCGACATTCGCCGGTTCTCCACCAGCACCGTCGGTTTCACCGTCGAGATCCCGAACCGCGACGATCTCGTGTTCCTGCCCGGCCAGTACGTGAACATCACCGTTCCCGGAACCGATCAGAGCCGCTCGTACTCGTTCAGCACGGGCCCGTGCGATACGCGCCTGTCGTTCCTGGTCAAGATCACCGAAGGCGGCGCGATGTCGGAGTACCTGCGCGATCGCGCGCAGGTCGGGGACACCCTCGAATTCGCCGGCCCGTTCGGCAGCTTCTTCCTGCGCGAACACAAGCGGCCCGCGCTGCTGCTCGCCGGTGGTACCGGGCTGGCCCCCATCCTCTCGATCCTCGCGGCGATGAGGAAGCAGGACGTCGGGCTGCCGGTGCACCTGATCTACGGTGCCACCTTCGACCACGACATCGTCGAACTCGACACCCTCGAGGGTTACACGAAGTCGTTGTTGAACTTCACGTTCGAATACTGCGTCTCGGATCCGGACTCGGCCGCGCCGAACAAGGGCTACGTCACGTCACTGTTCGAGCCCAGGCACCTCTACGAGGGGGACGTGGACGTCTACCTGTGTGGTCCGCCGCCGATGGTCGAGGCGGTGCGCGCCCACTTCGGGAACGAGGGCATCACCCCCGCCAACTTCTACTTCGAGAAGTTCAACAGCGCCGTGGGCGGTTCCGAGCAGGTCGCCGCGCCCACCGAGGCCGAACGTGCAGCGGCCGAGAAGGCTTCGGCCGAAACCGGTCTGCCCGTCACTCTCGGGGCAGCGTTCCCCACCGCCGACAATTACGAGATCGGCGAGGAGCACCCACCGGTTGCGGATTCCGATGCCCAGTTCGATGCCCGCATGGCACTCGAACTCGGCGCGCTCGAACTGACGGTCGGCCGGCTCACCGAAGCTCAGCTCGTCGAGTTCCGCATCCTGGCCGAGGCATCGACCGCGTCGATCGACCGGGACTACTTCACGGATGCTGCCGCGTTCACCGACACCAACGCGGCCTTCCACGAGTTCTTGTTCCGCTGCTGCGGCAACCCGGTTCTTCTCGAGGCCTACAACCGGCTCGAGGTCACGCAGTTGATGCGGCGCGTGCTCCGGACCGCGCAGTGGGTGGACGAACAGATCCCGCACGACCACCTGAAGATCGTGGAAGCATTCGAGCGCGGAAATCGCGCTGCAGCACGAGATCTCATCGTCTCGCACGCCCAGCACGCGAAGGCGACCATGCGGCGCGCCATCGAGGACCGGGAGAAGGCGGACATCGCATGAGTCCCCGTGTGTTTCCGGGCCGGTTCGACGGCCGCGCGGTGGTCGTGACAGGTGCCGCGCAGGGCATCGGATGCGCGGTCGCGACACGGATCGCGGCCGAAGGCGGCGACGTGGTCCTGATCGACCGCGCCGAGCTGGTCCACGACGTCGCGAAGGAGCTGCGGGAGAACGGTGCCCACGCGTGGTCCGTCACCGCCGACCTGGAGACGTTCGACGGTGCACAGGACGCGATCGACGAGGCGCGACAGCAGAACGGGCGCATCGACGTTCTGGTCAACAATGTCGGTGGCACCATCTGGGCCAAGCCGTACGAGCACTACACCCCCGAACAGATCCAGGCCGAGGTGCAGCGCTCGCTGTTCCCGACGTTGTGGACGTGCCGTGCGGTCCTGCCCCATCTGATCGCCCGGAACTCCGGCACGATCGTCAACGTCTCGTCGGTTGCGACCCGTGGCGTCAACAGGGTTCCCTACGCCGCTGCGAAGGGTGGGGTGAACGCGATCACCGCGGCGCTGGCGCTGGAGGTCGCGCAGTACGGGATCCGGGTGGTCGCGACCGCGCCCGGCGGCACCGACGCGCCCCCACGCCGGGTCGCCCGCGGGCCGTCGGCGCAGACCGAGCAGGAGAAGACCTGGTATCGGCAGATCGTCGACCAGACCGTCGACTCGTCGCTGCTCAAGCGGTACGGCTCGCTCGACGAGCAGGCCGCCGCGATCACGTTCCTGGCATCCGAGGAAGCCTCGTACATAACCGGCACGGTTCTCCCCGTCGCCGGCGGCGATCTGGGCTGACCCACCGCCCGGGCCTCACCGTAAGGGCCGCATCCGGCCCCGACGGTGAGGCCCATTTTTCTCCCTCGATCGTACTGTGACCCACCTCACCGACTGGAGAGACCATGACCCAGCCCACCGAATGGGCGAGTGCTCAGCACCGCCGTTCAGTCCTATGGATCGTCGCCCTCGCGACGCTCGCGATCATCTTCGACGGCTACGACCTGGTCGTATACGGCACCATCCTGCCCACGCTGATGGCCGACCCCGGGCAGCTCGGGCACATCTCGGCCGAACAGGGCGGGGCGCTCGGTTCGTACGCGCTGATCGGTGTCATGGTCGGCGCGCTGGTCACCGGCGCATTCGGCGACCGGGTCGGCCGCCGGAAGATGATGCTGCTCCATATCGTCTGGTTCTCCGTCGGGATGGCCGCCGCGGCGCTGTCGACGAACCTCGCGATGTTCGGCGCCCTGCGATTCTTCACCGGCATCGGCGTCGGCGGTCTCGTCGCCACCGCCGGTGCCGTCGTCGCCGAGTTCGCGCCGGCGGGCAAGCGCAATCTCTACAACGCGATCGTCTACAGCGGCGTCCCCGCCGGCGGCGTCCTGGCGTCCCTGCTCGCGATCGTGCTGCGCGACGCGATCGGCTGGCGTGGGCTGTTCCTGATCGGGGCGCTGCCGCTCGTGATCCTGCTTCCGCTCGCCGCCGTGAAACTCCCCGAGTCGCCGCAGTGGCTGGTCTCCCGCGGCCGCACCGACGATGCCGCCGCGGTCTGCTCGAGGTTCGGGATCCCGATGCCCGCGCCGTCGGCGCCCGTCCTCGAGAAGGCCGGTTTCGCCGCGCTCGCCACCCGCCGTTACGCCTGGGGAACAACACTTCTCGGCATGATGAGCTTCGCCGGTCTGTTGCTCACCTACGGATTGAACACCTGGCTTCCGAAGATCATGGCGGACGCCGGGTACGACGCGAAGGGCTCCCTGGCGTTCCTGCTCGTCCTCAACGGCGGTGCGATCATCGGCGGCCTGTTCGCCTCCCGGATCGCCGACGGTCGTGGACCGCAGCCCGTCGTGGCCACGACGTTCGGTCTCGCCGCACTCGCCCTGGTCCTGCTCACCTTCGGATTCCCGCTGCCGGTGCTCCTCGCGGCGGTCGCGGTCGCCGGGGTCGGCACGATCGGCACCCAGGTGCTCGTCTACGGGTTCGTCTCCAACTACTACGAGACGCGGGCCCGGGCGGCGGGCGTCGCGTGGTGCGCCGGGTTCGGCCGCCTCGGCGGCATCGTCGGACCCATCATCGGTGGTCTGCTCATCGGTGCGGGTCTGAGCAACAACGTGAACTTCTACATCTTCGCGGGTATCGCGCTCGCCGGCGCGGTTGTCACCTTCTTCGTTCCGCCCCGGCCGGCCGTCCCGAAGTCCGAACCGGAGCACTCGGTCGCGACTACGGTGGATGCGTGACGGGATCATCCATGCCGGTCGGACGTACCCGCGAGCTCGCAGAGCTCGAACGGATCCTCGACGAGGCGCGAGCCGGCACCCCCGGGCTCGTCCTCGTCGAGGGTCCGCCGGGCATCGGAAAGACCACCCTGGTAAGAACTTTCGTCGATTCGTTGACCGACTGGTCGGTGCTCGGCGCCATCTGCGCCGAGTGGGAGTCGCAGCGCGGGTGGGCCGTTGTCGAGCAAGTGATGCACGCGACGGTGACGGCGTCGGATCCGGTCGACGTCGCCCACGCAATGCTCGGGGAACTGACCGGCCCCACGGTGATCGTCGTCGACGACGCACATCGGTCTGATCCCGAATCGCTCCGGACGTTGTCCTCGCTGACCCGCCGCGCCCACGGCCTTCCGCTGCTGATGCTGTGGCTGATCCCCGACGTCCTCCCCGAGACCGTCACCGACGAAGTCGCCCGCATCCTCGACGCACACCGCACCGTCACGGTCCACGTCGGTCCGCTCGAACCGGCCGACATCGCACAACTGGCGCTCGCGCGCATCGGCGTCGACCTGTCCGCGTGGACTGTGCGGCGCCTGCACGAACACACCCTCGGCAGTCCGCTGCCGACACTGCAGATCATCGACGAGATCCCGCGGTCGCAGTGGCATCGCTGGCAGGCCCGCTTCCCCGCACCGAAGCAGCACGCCGCAGCGGTGCGGCGCAGGCTCGCCGGGTGCCCGGCACCAGCACGCACCCTCGTGGAATCGGCCGCGATCCTGGGCACCGACTGCTCGCTCGCGCATGCCGCGGCGCTCGCCGGACTGGACGACCCGACGACCGCCCTCGACGAGGCCCATACCGCCGGCCTGCTCACGATGCGCGAGCAACGGGGCGTCGTCACGCTGTCGTTTCCGGAACCGATGACCCGCGCTGCCGTCACGGACCAGCTCGGCCCGGCGCGCTGGCAGGAACTGCACGCCCGGGCCGCGGAGATCGTCGACGACGAGGGAGCATCCCTGTTCCATCTCGTGTCCGCGACCCCCCGCGCCGACGCCGACCTCGCCGACCGCCTCGACCGGCACGCACAGGACCGGGCTGCGGACGGGGCGTGGTCCGACAGCGCAGAAGCGTTCATCACCTCGAGCCGGATCACCCCGGACCGGGCGTTGCGCACCGAACGCCTGATCCGGGGCGTGGACGCACTCGCCGGTGCCGCCGACCTTCCGCAGGCGCAGACGTTCCTGCCCGAGATCGAAAGTGCCCCGGGCGGTCCGATGCGCGATGTTCTGCTCGGGTACATCGCCGTCCAGCGCGGTCGTGCCGCCGAGGCACATCAGCTGCTCGCCCGCGCCTGGACGTCGATGGGTGAGCCGGAGACGAACCCGCAGCTCGCCGCGCGGATCTGCCAGCGCATGGTGCTGCACTCGCTGGCCCTCCTGCGCGGCGACGAACTCGTCGAATGGGCCGATCGCGCCGGCGCACTCGTGCCCGGCGACACCCCGGCAGCGGTCGAATCCGCGGCGGTCCGCGGCCTCGGTCTCGCCATGACCGGGCACGTCGACGAGGCGGTCTCGTCGTACGCGACACTGTCCGATCACGTGCGGCTCGGCGCGCAGAGCCAGCGTGTCCGCATGGCGGAAGGATGGCTTGCCCTGGCCCTCGACGACCCCTACCGGGCCCGATCTGAGCTCGAATCCGCCGAACCGACCGTGTTCCGCGGGGGTTCGCTGCGCATCTCGTTGTGGGCGCAGGCATGGCTGGCCCGCACCCAGTTCGCGCTCGGCGAGTGGGACGATGCGATCCGCACCGTCGATCGTGCCTCGGCACAACTCGACCGGACCGGACTGGAACTGCTTCGGCCCCTGGTTCATTGGACGGGAGCGCAGATCCATGCGCTGCGCGGGAACCGCGTCACCGCGCGCGAACATCTGCTCCGGGGTCGCGCGAGCAGCAACGACTACCCGATGATGCTGGCACCGTCGGCGATCTCGGCAGCGCAGTGCGCCGAGGTCGCTGCCGAATACGACGACGTGCTGCGGCATCTCGAACCGCTCGTGGCCGTGCACCACCGGGACGGACTCGACGAACCGGGGTTCTGGCCGTGGCCGGACCTGTACGCCAACGCGCTCGTCATGACCGGGCGTGTGGACGAGGCCGACACCTTCCTCCACCCCTTCGAGGAGCGCGCCACCGCACGCGGGCACCGGTCCGCGACGGCCCGGCTCGGATACGTGCGCGGCCGCATCCAGGGTTCACGCGGCGACATCGACTCGGCACGGGACACTTTCGAGTCGGCGCTCGCGGACCTCGCGCCACTTCCGTTGCCGTACGACCGCGCCCGGGTGAGCTACGCCTACGGCCAGACGCTGCGTCGCGCCGGACGGCGGCGTGAAGCCGACGCGGTGATGCGTTCGGCGCGCGAGCTGTATTCGACGCTCGGTGCGGCGAGTTACGTGCAGCGCTGCGATCGTGAACTCAAGGCCGGTGGACTGAAGGCCGGCGAGAAGAGCGCGGAACGCGCACCCGACGCCGTCGCGCTCACCCCGCAGGAACAGTCCGTCGCGGCACTCGTGGCGGCCGGCCACACCAACAAGGAAGTGGCCGGCGAGCTGTTCCTGTCGGTCAAGACCGTGCAGTACCACCTGACCCGGGTGTATGCGAAGTTCGGCATCCGGTCCCGGAGTGAACTCGCAGCCCGATTCCGAGAGCAGGAGTAGCAGTTTCGCGATGACCGCAGTCGACGAGGACACCCGCACCGGCACCAATCTGTTCGAACGCGCCGCACGACCCCGCACCACCTTGCGTCGGTTCCGGCGCGACATCGGTCCCGCGTATGCGGCCAACGGTCTGCTCGGGCTGATCTTCTCGTGCACCGGGCCCGTCGCGGTGATCCTCGCCGCCGGCGCTGCCGGAGGGCTGACACCATCGCAGCTCGCGTCGTGGATCTTCGGGGTGTTCGTGCTCAACGGAATCCTCACGATCGCGATGAGCCTTGCGTACCGTCAGCCGCTCGGCTTCTTCTGGACCATCCCGGGCACGGTCGTCGTCGGTGAATCGCTCACGCACCTGAGCTGGCCCGAGGTGATCGGCGCCTACGTCGTCACATCCGCTCTGATTCTGCTGCTGGGACTCTCGGGTCTCGTGCGGCGCGCGATGTCGGCGCTGCCCATGCCGATCGTGATGGCGATGGTGGCCGGGGTGTTCCTGAAATTCGGAGTCGATCTCGTGCATGCGCTGGGCACCGACGTGGTGATCGCGGCGCCGATGGTGGTGGTGTTCCTCGTCCTCGGCGCCGTCCCGGCTCTCGGCCGCCGGCTGCCGCCGATCCTGGGTGCACTGCTGGCCGGGATGGTCGCGGTCGCGGTGTCCGGGCGGTTCCATCCGGTAAGCGACGACGCCGGTGTGCTCGCATCCCCGGTGCTCACCGCACCGGTGTTCAGTTGGCCGGCACTCCTGGAACTCGTTGTTCCACTGGCCGTCACGGTGCTCGTCGTGCAGAACGGGCAGGGGGTCGCGGTGCTGCGCGGCGCCGGCCACCACCCGCCGATCACCGTGGCGACGGTCGCGTGCGGGGTGTGGTCCTTCCTGGCCGCCGCGGTCGGAGCCGTGTCCACCTGTCTGACCGGCCCGACGAACGCGTTGCTGGTGTCCTCCGGCGAACGCGACCGCCAGTACACCGCCGCGGTCACGTGCGGCACACTGGCGGTCGTCTTCGGTTCGTTCGCGCCGCTGTTCGTGCGGTGGATGACCGCTGCGCCCGTCGCATTCGTCGCCACGCTCGGCGGGCTGGCCATGCTGCGGGCGCTGCAGGGCGCGTTCGTCGCCGGGTTCGGCCACACCCACACGATGGGTGCGCTGGTCGCGTTCGTGGTCACCACATCGAACGTCACGTTCTGGAACATCGGCGCCGCGTTCTGGGGTCTGGTCGCGGGCGTGGTCGTCTCGTGGTTGCTCGAACGGGAGAACTGGAGAAGCTCGCCGCTGCCTCAGCGGTCGCGGTAGAACGCCCGGATCGAGCGGCTCAGCACCTTGGCCTCCCGCGTCCGCTCGTGGCGCAACCGCGCATCCGACCGGGACGCGACCCATGCGTTCTCGCGTTGCAGCTTGCGGTGGCTGTTCACCCGTCGTGTGTCGAGATCGCCGGCTTCGACGGCGGCGCGGACCGCGCATCCCGGCTCGCTCTCGTGCACGCAGTCGGCGAAACGGCACTGCTGCGCGAGATCGTCGATCTCGGGGAACGCCGCAGCGATACCCGCACCGGCTTCCCACATCCCGACGCCGCGCAGCCCCGGAGTGTCGACCAGGGTCAGGCCGTCACCCAGCGGAAACATCTCCCGGTCGGTGGTGGTGTGGCGGCCTTTTCCGTCGCCCTGCCGCACCGGCGAGGTCGCCTGGATGTCGCGCCCGCACAGGGCGTTGACCAGGGTCGACTTCCCGGCGCCCGACGCCCCGACCAGCACCACGGTGCCGCGGATCCGGTCGCGCAGCTCACCGAGGCCGGATCCGTCCGGGGCGCACACCTCGACCACGCCCGCTCCGGGTGCGATCGCCGCGACCCGGTCGAACACCGGCGCGGTCGCGAGGTCGGCTTTCGTCAGCGCGACGACCGGCTGGGCTCCGCTGTCCCAGGCCAGGGCCAGCAGCCGTTCCACCCGGCCGGGATCGAGAGTGTCCGCTGCCACTGTCACCACGACCGTGTCCACGTTGGCTGCGAGAACCTGCTCCTCGGAGCGTCCCGACGCATCGGCCCGCCGGATCACTCCGGTACGCGGCAGCACCGCGCAGATCGCGCCGACCGTGTCTCCGTCGGTGGCGGGTTCGCGCACGATCACCCAGTCGCCGGTGCAGATCCGATGCCCGGACACCCGCACCCGAAGCGGTCCCGCGGATGTGACGGCCTCGCCGTGACCGCGGCCCACACGCACGATCCGGCCCGGCGTACCGTGAATATCGCTGTCCGCGAATCGCTCTGCGACCTGAGCGGTCCAGCCGTACTCGGCCAGCGGTTCGATTCCGGGTAGGACATCGGCGTTCACGGGTGACTCCTGAATTCATGGTGACGCGCGGGGGCGTGTCCCGCTTCGGCAGCTTCCGATGGTGAACCCCCCGGCCTCGCAGCGCAATCGAATTTCCGGGTGGGGCATCCTGGAGCCATGCCGAGACGCCCCCGCATCATGATCGCCGCCGCCGCGACGGTGTTGCTCGTCGTCGCCGCCGTGCTCGGTCTCCACACGCTCTCCAATTCACGCACCTTCCAGCTGTTCGGCGATCTCGTGCACCGCGTCGACACCGAGGAGAAGGTGGTCGCGTTGACGCTCGACGACGGCCCGTCCGACCGCACCCCCGAGGTGCTGCGCGTGCTCGCCGAAGCGGGTGTGCCCGCGACGTTCTACGTCACCGGCACCGAGATGGCCGCGCACCCCGAGATGGGGCGCGCGATCGTCGACGCCGGGCACGAACTCGGCAACCACACCTCCACGCACCGGCGGATGATCCTCGTCGGCAGCGACACCGTGCGCGAGGAGATCGAGAGCACGGACGCACAGATCCGCGCGGCAGGGTTCGACGGCGAGATCACGTTCCGTCCGCCCTACGGCAAGAAACTCGTCGCTCTCCCCCGGTATCTCGACGCATACGACCGGACCACGGTGATGTGGGACGTGGAGCCGGACTCGGCCGCGACCGATCCGGCCACGATGGTCGACACGACGCTCGCGCAGACCCGTCCGGGGTCGATCATCCTGCTGCACGCGATGTATCCGGCGCGTCAGTCGTCTCTCGACGCGATCCCGGAGATCGTCGCCGGGCTCCGCGCGCAGGGTTACCGGTTCGTCACGGTGTCGGAGCTGCTCGGGTCCTGACCGGGCCGAAACGTCCCCGCCGCACCCCGTGACCTGACACGCTGGGGACCCGTAGCACTCGTCCGCAGACAGGCAGAGGTGGTCACCGATGGCACGTCCGGTTCGCGTCGTCGTCCTCGGGTCCGGATCGTGGGGAACCACGGTCGCGGGACTCGCGGCACAGAACACCCCGACACTGGTGTGGTCCCGCACCGCCGAGACCGCGGCGGAGATCAACGACGAGCACCGGAACAGCCGCTACCTCGGCGACCGGGAACTGCCCGCAGACCTGCGAGCCACGGACGACCTGATCGCGGCCGCGCGCGAGGCGGACGTGCTCGTCGTGGGTGTTCCCTCACACGCGGTCCGGGGAACTCTCGAGCAGATCGCCGACGAGGTACGCGCGTGGGTGCCGATCGTCTCGCTCGCGAAGGGCCTCGAGCCGGGCACCCGACTGCGGCCGACCGAGGTGATCTCCCAGTGTCTGCCGGGGCATCCGGTGGGGTTGCTCGCCGGACCGAACATCGCCAGCGAGATCGCCGACGGGCTGGCCGCTGCGTCGGTGGTGGCGATGCAGGACGAATCGATCGCCAGCGCCCTGCAACCGCTGTTCGCGTCGAAGGTGTTCCGTGTCTACCGCAACACCGATGTACTCGGCTGCGAACTCGGCGGTGTCCTCAAGAACATCGTCGCGATCGCGGCCGGCATGGCGGAAGGACTCGGCGTCGGCGACAACACCCGCGCGATGGTGCTCTCGCGGGGGCTCGCCGAGATGATCCGGCTCGGCGTGGCGATGGGGGCGCAGCCGCGTACCTTCTCCGGCCTGACCGGGATGGGTGATCTGATCGCCACGTGCATGAGCCCGGCCTCGCGCAACCGCCGGGTCGGTGAGGCCATCGCCCGGGGCCTGACCGTCGAGGAGGCGGTCGCGGAGCTGGGACAGGTGGCCGAGGGCGTGAAGACCGCACCGACCGTGATGGAACTGGCCCGCGAGCACGGGGTCGAGATGCCGATCGCCGCGGAGGTCGAGGCGGTGGTCGCGGGACGGCACACCCCCACCGAGGCCTACCGCGGACTGCGGCGGCGCGCGCCCGGGGATGAGGAGGACCTCGTCTGATCAGCGGAGTATCCGACTTTCTCGGTCGATCGCTAGATATCGGTAGATATGACGATTTGACTGTTCACACCCCAACTTGAACACTGTTCAAGTGTTGTCGTCCACAGAAGTGCTCATCATCGGCGCCGGTTTCGCGGGCCTCGGCGCCGCGGTGCACCTGCACCGCCTCGGCCGGGACGTGCAGGTTCTCGAACGCGCCGACACCCTCGGCGGGACATGGCGCGACAACACCTACCCGGGATGCGAATGCGACATCCCACCGGCGCTGTACGCGTACTCCTTCGCACCGCAGGCCGGGTGGTCCCGAGGCCGGGCCGGGCAGCCGGAGATCCTCGCGCACCTGAACGGACTCGCCGACGAACCCGGCCTGCGCGAGCGCATCGCGTGCGGAACCGCGGCAACCGGATGCCGCTGGGACGAGCAGAACCGGCGCTGGCACACCACCACCGCCCGGGGAACCACCTACGAGTCACGATTCCTCGTCCTCGCGGTGGGCGCGCTCAACGTCCCCCGCATCCCCCGCTTCGACGGCACGTTCGACGGTCCCGCCGTCCACACCGCCCGCTGGGACCACTCCCTCGACCTCACCGGCCGGAACATCGCCGTCGTCGGAACCGGCGCCAGCGCAATACAACTCGTACCCCACCTCGCCGAGATCGCGGCGCGCGTCACCGTCGTCCAACGGACTGCGCCGTGGATCCTGCCGCGCCCGACCCCGCGGCTGCCGCTTCCGCGGCCGGTCCGCCGCGCGCTCGAGTACTGGCGTGCGGAGGCACGACTGCCCGCGCTCACCGGCACATCGGGACGGCTCGAGAACCGTGCATTGCGGCACCTGCACGCGCACATCACCGACCCTGCCCAGCGGGAAGTCCTGACACCGCGATACCGAATCGGATGCAAGCGGGTGCTGTTCTCCGACGACTACTACCCCGCCCTCGGCCGCGAGAACGTCGAACTCGTCCCGTCGCCGGTGGCACGGCTCGCCGGCGATTCCGTCGTCACCGCGGACGGTCGCGAACATGCGGCCGATGTTCTGGTGTACGCCACAGGTTTTCACATCTCGGGTGCACTCGCATCGGTACCGGTGACGGGTCGGGGCGGGACGGTACTCCTCGAACGGTGGGCACGTGAGGGTGCGCAGGCGCACCTGGGCATCACCGTGTCGGGCTTCCCCAACGCGTTCGTTCTGGGTGGCCCCAACACGGGCGTGGCCCACACTTCGCTCCTCACGATGCTCGAATCCCAGTTCCGGTATGCCGCAGCAGCAATGGATGCCACGGATCGGGACGGCGTGGAGGCACTCGAGGTCGCCGAGCGGGCGCCGTCCCGGTTCGGGGCCGAGATGGCCCGGAGATCGGCGGGTACCGCGTGGACATCCGGTTGCGACAGCTGGTATCTCGACCGTACGGGCGTGAACCGCTCACTGTGGCCGGATTCCGCGTGGCGCTACCGGCTGCGCACCCGCCGGTTCGACCGCGAGAACTACCGCGTGCCGGAGGTCGTCACCGTGTCACCGGCCGCGTAGGGCCAGTTTCGGGATGATCCCGCCTGCGAGGACATCCTCAAGCTGGCGCGGCGAGAGCCGGTGCCGGACCGGAATTTCCGCGTCGCGGGACGGAACGTGCACCGACAGCTCCGATCCGGTCGTGAGCGCGTCACGCAGCCCGTCGAGGACGAGCACGTCGCCTTCCCGGATCGTGTCGTAGTCGTCCGGGTTCACGAATTCGAGGGCGAGGACTCCGAAGTTCGCCAGGTTCTGCCAATGGATCCGCGCGAACGACTTGGCGAGCACGACACGGAGACCGAGATACCGGGGAGTGATGGCGGCGTGCTCGCGTGACGAACCCTGGCCGTAGTTCTCCCCGCCGACGACGATGTGCCCCGAGGCTTTCCCGGTCTCCGCGGCCCGCTCGGGGTAGCTCTCGTCGATCCGGGTGAAGGTGAACTGCGCGAGCTTGGGGATGTTGGACCGGAACGGCAGCGCCTGGGCTCCCGCCGGCGAGATCTCGTCGGTGGAGATGTTGTCCGCGACTTTCAACAGAACGGGTGCCTCGATCCGGTCCGGCAGGGGCGGGAAATCGGGCAGCGACGAGATGTTCGGCCCCTTCACCGGTTCGACGGCGCGTGCCTCCTCCTCGGGCAGCGGTGCGACGAGCATCGCGGTGTTCACCGACGCGGACGCGGGCAACTCCAGCGCCGGGTAGTCGACCCCGGCCTGCGCGGCCCAGTCGCGGGGATCGGTGATGCGCCCGGTCAGTGCGGATGCCGCCGCGGTTTCCGGCGAGCACAACCACACCGAGTCCTCCCGGGTCCCGGAGCGGCCGGGAAAGTTTCTCGGCATGGTGCGCAACGAGTTCCGTCCCGTTGCCGGTGCCTGCCCCATACCGATACAGCCCATGCACCCGGACTGGTGGATGCGGGCGCCCGCGGTCACCAGATCCAGCGTGGCACCCATGCGGGTGAGGTCGGAGTAGATCTCCCGTGAGGACGGGTTGATGTCGAAACTGACCTCCGGGAGGGTCTGCCGTCCGGCGACCATCGCCGCCGCGATCGCGAAATCGCGCAGTCCCGGGTTCGCCGACGATCCGATGACCACCTGCGCGACCGGTTCTCCGGCGACCTCCCGCACGGGCACCACGTTGCCCGGTGACGACGGCTTCGCGATCAGGGGCTCGACGGCGGACAGGTCGATGCGCTCGACGAGGTCGTAATCCGCGTCGGGGCCGGCGACGACGCCGACGAAGTCCCCCTCCCTGTCCTCCGACCCCAGGAACTCGCGTACCGCGTCGTCCGCGGGGAACACCGTGGTCGTGGCACCCAGTTCGGCGCCCATGTTCGCGATCACGTGCCGGTCCATCGCGGTCAACGTGTCCAGGCCCGGACCGTGATATTCGAGGATCCGGCCGACCCCGCCTTTCACCCCGTGCCGACGGAGCATCTCGAGGATCACGTCCTTCGCCGAGCACCACGGTGGCAGCGCACCGGTCAGTTCCACACCCCAGATCTCGGGCATCCGGAGGTTGAGCGGCTCGCCGGCGATGGCCAGTGCCACCTCGAGGCCGCCGACGCCGATCGCGAGCATGCCGAGCGAACCGGCCGCGGGTGTGTGCGAATCGGATCCGGCGAGCGTCTTTCCCGGAATCCCGAACCGCTGCATGTGCGTCGGGTGCGACACTCCGTTGCCCGGTTTGGAGAACCAGAGCCCGTACCGCAGACAGGCGGTGCGCAGGTACTCGTGGTCTTCGGCGTTCTTCTCATCGGCCTGCAGCAGGTTGTGGTCGACGTACTGGACGCTGACCTCCGTCCGCGCGCGATCGAGATGCAGCGCTTCGAGCTCCTGCATCACCAGAGTTCCGGTCGCGTCCTGGGTGAGGGTCTGATCGATCCGGATCGCGATCTCCTCGCCGGGGACCATCTCCCCGGACACCAGATGTGCACCGATGAGCTTGCGCGCAACGTTCTCCGACATGGTGGCTCCAGCCCGCGCCGCGCTCCGGCGGGCCGGCCGGGGCGGCGCTGTCGATTCGCTCCCTCCAGCATGCGCCGATTCCACCTCGAGAACTACCGCCCCGCCCCCGGGTGATGGTTCCCGTCACCCGGACAGACCGAATACTGGTTCCCATCACCCGGGGAGGGGCGGGCTCGGGGCAGACCCGGATAGCTGGCCTGAACGAGCGCTAACTCTCCCGATGTGGGATCGTGGGCGCATGACCGCACCCGACGCGACCGTGCTGTCGACGCTGCTCGACACCCGGTACAGCTGCCGCGCGTTCCTGTCCAAGCAGGTGCCGCGCGAGGACATCGAACGCATGCTCCGGATGGCCCAGCGCACCCCGCCCTGGTGCAACTCGCAACCGTGGCAGGTTCACGTGACCAGCGGACGTGCCACCGACCGGCTCCGGGAGGCGACGTACGAACAGGCCGCCTCCGGCGCCCTCGACCCGGACATCGCCGGCCCCGCCGAGTACCGGGGCGAATACGCCGAGCGTCGGCGCAGCGCAGGATTCGCTCTGTACAACGCGCTGGGCATCGCCCGTGACGACTACGCCTCGCGCACCCGGCAGATGCTGGAGAACTACCGGTTCTTCGGTGCCCCGCACGTCGCGATCGTCACCAGCGACAAGCAGCTCGGCACGTACGGCGCCGTCGACTGCGGCGGCTACGTCGCCACCTTGCTGCTCGCCGCGCAGTCCTTGGGTATCGCCGCGGTGCCGCAGGCCGCAGTCGCGATGACGGCAACGGCCCTGCGCCGGGAACTCGGCATCTCCGACGAACGCGACATCGTGTGCGCGATCTCGTTCGGCTATGCCGACGAGTCTCATCCCGCCAACACGTGCCGCACCGACCGCGCCGAGGTCGGGGACGTCGTGCGGTGGGTGGAGGACTGACCACCCCCAGGGGTCCTGTTTCGTGACGTTCCGGTGGCGCAGGCTCGAGGTGTCGAATTCCCGCGCCGAGAGGAACCACCGTGACCGACACCGAAACCGAAGCACTGCTCCGCAATTGGGTACCGCGCGCGATCGCCGGTGAACCGCACGCCGTGGGTGTGGTGGTGCGCTCGGTCCATCCGCACGTGATGCGCTTCTGCGACGCCCGGATGGACGCGCACACCCGGGCCCACACGCCGGTCGAGGACCTCACCCAGGAGGTGTGCCTCGCACTGACCCGCGCGCTCCCCCGCTACCGGGACCGGGGAACCTCGGTGCTGCGCTTCGCTTTCGGTATCGCCACCCGCAAGATAGCCGACGCCCGCCGCGGGGCGGCCCGGTCCGCGCCGACCGTACACGAGGTGGCGGTTCCCGGCCCCGAGGAGGCCGTCCTGGACGACGAGCTGATCGCCGCTGCCCGGCAGCTCATGACCGGCCTGCCCGAACAGCAACTGCTCGTCCTGAAACTGCGCGTCATGCAGGGCTACAGCACCGAACGGACCGCCGCACTGCTCGGCACCACACCGGGTGCGGTCCGCATCGCCCAGCACCGGGCGTTGAGTCGTATCCGATTGCAACTCAATCGGATTGAGCGCGAAGATACCGTCCGAAGTGTGGCACGGTGAACCCGATGAAACCGCGCTCGGCGGAGTAGATCAGCCCCTTCTTGATGAGGCCGTCGCGCGCCGGCGACAGTGACGCCGGTTTGCGGCCGAGTTCCGCCGCGATCTTCGACGTGGCGACTGGCCCGTCGTCACCGGACAGGTCGGCCATCGCACGCATGTACTCGCGTTCGGCGGGCGTCGCGCGTTCGTACCGGGATCCGAAGAACCCGACGGCGAGTTCCTCCTCGGCCGCCGGAGCCCCGACCCGCACGTCCTCCGCGGTGATCGGGCTCGCCGCCGCCACGTCCCAGGTCGCTTTGCCGTAGGCCTGCACGAAGTACGGGTATCCGTCGGCCGTCTCGTAGAGCGCGTCGAGCGCGTCCTGCGTGAATTCGACGTCCTCGCGTTCGGCGGGGGCGATGAGTGCCAGGTCGGCGGCGGCACGTTCGAGCCGGTCGATGCGGTGGTAGGTGAACAGCCGCTCCGAGTAGCTCTTCGACGCGGACAGCACGGCCGGCAGGTGCGGCAGACCCGCGCCGACGACGATGAGCGGAGCCGTGTCCTGGCTCAGTTCGTGACAGGCGCCGCAGATCGCCGACACGTCGGCGGCGCCGAGATCCTGCATCTCGTCGATGAACAGCGCGATGCCCACCCCGACGTCGCGGGCCAGACCCGACGCGTCGACGAGCAGTTCCACCAGGTCGATCTCGATATCGCCGGAGTCGGCGCGGCCTTTGACGGCCGGCGCGTCGATCCCCGGCTGCCAGCGCTCGCGCATGCCCTTGTCCGCGGTCGCGCGGAGTGCGAACGACTTGAGTACGCCGAGGAAGTAGTCGACCGATTCTCGGTCCGGATGCGCCGCCGCGATCTCTCGCACCGCCATGTGCAGTGCAGACGACAGGGGCCGCCGCAGATCCTGGTCGGGGCGCGCTTCGATCTTGCCGGTCCCCCAGCTGCGGGCGATGGCGGCCGAGCGCAGGTGGTTGAGCAGGACGGTCTTGCCGACGCCGCGCAGACCGGTGAGCACGACGCTCCGCTCCGGCCGGCCCCGCGCGATACGTTCGAGCACCACTTCGAACGCCGTGAGCTGCTTGTCGCGGCCGGCGAGTTCGGGCGGGCGCTGTCCCGCGCCCGGGGCATACGGGTTGCGGACCGGGTCCATCGGTCGATGGTAGCGACCGGGACCCGCGATTCCGTGTTCATCCGGGCGGTGATTCGCGGAGCTCGGCACCGAGGCGGAGGACGCATCGGTGGGCCCGGAGCGATGCAGACGTACGCATACTCGACTTTGACATTCATTTCCACTAACGGTAGATCTACGCCCATGAAATCCCTTCTCCGCCCCGGCGGTGTCGTGCTGTCGGCGGGCCTCGCCGTCACCCTGCTCGCGGCCTGCTCATCGGCAGACCCCGAGAGCTCGTCGACGACCACCTCCGACACCCCCGTGCCGGCCGAACCTGCCGAGACCTCCGCCGCGCAGCCACGATTGGCCCTCACGTACGACGGCGGAATCCTCGTCGTCGACGCGACCGACCTCGCCGTGGTCGCGGACCTGCCGCTGAACGGTTTCAACCGTCTCAACCCCGCAGGCGACGGTCGCCACGTATTCGTCACGACGTCCGGCGGATTCCGGGCCCTGGACACCGGCAGCTGGTCCGAAACGCACGGCGATCACGCCCACCACTACGCCGGCGACCCTGCCTGGACCGACGCGGAGTTCGCGGCCGACAAACCCGGACACGTCGTCGCTCATGCGGGACGGACGGCGCTGTTCGACGACGGCACCGGCCGCATCGAACTGCTCGATCCCGCCGGCCTCGCGGACGGCGCACCGGAGATCGAGGCGGTCGCGCTGCCCGACGCGCATCACGGCGTCGCAGTACCCCTGGCCGACGGCGGCCTGCTCGTAACCCTCGGAAACAGCGACTCCCGCAACGGAATCGCGGTACTCGACGCCTCGGGTACGGAGATCACCCGCAACGAGCAGTGCCCGGGTGTCCACGGGGAAGCGACCGCACGCGACGACACCGTCGTCGTCGGCTGCGAGGACGGCATGCTCGTCTATCGAAACGGCACCATCACCAAGATCACCGCTCCCGACCCGTACGCGCGTCTCGGCAACCAGGCCGGTTCGGCGACCTCCGAGGTCGTGCTGGGCGACTACAAGACGGACCCGAACGCCGAACTCGAACGGCCCGAACGCATTGCGCTGGTGAACACGGCCACCGCGGAGCTGCGGCTGGTCGACCTCGGCACCAGCTACACCTTCCGGTCGCTCGGTCGCGGACCGGACGGCGAGGCACTGGTGCTCGGCACGGACGGTAACCTGCACGTCGTCGACGAGCACAGCGGAGAGGTGATCCGGAAGATCGCCGTCGTCGATCCGTGGACCGAACCGGACGAGTGGCAGCAGCCGCGGCCCGCACTGGCCGTGCGGGGCGGCACCGCATTCGTCACCGACCCCGCCGACGACGAGCTGCACGCCGTCGACCTGGCCACCGGTGCCGTCACCACCGGCACCCTGCCGCAGACCCCGAACGAGATCAGCAGAACCTGATCACCGTTCGATGCGGGTGCGCAACAGGAAGGTGTTGTAGTCGGACCACGTCGAGAGCATGAAGTACACGTCCTCGTCGGTCGACCACGGGTGGAGGAACCCGCCGTACAGCTCGGCGTGTTCCTCCACCCCGACCAGACGGGCGCTCTCGGACCACGCGCCCTGCGGGGTGTGTGACTCGCGCAGCACGATCGCGGCCTTCGCGGTGTCCAGATACGCCATCTGCCACCGGCGCGCTGCGGCGTCGTACCGCACGGACAGCTCCGCGGCAGGTCCGTGCACGACGGCTGTCGCCGCGGTGAAACCACCCTCGTGCGTCCAGTTCCCGTCGCGCCAGTACTGATACGCATCCGGTTCGAGCACCCGGCCCTCGGGCACCCGCGCCAGAGCGACCGAGCCGAGCCGCGTGTTCGGGGTCCCGAAGAGGTACACGTAGCCCTCGGCGGGCACGGCCGCCGCCACCTGGAAGTTCGTCACCCCGAAGATGTTGTCCCACCGTGTGTTCGGATCCTTGGTCCACGTCGACCCGCCGTCGTCCGAGTAGGCGATGCCACCGTGGTTCGTCCACCAGGTGGCGGGGATGCTGTTCCACGTGCGGATCGACATGTAGGTCAGGTACTGGCGCGGCCCGACCGCGAAGCCCGAGGTGGGAATCACCGTGATCTCGACGTTGTCGAGCTTGCGGCTGCTCAGGATCTCGGCCGCGTGACACCGCGAATCCTGCACCATCGAATCGAACGTCATGCCGTCCGCGAGATCCCGGTCGGTGCTGAACGCGAGGACGTTGCTACGCCAGTCCTCCCCCTGCCCGCCCGGTGGATGAAAGCCCTTGCCGACCGTGTCGCCGAACGCGACGGCGATCCGGCCCGGCTCCGACTCCCACATGATCCCGAGATCGGTTCCGTACACCTGCCAGCGCTTGTCGGTCCGGTTGATCGAGCCGGCGCCCGTCTGCTTGGCGACGGTGGTGACCTCCACGACGTTCGGGGCCGAGGGTGCGGGAACGAGCGGAGCGGGTTCGATCGGCGCGTTCCTGCCGCCGGGTCCGGGGACAGATGGTTCCGGCTCGGAGCCGGGCACGGGCAGGCCGAAATGGAACGGACTCGGCTTCAGGCCGATGCGCGGCACCGACGGCGGGGTCCGCTCGGGTTCGTCGGTCAGGTCCGGGCACGGATCGGCGCACGGGTCCGCCGGGAGCGGGTCCGGTTCGACGCGCACCGGAACCGGCTCCGGCGCCGGATAGGGCACCGTCGTGATCACCGGGTACGGCACCGGGATGTCGAGCTCGGTCGGCACCAGTGATTCGTGGCGCCACGCGTCGGTCGCGCACGGTCCGGTCCCCGGGATTCCGGCCGCTTCGTCCGCCGACGCGTTCACCGGTTGCGCGGCGACGACCACAGCGGCCAGCGTCACCGCCACCGGCAGTCCCCGCCGCTTCCGTCCCGACCGCCGGTGCACCGCCCGTATCACGGACGAGATCGTGTCACAGCCCCCGGGCACGTGCAGCCGGGCGGTCCGGGAAGGACACGCCGCGGCGACGGGGTGCATCACCGGCTCCGCCTTCGTTCGGGTATCTGCCCGAGTCTGGGCATTACGCTAGACAGCCGAATACAGAGGTGTTTTCGGCAACGCTCGTCGCCGGGAGGCTCGGCGCCGATCCGCCGATCCGTGCGACGATGGGGGCCGGGTCGCCGAGACAGGACACCTGGAGGTGCTCAGACGATGCAGGACACGACCGTGCGCGACGTTCCCCCGGCGCTCGGAAATCCAGAACTGACCCGGAGGCTCGCCGGCCGTCGGCCGGCGGTGTTCCTCGACTACGACGGCGTGCTCAGCCCGATCGTGGAACGACCCGAGGACGCGGTGATGTCGGAGAGCATGCGCACCGTGGTCCGCGACCTCGCCACCCGTGTCCCGGTGTGCGTCGTCACCGGTCGCGACCGTGTCGTGGCGCAACAGTTGATGGGACTGGACAACCTCGCGGTCGCGGGCAGTCACGGTTTCGACATCTGGACGCCGGCGCAGGGATCGCTCTCCGACACGCACGTCGCGCGCTACACCGATCTCGTCGCGGAGGTCACCGAAAAGCTCCGCGACGGAATCCGCGAAATCCCCGGTACCCACGTCGAGCCCAAACGCGCGTCGGTCGCCGTGCACTACCGCCTCGCCGAGCCCGCCGATCGCGACCGCGTCACGGCGACGGTGCAGGCCGTGCTGGATGCGTACTCCGGCAAGGTGAAGCTCACACCCGGCAAGATGGTCTACGAGATCGGCCCGAACGTCGACTGGAACAAGGGCAAGGCCGTCCTGTACCTCATCGAGGCGCTCGGACTCGACGGCGACGACGTGGTTCCGCTCTACTTCGGCGACGACATCACCGACGAGTACGCATTCCGGGCGTTGCACGACCGCGGGATCGGCATCCTCGTCGGCGACGCCGACGACCCCGAGATGGCCGGCCGGACCACGGCGGCCGATTTCGCCCTGGCATCCGTCGACGACGTGGAGGATTTCCTGGCCACCCTGACCTGATCCACCGGTACGTCATGTGACTCGGAGGTGAAACACCGTGCAGGCTCCGGATTTCGGACTCGACTATGATGGTTTCGACAGTGCTGCAGAGGGTTTGCGCGAAGCACTGACGTCCACGGGGAACGGATACTTCTGCACGCGCGGCACCGCCGAGTGGGAGGACATGGGTCCGGTCCACTACCCGGGCACCTACGTCCACGGCATCTACAACCGCGAGACCACGATCATGGGCGGGCGGCCGGTGCTGAACGAGGACCTCGTCAACGTGTCGAACTGGCTGGTTCTCAAACTGCGCATCGAGGGCGAGGACGCGATCCGGCTCGACAACGTCGACCTTCTGTCGTATCGGCACACCTACGACATCCGATCGGCGACGGTACTGCGCGAATTGACGTTCCGGGACCGTCACGGGCGGGAAACCACGCTGCGCAGCCGCCGGTTCGTGAGCATGGCCGACAGTCATCAGGCCGCGCTCGAATGGACGCTCACCGCCGAGAACTGGTCGGGGCGTGTGGAAGTGATCACGGCACTCGACGGCCGCGTCACGAACCGGGTGGTCGCGCGGTACCGGCTGCTCGAAGGCAGGCACCTGGACCCGGTCTCACCCCGCACGTTCGGCGACGAGACCATCGCGTTGCGCGTGCAGACCCGCCAGTCCGACATCTACGTGGCCGAGGCGGCGCGCACCCGGGTGTTCCGGGGTGGCGACGACAACCCCTGCGAGGTGGACCGCGACCTGTACCAGATGGAGGACTACATCCAGCAGGTGCTCGGTTTCGATCTCGAACGTCACGCTCCGGTGCGCGTGGAGAAGATGGTGTCGCTGTTCACCTCCCGCGACGACGCGATCACCGAGCCGCTGGCCGCGGCGGGCGCGCACGTGCTGCGCTATCCCGATTTCGCCGCAGCCTATGCCGCGCACTGGGCGGCGTGGGACGAACTGTGGGACATCTGCGATGTCCAGCTGCCCGGCGAGCCCCGCGCCCATCTGCTGCTCGGGCTGCACGTCGCGCACCTGCTGCAGGTCTGTTCACGCCACACCGGCCAGCACGACGCCGGCGTCCCGGCGCGGGGACTCAACGGTGAGGCATACCGCGGTCATGTGTTCTGGGACGAGATGTACGTCTACCCGTTCCTCAACCTGCGGATGCCCGAGGTGACCCGAAGCCTGATCCTCTACCGTTACCGTCGGTTGCCCGAAGCCCGTTGGGCGGCAACGCAAGCCGGGTTCCGAGGGGCGATGTTCCCGTGGCAGAGCGGAAGCGACGGAACCGAGGAGACGCAGGAGGTGCATCTCAATCCCCTGTCCGGCCAGTGGGATCCGGATCTGAGCCGCAATCAGAGGCACATCAACGCGGCCATCTTCTACAACGTGTGGCGGTACCACCAGACCACAGACGACTCGGAGTTCCTCGCCGATTACGGCGCCGAGCTCATGCTCGAGATCGCCCGGTTCTGGGCATCGATCGCGCACTGGAACCCGGAACGGGAACGGTACGAGATCCACGGGGTGATGGGACCGGACGAGTTCCACGAACGGTCTCCCGGCTCGAACGAACCGGGAGTGCGCAACAACGCGTACACGAACGTCATGGTGGCATGGGTGATGGCGACCGTGCCGTCGGTCCTGGAATCACTGTCCGCCATCCGGCGCACCGCGCTGCTGTCCCGGCTCGCGGTGACCGACGAGGAACTGGATCTGTGGGACGACATGAGCCGGCGGATCTTCGTGCCGTTCCATCTCGGTGTGATCAGCCAGTTCGAGGGTTACGACGAACTCGAGGAACTCGACTGGGAGCGCTACCGGGCCGGCTATCCCGACATCGGCCGCCTGGATCGGATCCTGCGCGCCGAGGGTGAGGATCCCGATCGGTTCAAGCTGGCCAAACAGGCCGACACGGTGATGCTGTTCTTCCTGTTCGACTACGAGGAACTCGAACCGGTCTTCGCGCGGCTCGGCTACCCCTTCGATCGCGATCTCGTGCATCGCACCGTCGAGTACTACGACGAGCGGACCTCCCACGGTTCGACGTTGAGCCACGTGACGTTCGCGGCCGTCCTCGCCGACCTGGATCCGCCCGGCTCGTGGAGCCGTTTCATGCTGGCGCTCGAGAGTGACGTCAGCGACCTCCAGGGCGGCACCACGAAGGAGGGCATCCACATGGGGGTCATGGCCGGAACTCTCGACGTGCTGCAACGCACCTACGTCGGGACCCGCGTCGACGACGGCGTGCTGGTGTTCCGGCCGCGCCTCGTCGACCGGCTCGACGGCGTGTCCTTCTCGATCCGCTTCCGCGGCACACCGCTTCGGGTACGCATCTCCGGAGGAGAACTGACCGTGCTCGCGCAGGCCGAAGGATTCCACGTGCCGATCCGGGTGGCGCTCGACGGCCGGGAACACGAACTCGGCCCCGGCGACAGTTGCGTCTTCACGCTTCCCGCGCAGCGCTCGTCGACCGCCCGGCAATCCCGCGGGACGACGCTGTGACCCCGGCGGGCTTTCGCGGCGCGATCTTCGACGTGGACGGTGTCCTCGTCGACTCCCCTCACGAATCGGCGTGGCGGCGGGCCCTGCACGAGCTGATGGACGGCGAATGGTCCGGCATCCGGGATTCGACGACGTGGACGCCGGATGCCTTCACCCCGCAGGTCTATCAGCAGGTGTTGTCCGGGAAGCCGCGCCTGAGCGGCGCCCGGGCGGCGCTCGAGTACTTCCACGTCCCCGCGGCCGCGTCGCGCACGGCGACCTATGCCGCGCGCAAGCAGCAACTGCTGGTGCACCTGATCGATGCGCGGGCGTTCGTCGCGTACCCCGACGCGGTGCGGTTCGTGCTGGCCGTGCGGGCCGAGGGCATCCCGATCGCCGCGGCGTCGTCGTCGAAGAACGCCGACGGGTTCCTGCGCGGGATCTCGCTCGGCGACTTCGGCGAGATCGACGGCTCGGCGGCCGGTACCACCCTTCTCGATGTCTTCGACGCGAACCTGTCCGGGCGGGATTTCGCCCGCGGCAAGCCGGACCCGGAGATCTTCCTGACCGCCGCTGCGGAACTCGGCGTGTCGCCCCGATCGTGTTTCGTCGTCGAGGACGCGGTCAGCGGAATTCTCGCGGCGAAAGCCGGAGGTATGGCCGCGCTCGGTGTCGCCCGGGCCGGGGATGCCTCCGCCCTGGCAGCGGCACATGCGGACCTGGTGGTGACCTCGATGGACGAGGTCGATCCGGCTCGGTTGCCGAGCGGGGAACTCGCCGTCCGCGGGACGTGACGGCAGCACAACGGAACCGTCGACGGCAATCTCGTCGCCACGCCGCGATGACAACGATTGTGTAACGTGGCCGACGTTCAATGCCATGTCGGTGTCCGCGCCGTCACGAACCCCAGGGGGTGCACGCTCGTGCTGTCGTCCGAAATCCGAACCCGGCCGGTGCAGTCCTTGCTCGTCGCTCTGGGTCTGGTCCTCTCGGCGATCGTCGTGACGATGCATCTGCACGACTCGCTGACGAAATACCTGATGGATCTGGACGTGTTCCGGGACGCCGGCGAGGCGTTCGTCCGCCACACCCCGCTGTACACCGACGGTTTCCACACCAGCTCCGGGTTCCGGTTCATCTACCCGCCCGTCGCGGCGTTCCTGTTCTCGGCGCTGACGGTGGTCAGCAGCACCACCATGCAGTTCCTGTGGACGCTCGGCCTGATCGTGCTGGTCTGGTGGGTGCTGAAGGTCGCGCTGCAACGCATGAACGTCGAGCGCGCGAGCCTGCTGGCCACCGCGGCGCTCGGGCTGACCCTGTGCATCGAGCCGATGCGGTCGAACTTCGCGTTCGGCCAGATCAACATCGTGCTCATGGCTCTGGTCGTCGCCGACTGCCTCGGGGTGATCCCGAAGCGGTTCCGCGGTGTCGGTATCGCCCTCGCAGCCGCCATCAAGATCACCCCCGCTGCGTTCGGACTGCTGCTGTTGTTGCGACGCGACCTGCCGTCGGTGGCGCGCGCCGCCGGTGGATTCCTCGGCATCGCCGCCTTCGGCTACTGGCTGCGGCCCGAGTCGTCCGTCTACTTCTGGACCCACGAGGCGTGGGCCACCGACCGCGCCGGGGATCAGGAGTTCTTCCGGAACCAGGCCCTGACCGGCCTGATCGCCCGATTCGACCTCTCCGAGTCCGTGACCAAGGGCCTGTGGGTGGTCGGCGCCGCCGTCATCGTCGCAGCGGCCGCGTGGGCCGCGAATCGCTTCCTGCGTTCGGACGAGCCGGTGATCGCCCTCGGCGTGATCGCGCTCGCGACGCTGCTCGCCGCCCCCATCGCCGTCACCCATCACTGGGCGTACAGCGTCCTGCTCATCGCGATTCCGATCGCGCCGCAGTACCGCCGCTGGTGGCCCGTACTGTTGCCCGCTGCGCTCGTGTTCCTCGTCGGGCCGAACTATCTGCTCGTCGACGCGTCCTCGCACGGCTGGGTGGAGCAGGCCGTCCTCGAACTGCTGGGCAACGCCCAGTGCCTGACCGGCATCGTGTTGCTGGTCGCCGCGGTCGTCGCCGCGCGGTCGCGTCGCGAGGCCGTGAAGCCCGGTGAAGCCGGGAAGCCCGCTCTCGACACCCGCATCGCCGAAGAGGCGGGTCAGCCCCAGAGCGCGGCGGCCACCACATAGGAGGCGGTGCCGGCGACGGTGCTCAGCGCCGGGTTGCGTCGCCACAGATGGACCGCGACGGTCGCGCCGAGACCGATCAGTGCGGGCAGCCACGTCGTCGCGCCGGTGTCCCGCAGCGTGTACATCACCAGGATCAGCATCACTCCGGCCGGCATCGTCGTGCCGAGGAACTTCACCAGCGCCGAATCGCGGAGGAACGCCAGTGCCGCGAACGGCGCCGCCCGCAGGCCGACCGTGACCGCGAACATCACGAACAGCGATGCCAGCACGTAGCCGGCGCCCGGTACCGACTCAGGCACGGGACACCCGGTTGCGGTAGATGTACCGGACGATCAGCGCCAGCACGAACAACCCGAGTGCGACCGGGAGCATGACGTCCTTCGCGAGCACCAGGGCGACCGATCCGCACACGAACGCGATCGCGGGTGCCGGAAGGTCGCGGTTGATGCGGAAGGCGTCGATCGCGAGCACCGTGCACAGCGCGGTGAGCGCGAACTCGAGTCCCGACAGGCCCGCGGGGAGCGCGGCGCCGATCAGTGCCCCCACGGTTCCCGAGACCACCCACACCGCCTGGCACAGCACCTGCACGGTGAGGATCCGGGTGCCGGTCAGCTCGGCGTGGGGTTTCGGGGCGACGATGGCGTACGACTCGTCGGTGAGGGCGTACACGCTGTAAACCCGTCCGATACGGCTGCGGATCACCCGCAGCGGGAAGCTCAGGCCGTAGAACACGTGCCGGAAGTTGATCAGCAGCGTCGCCGCCGCGAGCGATGCGAACGGGGTGACGGCCCCGATCAGTCCGACCGCGAGGAACTCCATCGATCCGGCGTAGATGACGGTGGAGAAGATCGGTGCCCACCACCAGTCGAAACCGCCCTGGGTCAGCACCACCCCGAACGCCAGCCCCAGCGGGATCAGGCCGAGACCGACGGCCCAGGAGTCGGCGATGCCGACGCGGATCTCGGTGGAGCGACGGTCGGACACACGGCCCAATCTATCGGTGCCCCCGGACGGCGGCGTCCCCGGACCTCGATGCCGCACGGGTCCCGCCGTACGATGACACGTTCCGTTTCGACGAAAGGTGACCTGTGCCCTCGACCCTCGCCTCGATCCCGGACACACGGGGATCCGCCTGGGACGCGGTGTCCGCTGTGAGCGAGCCGGCCCCTCCCGCACTGATCGTCGTCACCGCTGTGATCGCGCTCGTGCTGGTCACCGTGCGGCCGTTGTGGCTTGCGACGCGGCACCTGATCACGCAGGCACACGAGGGGTCGCATGCGCTCGTCGCGCGTCTGGTCGGGCGGCGGCTGTCCGGGATCCGGTTGCACAGCGACACCTCCGGGGTGACCGTCTCGTCCGGCAATCCGCGCGGTCCGGGCATGATGGCGACCGCGTTCGCGGGGTACGTGGGTCCGGCGGTGCTCGGGTTCCTCGCGGCGACGTTGCTGACGCTCGACCGCCCGGCCGCGGTGCTGTGGTCGGTGCTCGCGGCGCTGGCGCTGCTGATCCTGCTGATCCGCAATCTGTTCGGTTTCCTGTCCGTCCTCGCGGTCGGCGCCGCCGTCGGGGCGGCTGCCTATTACGGGGATCCGGTGATCCGCTACACCGCGGCGTATCTGCTGACGTGGGTGCTGCTGTTCGGTGCGACCCGGCCGGTCGTCGAGCTGGCCCGCACCCATCGGCGTGGGGGCGGCGGGGGTTCGGATGCCGATCAGCTGCGGTGGCTCACCCGGATTCCGGCCGCCCTGTGGATTCTGGTGTTCGGGCTGGTGACCGCCGGGACGGCGGTGTACGGGACCGCCCGGATCGTGGTCACGCAACTGCTGTGACCGTGCGCCTTTCCGGCGCGTGGACACACCGGAAAAGGCACCGGTGCCGTCACTCCACGTCCATCGCGACGGCCCGCACCGGGGCACCGTCGCCGCCCGCGAGCCGGATCGGCAGGACACTGATCAGCGGGTCCGGGAAGTCGATCCGCTCGAGTCCGCACAGGTTCTCGCAGATGACGCCGCCGGCATCGGCGACGAGCCAGTGCGCGGGGAACTCGCTCGCACCGGTCGTATCGAGGCTCGGAGCGTCGATGCCGATCGTGCGCACACCCCGGTCGAGGAGCCGGCGGCACGCGTCCGCGTCCAGGAAAGGGTGATCGAAGTACGCGTCGGTTCCGTAGTGCGCGTCCCAGCCGGTGTGCAGCAGGACGATGTCGCCGGGTCCACATGCCACGTCACCGATGGTTGCCGCGGTGATCGGGGTACGCGCGGTCAGCCCTCGCACGTCCACGACGACGCCGCGCCCCACGAAGAGCCGCGGGTCCAGCCCGTCGACCGGTTCGCCGGTCTCCCGCATGTGCCGCGGGGCGTCGACGTGCGTGCCGGTCTGGGACCCCATGTCGATTCGCAGCAGGTTGTAGCCGTCGGCGCGCAGGGTCGCGTGCGGGGTCAATGCGGTCGCGGGGTCGCCCGGGTACACCTGGGTCTCCGCGGACACAAGACGGCTCAGGTCGACGATCCGGCGTACGCGCACCCGCCGATCGTATCCGCGCGACCGTCCCCCTATCAGCTCGCCACAACACCTTCAAGAGTGGCATTTTCAATCCTTGCAAGTATTGTTCTCTACACCGAGAGCGATATGTTCACACCGGCTGCGACGGCAGGGGACGAAGACACATGCTGTGGGAACCGACTCCCGACCAGGAGTTCTTCCGAGACACGACCGCGCGGTTCCTCGAGGACCAGGCGCCTCCAGGGGAACTGCGCCGCATGCGCGACGATCCGGCCGGGTTCGACGCCGGCTACTGGCGGCGCGGTGCGGAACTGGGCTGGACGAGCCTGCTCGTCGCCGAAGAACACGGCGGTGGTTCCCTCAGCGGCGCCGGACTCGTCGACCTCACGCTCGTCGCCCACGAGTTCGGCCGGCACGCCGCACCCGGCCCGCTGACACCGAGCAACCTGGTGGCGGCCGCGCTGAGCACCCACTACACGGATGCCCACGACAAACCGCTCGCGGCGCTGATCGCCGGAACGTCGACCGCCGCGTGGTGCGTCGACGAACCGCTGCCCGGCAGCCGCCCCGCCGGATCTCCGGTCGAGATCCGGGTCGAGGGCGACGAGGTCGTCGTGCACGGGACCAAACGGCCCGTCGAAGCCGCCCCGACCGCGGACCTGCTGCTGGTGACCGGGCGCACGGGCGACGGCGTGTCCCAGGTGCTCGTTCCGGCCGACACCGCCGGTGTCCGCGTCACCCCGCTGCGATCGATCGACGTGACCCGCCGCTACGCGACCGTCGAGTTCGAGGAGGTGCGTCTGCCCGCGACGGCACTGGTCGGAACCGCGGGCGGTGCGCGTGCCGACGTCGAGCACACCCGGCGGCTCGCCGTCGTGATCGGTTGCGCCGAGTCCGTCGGCGCCCTCCAGTCGGTGTTCGACCTGACCGTCGAATGGGCCTTCGACCGTTACTCGTTCGGCCGCTCGCTCGCCTCGTATCAAGCGCTCAAACACCGGTTCGCAGACATGAAGACGTGGCTCGAGGCGTTCCACGCCCTCGCCGACGACGCTGCCGCCGACGTCGCCGCGGGCGTTCCCGGCGCGGCGGAATCCACCAGTGCCGCAAAGGCATACATCGGCGACTACGGCGGCCTGCTGATCCAGGACTGTGTGCAGCTCCACGGCGGTATCGGTGTCACTTACGAACACGACCTGCACCTGTTCATGCGCCGGGCCACCGCCAACCGGGCGAGCCACGGCAGTCCCGCCGAACACCGACAGCTCATCGCCGACATCGCCCTGCAGCAGGAGGCCGCACAGTGACCCCCGCACCCGAGAACACCGAGACCGTCGACGATTTCCGCGATCGTGCGCGCACCTGGATCCGCGCGAACCTGGAGCCCGCCGATCCCACCGCGCACATCGGCGTGTTGCGCGCCGAAGGCTCCGACGAGGAGGAACTCGCCGCGGTCGCGCACGAACGCGAACTGCAGCGCAAGCTCTTCGACGCCGGGCTCGCCGGGATCTGCTTCCCTCGGGAGTACGGCGGCCAGGGCCTGACCCGCGCGCACCAGCGGGTGCTCGACGAGGAACTGGCCGGATTCGAATATCCGGCGCGACTGCAGTCACCGACGTTCGTGCCGTGCGCCGCAGTGCTTCTCGAATGCGGTACCGAAGAACAGAAGCAGCGTCACATCCCCGCCATCCTCAAGGGCGAGGAGATCTGGATGCAGTTCCTCTCCGAACCGAGCGGTGGTTCCGATGTCGCGAGCGCCGTGACCACCGCCGTGCGCGACGGTGAGGACTGGGTGCTCAACGGATCGAAGATCTGGACCACGGGCGCATGGTGGTCGGACTGGGCCCTGTGCCTGGCGCGCACCAACTGGGACGTACCCAAGCATCGCGGCCTCACCGTCTTCATGCTGCCGCTGAAGCGCGAGGGCGTCGAGGTCCACCGCATCGAAATGCTCAGTGGCTCCAAGGAGTTCTGTCAGGAGTACCTGACCGACGTGCGGGTTCCGGACAGCGACCGTATCGGTGAGGTCGACGACGGCTGGAGCGTCGGCACCCGCTGGATGTTCCACGAACGGATGCAGTCGAGTTCCCAGTTCGCCACCCGCCCACCGGGCAGTTCCCGCGGCGGGTCGCGGATGGCGGAACTCGTCTCGGTTGCGCGCGACGCCGGCCGGCTCGACGACCCGATCGCCCGCGACCTGGTCGGCGAGGCCCGCACCCTGGAACTGGCGAAGGAGGCATTGCAGCGTCGTATCGGCCGGGGTATCGCGACCGGCAGGATCTCCGATCAGGCGGCCGGGATCGTCCGATTGATGGCCGGGACCGTCGCGACCCGGCTCACCACGATCATGTACGAGTTCACCGGCGCCACCGGAGCCGCGTGGGACGACGACGACGGCGCGGTCGCGGAGGTCGGACACGACTACCTGATGCAGCAGGTCTGGTGCATTGCCGGCGGCACCACCGAGATGGCCCGCAACACCATCAGCGAACGGGTGCTCGGGATGCCCCGCGAACGCAGCCACGACCCGAACATCGCGTTCCGCGACATCCCGAAGAGCAGATCGTCGGAGCGGTAGTCAGGGCCGGGCGAGCAGGTGGTGGCGGTCGCCGCGCGCGATGGTGAGCGCGGCGACGATCACGCCGACGACGACACCGATGAGCGTGTCGCCGACGCGGCTGATCGCGATGTCCGGACCGATCGGTTCGCCGAGGCCGGTGAGCAACAGGGACATCGCCGTCACCGCGATCGACGCGAGCGCGTAGTTCCGGGTGACGTACAGTTCCGCCGTCGTCTGCAGGACGACGATCACGACCACGAGCGGCCAGTAACCGAGCGCCGCCGCGAGCAGGGCCGCGGCGAGCAAGGCACCGGCGACGTTCCCGATCAACCGCTGGATGGCACGCTGCACGGTGTGCCCGTAGTTGGCACCCTGCAGCGCGGCCATCGCGCCCATCGTCGCCCACAGCGGGTGTTGCAGGCCGGCAGCGAGTGCGATCCAGCCCGCGAGCAGCGCCCCGGCCACCACTCGTCCGGCGCCGACCACGATCGCGCGGTCGCGCAGGTCCCGGACACCGGTCCGCAGGAAGCTCTCGGGTCGTTCGGGCAACCGCGAGTCGGCGGCATCGACGCGGGGAATCGCGATGTCGCGTCGAATCTTTCGCAGTTCCGATTCCAGGCGCGCGAAGTCGTCCCGGCGTGCGCGGACCGTGTCGTGCGAACCGGTGTCGACGACCGCCTCGGCGGCGTCCAGCAGGGCGAGCAGCTCGTGGGTGTGCGGGTGACGGGCTCCGAGTGCGACGACCTCCCGCCCCCGCGCGATCGCCGCGCGCGCCGGTGCGACCGCTTCCTCACCATCCGTTTCCAGCGCGGACACCGCTGCCAGCGCGCGGGCGACCGCGACGCGGGCGGGACCGTGCGGGTGGTACAGCGCCGGTGCCATCGCCACCGCCCAGCCGACGGTCGCGCCGATCGCGGCAGCGGTCACGGCCGCGCCGATGTCCGCAGCGGTGTCGGCGAATCCGGCGGCTCCGGCCGCGGCGAAGATGAGGATCAGGGCTCCCGGCCCGATGATGCGGAACGCGGCAAGCAGCCAGAATGCGATCCCGGCCGCGGCGGCGAGCATCGCCGTCTGGATCCACATCGGTATTCCTGTCGCACCGGTGGCGGCCCCGAGCGCGACGTACGCGACGACCCCGGCCCCGGCGCACGCGGCCTTACCGGCGAGCCGCCGATACGGTTCGTGCCGTCCGAACGCCGAGGACAGCGCGCCGAGCGCCGCGAACCCGGCGAGCTGGACCTGATCGAACAGGCCACCGCCGACGAGGACGAGGAGCACCGCCAGCCCGACCCGCAGCGAGGGTGCGACGACCGCGTCTGCGCGGCGCACGTCGAGCGAGTCCCGCCAGGCGGCGGCGGACAGCGAATGCGCGAGGGCGCCGCCGGTGTGTCGCAGGCGGCGGTAGGTCGGGTCGGTGGGCGAGGCAAGCACCGGTCCAGTCTAATGCTTCACAAGTAAAATAGTTATGAAATGTCTGTGAAACGGATCGCTAGACTGAGTCCATGCCCGACGCCTCCATCCCCGCCGACGACTTCGTCGATCGTGTGCGCACCGCGTGGGCCGAGTCCTACCCGGAGCTGGACACCCGCCCCATCGACGTCATCGGGCGCATCATCCGGGTCAGCTCGCTCGCACTGAACCAGCTCGACCACGAACTCACCGGGAGCGGGGTCACCCGAACGGAATTCGAGGTGCTGTGCGCGCTGGCCCGCAGTCCCCATCCGCTGCGGGCCAGCGAGGTCACCTCCGTCACCGGGATGTCGGGCGCCTCCACCACCAAGCACGCCGACCGCCTCGTCGGACTCGGATTGCTCGAACGCAAACGGCTCGAACGCGACGGTCGCGTCGTACTGCTCGACCTCACCGACGCCGGACGCCGCGTCGTCGAAGCCGAGTACCCGCGCCGCGTCACCCGTGAGCTGCACATGCTCGACGGACTGTCCGACGACGAACTCGACACCCTCACATCCCTGTTGCGGCGGGTCGTGTTCAACGTCGAACAGCAGACCCGCCCCTGACGACGCACGTCAGGGCATCTCGACGGTCTCCGCTCGTTCGATCTCCCCGACCGCACGGCGCACATACGGCCCCGGCTCGATCGCGCGGGTTGCCAGCAGATCGGCGAGCACCACGAGCCCCGCGGTGAGGTACTGCTCGGGCCGGGCCTTCGGCGCCTCCGGATCCGTCACCCCCAGCGCCCCGGTGAGCACCGCCACCAGTGCATCCGGCGAGGCCTGCACCGGACCGCGGGCACAGCGCTCGAACACGGCCTGAACGTCCTCGCCGGCCAGGCCGTCCGGATGCAACTCCTCGAACAGCTCGCGCATCATTCCCGCGTGCACGGCCGTGACCTGCTCGTACGGCAACTCGACGAGGTCCGCGGCCGCGGCGGCGAACGCCGGTTCGTCGCCCGCCCTGGCCGCGCCCAGCGCAGTCTCGGTGGCATGCGCGATCTCCCGCGCGATCGTCGGCCAATGCGTGGGCCACACAGTGTTCTCCTCGTCGGTGCTGCTTCGTCCGCCTCGGCGGCGGCACGCACCCAGTGTGCCGTCCGGCCCCGACACGCTCACAGTCGTCGCTGCAGCTCGAGCGCGTCGTGCGGGGCGAATCCCTTCGCGTCGTTGTCGAAGTACACGTAGACGTCGAGGCCGTCGCCCAGCCACGCGCCGATCCGTTCGGCCCACCGATCCAGCGCCGCGTCCGTGTAGCCGCTGACGTACAGCTCGGCGTCGCCGTGCATGCGCACATAGACGAAATCCGAGGTGACGTCCGTGAGGAAGGGATACCGGCCCGCGGTATCGGCGACGACGAGTGCGACGTCGTGTTCGCGGAGCAGTGCGGCGGCCTCCCCGGTCGCGAAGGTCGGATGCCGCACTTCCATCGCGTGGCGGATCGGGCGGTCGGCGTCCGGCTCGGTCCATGCCCGATCGTCCGGGACCTTGTCGGTCCGGCGCGAGGCGAGCGCCGCAGCCTCGCCCGTCGTGCGCGGCAGTTGCACGCAGAACCCGGCTATCCGCTCCGGTTCGAACGCCATGGTGGGCGGGAGTTGCCACAGGAGCGGACCGAGCTTGGGACCGAGCACGGGAACACCCGACGCGAAGAAGTTGGCGAGCGCCTCATCGACGTCGAGAAGACGTTTGAGGTGGGTGACGAACCGGCCGCCCTTGACCGCGAACACGAAATCGTCGGGAGTGCTGTCCCGCCAGGCCTCGAAGCTCGATTTCCGCTGCAGGCTGTAGAACGTGCCGTTGATCTCGATCGTGCCCATCCGCTCGGCGGCGTACTCGAGTTCGCGGCGCTGCGGCAACCCCGCCGGATAGAAGTCGCCGCGCCATCCGGGATAGCGCCAACCCGAGATTCCGACCCGTGCGCGGACCATCGCACGACGATACCCCCGCGGATCGCACTTCCGAGAGCGCTCATTCGCCGCGCACGCACCCGTGACCGGGCCTACGCTGAGCCGGAAGCCAAGATCAAATATCAGGAGTGCTCATGTCCGAGACCGCTGCCACCCCGAATGATCCGTTCCGTTCCCTCTTCAAACAGATCTGGTGGATCGTGCTGATCCGCGGCATCCTCGCCGTACTGTTCGGCATCGTCGCCCTCGTCTGGCCTGGCATCACCGTGTGGGCCCTCGTCGTCGTCTTCGGCATCTACGCGATCATCGACGGCATCGTGCTCGGTTACCACGCGGTCCGCGACCGCAGGACCCTGGACGGCTGGGGCTGGTGGCTCGCGACGGCCGTCATCTCGGTCCTCGCCGGCATCGTGGCTCTGGTGTGGCCCGGCGCGACCGCGCTCGTGCTGCTCTACATCATCGCGTTCTATGCGATCTTCTTCGGAATCGCCGGTGCCGTCGGCGCATTGCGGTTCCGGAAGGTCCCCGAGTCCGGGTGGGTGTGGTCGCTCGTCGCGGGAATCCTCGCGATCCTGTTCGGCATCGTCCTGCTGATCTTCCCCGGTGGCGGCATCACCGGTCTGATCTGGCTCCTGGGTATCTACGCGATCCTGTTCGGCATCCTGCTCATCGCCGTCGCATTCCAGGCCAGGAAGGTCGCGAAAGAGGCCGGCGTCCTCTGACGCACCGCCCCGGACGCCCCCGCGCTCCGGGTGATGGGAACCAATATTCGGTCTGACCGGGTGACGGTTCCCATCACCCAGGGGATTACGCGTCCTTGAGGCGGCCCCAAGCGTGCCAGCGGTCGATCTCGATCCACGCGCTGACCCGCTTGCGGTCGCGCACGTAGTACTGCCTGCCGGTGTAGTGCCGCGCGATGCGATCGATGTCGGCGAGGCCCTCGTCGTCGACGATCTCGACGACCCGACCCTGCAGGCTCACGTGGGTGATCCAGTCGTCGGGGTCGATCGCGCTCAGGCTCACCCGCGGATCGTTGCGCAGGTGACCGAGCCGTGTGCGGCCCTCGTCCATGTTCACGAGGATGCGGCCGTTCTCGTAGCCGTACCAGGTCGGCACGGACACGGGTTGGCCGTCGGACCGCAGGGTGCTGATGGTCGCGTAGTTGGGCCGGGCGAGGAATTCGGCCACGGCGTCGGGCAGCGGCGGCTTCGGCACTGCAACCCTCCCTTTCGGTGAGATCTTCCGGTGTCTCCACGAGCCTAGGCGGAACGCGTGAGCCGATCGCGTCGAAACCACCCCGCGGCACCGTCTCCGGGCCGACCATGGAGAGGTCCCCGACCCGAGGAGAACCGTCCCATGCCGAAATTTCTGTGGCAGGTCACCTACACCAGCGAAGGCGCGAGAGGGTTGCTCGACGAGGGCGGTACCGCGCGACGCGACGCGATCGTCAGTATGGTCGAGAGTGTCGGCGGCAGCGTCGAATCCGTGCATTTCGCTCTCGGTGGGCACGATCTGTACGTGATCGGCGAGGTACCCGACGACATCGCCGCCGCCACCCTGGAACTACGCACCATCGGTTCGGGTGCGGCCCGGTCGAAGCCGATTCTGTTGCTCACGCCCGAACAGATCGACGAGGCCGTCCACCGGGACACCAGCTACCGGGCTCCCGGCGACTGATCCCCCACCGCTCCGGGTGCCGACGGGTACCCGCTTCGGCAACGCGGCGTCACCGAAGCGTGACGCCGTCCATATCTCCGCTTTCCCGCCACCGGGCCAGCAGCTCGAAGAACTGCACCGGACCGCCGCCGTAGTTGGCTGCCGCGAGTCCGTCCGGATTGCCGATGTCACCCTCGTTGTCGAGATAGCTGGGGGTGCAGTCCGCGTAGAAGGCGCGACCGGGGCCGGAGAGCTCGTTCATGGTGGCGACCCAGCCGTCTTCCGCCCGGAGGTCGGCCTCGATCGTGGTGGCTCCGCGCACCACCCGTTGCTCGAGCAGATAGACCAGGTGACGGGCCCGTTCCTCGGCGGTGTGGGTGTAGTTGTTCGCGATACCGGTCTGCGTGTACCCGAGGAAGAAGCAGTTGGGGAAACCGTGGGACTGCAGGCCGTGGAAGGTGCGCGGTCCGCTCTTCCACTTGTCGCTGAGGTGAACACCGTCCCGGCCGATGATGTCGAAACCCGTGCGACGGGTGTAGCTGCTGCTGACGTCGTAACCTGTCGCGAAGATCAGCGTGTCGACCTTGTACTCGCGGTCTCCGACGACGACCCCGTCACGCGTCAGGCGCTGGATCCCGCGACCGTTCGTGTCGACCAGTTCGACGTTGTCACGGTTGAAGGTGGGGAGGAACTCATCGTGGAACCCGACGCGCTTGCAGAGACGCTTGTACCACGGTTTGAGGGCTTCTGCGGTGGCTCTGTCGGTCACGATGGAGTCGATCCGGGCGCGCACCCGTTCCATGGAGTTGAAGTCGGCCTCGAACAGGAACTCGGCGATCTCCTCCGCGGTCATCGGTGCACCCCGACGCTCGATCTCCTGCCGGACCGCCGTCCTGGTGACCTCGGCCGACACGCGGGTCCAGCCGTCGTCGACGAGGTCGGTGTGATGCTCCACCCCGGCTGTGTAGCGGGTGAAGTTCTCCATCCGCTCACGCTGCCATCCGGGTTCGAGGCCGGCTGCCCATTGCGGGTCCGTCGGCTTGTTGCCGCGCTCGTCGACGGCGTTCGGAGTCCGTTGGAACACATAGAGTTTCCCGGCCCACCGGCCGAGATGGGGCACCACCTGCAGACCGGTGGCGCCCGTACCGATGACGCCCACGGATTTGTCCTGCAGCCCGGTCAGGTTCCCGGTCTCGTCTCCCCCGGTGTAGCCGTAGTCCCATCGGCTGGTGTGGAATGTGTGACCTTCGAACTCGTTGATGCCGACGATGCCCGGCAGCTTGGGCCGTGTGAGCGAGCCCGGTGAAACGACCACGATCCGGGCTCGGATGCGGTCACCACGATCGGTCTTCACGATCCAGCGCTCGGCCTCCTCGTCCCAGACCGTCTCCTCGACGGTGGTGTGGAAGAGCGCGTCGCGCACCAGATCGTACTTGTGCGCGATCGCCGACAGGTGCTCCCGGATCTCGGATCCGTAGGCGTACTTCTGCGTGGGGACGTAGTTCATCTCCTCCAGCAGCGGCATGTAGATGTAGGACTCGATGTCGCACTGCACACCCGGATAGCGGTTCCAGTACCAGGTTCCGCCGACGCCGCCGGCCCGGTCGATCAGCCGGATGCCGTCGAGGCCGGCTTCACGCATCCGTGCCGCGGCGATCAGGCTGCCGAGGCCCGCGCCGATCATCAGGATCTCGACCTCGTCCTGCACCGGCTCGCGCTCGATCCGGTCGACGTAGGGGTCGTCCTCGTAATGCGAGAACTCCGCGGTGACCTCGACGTACTGCTCGACTCCGTCGCGCCTGAGTCGCTTGGCTCGCTCGTAGGCGTGCTTGGCGCGCACCCAGTCCGGGTCGAAGCCCTCAGGTTGAGGTCCCGGTGGCGTCAACGGGTCCGGCATGGTCGGTTCCTTTCGGAGTTTCGGCATGTTTCCGCGCTACTGGAAGTGGTCGTCACGGATGGAATTCGGAGGCCCCTCACAGCCCGCTGGAGAAGCGTTCGCGCAACGGCCGGTCGTCGGGAGTTCCCCGGTGGAGCCCGCGGTCGATCAGTCGCGGAACCACCTCGTCGATGAACTCGCGGACCGACGCCGGGCCGACGGGGAACATGAGGTTGAACCCGCCGACGTTGCCGTCGGTGAACCACTGATCGAAGTCGTCGACGATGTCGTCGTAGGAGCCGACGAACTTGCGGTGCTGGGCTCCGCCCCGGCCGAGCGACTGTGCTGCGACATCGCGGACGGTTGCGCCGGGATGCGCCTCGATCCAGTCGTAGAGTCCGACGTAGTTCCCGAAGGTGCTTTTGACGGTCGACTCGACGTCGGCCGGTTTCGGCAGCAACCCGAACGGGAATCGGTCGTCGACGCTGTCGTACGGAACCTCCAACCCGAACTGTGCCAGCGCTTTCGGCGCGACACTCTCCCACGGGACGTAGTCGTCCAGGGCGCGCATCTTCTCCTCTGCCTCCCGGGCGGTACGCCCGATGTACGGTATGAGGCCGGGGACTGCCGGAACACTTCCGGCCGCACGTCCGGCGTCCGCGAGCGCCTTGTCCAGGTCCTCCCGGTACGCCGCGGCACGCTCCCGGGAGGTTGCGGCCGTGAACACCATGTCCGCATGCCGGGCGGCGACCTTGATCCCCGGTCCCGACCCGCCTGCCTGGGCGACCAACGGTCGCCCCTGCCGGCTCGGCGCGACATTCAACGGTCCGAGGACACCGAAGGATTCGCCCCGGTGGTCGATCGGCGTGGCGTAGTAGCGCACGACACCGTCCGGATCGCGCCGCACCTCACGGTTCGCCCACAGCGCCGCGGTCACGTCGAGAAACTCCATGGCTCGGCGGTATCTGGTCTCCCGGTCGGGGTGACTGTCGCGGCTGTAGTTCAACGCAAGTGCGTCGCCGACGGTGGTGACCGCGTTCAGCCCGGCACGGCCGTCGGACGCCTGGTCGAGCGACGCGATCAGGCGAGCGAGGGTGTACGGGTCGTAGAACGTCGTCGACGCTGTTGCTATGAGTCCGACGTTCGTGGTCTCACGGGCCATCGCGCTCAGCGCGGTGATCGGCTCGGCAGGCCCCCCGTCGAAGGCCGGGGAGTTCGGCATGCCGGGCACGTCGCCGAGGAAGACGGCGGTGAAGAGACCCTCGTCGCCGAGTCGGCCGTAGGCCATGAGCCGTTCGAACGGGTCGGTGAGCGCCGTGTCGGCGTGGTGCCGCTGTTCGTACGCGGGGGCTCCGAAATGGAGGTTGATGTCGTTGCCGACGAGGTTGAAATGGAGGTACCGCCGGTTCGCCATGGGCCGTCCTTCCGATGGAAGTGGACACGAAAGTCCTTGCTAGATCATATGATCCGATCCAGACCGATTGCAGGCCGATTCGATCGACTATTCGTTCTTCGCCTGCGCCACCACCGCGGTTTCGGGCATCGGGCGGTGATCGGCGACCGCCGCCCGCCCCGCTCTCATCCCCCATATCCCTGCGACCGCGAGAGTGGCACCGGCACCGCCGTAGACCATCCCGCTGGGGTTGGCCATGACATTGCCTGCGGCGTACAACCCCGCGATGACGGACCCGTCGACGTCGAGAACCCGTCCCTCGACGTCCGTGCGGGGCCCACCCTTCGTGCCCAGCGCAGAGCTCACGACCTCGACCGCGTAGAACGGTCCCGTACGGATCGGACCGAGTGTCGCGTGGGGGGAATCGGGATCGCTCATCCGCCCACCGGGGAAACGATCGAACGCACTGCTTCCCCGAGAGAAGTCCGGGTCCACACCTCGCGCCGCGTACTCGTTGAAGCGTTCGACCGTATCCGTCACCGCGTCGACCGGCAGACCCAGAGCAGCGGCGAGCGCTGCCGGCGTGGGTGCGCTTTCGACCCAGTCGGGGACCGGAGCCCCGGGACTGCCGCCGAACACGCCGAACCGATCGACCGTGGACTGGTCGAAGATCATGTACGCCGGGAGATTCGGGTAGTCGAGTTTCGACTCGTCGAGATGGTGGAAGGCGCCTCCGAACGCGTTGTAGTTCGCCGCCTCGTTGGCGAAGCGCCGGCCGTAGCGGTTGACCATGATCGACCCGGGGAGCGCACGTTCACGAGAGGACAGCAGCGCCGCCGGCACCCCGTCGCGCCGGGTACCCGGACACGGCACCATCGGCGACCACCACGCTTCGCGCATGTTGCCGAGGCGGGCACCGACCCGCATGGCCATCCGCAGGCCGTCGCCCGTGTT
>NZ_LRRH01000223.1 GCF_001646785.1 Rhodococcus phenolicus
CACCCGCGTCCTCGCCCAGGTGGAAGCCCTCGACCTGGCGACCGGAATGTGGACCGAACTCGCGCCGATGGACACCGCACGGCACGGCCTCGTCGTCGCCACCGTCGGCAACACGGTCTACGCGATCGACGGTGCGCAGCGGCCGACGCACGCGCAGTCCACCGCCCTCGCCGAGGCCCTCGACTTCTGGTGACCGCGCACGCCGTGCGTGCGGCACAATCGCTGCGGTGACGACGATCCGCGACTGGCTCTCCCCCGCACCCCGGAACCCGGCGACGCCGCTGGACCCCTCGGACCGTCGCGCACTGTGGATCGAGATCACGATCGTCCTGCTCGTCACGTTCGGGCTCAGTGGGCTGTCGTCGATCCTGTCCCTGCTCGAATCCGCGCTGGCGCCGACGCCGCTGTCGGACCAGACGGTCGCGCTGAACGTGCCGCGGTCGTCGCAGCAACTGATCGACCTGGCACGTCAGATCCTCGGCATCGTGCGACTGCTGGCATGGGCGGCGCTGGGTGTCTACCTGCTGTGGCGCAGCGGAATCGGGCCGAAGGTCATCGGGTTCGCGCGACCGCACCTGCGCCGCGACCTCCTGCCCGGGGTCGGGCTTGCCGCGCTGATCGGCATACCGGGACTCGGCCTGTATCTCGCGGCACGCGCGATGGGCCTGAATCTGACGGTCGCGCCGAGCACCCTCGAGGACTACTGGTGGCGGCTCCCCGCGCTGGTGCTGTGGGCGATCGCCAACTCGGCGGCCGAGGAGGTCCTGGTCGTCGCATATCTGATCACCCGGTTGCGGCAGCTCGGCTGGTCCGAGAACGGATCCCTGGCCGCCTCCGCGTTGCTGCGCGGCAGCTACCACCTGTATCAGGGGCTCGGCGGCGGCCTCGGCAACGTGATCATGGGCCTGATCTTCGGCCGGTTCTGGCAGAAGACGTCGCGGCTGTGGCCGCTCGTCGTCGCGCACGCCCTGATCGACTCGGTCGCGTTCGTCGGATACCAGGCGCTGCGCGGGCACGTGTCCTGGCTGCCGTGACGTGGGCGACCTCGCGCGGCGGCACCGCTGCCCTCCCCATCGCGAACGCCGAGCTGCCGGTGAGCACCGGTCCCCGCGACCGCGGAACGTACAGTTGACGCGTGAACGGCGACCGTCCCGACCCCCGGTATCGGCCGCGGCCGCAGCAGGGGCCGCCGCCTCGCCGTCCCGCGCCCCCACCTCGCCCGGTGCCGCCGGAAGGCCCCCAGATCATTCGCCGCGACGGTCGTCCCGGACCGCAGCAGGCCTGGTCACAGACCCCGAACCCGGCATACCGGCAGCCCACGGCACCACCGCCGCGAAATCGGACGGCGCCGCCACCCCGCACCCGGACGGCACAACCGTCGCGGCAGCAGCCCGGGGACTGGGCCCCGCCCCAGAC
>NZ_LRRH01000053.1 GCF_001646785.1 Rhodococcus phenolicus
ACTCTATGGGGCACTACTGATTCTGCTCGCCGAGCAGCGGGCGTTCGCCCCACGCGTCCGTGTCGTTCCACGGGACGGCATCCGGTGTTCCCGCCGGGCGGACGAATACGTGCTGGTGAAAGTGCGGCGCACTGCGCCCGGCGATCGCCGAGAACACGAATGCCGGTGCCAGCTCGCATTCCAGAGCACGAGCCGCCCGCCACGCGGCACTCGCGACCGCGGCCGCTTCGTGTTCCTCCAGCTGTGACAAGGAACGGACGTGCCGCCGCGTCTCGATGAACAGGTATCCGGGGACCGCTGCCTGCTCGCCCGGCAGCGGCGGGCGGTGCGACACGACGACGAGGTCGTCGGCGAACACCCGAGGCCCGACCAGAGGACCGACGCCCCGGTGTTTGTCGCAGATCGCGCAGGCGGAGGTCATGGCGGTACGCTACGGCATCGTTGCCGTGCGATTCGGGCATACTGCGTGGGTGAACACGGAATCGTCGCGGGCCGAGCGTGCCCTGCGCGCCGTGGCGGCGAGGTCGAGCGGAGGCCCGGTCGATGCCGGGCTGCGAATCACCCTCAACTTCCACCCGGATCGATTCGCCGGGGACCGGCCTATCCTCGAGAGCATGCTCGACGACGGCGTCTACCACTCGCAGTTCGCGACCGGGACGACCAACGGGGGAGCGACCGCGTTCCCCGGAGGAGATCGATGGCAGTGGGAGAGCCGGATGTTCGCCGCCGCCTACGACGACGCCGCGCCACACGAGCGACCCGTGTACGGGGCGTTGAACGTCCGCCGTGATCCGGTCGGCGCCGCACCGCGGTTCGGCTCCGCGCATTTCCGGCTGACCGCCGCGACGTTGTCCCGCGCGACGTTCTGCTTCCCGGACAGCCACCTCGAACCGGCGGCGGCCGGCGTTGCGCACCGGATGGCGGCGGTGCACGCCGCGCACGATGCCGACCGGGGCGGGAGCGAACCGTTGAACGACTACATCGAGGCCCAGGTACACGGGCCGCTCCGCCTCGACACCGACGTCGAGGCAGTCGTATTGGACCCGTGCTACCGCGGCACCCCGGTGGAGACGAGGGCACTCCGATTTCCGTTTCCGGTCGAGTGGCACGGTGGATTCCGGCTGACGGTGGATGAGCTGCGCCGGTACCCGAACTATCGCGGCCGCACGTACATGGACGCCGCGGCCGCCATCGCGGGCACGGGTGTGCTCGATCCGTGGGGGATCGGCACAGCCGCTCGCGCCGGCAGCTACGACGGACCGACGATCAAGAAGGTGTGGCACTACCTCGCGTGTTTCGGTTCACCGACCGAGCCGGTCGTGTGCGGGTGACGAAGGCCTCCGCGAGCCGGGGGGCGAACGTTCGCAATCCTGCCGGATCGGACGATCGATCGTTCGTCGTGTCGCAACGCAAACGATCGTTTGCCTCCGCGCGTTCGTTCGAACGAACGGTTGTTGCGGTCCTACCTCGAACGTTCGTTTCGGAGTTCCTCGAGCTGGCGCTGCAGTTCCGCGATGTGCGAACGTGCGTCAACGAGATGGGAGGCCCGTTCCTCGGCCAGTTCGGCCCGCACCTCGCGCAGTTCGGCTTCGAGTTCCCCGACCCGCTTCCACGCCTCCGCCGCGGATTCCCTGGCGGCATGGCGTTCGGCCCGGAGAACGCCGTCCACCGGCGGTCGTGCGGGTACGACCGGCGCCGGTGCGGGTGGCGGCGGCGTCCGTTCCGATCGGACGGCCGTGGCCGGGACCGCAGCGGGTGTATGTGAGGAGGCCGGAGCCGGGGGACGCCTCGTCGGGGCCCCGGACTTCTGCTGTTTCTGACGTTCCCTCCAGGCCCGGGCGCGTTCGGCGCTGTTCGCGTACTGCTTGGGGCGGCCACCGGTCGATGGGCTCCGACCGATCGGGGTTTCGCTCACTCGACGACCCTTCCTACCATTCGAACGTTCGTAACGGTTCCGCTCAACCGCGAACGATCGTTCGCGGCGTCACGACTGTCGAACGCGCGAAAGGCTACCAGTCGACGTGCAGGTCGTCCGCGACTCCGAGTTCGGTGCACAGCGACCGGATGGCGCTGCAATCCTGGACGACCCGCTCCGAGCGGGCTGCGGCGGCGGTCTCGGCGATCAGCTCCTGAGCACCGGGAATGCGTTCGTGCTCGACGATCGCGGCCCACGTCGCGGTGTCGCTGCCGGTGAACGCGACGATGCCGGCGGCGAGCGCGTCGAGCAGCACCCGTCGATCGGTGCGTCCCAGGTCGGTGAAGACGATCCGGAGGATCTCCGCCGCGAGCGACGCATGACACAGCTCGTCCCGCCGGTGCAGCGCCACGGTGGCGCGGTTGACCGGCTGCAGGGTGTCGTCTTCGGTGAGCAACGCGAGATAGGCACTGATCGACGTTTCGGCGACCGTGGTGAACGCGAGGCGGACGAGAGCCTCGGCGCGGGGGGACTCCGCGCCGGCGACCGCGTCCCGATGTGCCCGCACCGTCCGGGACGCGGGCAGCACCGATTCCGGCAGCACCCAGCCGCGGCGGCGGCGGGTCAGTGCGCTCGCATTGTGGTGCATCAGGGTGTGGTACTGCTCGTCGACCATGGCCTGCATGACCCCGAGGACGACGGTGTCGGCCGGCCCGATGCCGAGGGCGTCGTTGGTGACCGCCGCGAATCCGGGATTGACGACGAACTGCTCGATGTCGACGACGTTCTTGTTGTAGGCGATCCACGCCCAGGCCCGCAGCCGGGCACGACGATTCTCGTCGAGGTCCCGATACCGACGATGGGTGCGGAACGGAATGAGCTCGTCGGGATAGTCGCGGCGGTCGGGGTCGAACAGGTCGTCGAGGTCGGGTTCGCGTTTCTTGACGGTCGCGCGGATGCCCCAGGACCGGGTCAGGGCGCGGATCACGCTGCTCTCGACCGGATCGGCGACGTCGTGGTCGGGCAGCGCCGGGGGTCGCAGTCGGGCCCGCAGCGAGCTGAACTCACGTTCCGCCATCACGACACCCCTGTCTCCCCGGGCGGCGGACGGTCCGTCGTCTGCGGCAGGTCGGCGAACACCTGCGCGCACGTCTCACGGTACCGCTCGAGACGACCGCCGAGGGGCCGCCTCGCCCGTTCCATCAGGTCCGCGAACGCCGCGGGGTCGGCGGCGACGGCCGCGTCGAGTTCGGCGAGCCCGTCGCGCAGTGCCCGTCGTGCCGCGCCGGCGTAGGGGTTGCCGCTCTGGACGTCCCGATACACCTCCGGGGCGCCGGTCCCCACGCGGGCGAGCAGCGAGCGCATCAGCACGTGCGGCGGCGGAGCGGTCGCTGCGGACACGTCCGGGACCCGCAGCCGATCCAGGGCCAGCCCGAACGCCAGGACCGCGGCGTGCGTGAGGGCCTGCGTCGCCGCGGTCACCCGGTCGTGTTCATCGGCGGACAGTTCCACCACCTGCGCACCCCACCGGGCCAGGTCCGCGACGAACGCGGACACGGCCGGTCCGCGCTGATGCGCGACCGTGACGACGGGGCGGCCGGCCAGTCCCAGCGACGGCGCGAACATCGGATTGACGCCGAGCGCCTGCACGTCCGGCACGTGGGCGTGCAGCGCGGCGGGAACCGCCGACTTCACGGACAGGGTCTCGACGAGCAGGGTGTGCGGCCGCAGCAACTCACCGAGCGCGGGGATCGCGTCGAGCGCCACCGGTTCGGGCACGGCGAGAACCACGGTGGACGCAGCTCGGAGCGCCATGACGGCGCGGGCGGTGGGGGCGGTGATGTCCGAGGCCAGGGCGGTGCCGTCGTCGGGTGGGGGTGTGGGATCGAGGACCACCACTTCGGTGCCGTCGGCACGCAGGGCGCTCACCAGCAGTTTCCCGACGGCTCCTGCGCCGCCGGCCACGACCACGGGACCGCGGTTCATCGGCCGGAGTCCTCGGACAGCGGTGCGTTTTCGGACAGCGGCGGAGTTTCGGACAGGGAACGCCGCATCGCGACGGATTTGACGAGGGTTTCGTCGAGTTCGTCGTCCGGATCGGACAGGGCCACGATGGCACCGCCGATCCCGAAGGTCACCTCGTGGTCGGTGGCGACCAGGGTGCGGATGACGATGGACAGGTCGGCGGCGCCGGTCGGCGACAGGTATCCCAGTGCGCCCGAGTACACGCCGCGGGGGCCGTCCTCGAGTTTGTCGATGATCTCCATCGTGCGCAGCTTCGGAGCACCGGTCATGGAGCCTCCGGGGAAAGCCGCACGCACACAGTCCACGGCGGACACGTCCGGGCGCAACGTGCCGCGCACCGTGGACACGAGCTGGTGCACCGCCGCGTAGGTTTCCACGTCGAACAGCTTCGGCACGTGCACCGATCCCGGGACACACACCCGGGACAGGTCGTTGCGTACCAGGTCGACGATCATCAGGTTCTCGGAGCGGTCCTTCTCGCTCGAGAGCAGGTCCTGCCGCAGCCGCCCGTCCTCCGCATCGGTCGCTCCGCGGGGCCGGGTGCCCTTGATCGGTTTGGACTCGACGACGCGGTCCGCGCCGATCCGCAGGAACCGTTCCGGCGAGGCGCTGAGCACCGACAGTTCCGGGAAGCGCAGCAGCGCGCTGTACGGGGTGGGGCTGATCTCCCGCAGGCACTCGTAGGTGCGGACCGGGTCGATGGTGCGCTCGACCGAGGCCATGTTGGTCAGGCACACCTCGTAGGTTTCGCCGCTGCGGATCTCGGCGACACACTGACCGATCAGGTCCAGGTAGCGCCGGCCGTCGTGCCGCAACCGCATCGGATGGTCCTGTTCCAGGCGCAGCAGCGGTACCGCGTGCGGCGGAGGGACGGCCGCGTCGTCGAGGTCGGCCAGGGCGGCGGTGGTGCGGTCGAACCAGTCGGTGGTCGCGGGCTCGCCGGGGTGCTCGCTCAGCGCGATCAGATAGCAGTGCCCGGCATCGTGGTCGAGAACGACGGCCCGGTCCGCGAACACCATTGCCGCGTCGGCGGTCGGGGAGGTGTGGACGAGCTGGGCGCCGGCGTCGGCCTTCAGTTCGTATCCGAGGTAGCCGACGTAGCCGAGACCGAATGCGAACGGCAGGTCCTCGCGCCGCGCGACCGGACGTTCGGCGAGCCGCCGGTCGATGTGGTCGAAGAAGGTGCTGTGGTGCTCGGTGACGGTGCCGTCGGCGGCGTGTTCGTGCACGAGTGTTTCGGCGACGCTGTAGGTGACGAATTCGGAGCGGGGCCCGGAGCCGTCGCCGAGCACGGTGAACCGCGACCCGGGTTCGGCCGCGGCGCTGCCGTCGAGCCAGAAGCTGCGCGGACCGTCGGCGAAGAGCCTTTCGAAGACAGCCTGCGGGTCGAGGGGGCGATCGAGGCGGCGGCTCTCGATCAGGTACCGCGGTTGTGGTGGGGGCGGGTCCTGCTGGGCGGAGACGACGATCGGGCCCCGGGTGGGGGTGGCGTCGCGGAAGTTCACCAGCAGGTCGCGGCCGTGCTCGGTGCAGATCGATTCGGGATGGAACTGGACACCCCACATGGGCCGGGTACGGTGCGCGACAGCCATGAGCAGACCGTCCTCGGTCCACGCGACCGCCTCGAGTTCGTCGGGAACCTGCTCGACGATCAGCGAGTGGTAGCGCACGGCTGCGAACCGTGGGGGCAGGCCCTCGAACAGCCCGGTCCCGGTGTGGACGATGCGGGCCAGGCGCCCGTGCACGGGTTCGGGGGCCTGCACGACCGGGGCACCGAAAAGGTGGCACAGCCCCTGGTGGCCGAGACACACGCCGAGGACGGGCAGGCCCCCGTCGAGCAGGGCGCGGGCGCTGATCCCGAAGTCGCGGGGCCGGTCGGGCCGGCCGGGCCCGGGCGAGACGACGACGTTGTCGAAGCGGGCCGGGGCGATGTGGTCCCACGGGGTGTCGTTGGCCACCACGGTCGGCGGCACACCGTTGACCTCGGTCAGCAGGCTGTAGAGGTTGTAGGTGAACGAGTCGTAGTTGTCGACGAGGAGGGTGCGGGTGGGCCGTGCGTCGGTGGGCATGGCAGCCTCAGTTCCGGGGCTCGCCGATGTCGGCGAGGCGCTGCGTGGGGGAGTCGCCGTCGACGTGGAGGTCCTCGACCCGGCATGCCTCGTCGATCAGCAACGCGTAGAGATCGCGCAGGAATTCGGTGGACAACCCGTTGCGGTGGGCGTAGTCCGCGGCGCGCTCGTGAACTTTCTGCATCCGTGCGGGCTGCATCACGGGGATGGCGTGGCGCTGTTTGAGCTCGGCGATCCGCGCGATGATGTTCAGCCGGTCGCGCACGTCGTCGAGCAGCCTGCCGTCGACACGGTCCAATTCCGCGCGCAGCCTGGCGAGTTCCACTTCCGGTTCCGGTGCGTGGCTGTCGTTCATCGGCCGTCACCCCCTGGTGCGGCAAATCCGGAATTCGCTCGGGAATTGGGGATTCGCGCGGTACGAGTCGTCGCTTTCGAATATCGATCGGAGTGCGCTCATAATTACATGCGAAACGATCATGATGCTCTCGATTGATCGTATTGTGGCGTGCCCGCGTCGCGGCCTTCACACTCCGCCCGGAAAGACGACGAATGCCGCCCCGTGGGTGGTCCCACGGGGCGGCATTCGGAGGAGTTCCGGCGGCTCGGCCGAGCCGTCCGGTCAGGCTCCGCGACGCTTGGTCTTGAGCAGCTCCAGGCGTTCCTTGAGCAATTCGTCGAGCTCGTCGATCGAGCGGCGTTCGAGGAGCATGTCCCAGTGCGTGCGCGGCGGTTTGACCTTCTTCGGCTCGGGGGCGGCGCCCTCGACGAGGGTGCCTTCGAGTCCGTTCTTGCAGATCCAGGTACCGGGAATCTCGGCCTCGTCGGCGAACGGGACGTCGAATTCCTCGCCGTTGTCACAGCGGTAGCGCGCGATGCGGCGGGGCGCCAGATCGTGGTCACGATCGGTTTCGTAGCTCACCGCTCCGAGCCGGCTGCCTCGCAGTACACGATCTGCCATGGTGGTGTCCTCTCACTTGTGTGCTCCGCCCGGTGGATCGCCGTCGGGCCGGCGAACGAACGACCGGGCGTCGGTGCGTCTCTGTATGCACAACGTCGACGCGGCCGAATCCGTTCCCGCAGCCCGCGGCGCACGGGGATGCATCATTTTACCGGCCGCCGCCGGGGCGCCGGTAAGGTGTCGGCCCATGACCGGACGTGAACGCAAACCGGAGAGCTGCCTCTGGTGCGGTCGGCCGGTCCCCGATGCCGGTGTGGGTCGCCGCCGCCGCTACTGCCGGCGCTCCTGCCGGCAACGGGCCTACGAGCAGCGCGCCCTGACCCGTGACGCGGGCCTGCCCGAGGATGCGGTCGTGCTCTCGGCCGAGGAGGCGGTGGCGCTGGCGGATCGTGCGTTCGAGGTACGTTGTGCCGCCGAGGACGTCGCGACGGCGGTCGCCGAGGGCGCAGGCGCCGAGGAGCTGGGCGAACTGTGCGCCGAGCTGCTGCGGGTGGCCCGCGCCGCCGAGCGGATCCGCTGACCGCGGCCTCCCCGGGGAAGAGCGGTCGGGCGAATACGTCACCCGCGCTCGCCGTCAGGCGAAGAAGCCACCCATCGTGTAGACCACCTGGCAGAAGGTGCCGTTGACGTATTCGACGGAGCCGAACAACGCGGACAGGACCGGGCCGGTCCCGGTGTTCACGGTCTTGGACAGCTGCGGCACGCCGCCGATCGTGTCGTCGAGCGTTTCGATGCCGCCGCGGAAGTTGTCCATGTTCAGCCACACGAACTTCAGGTCAGCGCGGGCAGGCTGCACCGGGATGGTGGGCGAGACGAAGATCTTGAGCTGTCCGATCGCCACGTCCGGGTTGACGTTCGGACCGGGCTGCGCCCACCCGGTGGTCATGGCGTAGGGGGTGATGCCGCCGCCGCAGCCGAGGCCGAAGGTCGGTGCCGGTTCCATGAAGGGTTGTGGTGTGTTGCGCGGCGGGTAGAGAAGGTCCTCGATGATGCCGGCCGGGTTCTTCGCGGCGTCCAACAGCGCGTCGACGGCAGCGGCGGTGTCGGGGGAGTCGGCGGTGGCGGCGACGCGCAGGGCGTCGGGCGCGAGCCCGGGCGGGGCCGGCTGCGCACTCGCGTGCGCGGGCAGCGCGACGGCGACCGTCGCGGCGAACAGGGTGCAGAGCGATCGAACGGTCCATCGACGCGGCATCTCGTGCTCCTTCGGGGTTCGCGCATGCGTACGTGGGGCTTGTCCGGTGCGCCCGAGAATAGTGGGGCGCGGCTCGTCACTCGGGAAATTCGCGTTACATCCCGTCACAGAACAGACAATCGGAGTTGCGAGATCTTCCGGTGATCCAATCGCTATCGAAAAGTGATATCAAACCGGAGACATTTCGGAATATACACCCGGTATGTCGGGGTGGAATATCGATTCGGATTCGAGCCCCGTGTCGGGAGTGAATTCCGGTGCCGGTTTTGCGTCCTGGGGTTCGGTGATGGTCTAGCTTGAGGAGCGTCCACGGCCGCAAATGCCTTGACAGCGCCTGCAGGACGCGGACGATCGAAACGAGAGAGAGCAACACCACCGTCGATTCGACGAGGTCGAGCCTGCAACTTGTGTCGGGGGACGCGCAGGCCCGTTCCGGAATCGCTTTCTTGAAGGGGAGAATTCTGTTGCAAGAGCCTCGCCAGCAGACGCCGCCGGAATCCTTCCCTCTGTCCTCCGCGCAACGTTCGATCTGGTTTGCCCAGCAGATGGCCCCCGACGTCCCGATCTGCATCGCTCAGTACGTCGACCTGCCGGGCGACCTCGACATCGACCTGCTGTGCAGGGTCGCGCACCTCGCCGCCGACGAGTTCCAGTCCGCGTACCTGCAGATATTCGACGACGACGGTGAGCCGTTCCAGGTCGTCGACCCGGCCGTCCGGCAGTACGTGATCCCGGTGCTCGACTTCCGCGACGATCCGGACCCGCTCGCCGCGGCCCAGGCGTGGATGAACGAGGACTACGCCACCCCGATCGATCTCGCACGCGACGTGCTGGTGATGATGGCGATCCTGCGCGTCGGCGACCGGCACAGCTTGTGGTACAGCCGGATCCACCATGTCGCGCTCGACGGCTATGCGGCGATGACGATGGTCAACCGGATCGCCGAGCTGTACACCGCGGCGGCCGAAGGTCGCGACGCCGGCCCATCGCGGGCCGCGGACCTGCGGACCCTCTACGAATGGGACCGCGACTACCGTGAGTCGCCGCGGTACACCGCCGACCGCGACTACTGGGTCGAGCGGGTCGCCGGCATGGAGAACGGCACCACCCTCGCGCAGCGCGCCGCACCGACCGCGGCCCGCAGCACCCTGACCGGCACGGCCCTGCCCGAGGATCTGGTGCAGCACCTGACCGCCACGGAGAGCAGCACCGCGTCCTCCTCCACCGCGGTCGTGGTCGCCGCGTTCGCCACCTACCTGTCCCGGCTGACCGGCCAGGACGATGTGGTCGTGAACCTGCCGGTCTCGGCGCGCACCACCGCGCTGGTGCGGCGTTCCGGCGGAATGCTCGTCAACACCGTGCCGTTGCGCGTGCGCATCGAGACCGGCGACACCCGGGAAACACTGGTCGGCCGGGTCCAGCTCGAACTGACCGGAGCGCTCCGCCACCAGCGGTGCAGCCTCGAGGACGTGCGCCGCGAAACCGGCGCGGCCGGCGACAGCCACCGCTACGCCGGACCCCAGATCAACATCATGTTGTTCCACCAGCAGATCCAGCTCGGCCCGCTCCGCGGAGAGTTCCACATCATGACCTCCGGTCCCGTCGAGGACCTGCTGGTGAACATCTACCAGTCCGGGACGCCGGCCCGCACGTTCGTCGACTTCCGGGGCAATCCGAACCGGTACGACGAAGTCGAACTCGGCGAGCACCACGGACGGTTCGTGGATCTGCTCGACGAATTCGTCCGGGCCGCATCGGATACCACGGTCGAGTCCATCCACCCGGCCTCCGCCGGGATCGGCAGGCAGGTCCGCCGCACCGCGGCGACCACCTCCTTCTGGGAACGCACTCTCGCCGGCGCCCCGGAACGGCTGGAACTGCCCTCGCTGCGGCGCCGCCCCGCACACCCCTCCGGCGCCGCCCAGCTCGACACCACCGTGCCCGCCGATCTGCCCGCGCTCACCGCTCTCGCCGGGGACCGGGAAAGCCTGCCGCAGGTGCTGTACGCGGCGCTGGCGGTGCTCGTCGCCCGGTCGACCGGCACCGAAGACACCGTCGTCGGGATGCCGTTCGGGTCGGTGGTGCTGCCCCTGCGAATTCCGATGTCCGGTGCCGAGCGGTTCGACGCCGTCCTCGCGCGGGTGCGCACCGTCACCGCGGACGCGATCGCCCATGCCGACGTGACCGCGGAGGTACTGGACCGTGCCGGCGATCTCGTATCGCCGGTGTCGTTGCAAGTCGGCGGACCCGACGCAGCCGAGCGAACGCGAGCGCCGGTGGATGTCGCGCTGCGCGTCACGCCCGCCGGCGACGACACCCTGCGCGTGCAGTGCATGTACGCCGACGAGGTGTTCGACGACGCCACCATCCACGATCTCCTCGACCGCTGGTCCCGCATTCTCACCGCGGTGGTCACCGATCCGGATGTGCCGGTGGGGGACATCGAATTCGTCGCCGCGGCCGACCTGGCCGGGCTGGTCCCGGCGCGGGGACGGCCGACGATGTCGCCGCAGCTGTTGCACGAACTGCTCACCTCGGTGGCGGCGATCGTGCCGGACACCGTGGCATTGTCGTACCGGGGACGGACCGTGACCTACGGCGAACTCGACGAGTGGTCCAACCGGGCGGCGCGGGTGCTCGTCGACGCCGGCCTGGGACCGGACACCTTCGTCGCCCTCGGCATGGCGCGGTCGCTCGAATCGGTCGCCGCGATCTGGGCGGTCGCCAAGTCGGGCGCTGCGTTCGTGCCGGTGGATCCCGCCTACCCGAACGACCGCATCGAATACATGCTCACCGATTCCGGTGCGTTGCTGGGTCTGACGTCCACCGCGCACCTGGGCGAGCTTCCCGGGTCGGTGCCGTGGTTCGTGATCGACGGACCCGAGTTCCGGGAGCGGGTGGACGCGGCGTCTCCGCTGCCGCTGACCGACCTCGATCGTCGCGCGGAGCTGCACAGCGAGCATCCGGCCTACCTGATCTACACCTCCGGTTCCACCGGCCGTCCCAAGGGCGTCGTCGTCCCGCACCGGGGCCTGGCCAACCTGTCCGCCTCGCTGCACAACCGGCTGGCGCCACCACCGACCGCCCGGGTCTCGCACTTCTCGTCGCCGAGCTTCGACGCGTCGATCTTCGAGTACATGACCGCGTTCGGTATCGGTGCCACTCTCGTGATCGTGCCGGGCACCGTGTACGGCGGCGACGAGCTCGCACGCATCTGGCGGGAGGAACGGGTCACCCACGCGTTCGCCACCCCGGCGGCGCTGGCCTCCGTCGATCCGGCGGCGGTCGACGTGGAGGTCGTGACGGTCGCGGGGGAGGCGTGCCCGCCGGAGCTGGTGGCCCGGTGGGTACCGCGTAGTCGCATGTTCAACGGGTACGGTCCCACCGAGACGACCGTCGTCGTGAACATCGCCTCGCTGGTGGCGGGCGCGCCGGTCACCGTCGGCACCCCGGTGTGCGGGGTCAACGAGGTCGTCCTCGACGCGCGCCTGCATCCGCTGCCGTCCACGCTCGCCGGCGAACTGTACATCGGGGGACCGGGCGTCACCCGCGGCTATCACGGCAACCCGGGGCTGACCGCCACCCGGTTCGTCGCCGACCCGTACGGCATCCCCGGTTCCCGCATGTACCGCACGGGCGATGTGGTGCGGTGGCGTCCCAACGGCGACCGCGCGACCGCCGAATACCTGGGCCGCTCGGACTTCCAGGTGAAGATCCGCGGGTTCCGCATCGAACTCGGCGAGATCGACGCGGTACTGGCCGACCACGACGACATCGCGTTCGCGGTCACCCTCGGACGCACCGCACCGTCCGGTGACACCCTGCTCGCCGCCTACGTGCTCCCCGAGACCGGACACACCGTCGACGTCCCTGCGCTTCTCGCCCACGTCGGCCGCCGGTTGCCCGCGCACATGGTGCCCGCCGCGGTGACGGTGCTCGACGAGATCCCGCTGACCCCGGTCGGCAAACTCGACCGCCGTGCCCTGCCCGACCCGGTGTTCGCCTCCGGCGCCGATTTCACCGCGCCGACCACCGACACCGAACGGGCCGTGGCCGAGGTGTTCGCCGATCAGCTCGGCATCGACCGGGTCGGCATCGACGACAGCTTCTTCGACCTCGGCGGCAATTCCCTGATCGCCACCCGGGTGCTGGCGCGCATCAACACCACACTCGGCACCGATCTGGGTGTGCGCGCCCTGTTCGAAGCGCCCACGGTCCGTGCCCTGTCGGCGGCGCTGCACGCCACCGGCGCCGTCGGCCGGCCTCCCTTGGTCGCGGGCCCCCGCCCGGACCCGATCCCCGTGTCCGCGGCGCAGCAACGACTGTGGTTCGTCAACCAGCTCGACACCACCTCCGCCGCCTACAACATTCCGATGGCGATCCGGCTCACCGGCCGGCTCGACGTCGCCGCGCTGTCGGCGGCCGTCCGCGACGTGGTGACCCGCCACGAGTCGCTGCGCACGGTGTACCCGGCCACCGCCGACGGTCCGGTCCAGCTCGTCCTGCCGCCGGACACCGTGCCCGACCTGACGCCGGTCCCGATCGCCGCCGACCGGGTCGACACCGCCGTCACCGAGTGCGCGGCAACCGGATTCGACGTCTCCACCGACCTGCCCTTGCGGGCGGCGCTGTTCGCGCTGCGCCCCGACGACCACGTCCTGGCGGTGGTGGCGCACCACATCGCCGCCGACGGTGCGTCCCTGGCGCCGCTGGCCCGCGACGTGATGTCGGCCTACCTGGCACGCAGCACCGGCAACGCACCGATCTGGGCGCCGCTGCCGGTGCAGTACGCGGACTTCGCACTGTGGCAACGCGACTGGCTCGGCGACCCCGCCGACCCCGAGTCGGTGGCGGCGCGCCAACTCGGCTTCTGGCGTGCCCGGCTCGCCGGCGCCCCCGAACTGCTGTCGCTGCCGACGGACCGCCCGCGACCCCCGCAGCAGTCCTTCCGCGGCGACACGGTCCGCTTCGACATCGACCCGGACCTGTACCGGCGCGTCGCCACGCTCGCGCAGGCCCACTCGGCGACGCCGTTCATGACGGTGCACGCCGCGCTCGCGGCACTGCTCGCCCGGTTGACCGGCAGCGACGACATCAGCATCGGCAGTCCCGTCTCCGGCCGGGGCGCCCGCGTTCTCGACGACATGGTCGGCATGTTCGTCGGCACCGTCGTGCTGCGCACCCCCGTGTCCGGCGGCCGGTCCTTCACCGAGCACCTGAACGCCGTCCGCGCCGTCGACCTCGACAGCTTCGACCACACCGACGTGCCGTTCGAGCTGGTCGTCGACACCGTAGCCGCCGGACGGTCCGCGGCGTACTCACCGCTGTTCCAGGTGATGCTCGCCTTCCAGAACAACGAGGCCGCGCACCTCACGCTGCCGGGCCTGTCCGTCGACGTCGCAGAGATCCCAACCGACACCACCAAGTTCGACCTGCATCTGCTGCTCACCGAAGTGCCCGGCGACGACGGCAGCCCGGTCGCGCTCAGCGGGGCCCTGTCCTACGCCACCGACCTGTTCGACCGGTCCACGGCCGCCGCGTTCGCCGACCGGTTCGTGCGCCTGCTCACCGCCGCCGTCGACACCCCCGACGCACCGCTCGGCGACCTGGACCTGCTCACCCCCCACGAACGCACCCGGATCCTCGGCGAATGGAACGCCACCGACGTTCCCCGGCCCGACGTCACCCTCGCCGATCTGTTCGCCGCCCAGGTCGCCCGCACCCCCGGAGCCCCGGCCGTCGTGTTCGGCGACACCACCCTCACCTACGCCGAGTTCGACGCCCGCGCCAACCGTCTGGCCCGGCACCTCGTCGGCCTCGGTGTCGGCCCCGGCGACATCGTGGGACTGGCGATGCACCGGTCGGTCGAGCTGCTCGTCGGCATGTACGCCGTCGACAAGGCCGGTGCCGCCCACCTGCCGCTCGACCCCGAGCATCCCGCCGATCGCCTCGGCTACGTGCTGGCCGACGCGGCCCCCGCGTGCGTGCTGACCACCACCGCCGACCACGCCGACCTGCCGGGCACCTCCCGCATCGTGCACCTGGACCGGCTCGACACCGCCGGCTACGCGCTCACCCCGGTCACCGACGCCGAGCGCACCGCACCGCTGCGTCCCGACGACCTGGCGTACGTCCTGTACACCTCCGGCTCGACCGGCCGGCCCAAGGGCGTGGCCGTCACGCACGCCGCAATCGTCAACCGGTTGCGCTGGATGCAGCACACCTACCCGCTCGACGACACCGACACCGTGCTGCAGAAGACACCCGCCACGTTCGACGTATCGGTGTGGGAGTTCTTCTGGCCGTTGCAGACCGGGGCGCGGCTGATCGTCGCCGCCCCCGACGGGCACCGCGATCCCGCCTACCTGGCGCGGCTGATCGAAGACACCCGGGTCACCGTCGCGCACTTCGTGCCGTCGATGCTCGCGGTGTTCGTCGACGCGACCGCCCCGCAGCGCTGCGCCTCACTACGACTGCTGTTCTGCAGCGGCGAGGCGCTGCCCGCCGAAACCGCGGCCGCCGCTCGCGGCGCCCTGCCCGGCGCGGCCCTGCACAACCTGTACGGCCCGACCGAAGCCGCCGTCGACGTCACCGCCTGGCACGTCACCGCCGCCGACACCGGCGACGTCCCCATCGGCACCCCCGTGTGGAACACCCGCGTCCACGTCCTCGACGCCCGCCTGCAGCCGGTGCCGGTGGGCGGTGTCGGCGAACTGTATCTGTCCGGCATCCAGCTGGCCCGCGGCTACCTGGCCCGCCCCGATCTGACCGCCGACCGGTTCGTCGCCGACCCGCACGGCACCGGCGACCGCATGTACCGCACCGGCGACCTGGTGTCCTGGCGTGCCGACGGGGCGCTGCGCTACCTCGGCCGCAGCGACTTCCAGGTCAAACTCCGCGGCCAGCGCATCGAACTCGGCGAGATCGAACAGGCCCTGCGCGCCCACGAGCACATCGCCCAGGCCGCGGTGCTCGTCCACCACGGCGCCGACGACCGGCTCCTCGGATACGTCGTGCCCACCGCCGGGCAGCGCGTCGACCCCGCCGCGGTGACCGCGTTCGCCGCCGGCCGCCTGCCCGACTACATGGTGCCCGCCCACATCACGGTGCTGGACCGGATGCCGGTGGGCCCCAACGGGAAACTCGACCGCCGCGCACTGCCCGCCCCCGAGCCGGCCGCACCCACCGACCCCACCGCGCCGCGCAGCACCGTCGAGGAGCTGCTCGCGTCGATCTTCGCGGACCTGCTCGGCACCGACCGGGTCGGCGTCCACGACAATTTCCTCGATCTCGGCGGCAACTCCCTGCTCGCGATGCGGCTGGCCGCGCGCATCTCCGCCGGGCTCGGCACCGACATCGGGGTGCGCGATCTGTTCGACAGCCCCACCGTCGCCGAACTCGCCGCGCGCCTCGAACTCGGCGACGACACCGCGCTGCGCCCGGCCCGCCCGCCGCTGCAGCCGGTCGAACTGCCCGAGACCATCCCGCTGTCCCCGGCGCAACAGCGCATGTGGTTCATCAACCAGTTCGACACCACGTCCCCGGCCTACAACATCGCCGTGGCGCTGCGCCTGACCGGCACCGTGGATGTGTCCGCGATGCGCCACGCGCTCGCCGACGTGGCCCTGCGCCACGATTCGCTGCGCACCCGCTACCCGCTCACCGACGACGGTCCCACCCAGGTGGTGGTGTCCGCGACCGCGGCGCTGCCCGAACTGACCGTCGCCACCGTCACCGACCGGACCGATCCGGCTCCCGACATCACCGCGGCGGTGTCCGCCGGCTTCGATGTCGCGACCGAGGTCCCGGTGCGGTTGACGCTGTTCGCCGTCGACGAGCACGAACACATTCTGGTGCTCGTCGTGCATCACATCGCCGCCGACGGTTTCTCGATGCTGCCGCTGGCCCGCGACGTCATCGCCGCCTACACCGCCCGCAGCGTCGGCGAGCCCCCGCACTGGGCGCCGCTGCCGGTGCAGTATCCGCATTACACGATGTGGCAGCACGCGGTCCTCGGGGACGACGACGATCCCGGCTCCACCGCCGGACGTCAGCTCGCGTTCTGGCGTGAGAATCTCGATGCGGTCCCCGAACTGCTCGAACTTCCCCTGGACCGGCCGCGGCCCGTGCAACAGAGCCAGCGCGGCGCCCGCATCCCGTTCACCGTCGACGCCGACACGCACCGGGCCCTGCAGACCCTGGCCCGCACCCACGACGCGTCGCTGTTCATGGTGGTGCACGCGGCACTGTCGGTGCTGCTGGCGCGGCTGTCCACCTCCAGCGACATCGTGGTCGGCACCCCGGTGGCCGGCCGCGGCGACCGGGCCCTCGACGACATGGTCGGCATGTTCGTCAACACCGTGGTGCTGCGCACCGGCGTCGACGACCGGGAATCGTTCACCGCGTTGCTGGGGCGCGTCCGCACCACCGACCTGTCCGCGTTCACCCACGCCGACATCCCGTTCGAGCGTCTCGTCGAGGTGCTCGATCCGCCCCGCTCGACCGCCTACTCACCGTTGTTCCAGGTGCTGCTCGAATTCCAGGACATCGAACGCCCCGAGGTGGTGCTGCCCGGCCTGACCGCCACGGTCCTCGACCTCGAGCCGGCGCTGTCGCACTTCGACCTGCAACTGGCGATCGCCGAAACCACCGGGGCGGACGGACCGGCCGGGCTGCGGGCCGCGTTCACCTACGCCACCGACCTGTTCGACCCGGACACCGTGGTCTCCTTCGCCGACCGGTTCCGCAGGATCCTCACCGCGATCGTCGAGGCACCGGACCGAACCGGTCGGCGACATCGAGACGTCA
>NZ_LRRH01000054.1 GCF_001646785.1 Rhodococcus phenolicus
CGAAACCCTACCAGAAGGTTTCGAACCAGTGAAATTCGCAGGCGCCTTCGTCCAACCTCGTTGTCCCGGTCCCTCAGGTCCGGGTCGGTGTCCGTGTCGCTCTGACCTGGAATAAGTTACGCGACGCCGGCACGGAACACCAAATCGCCAGGTCAAGCGACGTTTTTCGTCGCCGGAGCGTGCGATGGAACCGGAATCGGAGTACGTGCGTCGAACCTGTTGAGGGCACTCGACAGAAGGAGCGCGGATGCGGCGGGTCTTCGCGATGGTCGCGCTGGCGACCTCGCTGCTGTCGGCCGGCTGCGCTGTCTCCAACTCGGTGACGGGAAGGGCGACGAAGGAAATACCCGCCGAACTCTTCGACCCTTGCACCCTCCCCGACGACGCGCTTCGGAAGGTGAACGTCGATCCCGCCACAGTTGAGCCCGACTTCGTGGGCGTCCACTTCACGGATTGGGAAGTGTGTAGCTGGGAAGCAGACTGGTACTACGTCACCGTCGCAGCGACAGCCGAAGTCACCGTCGAAGAATTTGGCGCACGGCCGAGAACTACCGACTTCCGTCCCGCCGAAATAGGCACACGCGACGCCTACACCTTCCGGAGCACCGCAGAAACACAGGGCGGACTCTGCGATCTCGTCTATCCGAGCTCCCAAGGCACCGTCATGTTCCGCGCCGATATCAAGGGGACGGAACTTCTGCGTGAGGAAGGACCTCCCCAAGATCCGTGTGCGGTCGTACTGCACACCGCCGCCATCCTCGATCCCTTCATCCCTTACTGATCCCAGGACTACGCATGAGCAATCCCCAGTCGCTCTTCACTCGACTCGCCCAAGAAGCCGAGAGCGGTCATCTCCTCCTCGAACCCGACGCCGCCGCAACTTGTGCGCAAGCCTGCGCAGACTTCCTGATTGTTCTCAACGAGCTCCGAGCCCGAACCAACCGTCTCGCCTGCAGGGAAGCCTTCGGGACGCTTCCCTCCGCCCAGGCCCTCGGCCAGAAGTTCGACAACAAAGCCATCGGCCCCGGCGGCTTCGCCGACGTCCTCCAGCAGCACATCGACACCGTCACCCGCATGAAGGCCCTCTTCGACGCAGCCGGCAAGGCCTACATCGAGACCGACGCAGAAACACGCGACCGCATCGCCGCAGCCCACCCCGTCGAATAGAGGGAACCGGCGACCGCTTCGCTGCGTCCAACCCGATAGGCACCACCATCGAGGGAGGACGACGGATGCGCGCAGCACTCAACGCTGTCCTGCTCGCCACCCTGGTCGTGACGGTCGCCGGATGCTCGCTCGACACCGAGATTCGAGGGCACGCAACCAAGACCGTTCCTGCCGCGCTCTTCGATCCCTGCACTCTTCCCGACGACGCTCTGCACTCCATCGGTGTCGACCCGGAAACCGAATCCCCCGATTTCATGGGAGTCCAATCCGAAGGCTGGGAAGTCTGCGGCTGGGAAGCCGACTGGTTCTACATCACCGTGTTCGTCACCGACGCCACCGTCGAAGAATTTCGTGCGCGTCCACGCACCACCGATTTCCGTTCCGTGGACCTCGGGAACCGCGAAGCGTCCACCTTTCGCAGTACAGCCGACAGTCAACGCGGTCTGTGCGATCTCGTGTACGCGAGCTCTCGCGGAACCGTCCTCATTCGCGCAGGTGCCCAAGGGACGGAACTCATGCGTGGGGACGGGATGCGCGAGGACCCGTGTGCACTCGTGCTTCGCGCCGCCACAACCCTCGACCCCTACATCCCCGAGTGACCAGGAGCGTCATGAGCCCCACACAGACATTGTTCACCGAACTGGCGAAGGAAGCAGCGGGCGGTCACCTGTTTCTGGAGCCCGACGCCGCCTCGACATGCGCCCAGGCATGCACGGACTTCCTCGAAGTACTGAACACCTTGCTTATTCAGACGGACCGGCTTTGCTGCAAGGAAGCGTTCGGGCATCTCCCCTCCGCCCGAGCCCTGGGCCAGAAGTTCGACGACAAGGCCATCGGCCCGGGTGGCTTCGCCGAGGTTCTCCAGCAGCACATCGACACGGTCACTCGTATGAAGGACCTGTTCGAGGCTGCCGGCAAGGCGTATATCGAGGCCGAGGGCGAGAACGTCCGTGCTTTCGCGACCATCACCGGCGGGAGATGACCGATGGGTTTCCCTTCGTTCACCGACATTCTGATCGGACTGTCGATGCAGGCCGTCGCTCGTGGCGCGCTGGTCATGCCGGATGTTGCTGCCACGATCGATTCGTCCACCGGTGCCACTCGTGCTGCCGTCGCGTTCCTCGATGCGGTGAACGGGACCGACATGGCCGGATGGGCGCGCGATCGTGTGGCGCTCGGCCGTGGGGAGGCCGGCCGGGCAGAACTGGAGTCGACCTACGGCACGGCTGCAACCGGCTTCACCGGTGATTTCGAGCCGCGGTCGGTGGCGGAGATGGATTTCTTCGACGGAATGTCCCACGCGGAGATCGTGGAGTTCGTCGAGGTGATGCAACCGGCGCGGATGCAGGAGAGCGTCGAAGGGTGGGGCCGCGCGCAGGTCCTTCTCGACGACAACCTCGAGGTGTTCCGTGGTGCGATCTCGGCGGTGTTCGCGGAGCACTGGACGGGAAGCACCGCGAGCGCCGCCGGCCGCGGTGTATCCGATTATTCGACGAGCCTGACCCAGCTCACGGGTGCGCTCGCGCACGTGACGAACAGCCTGGGCTACGCGAGCGTGGGCATCGAGCAGGTCAAGCAGCGGATCCCGGACCCTCCGCAGTCGACGTGGTCGGACTGGCTTCGCGGTGTCTCGATCGCCACGGCGACGCTGTCCGCCGAGAACATCGCTTCCCGTGTGAGCAGCCTCTTCCACGAGGAGGAAGAAGCGCGGGCCGCTGCCGTGCGCATCATGCAGGAGGACTACGCGCCGACGGTCACGACCGCGGATTCGAGAGTTCCGGTGCTGCCGCCCGCGTTCGACCCGACGGCCGATGGCACCGCCGGTTCGGCGGGTTATCCGGGAGCCGGCGGCGGGGCCGGTTCGTCGGGGGCCGGCCGGTGGAACAGCGGAACCGAGGATGCGGTGGCTTCCACGACGGCCTTCGGTGGCGACGATGACAGCGGTGGGGGCAGCGACCGTGGTAGCGGTGATCAGGCACCGGAGGGCCCCGGGCCACGAGAACCCGGAGCACAGGACGGATCCGGGGCGTCGGGTTCACAGTCTCGGGACGCCGGTGTTCCGGACAGCGCGCGCACCACGGCAGCATCCGCCGATCCCGGAAACGCGGTGCCCGCTTCGACAGCGGCATGGCCGGGCAGTACATCTCCCGGATCCGGCAATACCTTCGGTGGCGGTGCCGGGGCGGGATCACCGGGACCGGGGTCGCCGGGCGCGGTCCCACCCGGATTCGTTCCCGGGGCCGCAGCCTCACCGCCTTCCGCGGGTGCCGCATCCGGGACGGGTCGCGGCGGCGGCCGCATGACTCCGATGCCGATGGGCATGATGCCGCCCGGCGCCCGTTCCGGCGACGACGAGAAGCGCTCGGTCCCCGGCTACCTCGTCACCGAGGAGCACGGCAGCGAGCTGATCGGCGACATGCCCGCCACGACTCCCCCGGTGCTCGGCGCGTGAACCCGACATGGCGACTGACGCAACCCGAGTTCGCAACGATCTGGCACCTGTTCGGTCGGGACCGCCCACCGTTCCCGTTCCAGTTCCGCAGCACCGACCGCACCGTCGCCGAGGCGTCGGCGTCCAGGGCGGTCGCGGCGGCGCGGATGCGGCAGATCCTCGACGAAGACCTGTACGCGGCGTTCGCGATCCTCGCGGATCCGTCGGTCCGCGTCGAAGCCCTCGGCCTGGACCGGCCGGCCACGGCCCACGAATCCGCGGTCCGTATCCACGCGGCACTGCGCGGCGGTCGGGCCGTCGTCGTCGCCGAGAGCACCCGCCCGGACGGCTTCGTCCTCGATGTGGACCTCGTACCTGCGGGGATCGCCCCACGCCGGGTCGTGGAACTGCTGCCTGCCGCCGCGCGGGGGCAGCGGCCGGCCCTGCATCGTCCCGGTCCCGAACCGGACGCCGGCGGGGTACTGCGCGAGAGCCGGTACCGATCCGGACGTCAGGTGGTCACCGAATTCTTCGACCGGCCCCGGGACTCCACCGGAGTGATCGCGGTGACACCGGGCAGCGCGATCGACGCACGCAACGCGGTCGGTACTGAAAGTTTGGGGTGGACGGATTTCACCGGGGACGGTCGTTATCTCGTGCGTCGGGTGGATCACACGGAGGCGGTTCCCGCCGGGCCGCGCGACGTCGAACAGCAGATTCTCCGCTTGGTGGACCGTGCCGGGCGCGTCCATTCGGATCGTTCGGGGACGTTCTGACGAGCGCATCACCCGTCGACGTACGGACCACGGAAAAACTCGAGTAACGTTCTCCGTGAGCTGAGCAAGGAAGGATGCCGTGACGTCGACGGGGAACATGGTGGGGTTGTTCGCCGGGATCGGCGGACTCGAGTTGGGACTACGAGGCCACGGCTGGAGTACCGAGCTGCTCTGCGAAATCGACGCCGGCGCTCAGGCCGTGTTGCGTGCCCGGTTCGCGGAGGTGCCGCTGCATTCCGACGTCACGCGACTGCGGTCGCTGCCCCAGCGCACCGAGCTGGTCGCCGCGGGCTTCCCGTGCCAGGACCTGTCGCAGGCAGGCCGCACCGCGGGTATCACCGGCCCCCGCTCCAGCCTCGTCGACGAGGTGTTCCGGCTGGTCAAGCGCAAGAACGGGCCGCGCTGGCTGGTCATCGAAAACGTGCCGTTCATGCTGCAGCTCGCGCGGGGATCGGCGATGCGGCACATCACCGACGCGCTCGAGGATCTCGGGTACGCATGGGCGTACCGGGTCGTGGATGCGCGGGCGTTCGGGTTGCCGCAGCGTCGCCAGCGGGTCCTGATGGTCGCCTCGCGCACCGACGATCCGCGCGCGGTGCTGTTCGGCGAGGACGCCGGTGCCCCCACCGAGGGGGATCCGACGGCGTACCCGTGCGGCTTCTACTGGACCGAGGGTGTGCGCGGACTGGGCTGGGCGGTCAACGCGGTCCCGACACTCAAGGGCGGATCGACCGTCGGTATCGCCAGTCCCCCCGCGGTGCGGTTGCCGTCCGGTGAGATCGTCACCCCCGGCCTCGTCGATGCGGAACGCCTGCAGGGTTTCGATCCGGATTGGACGGCACCGGCCACCGACGCGCCGGGCGTGCGGACCGGGCATCGGTGGCGTCTGGTCGGTAACGCCGTGAGCGTACGGATGGCGTCGTGGGTGGGGCATCGTCTGGCGAATCGGATCGACTACGCCCCCGATCATCAGTCGCCGCTGCGTCCCGGCGATCCGTGGCCGAGCGCCGCGTGGGGCGCGAACCGCCGGGCGTTCCGCGTGCACGAATCGCAGTGGCCGGTGCAGGAACCGTACGAGGATCTGGGTGGATTCCTGGAGGATTCGCGGCTGCTGTCCGCACGCGCGACCGCTGGTTTCCTGCGCCGGGCACGGTCGGGCAACCTTCGTTTCGTCCCGGGTTTCCTGGACGACGTGGAGAGCCACCTCGATCGGATGGGTGGTTTTCCCGAGGCAGCGGCCTGACGGGCATCAGCGATGTCAGCCTCCGAACGTCCCGGCACCGATCCGGTGACGAGTGCCCGGATGAGCCGGCAGCGGCGGCGCGATACCGCACCCGAGGTGGCGTTGCGTCGCGAACTGCATCGTCGCGGGGCGCGGTTCTTCGTCGACCGCGCTCCCCTGCCGGGCTTGCGGCGCCGCGCGGATCTGGTGTTCCCCCGCCGTCGTGTCGCGGTGTACGTGGACGGGTGCTTCTGGCATCGCTGCCCCGTGCACGCGACCGCCCCGAAGAACAACGCCGAATGGTGGTCCGCGAAGCTCACCGGGAATGTCGCCCGTGACCGTGACACCGATGCGCGTCTCGCGGCGGCGGGCTGGACGGTCGTGCGGATCTGGGAGCACGAGGATCCGGTGCTCGCAGCCGACAGGGTGCAGAACGCACTGACGCCGCCGTCCTGAAGGACGGCGGCGTCGCGTCGACATGAATCAGTGGGGCTGCTGCATCCCGCCGCCGGTGTTGCGGTGGTGACCGGCGGGCTGGAAACGGTCGGTCCATTCGGTTCCGTCGTACCAGCGTACGAACGCCGGGTGTCCGGGGTCGCTGTACCAGCCGGCGGGGCGGGCCGGGGCCTCGGAATCCGGGGTCGCGGACGACGCCGGATCGTCGGCACGAACCGTCGACGTGGACGCCGCGGTATTCGACTTCGATCCGAAAAGGCGCGGACTCAGCAGGGCCAGGGCGGCCAGCAGACCGAGTAGCACCACAAGCGCGGCGAAAACCCACAGGAAGCTCACCCGGCCATTTTACATACAGGTTGTATGAAACCTAGTGACGCGGCCGCCGAGTGGCCCTCACTCCTTGGTCAACGCGGCGTACCGCGCACGATGCTGATCAGCGGAGCCGAACTCGTGCTCGAGCGCCGTCAACCGCTTGAAGTAGTGTCCGACCGCCAACTCCTCGGTCATCCCCATGCCACCGTGCAACTGGACCGCGCTCTGACCGATGAACCGCGCCGCGCGGCTGATGGTCACCTTCGCCGCCGACACCGCGCGGGCACGCACCGGCCGCTCCGACTCCAGGTTGAGGACGGCCAGGTAGACCGCGGAGATCGACTGTTCGAGCTCGATGTACATGTCGACCATGCGGTGCTGGAGTACCTGGAACGATCCGATGGACTGACCGAACTGCTGCCGCTGCTTCGCGTATTCCACCGTGTCGGCCAGAACCTTCCGCATGAGACCGACGGCTTCCGCACACACCGCGGCGGTCGCCTCGTCGAGGGCTCGATCGACCGACTCCCACGCACCACCTTCGGTACCGAGCAGCGCGTCGGCCGGCACCCGCAGCCCGGTGAATACCAGGTCCGCGGCGCGGCGATCGTCGATGGTCCGGTAGCTGTGGACCTCGAGACCCGCGGGCGGATTCTCGGCGTCGAAGTCCACGAGGAACAGCGAAATCCCGTCGGTGTCCCGGCGCTCTCCCGAGGTCCGGGCGGTCACGAGCAGCTTCTGCGCCCACGGGGCGCTGGTGACCACGATCTTCCCGCCGTCGAGCACCCACGAGTCGCCGTCGCGGCGGGCCGTCGTGGTCACGTCGTGCAGCACGTTCCCGGAGGTAGGTTCGGTCGCGGCGAACGCGACGACGGCCTCACCCGCGACGATGTTCTCGAGGACCGCCGCTGCGCGTGCGCCGCCGGCACGGGCGAGCAACCCGGCGCCGAGGACGACGGTGTCGACATACGGCTCGACGACGAGGGCGTAGCCGAGCTGTTCGGCGACGATCATCAACTCGACGGGACCGCCGTCGAGACCGCCGTACTCCTCCGGCACGGTGGCACCGAGGATGCCGAGTTCCTCGGCGAAGGCCCGCCAGATGTGCGGCTGGTAGCCGGCACCGACCGTCGCCGCCTTCCGGCTGTCCGCGAGGTCGTAGCGCGATGCGAGGAACTTGGCGATCGAGTCGCGCAGCAGTTCCTGTTCCTTGGTCAGACTGAAGTCCATCAGAGCCCCAATGCTGCTTTCGCCAGAATGTTTCGCTGAATTTCGTTGCTGCCTGCGTAGATCGAGCCGGCGCGGTCGTTGAAGTAACGCAGTGGCGCGACCGCCTGCCATTCCTCACCGCTGAGGTAGTCGTCGGCGGGAGGAACGAAGTCCGCGACCGGACCACCGGGCTTCGCCCGGTGCGGTTGGTAGGCGCGACCGCGTGGCCCCGCAGCCTCGAGCGTGAGCTCCGTCAGGGTCTGGCTCAGTTCGGTGGAGAGCACCTTGAGCATCGACGCGGCCGGCCCCGGGTCGCCGCCCGACGACATCGTGGACATCGTCCGGTATTCGAGGATCTCGAGGACCTCCGTGCGGATGCGCGCGTCGGCGAGTTTTGCCGCGAACGCCGGGTCGTCGAGCAGCGCGCCACCGGCCGGGCCGGGCTGCTCGGCTGCGACCGCGGCCAGCCTTTCCGCCATCACCTGCAGCGCCGGGGCCGCGGCGCCGCCGCCGCGTTCGAAGATCAGCAGGTACTTCGCGACCGTCCAGCCCTCGTCGATCTTGCCGAGGACGTTGGCCTTCGGCACCCGGACGGCGTCGAAGAAGACCTGGTTCTGGACCTCTTCACCGGAGGTCATCACGAGCGGGCGGATTTCGATGCCGGGCGAGTTCATGTCGATCAGCACGAACGTGATGCCCTGCTGCTTCCGACCGGTCCGCGATGTGCGCACCAGCGCGAACATCCAGTTCGCCTCGGTGGCGTGCGTCGTCCAGATCTTGCTGCCCGTGACGACCAGGTCGTCGCCGTCGTCGACCGCGGCCATGGACAGCGCCGCCAGGTCCGAACCCGCCTCCGGCTCGGAGTAGCCCTGGCAGAAGAAGACCTCGCCGGTGAGAATGCCGGGAAGGAAGAAGTCCTTCTGTTCCTGGGTGCCGAACGCCATGATCGCGTGCGAGACCATCCGGATCCCCATCGGCGAGAGCGAGGGCGCTCCGGCGAGGATCGACTCACGGCTGAAGATGTAGTGCTGGGTGAGCGTCCAGTCGCATCCTCCGTGCTCGACGGGCCAGGCCGGGGCCGCCCATCCCCGCTCGTGCAGGATGCGCTGCCATTCCATGCTGGCCTCGTGATCCGGGTAGACGCTCGTCGCCGACCTCCCGGCGCGACGTATTTCCGGCGTCAGCTTCTCTTCGAGAAACGCGCGTACCTCGTCCCGGAAGGCCGAATCGGCCTCTGACCACGAAAGATCCATCGATACTCCCGGTTCTGGGCGCTCGCCGTCGACGACGAGCGATGAGAATTCCCATTAACTTATCGAGCTCGGGCGGAATCTACCGAGGTTTCATACCCCACGTCAACCGATTCTTCCGATCGTCGTTCCGCTCGGGTAGCCCGAGGAAGACCGGCTCACACCTGGCCACCGAACCCGCCGAACACCCCCTGCACGACCTCGATCGGAATAACATTCTCGAAATCGGAAACCTTGATCTTCGACGACCGTTCAGAGAGGAACTGCATGAAGTTCTGGTGCGGGACCGCGTTCATGACGACATCCGAGATGCCGGCCGTGGCGCGGATGCTCGACGAGACCGGCTACCACGGAATTCTCGTCTCCGACCATCTCGTCTACCCGAAGGAGATGAAGACGCCGTACCCGGCCACGCCCGACGGCAAGCTGTTCTGGCCACCCGAAACCGAATGGCCGGACGCGTGGGTGCTCATCGGAGCAATGGCCGCCGTCACCACCGACCTGCACTTCGGCAACAACGTCTACATCGCCCCGGCGCGGCCACTGCTCGAGGTCGCCAAACAGGTTGCGACCGCCGCAGCGATCGCCGGGGGCCGGGTGTCCGTCGGACTGTCCGCGGGCTGGATGCGCGACGAGTTCGAACTGCTCGGCCAGCAGTTCGGCAACCGCGGGCGGCGACTCGACGAGATGATCGACGCCCTGCGCGCGCTGTGGCAGGGCGGATGGGTGTCGTGGCACGGCCGGTACTACGACATCCCCGAGATGACGATCGAACCGCATCCGCCCGCACCGGTGCCCGTCCTGTGCGGCGGCGAATCCGACGCCGCGCTCGAACGTGCCGCCCGGCTCTGCGACGGCTGGGTCGGTACCGCCTACACCCTCGACGAGGCCGAACACGTGATCGGGCGGCTCAACCGCTACCGGCGGGAGCACGGACGAGAGAACGAACCGTTCGACATCATCGCGACCGTGCGCGGCGAACCGAGCCCGGACCTCTACGAGCGCGCCGCGGAACTCGGCATCACCGGCGTGATGGTCTCGCCGTGGGCGAACTGGGAGCGCACCCACGCCGGGGATCACGGGCATCTGAAGCAGCCCGCCGAACGCTACCGGGAACCCATCGAGCGGTTCGCCGAGGAGATCGTGGCGAAGCTGCGGTAGAGGCGCTGTCACGCTCAGGTGCCCAGCAACAGAAAACCTCAGCTTCCTGGCCTGATCCGCAGCTTTACGCCCTGAGCCGTCCCGATTCATTCCATCTCATATCAAGCAATTCGTGTCGTAAACGAGCCCTCACGCTCGACGAGCTTGAGGTGCTCCGCCGGCACGTGAGGTTGTGGGGGTCCGGAGCACCGATCGGGGACGACGGCGCGCAGCACACCGGACGGCCACGCGCCCGTGGACTGCTGGACCTCGTCGACGTCCTGCTCGCCACCGGTGCCCGCATCGGCGAGGTTCTGACGCTGCACTGGCCGAACGTCGACCTCGCCACGGAACCGGCCACGTTGACGATCTCGGGGACCGTGGTGCGGTTGCCGGGGCGCATGGCCGACGGTGGCGGCCTGGTTCGTCAGGGACGAACGAAGACGGACGCGGGGTATCGGGTGGGTGTAGCTCCCCCGGTTCGCTCGGGACACGCTGCTGCGGCTGTCAGTGGACGCCAAGCCCAAGGCGAACGATCTGGTCTCTCCGTCGTCGTCCGATACGTTGCGGGAACCGCACAATGTCCGGCGGCAGTGGCGGGGCGCTCGGAGTGAGCGGTTCCGTGGGTCACCCCGCACCGCGTCCGGCGGACGGTGGCGACGCTGATCGATCGGGAATCGTCGACCGAGGATGCCGCAAACCAGCTCGGGCACAGCGGCACCGCGGTGACCCGGAAGCATTACATCGAGAAAGCCGCGGCCGCCCCGAATCTGACCGGCGTGCTCGACCAGCTGGGCACGTCATGGAACGACCCCCGCTCTGGACGGGGGTCGTCTGCATCAGGCGTTTGCGGCCAGTTCCCGGCCCTGAAAGTACCTGGAGTGCGTGCGGCGAAGCGTCTCGATGGAGTCGCTGACCAGCGAGACAATCTCCACATCTGTGTCTGTTCGAGTCTTCTCGAGCTCCAACCGCCGACGCATAGCAGCACGTCGTCCCTCGACGCCGGGGAACGACGTAACCGTCCGGTCGGCAGTCTTCCGGTTGTACTCAATCACAAAAGCTGTCACTGTCTCGTCCCCTTCCGCAATGCGTCTCGAAACAGCACCTCTACATCATCGAGCATAGTAGAGAGCTCAGCCTCGTCTTCCAGTACCTTGTACCCGATCTCACGAAGCTCATCGGGAAGCTCTTCCAGACTCTGCCAGACATAGCCAGAATTCGGGCGTATCTCGGCGATCGCGTCCTTAGCCTCCTCGATCGGGCGGATCCGTGTCACCGAGATTTCCTGGAGTCGCGACGCGATCGCACTCCAACTGTCAGATTCCGTCACGTTGTCATACCTGATCCCTCGACCAGCCAAGTCGCCCAACCGTTCGTATGTGTTTGCCCATTTGCTCTGCAACTGCGTACGAACCTGAACTTCCGCCATCGCGCGCCGAAGCTTCAGATGGACGTGGACGGCGCGGTAGCCGTTGTGATGCTCAACCCGTAGATCTTTTACTGCTTTCGCGGGGTCCATCCCGAAGGCCCGAGCAATGGCGGCAGCAACTGCGTCTTGCTCACGCAACGTCATCTCTGCATCAACCCGAACACCGGCGATATCGACGATGTTGTTCAGAGGCCCCGAGGAGAGGCGGTTGAGTTTGTCGCGGAGCGTGTCGATCGTCTTCGCTCGGTACGTTATGTCCACTTCGGAATGGGAATAAGGCAGGATCGTCTTCCACGGCATGGCCTGGACGATGCCGTGAACCTCAGCCGCCAGCTCGTCGTACCAGATCATGACATCGTCGTAGGCGGGGGTTCCCTCCGGCGACGCGACATCGTCACGGAGGCACTGAGCCAACATCTCCATCTGCTTGTTGGACCATGGCCGGTCTTGCAAGATTCGTCCTGCCTTCGTGGAGTCGCGTAGACCGCCTCTCGCGGAGTGAAGATACCCACAAGATGCCGCTGCATCCCGCCAAGCAATCGTGTCGATTCCGTGTCGTCGCGACCCGGCAACGGTTGACGAGAAAGCCTCTCACCTGCATTACTGCTGGTGAGAGGCTTTCTGCTGTGCGCCCGAAGGGATTCGAACCCCTAACCTTCTGATCCGTAGTCAGATGCTCTATCCGTTGAGCTACGGGCGCATAACTGTATTCATTTGTTCCGCCGGTGAACCATACACCAACGTGGCGGAGGCGAGAGGATTTGAACCTCCGGTCCCCTGTAAGGGGGACAACTCATTAGCAGTGAGTCCCATTCGGCCGCTCTGGCACGCCTCCTCGGGGGGTTTCGATTCTCTCGAACCGCCGGACCGAAACATTACACATGCTTCGTCGGTAAATGCAAAACAGCTGGTCAGCGCATGTGTGCGTCGAACCAGTCGAAGATTCTGCGCCGCGCATCGACGATCGCGGCCTCGCTCGGATCCGATTCCGGATCGGCCGTCGCGTGCTCGACCGGAGGTTCGTCCGGACGGTGCGCGAGTCCCGGATAACCGACCACGAGTGTCGGCGCGTCCGCCCCGGCGGCGACCTCCGCAGGCGCTCGACATCGGCGGGCGGTGTGCCCGGGTCATCTTCCCCGAACAGACCCAGCCACGGCGCCTGCAGGGAACCGACGATCGACACCAGCGCCGGCGCGTCCGGATGCACCGGCGTCGCGATTCCACGGGCGGCGACGCTCACCACCGCACCGACCCGCCGCTGTGTGGCAACGACGAGCGCGGCGACACCGGCATCGTCGAACCCCACGACCCCGATCGTGTCGGCGGGCACTCCGCCACCGGCGATCCACTCGAATGCGGCGTCGGCGTCGGCGAACAGATCGTCGCCGAACACCTCGACGTCGGAATGCGCCGGCTCGCGATGGAACAGATGCGGTGCGACGACGAGCCAGCGTTCCCCGGCCAGCGCGTCCATGAACTGCAGCAGCGCCGGCGTGAACACCCGTGACTCGTGGAGGAGCACGATTGCGCCGCGCACCGCTCGATCCGGACGGACGACCGTCAGCGGAACCTGCCCCGCGCCCCCGGGCAAGGGAGCCGAAACGGTGCTGATCACCTGCATGCTGTCCACGATCGCACGACCACCGCGTATGCGCACGGCATCACCGGGCGCATAATCGCCTGGTGACTCCACGCACTCGTCCCGACCTCGCCTCGATTCCCGCCTACGTTCCCGGACGGAGCTTTCCGGGGGCGGTCAAGCTGGCCAGCAACGAGACGACCCTCGGTCCGCTGCCGAGCGTGCGGGAGGCCATCGCCGAGGCGACGACGACTCTCAACCGGTACCCGGACAACTCCGCGGCGGCGCTGATCGGCGCCCTGTCCGGGAGGCTCGGTGTCGGGTCCGAGCGCATCGCCGTCGGATGCGGCTCGGTGAGCCTGTGCCAGGAACTCGTTCAGATCACGTGCAACGCCGGCGACGAGGTCGTCTACTCGTGGCGGTCGTTCGAGGCGTACCCGGTGGTCGCCGCAGTGGCGGGCGCGTCGGCGGTGCCGGTGCCGAACACCGCCGAGCACGGGCACGACCTCCCCGCGATGCTGGCCGCGATCACCGACCGCACCCGCCTGATCTTCGTCTGCAATCCGAACAATCCCACCGGATCGCTGCTGAGCCGCGACGAACTCGAGAAGTTCCTCGACGCGGTGCCGTCGCACGTCGTGGTGGCGCTGGACGAGGCGTACTTCGAATACGTGCGGCCCGCGCCCGGCGAGGACCTGCCCGACGGGCTCGCCCTCGCGGAGGGCCGGCGCAACGTCGTCGTCCTGCGGACGTTCTCGAAGGCGTACGGTCTCGCCGGTCTGCGCGTCGGGTACGCCGTCGCCGATCCCGAGATCATCACCGCGCTGGGGAAGGTCCACACGCCGTTCGCGGTGAATTCGCTCGCCCAGAGCGCGGCGATCGCGTCGCTGGCGGCGGCCGGGGAACTCCTCGACCGCACCGAGCAGGTCGTCGCCGAACGCATCCGGGTGTTCGACGCGCTGACCGCCGCCGGATACCCGGTGCCGGCCAGCGCCGCGAACTTCCTGTGGCTGCCCCTCGGCGACCGGTCGGCCGCGTTCTCCGAGGCCAGCGCGGAGGCCGGGGTCGTGATCCGGCACTACGGCACCGACGGGACCCGGGTGACGATCGGTGATCCGCACGAGAACGACGCGTTCCTCGCGTTCGCCACCGGACCGGGCCGCGCCCTGGCGGGTCTCGAATAGATCTACCTCCACGCGAACGAGACGTAACCGTTACCTGCGGGTGGCGGAGGCGTGATCCGCCGTTGGCACACTCACAGGGCACGACGGCGGGAGCGCGGAGGACGTTGGATGGGTGGTCGCGTATCGCGTCGACGCGCGCTGTCCCTGGCCTGCGCGACCGCGGTGTTGTGGGCCGCGACCGGCGCCGGATCGGCGGCTGCCCGGCCCCCCGAGATCGTGCCGCTGCGACTGATCGCCTTCGGTGACCTCCACGGCAGTCTGTTGCCCCCGCACGGTGCCCGCAGCGAGGTCGTCCGGTCCGACGGCGAGTCCGTTCCCGCAGGTGGCGCTGCCTATCTCGCCGCGTATGTCCGGCAGTTGCGGGGGCAGGCCGAGAATTCGGTGCTGTACTCGGTGGGCGACGCATGGGGTTCGTCGCCGCTCGAATCGGCGATGTTCCACGACGAACCGACCGTCGAACTGCTCAACGCTCTGGACCTGAACGCCCTGGCCCTGGGCAACCACGAATTCGATCACGGCGTCGCCGAATTGCGCCGTCTGCGCGACGGCGGCTGCCACGCCGAGGGCTGCCGGTACGCGGACCCCTTCGAGGGTGCGAAGTTCCCGGTGGTCGGCGCGAATCTGTCCACGACCGAGGGCTCGCCCGCCGCCCTCCCGTTCAGCGTCGACTACATCGACGGGGTGCCCGTCGGCGTGGTCGGCGTGCTCCCCCGCAACACCCCGGACGTGATCCGGGCCGAAGCCGTCGAGGGACTGCGGTTCGGCGACGAGATCGAAGCCGCCGACCGCACCGCCGACATCCTCGATTCGCTGGGTGTGCGGTCGATCGTCCTGCTCTACAAGGGGGATCTGCCGGTACCGACCGGCCACGACGTGTGCGATCCGGAATCGGGTCCCGCCGCGGCCGTCGCCACGCGGGTGTCACCGAAGTTCGACGTCATCGTCACCTCCGACGGCGACGCCCCGTTCAACTGCAGCTTCACCGACCCGCTCGGCAGGCCGCGCACCGTCGTCCAGGGCGCCTCCCACGGGCGCATCATCTCGGTCACCGACCTCGTCATCGACCGCGAGAGTCGCGACGTGATCCGCGACCGCACCGCCTCGTTCAACCAGATCGTCACGCACGACATCGCACCGGATCCGAGGACGAAGGACTTCGTGGACAGGGCCGTGGACGAGTCCGCCGCGGTCGCCGGGCAGCCCGTCGGGACCATCACCGCCGATCTCACGCGCGAGAAGTCGGCGGGGGGCGAGTCCAGCCTCGGCGACGTCATCGCGGACGCGCAGCTAGCCGTGGCCGAACCGCTCGGTGCGCAGATCGCCCTGACCAACCCGGACGGCATCCGCGCGGATCTGGCCCACGCCGACGACGGTGTCGTCACCTTCGGGGAGAGCTACGCCGTGCAGCCGTTCGGGAATCGCCTGCAGCGCCTCGAACTCAGCGGCGCGCAGCTCGTCGCGATCCTCGAGCAACAGTTCCAGACGGACGTGTTCGGGGGATCGTTCGAACGGATTCTCGCGCCGTCGCACACGCTGCACTACGCCATCGACCGGGCGGCACCGCCGGGCCGACGAATCCAGGACGTGACGGTCGCGGGACAGCCGCTGGATCCGGCCGCGATGTACGTCGTGATCGCCAACGACTTCCTCGCCGACGGCGGCGACGGCTTCACCGCGTTCACCGAGGCGCGGCGAACAGCCGGCGCCGGTGCGGACCTCGAGGCACTGAACCACTACCTGTCGACACGAGGGCCGGTCTCACCGCCCCCGGCCGATCGCATCAGCGTGCGCTGAGTCCCAGCGCGCGGGCCAGCGTGGGCCACGCCGACCGCAGATCGTCCTGCCAGTACCGCCACGAGTGGGTGCCCCACGGCCGGTATTCGACCGTCGCGGGAATGCGCAGCTCGCGCAGCCGGCGGTCGAAGGTGATCGTGCAGGCGAACGCTCCGGCCTCGAGCGGGGCACCGACCGTCAGCACGTCGCTGGTCGCGCCCAGGTCGTACGGTCCGGGCAGGCCGTTGCCGGTGCTGATGAAGATGTCCTTGCCGCGCAGGGCCTCCGCGTTCACGTACGGGTCGTGTTCCTTCCACGCCGGGTCGCCGGGGGCGCCCCACATGTTGTCGGGGTTGCCGCCCTTGTACGCCACGGTGCCGCGCACCGAGTCCCGCGTCGAATCGCGCGAGGTGTCCAGGCAGCCGCTGAGCGCCGCCACCCCTTCATACAGGTCCGGATGCCGGGTGATCAGGGACATCGCACCCGTCGCGCCCATCGACAACCCGCCGATCGCGTCGGTCCCGTTGCCGGAGAACTCGGCGTCGACGATCGGCGGCAGCTCCCGCGTCAGAAACGTCTCCCACCGGTTCGTGCCGAGCACCGGGTCCGGATTGCGCCAGTCCGTGTAGTAGCTGGCGGTGCCGCCGACGGGAAGCACGACATTGACGTTCTTGTCCGCGAAGAAGTCGACGATGTCGGTCTTCTGCGTCCACGTGCTCTCGCGGTAGTCCGATTCGGCTCCCGCGCTGACACCGTCGAGCAGGTACAGCGTCGGCCGCGGCCCCTGCCATGAGGGGTGCAGCACCTGAACCTGCACGACCCGGTTCATCGACGGGGAGTACACGAACAGTGCGGTCCGGCGATCGGTGATGTGCTCGGTGTGGTCGAGCCGGGCGACGGCCGGCGCCGGCGGATCGGCGTGCGCCGCCGTCACACCGAGCAACGGCAACAGCACGGTCACGACGAATACGGCGATCGTTCTTCTGGGCATCGAGCTCCCTGGTCCCCCGACGGCGGTCTCGAGTCCCGACCACCCTTCCCCGCGCCGGGGTCCCGGGTCAAGCCGACCCGCCTGTGACACCAACCCTGCGCGGACGGCGTGGTGAGGAATCCGATGTCGGCCCTGCAAACGCAATCGGTGTGATAAGCAACCCCGAACTCGGCCGGATATATCGTTCTCATTTCACGAGAATTGGCTATGCTGCGGGGATGGGAGACGACCTTGGAGCCGGTGGCCTGCGCTTCGAACGCGAGGGCCCGATCGGCTGGTGCATCATCGATCGGCCGGCAGCGCGCAACGCATTCACCCCGGCGATGTATTACGGGCTCAAACGAGCGGTTCGGCTCGTCAACTCCGACCCGGACCTGGCCGCGCTGATCATCACGGGCGTCGACGACGTCTTCGCACCCGGCGGCGACCTCGGCGGACGCGCCGAACCCGGCGACAACCTGCCGGACGGGATCGGGCACGACATCCTGCCGTTCCTGACGATCCGCGACAGCCGCGCACCGGTGATCGCCGCGGTCAACGGCATCTGCCAGGCAGGCGGACTGCTCGTCGCGATGATGTCGGACATCGCCGTCGCGAGCGACCGCGCGACCTTCCGCGTGCCCGAGCTCCTCCGCGGCATCCCCGACGCGACCTTCGCCGCCGCCCTGCCCGCGCACGTCGGGGTGGCGGTCGCGCGCGACCTGATGCTCTCGGCGCGACGGTTCGACGCCGCCGAAGCCCAGCGCCTGGGTGTCATCTCGCGAGTGGTGCCGCACGAGGAACTGAGGGAAGCCGCGCTCACGGCGGCCCGGGAGGTCCTGCAGACGCCCCCCGTCGCTCGGGCGCAGGTCAAGCGGATGCTCAACGAGCGCTACGGGCTCTTCGACTACGAGACGATGCTCGGCGCACTCGAAACCTCCCCCGAACCGCGGGAAGGGATGCGCGCCTTCATGGAGAAGCGCAATCCGAGCTGGATTCCGGACAACCTGCCGGGCTGACGAGCCGCCCGTTTCCGGGACGACCTCCGCCCGCGGCGGGCGAGAAGAAACCCCTCACCTGCGAACAGGTGAGGGGTTTCTCGGCGGAAGCGGAGGGATTTGAACCCCCGTTGGTGTTACCCAAGCTCGCTTTCAAGGCGAGTGCATTCGGCCGCTCTGCCACGCTTCCGTCGCAAATCCTAACCATAGGGCGATCATCTGTCGCCGACGGCTGCCTCGACCTTCGTGAAGATCTGTGCGAGCGCCTTGATCTGGGACTTGCTGAGCAGGTCGATCAGATTGCGCCGGACGCTGGCGACGTGGGTGGGTGCGGCCTCGGCGTGGCGCCGGCGTCCCTCGTCGGTGAGGATGGCCAGCACCCCGCGACCGTCCTCGACGCACGCGCTGCGCGAGACCATGTCCTGGTCCTCCATGCGACGGATCTGGTGGGTGAGACGGCTGCGGGACGAGAGCACGCCGTCGGCGAGGTCGCTCATGCGCAACCGGCCTTCCGGGGACTCCGACAACAGCACCAGGATGCGGTACTCGGCGAGGGTGAGCCCGTGCGCATCCTGCAGGTCACGGTTGAGAACGTCCATGAGCCGATGGTTGCCGTCCATGTAGGTTCGCCAGGCGTGCTGCTCGTCGGCGGTCAACCATTTCGGCTCGTCGTGTTCGGCGCTCACGCGGGAATTGTAGTCAGGATTGACCGTTTCGTGACCGGCCGGTCGGTTTCATTCCCCGAAACGGCGCCGATCGGCGGCAACACCTCCCCCGACGCGTCCTGTCGCCCGGGACACACACGCGCGAATCCACATGTCCGGCGGATGTGAACGGCGACACGATAGTTTCGAACACATGCACGCAATCGTTGTCACCGAACCCGGCGGACCCGACGTCCTGCGATGGGCCGAGCAACCCGACCCGGTCGCCGGCCCCGGAGAAGTCCTCATCGACGTCGCCGCGACCGCCGTCAACCGTGCCGACCTGCTGCAGCGGCGCGGCCTGTACCCGCCGCCGCGCGGGGCCAGCAACATCCTCGGCCTCGAATGCTCCGGCGTGATCGCCGAACTCGGCGAGGGCGTCACAGGCTGGAACATCGGCGACCGCGTGTGCGCGCTGCTGGCCGGCGGCGGCTACGCCGAACAGGTGGCGGTGCCCGCGTCGCAGCTCCTTCCCGTGCCCGAGGGAATGGATGTCGCGGTCGCGGCGTCGCTGCCCGAGGTCGCCTGCACGGTGTGGTCGAACGTGGTCATGGCCGCCGGACTCGAACGAGGCGACGCGTTCCTCGTGCACGGCGGTGGCGGCGGCATCGGCACCCACGCCATCCAGGTCGCAAAGGCCCTCGGCGCGAAGGTCGCGACCACTGCGTCGGCGGGCAAACTCGATCGCTGCCGCGAACTGGGCGCCGACCTGGCGATCGACTACCGCAGCCAGGACTTCGTGGAGGAGGTGCGCGCGGCGTTCGGTGGCGCCGACGTCGTCCTCGACAACATGGGTGCGAAGTACCTGCCCCGCAACATCGACGTGCTGGCGCCCGACGGACGGCTCGTCGTGATCGGCATGCAGGGCGGATCGAAGGGCGAACTGAACCTCGGTCAGCTCCTGGCCAAGCGCGGGCACGTCCTGGCGACCGGTCTGCGGGGCCGGCCCGATTCGGGACGTTCCGGAAAAGCCGAGATCGTCTCCTCGGTCCGCGAGAACCTGTGGCCGCTGATCGAGGAGGGCAAGGTGCATGCCGTCGTGCACGCGGAGCTGCCGATCACCGAGGCCGGCGCGGCACACGACATGCTCGACGCGTCCGACACGGTCGGCAAGGTGGTGCTGACGATCAACCGGTGATGCGGTCCGGTCTCACTCCGTCATCGCGCGCAGCTCGCGAACGAGCTGGTCGATCTCGTATCGCGTGGTGTACGGAGCGAGACCGATGCTCACGGCACCACCCTCCTCGCCGACCCCCAGCGAATCGAGCAGTCGGCTGGATCCGCGGCCGGTGGTGACGGTCGCGATGCGGCGGTCCGCGAGGTGCGCGGCGACCTTCTCCGCGGGCAGGCCGGGAACCGTGAAGCTCAGCGTCGGGACGCGGCTCTCGGCGCGGCCGATCACCATGACACCGGGCAGGTTGTCGAGCTGGCGGGTGAGCCGGTCGAACAACCGGTCCTGATAGTCCTGCATCGAACTGATCGACGTGACGAGCCGCTCGCGGCGAGTGCCGGTCGCTTCGTCGTCGAGCGATGCCAGGAAGTCGATGGAGGTGACGAGCCCGGCGAGCAGCGCGTACTGGTGACCGCCGACCTCGAGCCGTTCCGGGCCGCGCGCGTTCGGGTCGAGGGACATCGACGGGATGCGGTCGAGCTGCGCGGGGTCGCGGAAGACCAGCGCGCCGACCTGCGGTCCGCCCCACGCGGAGGCGTTGACGGTGAGGATGTCGGCACTGAGATCGTCCAGGTCGATGTGCGCGTACGGGGCGGCGCCGGCGGCGTCGACGACCATCAGGCCACCGACCTCGTGCACGCGGTCGGCGACGACCCGCACGTCCGGGGCCGATCCGACGACCGACGACGCGGCGGTCAGCGCGACCAGCCGGGTCGTCGACGTGATGAGTTCCTCGAACTGCCAGCTCGGCAGATCACAGGATTCGATGTCGACCTCGGCCCAGCGGACCTGCGCGCCGTAACGACTGGCGACGCGCAGCCAGGGCGCGATGTTCGCCTCGTCGTCCAGCCGCGACAGCACCATCCCTGTGCCCAGGCCGAGCCGGGAGCTCAGCGCCTCGGCCAGCCACCCCAGGAGCACCGACCGGTCGGAACCGAGAACCACCCCGGCGGGTTCGCCCCCCACGAGATCGGCGATCGCCTCCCGCGCCGACTGGAGCATCGCTGCGCTGCGGCGAGCGGACATGTGCCTACCCGACGAGGACGCGGTGGAATTCCGGAACGCCGTCGACACCGTGCGGGAGACCGCATCGGGAATCTGCATGCCGGCCTGCGGATCGAAATGGGTCCACCCGTCGCCGAGCGAGGGAATCAACCCCCGGATCCGGGCAACGTCGTAAGCCATGCGTGACACTCTAAATCCCGCTGTCAATGACGTGGTGCCCGCTCCCCGAACGAGCGCGACGAGGAGAACGGTACGGCCGTCCCCGAACAGCGGACATTCCACACCCGATCCGGGGTGGCGCGGCACCGTTCGCGCGGACGAGACAAGATGGATGTATGACGCACCCGGAGAACGAGCCCGTCCTCGTGATCGGTCCCGACGGTCGGCCGGTCGCGGTCCCCCGGCCCGGCACGAACGGCGACACGGCCGCGAAGGCCGAGGAAAGCGACGGCGAGTCCCTCGCCGACATGGTCGAACAGCCTGCGAAGGTCATGCGGATCGGCACGATGATCAAGCAGCTGCTCGAGGAGGTGCGGGCAGCTCCGCTCGACGACGCGAGCCGCACCCGGCTGAAGGAGATCCACCGGTCGTCGATCCAGGAGCTCGAGCAGGGCCTGGCCCCCGAGCTCCGGGAAGAACTCGAACGCCTCGCGCTGCCCTTCGGGGAGGACGCGGTGCCGTCGGACGCGGAGCTGCGCATCGCGCAGGCCCAGCTCGTCGGCTGGCTCGAAGGACTGTTCCACGGAATCCAGACCGCGCTGTTCGCGCAACAGATGGCGGCCCGGGCGCAGCTCGAGCAGATGCGTCAGGGCGCATTGCCGCCCGGCCTGGGCGGGCAGTTGCACAATCCCGACGACCACCAGTCGCACAATCCCGGCGCACCGGGCACCGGGCAGTACCTGTAGTCACTCTTGGGGGTCCGGGCCGGGCGTGCCCACGAGCACGCCCGGTACCCTCGGAACCCGTGTCAGTATCTGGAGCAGCATCGTGAGCCGGGTCAGCATCGAAACGCGCAATGCGTGCGTGGACTTCCCGATCTTCGACGCCAAGACCCGCTCGCTGAAGAAGGCGTTCCTGGGCAAGGCGGGCGGAGCGATCGGCCGCAACGACTCGGACGTCGTCGTCGTCGAGGCGCTGCGTGACATCACGATGTCGCTGAAGGAAGGCGACCGTGTGGGGCTCGTCGGACACAACGGTGCCGGCAAGTCCACGCTGCTGCGGTTGCTGTCCGGAATCTACGAACCGACCCGCGGGGCCGCACGTGTCCGCGGTCGCGTGGCCCCGGTCTTCGACCTGGGTGTCGGCATGGATCCGGAGATCTCCGGATACGAGAACATCCTGATCCGCGGCATGTTCCTGGGCATGACCCGCAAGCAGATGCTGCAGAAGGTCGACGACATCGCCGAGTTCACCGAACTCGGCGACTACCTGTCGATGCCGCTGCGCACCTACTCCACCGGCATGCGCGTGCGTGTCGCCCTCGGCGTGGTGACCAGCATCGACCCGGAGATCCTGTTGCTCGACGAGGGCATCGGCGCGGTCGACGCCGAGTTCATGAAGAAGGCCCGTGTGCGGCTGCAGGAACTCGTCGCACGCTCCGGCATCCTCGTGTTCGCGAGCCACTCGAACGAATTCCTCGCCCAGCTGTGCGACCAGGCGATGTGGATCGACCACGGGCAGATCCGTGAGCAGGGCGGCATCGAACAGGTCGTGCGCGCCTACGAGGGCGACGACGCGGGCGATCACGTGCGCACGATCATCGCCGAACTCGAACGCGAACGCGCGGAATCGGACGGTGTCGTTTCGAACGGCACGGCGGCGACGGGTGCGGGCGGTGCCTGACAGTCCGGAGCGGATCGTCGGGGTGGTCGTCACCCACAAACGCCGGGAGCTGCTCGCCGAATCGCTGAAGGTGCTGTCGTCGCAGACCCGACCGCTCGATCATCTGGTCGTCGTCGACAACGCCGACGAAGACGATGTGCGGGTGCTCGTCGAATCCGCCGATCTGCCGACCACCTACATCGGGTCCAAGCACAATCTGGGCGGTGCCGGTGGTTTCGCGCTGGGCATCCTCCACGCGCTCGCGATCGGCGCGGACCGGGTGTGGCTCGCCGACGACGACGGCCGCCCCGAGGGCCCCGAAGTTCTCGAGACTCTGCTGGCGTGCGCGAACCGGCACGGCCTGGCCGAGGTGTCCCCGGTGGTGTGCGACATCGCCGACCCCGACCGGCTCGCGTTTCCGCTGCGGCGCGGTGTCGTGTGGCGCCGCCGGCGCAGCGAACTCGGCGACGAGGACCTGCTGTCCGGCATCGCGTCGCTGTTCAACGGTGCCCTGTTCACCGCTGCCGCGATCGACGCGGTGGGCGTGCCGGACCTGCGGCTGTTCGTGCGCGGGGACGAGGTCGAGGTGCATCGCCGCCTGGTGCGGTCGGGCCTGCCGTTCGGCACGTGTCTGCAGACCGCCTACCTGCATCCCGACGGTGCGGACGAGTTCAAGCCGATTCTCGGTGGTCGCATGCACACGCAGTACCCGGACAACGAGTCGAAACGCTTCTTCACCTACCGCAACCGTGGCTACCTGCTGTCGCAGCCGGGCATGCGCAAGCTGCTGCCGCAGGAGTGGGTGCGGTTCGGCTGGTACTTCCTGGTCACGCGGCGCGACCCCGCGGGCCTGCGCGAGTGGATGCGGCTGCGGAGGCTGGGCCGGCAGGAGCAGTTCGAGCGGCCCTGAATCCGTCACGAGGCGAGCCGGAGCCGACTCGCCTCCGTCTCGGACTGTCAGTTCCTCACCGCAACGATGATCGCGTGGATGATCCACACCGGTAGCCACGCACCACACGTGACCAAGGTGAGGATCAGGTGCAGCGTGTGCGGGAATGCCGATCGGTTCTGGACACTGTTGTTGACGATGACCTGCTGGATCGGCGCGAACTGCTGCGGCGGAGGCGGGGCCTGATACATGTGGCGCTGTTGCTCGGCCATGCGTTGCTGCTGGTACAGCTGGTGCTGCTGCTCCGCGATCCGCCGCTGTTGCTCCTCCAGGGCCCGCTGCTGGTGATGTGCCTGCAGTTGCTGCGCTTCGGCTTCCCTCTGGTGGTGCTCTCGCCACGCGCGCAGTCGGTTGAGCTCCTCGAGCTCCCCGGGTTCCAGGTCCCGCTGATATTTCGCGGTCGGCTCCCAGCCCTGCGTCGGTTCGGTCATCGATGGTTCCTTTTCCAGGGCGGAGCGCATGTCGCTTGCCCCGGTTGTCGTGCAGCCCCGAAGGTCCGCGAGATGGCGCTGTGACTGCCCCACAGCGATTCGCGTTCGGATCGGTCGGATTCCCGCTTCGGTTTGTTCCTTTTGTTCCGAACCGAACAACTCGGGATCGATGCTCGCGATCGGGCCGTTACACCACACCTTCAGGTAATGGACAGATCGATCACAGACGATCCGGCGGTGTGGACGAAAGAACCGATCCGGTAAATCCGCCCACAGGCGTTGGCACTTCGTCTTACACTTTCCGCCACATCCGACCTGGGGGAATTCCGATGAATTCACGCAATGCCGCACCGACCACTCTCTGCCAGGCGTTCCAGGCGACCGCCGCGAAGTATCCCGATCGGGTTGCCCTGCGCACCCCGGACGACTCCGTCAGCTACACGTGGCGCGCCTACGCCGACAAGGTCCGCGCGCTCGCCGCGGGCCTGGCCGGGCTCGGCGTGAAGCCGGGCGACACCGTCGGCCTGATGCTGACCAATCGGCCCGAGTTCCATCTCGTCGACACCGCCGCCATGCACGCCGGGGCCGCGCCGTTCTCGATCTACAACTCGCTCACCGCCGAACAGATCACGTTCGTGCTGGGCAACGCCGGCAACAAGGTGATGATCTGCGAAAAGCAGTTCGTCCCGGTGCTGCAGCAGGCGATTCCCGGTACGTCCATCGAGAAACTGGTGTGCATCGACGGGAACCCCGAGGGCACCGTGACGCTCGACGACGTCGAGGCCGCCGCCGACCCGTCGTTCGACTTCGACGCGACGTGGCAGGCGGTGCAACCGTCGGATCTGCTGACGCTGATCTACACCTCCGGCACCACGGGACCGCCCAAGGGTGTCGAACTCACCCACGCCAACCTCATCGCGGAGATCGAAGCGACCGCCCCCATCCTCGAACCCGGCCCGGACGACCGCATCGTGTCGTATCTGCCGGACGCCCACATCGCCAACCGGTGGGGTGCGCACTACACGAACATCTACACGGGCCTGCAGATCACCACCCTCGACGACCTCAAGCAGGCCATCGCGGTTCTGCCGACCGTGCGGCCGACGATCTTCGGCGCGGTGCCTCAGGTCTGGTACAAGCTCAAGGCGGCAATCGACAAGACCCTCGCCGACGAACCCAGTGCCGTCAAGAAGAAGCTCGCACTGTGGTCGATCGACGTCGGGCGCCGACGTGCACGACTGATGTCGGACGGAAAACCGGTCCCGAAGACGCTCGAGCTCCAGCACGCGCTCGCCGACAGGCTGGTGTTGTCCGCGATCCGGAAGAAGCTCGGGCTCGACCAGGTGCGGGCTGCCGTCACCGGGGCCGCCGCCATCTCCCCCGAGGTGCTCGAATTCGTCCTCGCCCTCGGCATCCCCTGCTCCGAGGTGTGGGGTATGTCGGAGACGTCGTGCGTGGTGACTCTCAACCGGCCGAATGCCATCCGCATCGGCACCGTCGGTCAGGCCGTGCCCGGTGTGGAGATCAAGATCGCCGAGGACGGTGAGCTCCTGGTCCGCGGTCCCCTGCTGATGAAGGGCTACCGGAACGACCCGGAGAAAACCGCCGAGGCCGTCGACGCCGCGGGCTGGTTGCACACCGGCGACATCGCGGAGATCGACGCCGACGGCTACGTCCGGCTGATCGACCGCAAGAAGGAGCTGATCGTCAACGCGGCAGGCAAGAACATGTCACCCGCCAACATCGAGGGCGCTCTGCGTGCCGCGTGTCCGATGCTCGGCGGTGCCGTCGCGATCGGCAACGACCGTCCCTACAACGTCGCCCTGCTCGCCCTCGACCCGGACGCGCTGACCGCGTTCGCTGCCGAACACGGACTGACCGGGACGCACGAGGAGTTGGCGAAGGACCCCGTCGTCGTCGACACGATCGAGAAGGCCGTGGCAGTCGCGAACGCGAAACTGTCCCGCGTCGAACAGATCAAGAAGTACGCGGTGCTGCCGAACGTCTGGGAACCGTCCGGCGACGAACTGACCCCGACGATGAAGCTCAAGCGCAAGCCGATCGACGCGAAATACGCGGAGGAGATCGGCAAGCTGTACACGAACGCCTGACGCACGCGTTCTGTGCGGATTCGTGTTCGCTGAGCGGGCACGAATCCACACAGAACGATGTCATTTCGTCTCGTGCAGCGACGAGGTGTGGGACTCGACGATCTCCGCCGCGATCACGCGCAGCTTCGTGTTGCGGTGCTGCGAGAAGGCGACGAGCTTCTCGAACGCGGTGTCCGCGTCGCACCGGAAGGTCGCCATCATCAGACCCACCGCCTCGCTCAGCATGGTTCTGCTCTCCAGCGCCGAGCGCAGCTGGCCGGATTCGCGTTCCTTCGTCGCGATGAGCTCTTCCCGCAACCGGGACAGTTCGAGATTGACCCGCACCCGGGCGATCAGTTCGTCGGGTTCGAAAGGCTTGGTGATGTAATCGTCGGCGCCGGCCTGCAGACCGCCGACCGTCGCCGACGTTCCGGCGCGCGCGGTCAGCAGAATCACCGGCAGCCGGGCGGTCGCGGGATCGTTGCGCACCTGCTCGAGCAGGTCCAGCCCGTCGGGGCCGGGCAACATCACGTCACTGAGAACGAGATGCGGCGGCGACTCCTGAATGCGCTGCAGCGCGGTGCCGGTGTCGGCAACCGCCTCGACGTGCCAGTTCTGCCGACGCAGCAACCTGGTCAGGTAGTTCCGCAGGTCGGCGTTGTCGTCGATCACGAGAATGCGGGGCCGGTCGCCGCCGCTGCCCGCCGCGGCGGGGTCGGCCGGCTCGTCCGCCCACTGCGCGCTCTCCGCGAGATACGCCCCGCTCAGCGCGACCGGAACACCGTCCACTGCCACAGGTTCCGCACCACTCGCACCGCGGGGCACAGCGACCGTGAACGTACTCCCGACGCCGGGTTCGCTCGTCACCCCGACCGTCCCGCCGAGTGCGTGCACCCAATCCGACACCAGCGACAAACCCAGGCCCACGCCTTCGCCGCTGCGGCCGGAGGTGCCCTCCACCCGGTGGAACCGTTCGAAGATCCGGGGGGCCTCGTCCGGAGGTATCCCCACACCGGTGTCGGTCACCGTCAGCGCCAGCCGGTCGCTGTCGGCACGCAACTCGACGGTGATCGACCCGGCGGGCGTGTACTTGACGGCGTTGGACAGCAGGTTGAACACGATGTGCGACCAGATCTCGGCGTCGAGATCGGTCGGCTCGGCGGCCGCAGCGGCGATCCGGGTCGTCAGGTCCAGCCCGGCACGGTGGACGACCGGCTCGTACAGTTCGACACACGCCGCGGTCAGGGCTGCCGCGTCGGACGGCTGCAGACGCGGACGCAACTGATACGACTCGGCACGGGTCGCCTCCAGCAGCACGTCGACGAGGCGCTGCAAGCGCACCACGGCACGCCGCGCCGTCTCGAGGGATTCGCGCTGTTCGTCGGTGAGGGCGGCGTCGTCGGCGAGGACGCTCTGCAGTGGCCCGAGCAGCAACATCAACGGGGTCCGGAACTCGTGACCGACCGTCTCCAGGAAACGGGTCTTGGCCTTGTCGACCTCGGCGAGCGCGTCGGCGCGGCGACGTTCGGCATCGAAGGCGATGCTGTCGCGCAGCAGACCCGAGATTCTCGCGGCGATCAATTCGACGAGCGCCGAGTAGTTGGCGTCGAACGCCAGGTTGGGGTTCAGCCCCACCGCGAGCACACCGAGCGCGGTGTCGCAGCCGGGAACGGTCAGCGGAAGCAGCACCACCGTGTCGAGCTGTTGCTCGTGGGGCAGCCGCGTGGGATCGACGACGTCGGAGGAATGCTCGGCGACGCCGGTGAACACCACCGGCTCGGTGCTCACCGCCGCGTCGCCGAGGACGCGCCGGGTGTCGGGCCCGAGAAGACGGCCGGCCCCGTCGACGGTCGTGCCGAGGACCGCGACCGGATCCCAGGCGGGTGATGCGGCCCGATCGGGGTCGTCGAGGTGTGAATCGAGGTAGATCGCCGCGAGGGGAACGTCGAACCGGCTCGGTTCGAGGACCGACAGTGCCTTGCGGCAGATGTCGGCGACGGAGCTGCCGGCATCGGCGATCTCGACGGTGCCGAGGCTGCTCATCGCTTCGCGTCGGCGATCACCGAGCACCGCGAGGGTCGTATCGGCGGTGGCGACGAACACCCCCGCCACCGCTCCGGTGTCGTCGAAGATCGGGCTGTAGGAGAACGTCCAGTACGACTCCTCCACGAAACCGTGGCGCTGCAGGAACAGCTGTTCGTTCTCGGTGAAGGTGGCCCGGCCGGCCCACGCCTCGTCGGCGAGGGAACCGACCTCGTGCCAGATCTCGCGCCAGCAGTCCGCCGCGCGCTGCCCGACCGCGGCGGGATATTTGTCGCCGAGAATGGGGACGAACGCGTCGTTGAAGATCTGGATCAGTTCCGGTCCCCACCACACCAGCATCGGCACTTCCGACGGCAGTACGGTGTTCACGGCCATCCGCAGTTCCGGAGGCCAGGTCTCGACCGGTCCGAGCGCGGTCGCCGACCAATCGGTGTTCCGGTGCCGCTCGCGGGCATCTCCGGGACCGGCGAACAGCCGTTCGGCGGTCCAGCCGCAGTGCGGGGGTTCCGATTCCAAGGTGCGCTCCTCCGCTCGTCCTGCCGGACTGTACCCCGCATCGGGCTGACCGATGCCGATCGTTTCCGTGTGGATTCGTGTTCGTCAGGTGGGCACGAATCCACACAGAACGCCACGCGAGCGCGCTCACCGCGCCCTCTCCGGATCGGGGGCGGCCGCGCCCCGAGTACCCTCGGTACCCGTGTCTGCCCCACTCGTCGTCGACGAAGCCCCGATCGAATCGTCCTCGCGCACCTTCAAGCGTGCGCTCCAGGATCTTCGCGAGGGCTTCAACCATCGTGAGCTGTGGTTCCACCTCGGATGGCAGGACATCAAGCAGCGGTACCGGCGTTCGGTGCTCGGCCCGTTCTGGATCACGATCGCGACCGCTGTATCGGCGGTCGCGATGGGTCTGCTGTACGGCACGCTGTTCAACCTGGACATCGCCGAGTTCCTGCCGTACGTCACGCTCGGCTTCATCATCTGGAATCTGATCCAGGGATCGATCCTCGAGGGCGCGGACGTGTTCATGTCCAACGAGGGCCTGATCAAACAGCTGCCGACGCCGCTGAGCGTGCACGTGTACCGGCTGGTGTGGCGGCAGATGATCCTGTTCGCCCACAACATCGTCATCTACTTCGTCATCCTCATCATCTTCCCGCAGCCGTTGAAGTGGACGGCGATCTTCGCGATCCCGGCGCTCGCCCTGATCGCGATCAACGCGGTGTGGGTGTCGCTGGTGTTCGGCATCCTCGCGACCCGCTACCGGGACATCGCGCCGCTGCTCGGCAGCATCGTGCAGTTGCTGTTCTTCATGACGCCGATCATCTGGACCGAGAAGACCCTCGAGGGCACCGGCAACGAGGGCCGCGCCCGGATCGCCGAGATCAACCCGCTGTACCACTTCCTCGACATCGTGCGGACCCCGCTGCTCGGCGGCGACCAGCAGCTCTACCACTGGGTGATCGTGCTGGCCGTGACCGTCGTCGGCTGGACTCTGGCGCTGCTCGCGCTGCGCAACTACCGCTCGCGCGTCGCCTACTGGGTCTGATCCGCCGGTTCCAGCCGCACGATCTGCATGCGGTGGGTGCGTTCACGCCCGGTGATCTCGAATCCCGCGGCCGCCAGCGCCCGGAAGGTCTCGGTGTCGGTGAACCGGTACGGCGCGAACCGCCACGACACGTTGTTCGGATGCAGCAGCGACCACTCGTGGTCGCGCTCACCGTCGGCGATCACCCACAGCCGCGTGCAGCCGGCCGCCCGACGGGCGAGCACGTCCGGCGGCACGTCCGTCGACCACAGCAGGTCCCGTTCGACGGCGGTACGGTCGAGACCGATGTCCACGAGGCCGGCGAACGCGTCGGGCCGGGCATCGGCGATCGACCGCGGTGAGGTCGGCTGCCACGAGATGGTCGGTTCGAACGCCACACAGTCGCCCGGCTGCGACACCTCGATCAGCCGGTCGGCCACGGCGCTGTGGTCCATGCCGCCGGCCTTGCCGAACGGCTGGCGCTGCTGCGCGTAGGCGGGTGCCGCGGCGACCGCGGTCGCGGTCAGGACGGCGACGACCGCCCACCAGCGCCGCGCGATCCGCGCGACCGCCCAGCCGACGAGCAACGCCGCGGCCGGCGCTGTGAACGACAGATAGCGGTCCAGGTAGACGTTGCGGAAGAACAGCGAGTACGCGAGCAGCAGAATCATCGGGACCGCGAAGCCGGGCACCGCGAGCCACAGCAGGGTTCGCTCCCCCGGCGACAGCGCGCGCCGCGTCGCGACCCCGGCGGCGACGAGCACACCGCACATCGCCGCCAGCCACGGCGCCTGCGGGAACCACTGTTCGACGAGGACGACGTTCACCACGGTCCGGTCGATCGGCGGGATCCACGAGACCTGCTTGGACTGTGCGATCGCGAGCGCGGCGAACGACGCGGAGATCACCGACGCGACCGCCGCGGCGAGCACGAATCCGCTGCGGGCGCGCCAGCGTCGGCCGTCGCGGGCCGGGGCCGCCCACACCGTGACGGCGTGGGCGGCGAGCACGGTGACGCTGTAGAGGAACATCACCGTCGCCAGCGCCGCGACCAGGGCGTACAGCGTCCACCACAGGATCAGCTTCGGTGTCGTCCGGGCGCGCAGCGCGACGACGAGCAACCACGACAGCACGGCGACGCCGGCGATCACGAACGGATACGAGCGGGCCTCGGTAGCTGCCCACGTCACGCGCGGCAGCACCGCGAACACGACCCCCGCCGCAACCGCGGCTCTGGTGCCGGCGAGCGTCTGTGCGACGGCCGCGACCGCGGCACCCCCGACACCGAGGATCAGCGCGCCGGGCAGCCGGGCAGTGAATTCACTGATGCCGACGAGTTGGAACCAGCCGTGCATCACCAGGTAGTACAGGCCGTGGACGGCGTCCCACTCGGCGAGCACGTCGGCGAGTTCGCCGAGGGGACGATTCGCGGCCGAGATGGTGGCGGCCTCGTCCCACCACAGGGACGGAACCCACGAGAAGGCGGTTCCGATCAGCGCAGTACCGATGCCGACGACCACGGGCACCGGCCACGCACGCACGGGCTACTCCGCGATGCCGTACAGCCGCGCCCAGTTCTCGCGGCTGGTGAGCTGCGGGAGGGCTTCCTGCCACACCGACTTCATCCGGGGCGCTTCCTTGCGGAGCCGCCAGCACACCTTCGCCGCCTGCTTGGTCAGGTCGATCGCGGTGTCCTTGTCACGGCGCCGGACCCGCACCGCGTTCTGCGAGGAGTCGGTGACGACGGCGTTGTCGAACAACGAGACGTGCCACCAGTCCGCGAAGTGGGCGGGCACGGTCACCGGGCGACGCTCGACCCGACCGGTGAACTGCTGCACGGCGCGCTTGAGCAACACGAGACCCTCGCGGTCCTTCTGCGGCTCGAACTGCCACACCGACATCTGCGTGTGCGGATCGGAGGCGGCCCCGACCTTCGCCGCGGACTGCGGCTGCGTCTCCGGGTAGCGGGCGCGCAGCTCGCGCAGCTCACCGAGCACCGCCTGGCCCCCGTCGTGCAGAAAGTCCGGCCCGGTCAGGAAGTCCTCGGCGGCCTTGATGAACGTCGCCGCCAGGCCGTACTGCATCGACACGATCAGTTCGCTGATCTTGCGGAACAGGTACTTGGAGATGTCGTTCGCGTCGAACCGGCCGTAGATCGCCGAGACGATGAGGCCGTTGCGGATGCTGAAGTACCGCGCCCAGTCGTCGTAGTCCTTGAGGTAGAAGTCGGCGTGCCACACACCGGCGTTGGGCAGGGTGACCGTGGGGTGGCCGGCGAACCGTGCGCGGATGCCGTATTCGATGTCGTCCCACTGGAAAAACAGCGGGATCGGCAGACCGCAGTCGGCGATGATCTCGGCGGGCAGCAGGCACGTCCACCAGCCGTTCCAGCCGGCGTCGAAACGCGCGTCCTGCTTCTTCTTGATCAGGTCGATGCCCATGCGCGCACCGGGGGTCAGCTCGCCGGCCTTGATCTCGTCGAGCACCTCGCGTTCGGCGCTGACGTGCAGCATCTGCGGGTTGCTCAGCGACAGCATCTGCGCGCCGACGATCGTCGGCTCGACGGTCATGTTCGCGAACGCGTTCATGCGCAGCACCGATTCCGGTTCGCACAGGATGTCGTCGTCCATGAGGATGACGTTGGCGTGCGCCGAGTTCGGCGAACCCGTGATCTCGTACATGCCGCGGGAGAAACCGCCGGCGCCACCGAGGTTGGGCTGGGTGATGTAGATGAGCTTGCTGCCGAGACGGTCGGCGACGTCGCGGAACGCCGCGCGCGTCTGCACCTGGTCGGTGCCCTGATCGACCACGCACACCGCATCGATGTCGGCCATCGCGCCCTCGTCGGAGGCGAGCGTGCCGACGGTGACGGAGCAGTCGTCGGCGCGGTTGTGGGTGCAGATGACGACGGCGGCGGGGCGCAGGTGCTCGGGAGCGGCGACGGTCCAGCGCACGTCGGAGATGTTCAGCGAGCCCGACGTGGCCTCCGCGGAGATCCACAGGGCTCCGCCGTCGACGAAGCGTTCGATGGTCAGATCGAGGTCGAGCTCCCCCGACCCGGAGACCTTCTCGACGGTGACGAGGCGTTCACGGCCGCGGGCGTCGGACGCCCACACCGAGAACGTGGCCGATCCCGACGACGCGTAGGACAGCTCGACGTTGACTGTGTCGACGTCGGTCCAGCGTTGCCAGAAGCTCGCGGGGAACCGGCCGAAATACGTGTTGGTGTGTGCGGACGCGCCGTCGGCGAGCTGCAGGCCGGTGCGGTCGGCGGCAGCGGCACCCTTGGTGAAGACGTACATCTTCTCCGGCACCCGCGGCGACAGGGAGGCGAACAGTCCACGCTGAACGATCAGGCGGTCGCGGCCGGCGGGTTCGGTGAGGACGTCCTCGAGGGCGTCGATGTTGCTGTCGATCGGTGTCGTGTCGCCGGCCGTCGCCTGCTCCATCGAGCTACTCCCGTGTGGTCGATCCTGATGCGGTCCGGATGCGACAGTATCAGCGCCCAACCGGGATACCTGCAGGACGCGCGCCGACCCGACGGTCCGCCCACCGGAATATTTCCGAATTGCGCATTTTGCCGGAAAGCCTCGGTTTGCGCTGGTCAGGGTCGGACGATCGTCTCCGTGCGAGCGTAGGCACGTTCGGTGGCGTCCTTCTGCGGTCGCCACCAGTCCTCGTTGCTGCGGTACCACTCGACGGTCGCGGCCAGTCCGGAGCGGAGATCGCGGTACCGCGGCTCCCACCCGAGTTCGGTGCGCAACCGCGACGAATCGATCGCGTAGCGCAGGTCGTGTCCGGGACGATCGGTGACGAAATCGAACTCGCCGGGGTCGCGGCCACACAGCTCGAGAACGGTTTCGACGACGGTGCGGTTGTCGGTCTCGCCGTCCGCCCCGATCAGATAGGTCCGGCCGATCTCACCCTTCTCGATGATCGTCCACACCGCGCTGTTGTGGTCGTCGACGTGGATCCAGTCGCGCACGTTGCGGCCGGTCCCGTAGAGACGGGGACGCACGCCGTCGAGAACATTGGTGATCTGGCGGGGCACGAACTTCTCGACGTGCTGATACGGGCCGTAGTTGTTCGAGCAGTTCGAGAGGGTCGCGGCCACCCCGAACGACCGCACCCACGCGCGCACCAGCAGATCCGAGCCGGCCTTCGTCGACGAATACGGGCTCGACGGGTTGTAGGGCGTCGACTCGGTGAACTTCGCCGGATCGTCGAGTTCGAGGTCGCCGTACACCTCGTCCGTGGAGATGTGGTGGTAGCGCACCCCGTGCCTGCGCACCGCCTCGAGCAGCGTGAACGTCCCGACGACGTTGGTGTGCACGAACGGGGACGGGTCGCGGAGGGAGTTGTCGTTGTGGGATTCCGCCGCGAAGTGCACCACCAGGTCGCTGTCGGCGACGAGCCGATCCACGAGCCCGGCGTCGGCGACGTCTCCGTGCACGAACTCGATTCGGTCGGCGACCGGCTGCAGGGACGCCCGGTTGCCCGCGTAGGTGAGCTTGTCCAGGACGGTCACCCGCACGTCGGGGCGGTCCTCCACGGTCCGGTGCACGAAGTTCGCGCCGATGAATCCGGCCCCACCGGTGACGAGCAGCCTCATTCGGCCAACCCTACTCATGGGACACTGACCGGCATGCGCGGAATCATCCTGGCGGGCGGTACCGGATCGAGACTGCATCCCCTCACCCTCGCGGTGAGCAAACAGCTGCTGCCGGTCCACGACAAACCGATGATCTACTACCCGCTCTCCACGTTGATGCTCGCCGGCATCCGCGACATCCTCGTCATCACGACCCCGCACGACGCACAGCAGTTCCGGCGGCTGCTCGGCGACGGTTCCCGGTACGGGGTGAACCTGAGCTACGTGGTGCAGGAACGACCCGACGGCATCGCGCAGGCCTTCGTTCTCGGCGCCGACCACCTCGGCGGCGAAACCGCCGCCCTGATCCTCGGCGACAACATCTTCCACGGCCCCCGGCTCGGCACCCAGCTCACCCGCTTCGACGGGATCGACGGCGGTGCCGTGTTCGCGTACCGCGTGTCCAATCCGGTCGCGTACGGCGTCGTCGAATTCGACGGGGACGGTCGCGCACTGTCGCTCGAGGAGAAGCCCGCCGACCCCAAGTCGAACTACGCGGTGCCCGGGCTGTACTTCTACGACAACGACGTCGTCGAGATCGCCAAGGGGCTGCGCCCGTCCGCGCGCGGCGAATACGAGATCACCGACATCAACCTCGCCTACCTGGACGCCGGGAAACTGCAGGTCGAGGTGCTCCCGCGGGGTACGGCCTGGCTCGACACCGGCACCTTCGACTCGCTGCTCGACGCCTCCAACTACGTGCGGACCATCGAGGACCGGCAGGGCCTGAAGATCGGCGCACCCGAGGAGGTCGCGTGGCGGCGCGGCTACATCACCGACGACGAGCTCGCCGCCCTCGCCCACCCGCTGCTCAAATCCGGATACGGCGGCTATCTGCTCGATCTGATCGAACGCGGGAAGGACCTGTGATGCAGTACCGCGAACTGAGCGTGCCCGGCTCGTGGGAGATCACGCCGAAACAGTTCGGCGACGACCGCGGGGTGTTCCTCGAGTGGTTCAAGCACCCCACGTTCACCGAGGCCACCGGACGGTCGCTGGACCTGCAGCAGGCGAACTGCTCGGTGTCGGCGGCCGGGGTGCTGCGCGGAATCCACTTCGCGGACGTGCCGCCCGGGCAGGCCAAGTACGTGACGTGTGTGTCGGGGTCTGTGCTCGACGTGGTCGTCGACCTGCGGGTCGGCTCCCCCACGTTCGGGCGGTGGGATTCGGTGCTGCTCGACACCGTCGACCGGCGTGCGATCTTCCTGTCCGAGGGTCTCGGTCACGGATTCCTCGCCCTCGAGGACAACGCGACCGTCGTCTATCTGTGCTCCACGGGCTACGACCCGGAACGCGAACACGAGGTGCATCCCCTCGACCCGGCGATCGGCATCGAGTGGCCGACGACCGGGCCCGACGGCAGGCCGCTCGAGTACGAGCTGTCGGCGAAGGACCGGGCCGCGCCCACCCTCGCAGAGGCCAGGGACGGCGGCCGGCTCCCGAGGTTCTGACGTTCTGTGTGGATTTTCGTCCGCCACGCGAACACGAATCCACACAGAAGATGCGGGCCCGGAACCGGACCCGGCCGGCTCGCGTCCAACGAGGCATGGACCGGACGGAAATCCACGCGATCATGGCCCGCCAGGACGGGGTCGTCACCCGCGCGCAGGCACTCGAGCACGGGATGAGCCCGTCGACAGTGACGCGGCAGCTCGCCACGGGCGAGTGGACGACGCTCGAACCGGGCGTCTATCTGCGAGCCGATCGGGAACGCACCGAGGCGGTGATGCTGCGTGCCGCCGTCTACGGTGCCGGACCGGACGCCGTGGCCTGGGGTCCGAGCGCCGCGTGGTGGCACGGCATCCTCGAACACCCGCCGGCCCGGCACTACGTCACCGTTCCCAGGCACCGGACCCGTCCGCGCGGTCGGGACATCCGCCTCCGCCGCCGTGACCTGCACTGGAAGGACGTGGTCCTGGTCCGGGGCCTGCATGTGACGGCGCTGCCGCTCACCGTCCTCGAGGCCGCGGTCGAGATACCCGACGGACCGGTTCTCATGGACCGGGCGTTGCAACGGCACACGTCGCTGGAGGTCCTCCAGCGCGTGCATCGCCGGAACTCCCGGCGGCACGGTGCGCGCTCGGCGTCGCTGCTGCTGTGCTCGGCCGGCGCCGGCGGTCATTCGGAGGCCGAACGCATCCTGCACCGACTGCTCCGCGAGGCGGGCCTGACCGGGTGGCGTGCCCACGTGTGGAGCTGCGGCTACGAGATCGACGTGGCGTTCGAGACGCAACGCGTCGCCGTGGAGGTCGACGGGTGGGCGTGGCACCGCGACGCGCATCGTCACCGCCGCGACACGGAACGACAGAACGTACTCGTCAACGCCGGCTGGCACGTGCTGCGATTCACCTGGCACTCCCTGACCCGGGACCCGGACGGCGTGCTGGAACAGATCCGGGCCGCGCTGGGCGTGCGCGGCTAGCGGATCCGGAAGATCACCGCGCGCTGCACCACGAAGTTGATGACCGTCGCCGTGCCCTGCGCGACCACGAACGCGAACGGGACGCGCCACCATTCGTCGGGCAGCGACTCGTTGAGCACCCGATTGATGCCGACCTGCGCGAGGAATGTGACGGCGTACAGCGCGACCACCGCGACGAACCGCGCCCGGCTCGGTTCCGCCTTGAACGTCCAGCGGCGGTTGATGAGGTACGCGGTCGTCGTGCCTGCCACGAACGAGATCGCCTTCGCGAGGTCGCGGGTGACGCCGAACGCCATGAGCAGCACGTACAGGCCGTAGTCGACGACCGCCGACAGTCCGCCGGTGAGCACGAACCGCACGACCTGGGTCTTCAGGTCGAGAGCGTCGTCCGCGGTGTTCTCGGTGACGGGAATCTCGACCGGCAGCGGCGCCCGGTGCTCGGGCTCGGACACGTCGTGGGTTTCGGGCACGACGTCGAGAGTAACGCCCAGGTCGCGCGGGCCTTGACCTCGAGCCGACTCGAGGTTGCAGGATCGGTTCATGGCCGTCGAACTGAACCACACCATCGTCCACGCCACCGACCGGGACGCCTCCGCACGGTTCCTCGCCGACATCCTCGGGCTTGCCGCTCCGAAACCGTTCGGTCCGTTCATGGTCGTGCAGGTCGACAACGACGTTTCCCTGGACTTCATGGGCGGCAGCGGACCCGTCCGGCCCCAGCACTACGCGTTCCTCGTCGGCGACTCCGAGTTCGACGAGATCTTCGGACGCATCCGCGAGCGCGGCCTCGACCACTGGGCCGATCCGGGACATCGACGCCCCGGCGAGATCAACACGAACGACGGCGGCCGGGGCGTGTACTGGTCGGATCCGGACGGTCACAGCCTCGAAATCCTCACGCGACCGTACGGCGGGTGACAAACGGCATCTTGCGGACCTGCCCGTACGCGCGGGTAGCCTCTATGCCGATGTCCACGACTGCAGAGCCGGCGCCTGCGCCGCTCCCCACCCAGACCCGCACCCTGACCGGCTGGGGGCGCACCGCGCCGACCACCGCGGAAGTGCTGTCCACCCCCGACGTCGAGCTGATCGCCTCAGCGGTCGCTCGGGTCGCGGAGCAGAACGAGTCCAAGCCGGCGCACCTGCGTCGCGGCGTCATCGCCCGTGGCCTCGGCCGCTCCTACGGCGACCCCGCGCAGAACGCCGGTGGTCTCGTCGTCGACATGACGGCACTGAACAAGATCCACACCATCGACCGGGACACGCGCCTGGTGACGGTGGACGGCGGCGTCACCCTCGACCAGCTGATGAAGGCCGCGCTGCCGTTCGGTCTGTGGGTTCCGGTGCTGCCGGGCACCCGGCAGGTCACGATCGGCGGTGCCATCGGCTCCGACATCCACGGTAAGAACCATCACAGCGCCGGCAGCTTCGGCAACCACGTGCGCTCGATGGACCTGCTCACCGCCGACGGGCAGGTCCGGACGATCACCCCCGGCGGTCGCAACGCGAAGCTGTTCTGGGCGACCGTCGGCGGCATGGGCCTGACCGGCATCATCCTGCGCGCGACCATCGAGATGACGCCGACCGAGACGGCGTACTTCATCGCCGACAGTGTGCGGACCGAGTCGCTCGACGAAACGATCGCTCTGCACAGCGACGGTTCCGAGGACAACTACGACTACTCCAGCGCGTGGTTCGACGCGATCTCCGCGCCGCCGAAGCTCGGTCGCGCAGCCGTGTCGCGAGGCAGCCTCGCCAAGCTCGACCAGCTGCCGAAGAAGCTGCAGAAGGACCCGCTGCGCTTCTCCGGCTCGACGCTGCTGACGTTCCCCGACATCTTCCCCAACGGTCTGGCGAACAAGTTCGACTTCACGATCGTCGGCGAGCTGTACTACCGGAAGACGAAGAACGCGACGGGTCAGGTCCAGAATCTGACGGCGTTCTACCACCCGCTCGACCTGTTCGGTGAATGGAACCGCGCCTACGGTTCGAAGGGGTTCCTGCAGTACCAGTTCGTGGTGCCGCCGGAGGCCGTCGACGAATTCCGCAAGATCATCCACGACATCCAGGCATCGGGGCACGTCTCGTTCCTCAACGTGTTCAAGGTGTTCGGTGAGGGCAACAAGGCGCCGCTCAGCTTCCCGATGAAGGGCTGGAACATCTGCGTCGACTTCCCGATCAAGGTTGGCCTCAACGAGTTCGTCACCGAACTCGACAAGCGCGTCCTCGAATTCGGCGGTCGCCTCTACACGGCGAAGGATTCGCGCACCACCGCCGAGACGTTCCACGCGATGTACCCGCGGATCGGTGAGTGGCTCAAGGTCCGCCGCTCCGTCGACCCCACCAACGTCTTCGCCTCCGATATGTCCAGAAGGTTGGAACTGCACTGATGATCAATGCCGTCGGTAACCCCCAGACCCTGCTGCTGCTCGGTGGCACCTCCGAGATCGGCCTGGCCATCGTCGAGGAGTACCTGCGCAAGGCACCGGCCCGCGTGATCCTCGCGGCGCTGCCGAACGATCCGCTGCGCGAGGCCGCGGTCGCGCAGGTGCGGGCCGCGGGCGCCACGAAGGTCGACCTCGTCGACTTCGACGCCCTCGACACCGAGAACCACCCCAAGGTCATCGACGAGGCGTGGCAGGGTGGCGACGTCGACATCGCCATCGTCGCGTTCGCGCTCGACGGCGACGCCGAGGAACTGTGGCAGAACCAGCGCAAGGCCGTGCTCGTCGCGAACGTCAACTACACCGCGGCCGTGTCGGTCGGTGTGCTGGTCGGCGAGAAGATGAAGGCGCAGGGCTTCGGCCGGATCATCGCGATGTCGTCGGTCGCCGGTGAGCGCGTCAAGCGCGCCAACTTCGTCTACGGCTCCACGAAGGCCGGCCTCGACGGTTTCTACCTCGGTCTCGGCGAGGCGCTTGCGCCGTTCGGCCCGAAGGTGACCGTCGTGCGACCGGGCATGGTGCGCACCAAGTTCAGCGCGCACGTCAAGGAAGCACCGCTGACCGTGAACAAGGAGGACGTGGCTGCGCTCGCCGTCGCCGCGTCCGACAAGGGCAAGGAAATCGTGTGGGCGCCCGGCCCGTTCCGCTTCGTGATGATCGCGTTGCGGCACATCCCGCGGGCGATCTTCCGCAAGCTGCCGGTCTAGGGTCCCGCATCCGCCGCTGCCCCGCCGGGTTCCCGATCCGGCGGGGCAGCCGCGTCGCTACTGCAGGTAGCCGACTCCGGTCGAGAAGCCGTCGTTCGGCCCATAACACGCGTGGTTGACGTAGCCCTCGTTGGTGAACACGCCGTTCACGTCGCCGCTTTCCCCGGCTTCGTTCGACGCGTAGCCGGCGCCGGGCTGACCGACGACGACACACTGATACGGCTCGACGTCTTCGTCGTCGGACAACTGTCCGTCGATCGGCCCTCCGGGATCGCCCGGCAGGATCACCGGGTCCGCCGCGGCCTGTGCGGCCCCGACCACGAGAAGCGGTGCTGCCATCAGGGCAGCGAACAACGCGCGAACCGACGTTCGTGTCATGAGTGTTCAGCCTTCCGTTCGACTTCACCCGGCATTTCCGGGTGACCCCCGACGCGATGGCGACCCTGCTCCTGTCGGTGGCACCTGCGGCCACCGTCGCTTCCGTCAAGCATGCGGGGCGCAGGGGTGGAAGTGCCAGTGTCTGCACTACTCGAATCCGGGTTGCCGCGCCGTGGCCGGCATCGCGCACCCCCCTATGCTCGGGTGGTGCTCACCGCCTCCGAAGTAGCCCCCGCACGCCGCGTCCTCTCGACGCTCGTGCAGTTCGTGTGCGCTGCGGTCGTCGCCGCAGCGGTCGCGGGTGTCGGACTGTTCGCGTTCGCGCGGGTGCAGTGGCCGGCGTTCAATTCGTCGAACGTGACACAGGCGATCACGACGGTGCTGCAGGTCGCGGCGCTGGCGGTGCTCGCGGTGTCGGTGTGGATGCTGCGCCGGCACCGATGGCCGCTGGCGGCTCGGGTGTTGTCGTGGGCGGGCCTGTCCGCTCTGGTGACGGTGACGCTGGGCATGCCGTTGGCTGCGACGAAGCTGTATCTGCACGGCATCTCCGTCGACCAGGAGTTCCGCACCGAGTACCTGACGCGGTTCACGGATTCGGCTGCACTGCACGACATGACGTACACGGACCTGCCCCCGTTCTATCCGGCGGGCTGGTTCTGGGTGGGTGGGCGCGTCGCGAACGTGCTCGGCATGGACGGCTGGGAGGCGTTCAAGCCGTACGCGATCGCGTCGCTCGCGGTCGCGGCGGCGATCGCCGCGGTGCTGTGGTCGGAACTGGTGCGGTCGGATCTGGCCGTGCTGGTCACGACCGCGACGACCGCGATCGTGCTCGCGTACGGCTCCCCCGAGCCGTACGGCGCGGTCATCGCGCTGCTGCTGCCCGCCGCACTGGTACTGGCGTGGGGCGCCTTCGCTCCCGTGCGCGTTTCCGGTAGCGACCGCTACCGGAAACGCGCACGGCAGGGGTGGGGGGCGGTGGTCGGCACCGGGTTGTTCCTCGGCCTGGCCGCAACCTTCTACACCCTCTACCTGGGGCTGGCCGCGTTCGCGGTGGTGGTGATGGCGGTCGTCGCGGGCGCGCTCGCGTGGCGCGCCGCCGGAACGTGGCGTGCGACGATTCCCGTCCTGATCCGGCTGGCCGTCATCGCTGCGATCTCGGTGCTGGTGGCGCTGATCGTCTGGCTGCCGTTCGCGCTCGATGTGCTCGGTGGCGCGTCGCTCGCCGGGTCCGGCACCGCCACCCACTACCTTCCCGACGCCGGGGCACGTCTGCCGCTGCCGATGTTCCACGCCTCGCTCATCGGACTGCTCTGCCTGCTCGGCACCGTGTGGCTCGTCGGCCGGGCATCGTCGTCGCGGCGGGCGCAGGCGCTCGGGCTCGGTGTCGTCGCCGTGTACCTGTGGTGTCTGGCATCGATGGCGGTGACCGCGATCGGCACGACACTCCTGGCGTTCCGGCTCGAAGTGATCCTGCTGGTGTTGCTCGGCGCCGCAGGCACATTCGCGTTCGTCGATTTCACCCGCTGGATCGTGCTGACCACGAGCGAGAACCGTCGTGTCCGGTGGTCCCTCGTCACCGTCGGAGCCCTCGGCGCTCTCGCGTTCACCCAGAACATCCCGCAGGTCCTCACCGGCGAGATCACCCTCGCCTACACCGACACCGACGGCAACGGCGAACGCGCCGACCAGCGGCCGCCGGGCGCGGCGTCGTACTTCGCTGAGGTGGACGAGACGATCACCTCGCAACTCGGCCGCGACCGCGACGACATCGTGGTCCTCACCGCCGACACCACCTTCCTCGCGTACTACCCGTACTACGGATTCCAGGCTCTCACTTCGCATTACGCGAACCCGCTGGCGGATTTCCCGGCGCGGGCCGCAGCCATCGCGGAATGGTCGGAACTCGGCACTCCCGACGAACTGCTCGCCGCGTGGGACGCCGCACCGTGGCGCGCACCCGACGCGGTGGTGTTCCGGCAGAACGCCGAAGGGTACACGCTCCGGCTTGCCGAAGACGTGTACCCGAACGACCCGAACGTGCGCCGCTACACGGTCACATTCCCGAAGGCACTGTTCGACGATCCGCGATTCATCGTGACCGAGGTCGGTCCGTTCGTCGTGGTCACCCGCGCCGAAGCGGCATGATCCGCCGGACCTCGAGGTCGCGCAGCCACAGGCCGCCCCACACAAAGATGCCGGTGTAGATCGGGAACAGTGTGGTGCTCACGACGGGCTGTTCGGTGAGCAGGTTCGTCGCGACCGCCCCGCCGAGGTAGCCGGTGAGCAGCACGGCGCCGAGGATCGACGTCGCCGGGACCACGTACGCGATCAGGCACACGAGCAGCACGACACCGAACACGCGGTTGAGGCCGGGATCGAAACCGAGATCGGCCATGGCTTCCTGCACTTGGGACGTGTTCAGCAGATGGATCACGGAGTCGAAGAGCAGGAACAGCACGACAAGGCCGCTGACGATCAGCCCGGCGGTACGGGCGCCCTTCGACGGGGCGGTCGTGGTGGTGGACACGGTGGTTGTGGTCATGACGGTCTCCCCAGAGTCGCAGCAGTGGTGTCGGGGATACAGACCGGGTCGCATACGGAAACTCATCGTTCCCGCGCTCTCGTCCCCGGCGGGGGCCGATCTGCCCGACGCCGCCGGCGACCTCCGCCCCGGGTGATGGGAACCTTCGGCCGGATGGACCGAATACTGGTTCCCATCACCCGGAGGGCGGGGGGATGCGGGAGGCGAGGAGTTCGGCGAGGTGGACACCGCGGCGATCGGTGAGGTCGGCGATCTGGGTGCGGCACGAGTAGCCGTCGGCGAGGACGATGTGATCCTCCGCCGCCGCTTCGACCGCCGGCAGCAGCTGATGTCCGGCGACCGCGACGGACACTTCGTAGTGACCGCGTTCGACGCCGAAATTCCCTGCGAGGCCGCAGCATCCACCGAGCCTGGTGACGTCGGCACCGGCGTGCCGCAGCAGGTCCGCGTCGGTTCCCCAGCCCATGACGGCGTGGTGGTGGCAGTGCGGCTGTGCGACGACGGTGGTGCCGGACAGCGACGGCAGCGGGCGGTCGGCGAGCAGTTCGGCGAGCGTCACTGTCGACTGCGCGACGACCTGCGCCGGCTGCGACCCGAGCAGTTCGACGGCGTCGGACCGCAGCACCGCGGTACACGACGGCTCGAGCCCGACGATCGGCGTTCCGGTCCGGAAAAGTTCGGATACGGTGCGGCCCAGGATCTTTCGTGCAGCGTCGAGTTGTCCGGTGGTGATCCAGGTGAGACCGCAGCACTGCCGCCGGTCGGTGACACGCACCCGGAACCCGGCCGCCTCGAGAACCTGCACGGCGGCGACCCCGACCTCCGGTGTGAAGAAGTCGGTGAAGGTGTCGACGAACAACAGCACCGGGTCGCCGTTCCGGGACCGCCCGGCCGCCGTGTCCGCGAACCAACGGCGGAAGGTGCGCGGAGCGAAGCGCGGGATGTGGCGCCGCCGGTCCAGTCCCGCGATCGTGAGTCCCGCCGCGGCGACGCCCGGTATCCGGGTGACGGCGTCGACCACACGCGGTGCCCGGCTCGCCCATGCCGCCCAGCGCGGCAACCGGCCCAGCGTGTAGTGCCCGGCCGGACGTGGACGGTGCCGGTAACGGTGGTACAGCACTTCGGATTTCCACGTCGCCATGTCGACACCGGTGGGACAGTCGGACGCGCAACCCTTGCAGGACAGGCACAGGTCGAGCGCTTCGTGCACCTCGCGGGACCGCCACGAATCGGTGACCAGACCGCCGTTGAGCATCTCCTGCAGGACCCGCGCGCGCCCCCGGGTGGAGTCCTTCTCCTCGCGCGTCGCCAGATAGGACGGGCACATCACGCCACCCGTGGCGGTGATGTCGGCGCGGCACTTGCCGACACCGGTGCAGCGGTGCACCGCACGGGTGAAGTCACCGTCGTCGTCCTCGTACCGGAACGCCAGGTTCTTCCGGACGATCTGGGCGGCCGGCACTCTCAGATCCCGGTCGACGGGCGCCGGGTCGACGAGGACCCCGGGCCCGAGGATGTTGTCGGGATCGAACACCGCCTTCACGGCACCGAACAACCGCAGCGCCGCCGGCGAGTACATCAGCGGCAGCAGTTCGCTGCGGGCACGGCCGTCGCCGTGCTCCCCCGACATCGAGCCCCCGTAGGACGCGACGAGTTCACCTGCCGCGAACAGGAATTCACGAAGCAGCCCGGGAACCTCGAGCGGGATGTCGAGCCGGATGTGCAGGCAGCCGTCGGCGAAGTGCCCGTACGGGTACCCGGTGATCCCGTAACCCTCGAGCAGCACTTCGAATTCGCGCAGATAGGCTCCGACCCGCTGCGGCGGGACCGCGGCATCCTCCCAGCCGGCGTGCGCGGGGAGCCCGGCCGGACTCCGCCCGGACAGTCCCGCGCCGTCCTCCCTGATCCGCCACAGTGCCGCCGCCCGCTGCGTGTCCTCCACGATCAGCGAATCGACAGCCCCCGCAGCCCGTTCCAGCGACGCAGCGCGCTCGCGAACCTCACCGGCCTCGTCGCCGGACAGTTCGACGAACAGCCACGCCGCACCACGCGGCAGCGGCGGCACCGCCCCGGGACCGCGCCGGGCACGCACCACGTCGACGATCCGCGAGTCGAGCCCCTCGCACGCGGTCGGGCCGAACGCGAGCAGAGTGTGCGCGGCGTCGCCGGCGGTCGCGATGTCCGGGTAGCCGAGCGCGACCAGTATCCGCACCGGCGGGTCGGCGACCAGTTGCACGGTCGCTTCGGTGATCACACCGAGCGTGCCCTCGCTGCCGACGAACATGCGGCGCACGTCGAAGCCGTTCTCCGGCGCCAGGTGTTCGAGGGCGTAACCGGACGCCTGCCGCCCGAACCGGCCGAACTCGGTGCGGATCGTCGCGAGATGAGCGCCCGCGACCGTCCGCAACTGCTCGAGCAGCGACCCCGGCCCCGGCAGCGACAGAACGTCCCCGGTCCCGGCGATCACGTCGAGCCCGACCACGTTGTCGACGGTGCGCCCGTAGCCGAGGGTGCGGGCGCCGCACGCGTTGTTGCCGATCATCCCGCCGATGGTGCAGCGGTTGTGGGTCGACGGGTCGGGCCCGAACCGCAATCCGTGCGGGGTCGCCGCGCGCTGCAACCGGGCCTGCACGACGCCCGGCTGCACCCGCGCCGTGCGCGTGGCCGGGTCGACCTCGAGCACCCGGTTCAGGTGCCGGGAGAAGTCCATCACCACTCCGGGGCCGACGGCGTTGCCCGCGACGGATGTGCCGCCGCCGCGCGCGGTCAGCGGCACACCCTGGTCGCGGCACACCGCGAGGACGGCGGCGACCTCGTCGGTGGCCCGTGGCCGCACGACCGCGAGCGGGGGAACCCGGTAGAGGGAGGCGTCGGACGAGTACAGGGCCCGGGTGGTCGTGTCGCCCTTCACGTCGCTCACCCCGGCGGCCCGCAGTGCCGCGACCACACCTCCGGCGTGCAGTGCCGCGACCACACCTCCGGAGCGCACTGCGTCGACGGGTTCGGTCGCGCGGGCCATACCCGACGATGCTAGTCCCGCGACCGGCCGCCGAAGCCCGGACCGCGAAGCCGAAACGGCCGGGCCGGACGGGGTCGGCACCGTCGGCCGTGTACTCGCCTAGCATCGAGCCTTGTGCCCGCCGATTCCCGTTCGCCCGAAACGACCGCTTCTGCCGCTGTGACCGTGCGGACGGCACGCCTGGTCGCGATCGTCACCGGGTTGCTGGGGTTCGTCCTCGCCCTGTCGTTGCCGTTTCTGCCGGTGAAGCAGGAATCGGCGAGTGTGAGCTGGCCGCAGAACGACAGTCTCGTCAATCTCGAGGTTCCCCTCGTCACGTATTCACCGCTCGAACTGCGCGTGAGCGTCCCGTGTTCGGCGGTCGAACTGCTCGGCGACGACGGCGGGGTTCTCGTCTCGACCGTCCCGCCGGACGCGCCCGACGCCACCGAGAATGCGCTGCTGATCCGGTCGGTGCCCGGCCGGGACGGCGCACCGGACACCATCGAGGCGGTCCTGCGGAATTCGGTGCTGGTGTCGGCGCCGGTGGATCGGCCGTGCACGGCGGTGACCGTCGCGTCCAACGCGGAGCGGACGGCAGCCGAGATCGTCGGTCCCGAAGAGAACCAGCCCGTCACCACGGTCGAGGGCGATGTGCGCCCCCAGATGGTCGGGATCTTCTCCGACCTTCAGGGCGCCCCCCGGGACCTGACGACCGGGCCGGATGCGGAGCGGCTGTCGGTGCGCGCCGAACTCGATTCGCGGTTCACCTCCACTCCGACCACCGTGAAGCTCGTCGCGATGATCGCGTGCGTCCTGTCGACGCTGCTCTCCCTCGTGGCGTTGCACCGTCTCGACGGCGTGGATCGCCGTGGTGCCCGCCGGGTGCTTCCCGCCCGGTGGTGGCGGGTCACGCTCGCCGACGTCACGGTCGTCGGCACCCTGCTGGTGTGGCACGTGATCGGGGCGAACACCTCCGACGACGGCTACATCCTCAACATGGCCCGGGTGTCCGGGAACGCCGGCTACATGGCCAACTACTACCGCTGGTTCGGGGTGCCGGAAGCCCCGTTCGGCTGGTTCTACGACGTGCTCGTGCTGATGACGAAGGTGTCGACGGCGAGCATGTGGATGCGGCTGCCGGCGCTGATCGCGGCGATCGCCTGCTGGATGGTCATCAGCCGCGAGGTCATCCCGCGTCTCGGCGTCGCGGTGCGGCGGAACCGGATCGCGCTGTGGACGGCCGGGCTGGTGTTCCTCGCGTTCTGGCTGCCCTACGACAACGGTCTGCGCCCCGAACCGATCATCGCGCTCGGTGCCCTGCTGACCTGGTGCTCGATCGAGCGGGCCATCGCGACGGGCCGCATGCTGCCCGCCGCGATCGCGGTGCTGATCGCCGCGTTCTCCCTGGCCGCCGGCCCGACCGGGCTCATCGCGGTCGCGGCACTGATCGCCGGTGCCCGCCCGCTCGTGAAGGTGCTCGTGGCGCGGCGGCGGCTGGTGGGGTGGTTCGCGCCGCTCGCTCCGATCCTCGCGTCCGGGACGGTGGTGATGGTCGCGGTGTTCGCCGACCAGACCCTCGCTTCGGTGCTCGAGGCGACCCGGGTGCGGTCCGCGGTCGGCCCGAACGTGCCGTGGTTCGACGAGCGGTTGCGCTGGGACGCGCTGCTCACCGTGTCACCGGACGGATCGCTGGCCCGCCGCTTCGGCGTGTTCGTGATGCTGTTGTGCCTGGTCGTGTGCGTGATGCTGATCCTGCGCAAGGGCCGCATCCCGGGTACCGCGATCGGTCCGTCGCGCCGGATCCTCGGCATCGTGTTCGCGTCGCTGCTGCTGATGATGGCCACGCCCACCAAGTGGACCCACCACTTCGGGGTGTACGCGGGCCTGGCCGGGTCGGTGGCGGCGCTCGCCGCGGTCGGTGTCGGCGCTGCCGGGATCCGCTCGCCCCGCAACCGTGCCCTGTTCACGGCCGGGGTGCTGTTCGTGCTGGCGATGGCATTCACCGGTTCGAACGGCTGGTGGTACGTCTCGAGCTACGGCATCCCGTGGTGGGACAAGCCGCCGTCGATCTCCGGCCACGCGTTCTCCACGGCGCTGCTCGCGCTGACCGGTGTCGCGCTCGTGTTCGCCGCCTGGTTCCACCTGCGCGAACCGTTCACCACCCCGAAGCCGGACCGCGACGGCCGGATCCGGGCCCTGGCGTCCGCACCGTTGACCGTGGTCGCGGCGTGCGTCGTGCTGTTCGAGGTGCTGTCGCTGCTCAAGGGCGCGGTCGCGCAGGGGCCGGCCTACTCGATCGCCCGGTCCAACCTCGCGTCGCTGGCCGGGAACTGCGGTCTCGCCGACGACGTGCTCGTCGAATCCGACCCGAACGCGACGGCGCTGGTTCCGCTCGACGGGTCCGTCGCGGACGCGCTCGGCGCGGGCCGGGACGAAGGGTTCACCCCGAACGGGGTGGCCCTCGACCTGACCGCCGACGCGGAAACCACCACGAGCGGTGGCGCCAACACCATCGACCCCGACGAAGGCGGCACCACGACCTCGACCGGCGCCGGCACCGGCGGCGGACGCGGTGAGGCCGGTGTCAACGGCAGCACGGTGGCACTTCCGTTCGGGCTGGACCCGGCGACCACCCCGGTCCTCGGCAGCTACCGCGCCGGCGCGCAACAGAGCGCGGAACTCGAATCCGGCTGGTACGCGCTGCCCGAACGCACCGACGCGACGCCGCTGCTCGTCGTCACCGCGGCCGGCCGCGTGAAGTACGTCGACCCGGACGGGGTGATCAGCCCCGGCCAGGACGTGCGGCTCGAATTCGGCCGGACCGGCGGCGGTGCCGGACAGGGCGGTGTCGAACCGATCGCGGAGGTCGCGCCCATCGACATCGGGCCGGCCCCGTCGTGGCGGAACCTGCGGGTACCGCGCGAACAGATCCCTGCCGACGCGGACGCGGTTCGCCTGGTCGTCACCGACGGCGATCTCGCGCCCGACCAGTGGGTCGCGGTGACGCCCCCGCGGATGCCGCAGCTGGAGACGCTGAACACGGTGGTCGGCGATCAGGCGCCGGTGCTGCTGGACTGGTCGGTGGGGCTGGCGTTCCCCTGCCAGCGTCCGTTCGACCACCGCTACGGGGTCGCCGAGGTCCCCGACTTCCGGATCCTGCCGGACCGGGTCGGCGCGGACGCCACCAACGGCTGGCAGGACCACATCGGGGGAGGTCCGCTCGGCTGGATCCCGCTGCTGCTGAACGCGCAGACGATGCCCACCTATCTGAACCACGACTGGGATCGCGACTGGGGCTCGCTGGAGCGGTACACCCCGATCGATCCGACCGCGACGACCGCCGACATCCAGGTCGCCGAGGTCACCCGTTCCGGGCTGTGGTCGCCCGGTCCGATTCGCGACGGTGTTCCGAAATTGATCGAGTGACCCAGGCTACGCACGGGTAAGGGGGCGTGTCGTCACAGGTCACATGCAGATAACATCGACAATCGTGCCCGACGACGTGACGACGACCACCGCTCCTCCTGCCGCCCAGCGGCCACCGGTCGCGACCGACCTGCGCGCGCAGTTCCGCACTGCGCGCCTCGTCGCCGTCGTCGCAGGTCTACTGGGTGTGCTGCTCGCCGTGGCCACCCCGTTCCTGCCGGTGCGTGTCACCGAAGCGACCGTGACGTGGCCGCAGAACGGCTCGACCGGAGCGGTCACCTCTCCGCTGATGTCGCAGGTCCCGCTGCGACTCTCCGCGACCGTGCCGTGCTCCGCCGTCGCGGAACTGCCCGCCGGTGGCGGCATGCTGCTCTCGACCGCGCCCGCCGACGGGGAGAGCGCCGCGCTCAACGCGATGTTCGTGCGGGTCGGCGACGAGAACGTCGACGTCCTGGACCGCAACGTCGTGGTCGCGACCGCCCCGCGCAGCGAGGTCGAGTCCGGCGCCTGCAGCGAGATCACCATCTCGTCCGACGTCGACCGCACCACCGCCGAGTTCGTCGGTCTCAGCGACGAGAACGGCAACCCCCGCGCCGGTGAACTGAGCGGCGACCTGCGGCCACTCGTCGTCGGTGTGTTCAGCGACCTGCGCACCGACGTGCCGGGGCTGAACGTGTCCATCGACGTCGACTCGCGGTTCTCGTCGTCGCCGACGGTCGTGAAACTGCTCGCGATGATCCTGGCGGTGCTGTTCACGGCGCTGGCCCTGGGCGCGCTCGCCAAGCTCGACGGCACGGACGGCCGCGGGCACCGCCGGTTCCTGCCCGCCCGGTGGTGGAAGTTCACCGGCGTCGACATCGTGGTCGTCGCGACGCTGATCGGCTGGCATTTCTTCGGTGCGAACACCTCCGACGACGGCTACCTGCTGACGATGGCGCGGGTGTCCGAGCACTCCGGCTACATGGCCAACTACTTCCGCTGGTTCGGTGTCCCCGAAGCCCCGTTCGGCTGGTACTACGACGTGCTGGCGGTGTTCGCGAAGATCTCCACCGCCAGCCCGTGGATGCGCCTGCCCGCCCTGATCGCCGCGATCCTGTGCTGGATGGTCATCAGCCGCGAGGTCGTGCCGCGTCTCGGCCGTGCGGTGCGCACCAACCGGATCGCGCTGTGGACCGGCGGCCTGGTGTTCCTCGCGTTCTGGCTGCCCTACAACAACGGCCTGCGGCCCGAGCCGATCGTCGCGCTCGGCGCCCTGCTGACCTGGTGCTCCATCGAGCGGGCCATCGCCACCGGCAGGCTGCTGCCCGCCGCGACGGCAGTGCTGATCGGCGCGTTCACGCTCGCCGCCGCCCCCACCGGCCTGATGTGTGTGGCCGCGCTGCTCGCCGGCATCCGGCCCATGACGCGGATCGTCGTGCGTCGGCACCGTCAGGTCGGCACCCTGCCGCTGCTGGCGCCGATCGCCGCGGCCGGCACCCTGGTGCTCGTCGTCGTGTTCTCCGACCAGACCCTCGCGTCGGTCCTCGAGGCCACCCGCGTGCGCACCATCATCGGCCCCAACGAGGAGTGGTGGAACGACTTCCTCCGCTACTACTACCTGATGGTGCAGACCGTCGACGGGTCGCTGTCGCGCCGCTTCGCGTTCCTCGTGATGCTGTTGTGCCTGTTCACGTGCCTGCTGGTGCTGCTGCGCCGCCGCCGCATCCCGGGTGTCGCGGTGAGCCCGTCGTGGCGGCTCCTCGGCATCGTCTTCGGGACGATCTTCTTCATGATGTTCAACCCCACGAAGTGGACCCACCACTTCGGGGCGTACGCGGGCATCGCCGGGTCGCTCGGCGCCCTGACCGCGGTGGTGGTGTCCGCGAGTGCGCTGCGGTCGCGGCGCAACCGCACGATCTTCCTGGCCGGTCTGCTGTTCGTGCTGGCCGTGTCGTTCGCCGGCATCAACGGCTGGTGGTACGTGTCGAGCTACGGCATTCCGTGGTTCGACAAGACGGTCTCGCTCAACGGCAACCAGTCCAGCTCGCTGTTCCTGGTGCTGTTCGCGCTGTCCCTCGCGCTCGTCGCGTGGCAGTACCTGCGCGAAGGCTACGCACCACCACCGGAGAAGCCGTCGTCGCCGAAGGGCAGGCGCATCCGGGCGTTCGCCGCGGCACCGCTGACCGTCGTCGCCGGTGCGATGGTGCTGTTCGAGGTGCTGTCCCTGGTCAAGGGTGCGGTGTCGCAGTATCCGGCGTACTCGCTGGCGCGATCCAACATCGGCGCGCTCGCCGGGCAGACGTGCGGGCTCGCGAACGACGTGCTCGTCGAGGTCGATCCGAACGAGGGCAGGCTCGAACCGATCATCGACCCGGCCGTCCCGCCGCAGAACGGTGATGCGCTGGCCGGTGGCGCACCGCGTGGCTTCAGCCCCGACGGGGTGCCCTCCGATCTGACCGCCGACTATGTCGAGGTCAAGCCGGGGCAGGGCAACACCGACAGCCAGAGCATCGGTCCGCGGTTCGAGACCGGCGCGGGCGGTGGCACCACCGGCGGTTCCGGTGCCGTCACCGTCAACGGCAGCACCGCGAAGCTGCCGTTCGGCCTGGATCCCGCCGTGACGCCGATCCTCGGCAGCTACCAGACGGGCGTCCAGGAACCGGCGAAGCTCACGTCGAGCTGGTACCGGCTGCCCGAACGCAGCGACGACGCACCGCTCATCGTGATCTCCGCGGCCGGACGCATCTGGTCGGTCGACGACACCGGCGCCACCACGTACGGGCAGTCGCTGCTCGTGGAGTACGGCACCCGGCAGCCGGACGGAACGGTCGAGGTCCAGGGCACCTACCTGCCGCGCGACATCGGTCCGGCACCGACGTGGCGGAACCTGCGGGTGCCGCTGGCGGATCTGCCGGAGAACACGGACGTGGTGCGGATCGTCGCGAACGACCCGAACCTGACCGGTGACCAGTGGCTGGCGTTCACCCCGCCGCGTGTGCCGACCCTCGAGACCCTGAACTCGGTCGTCGGCTCCGAGCAGCCGGTGTTGCTGGACTGGGCCGTGGGCCTGCAGTTCCCGTGCCAGCGTCCGTTCGACCACCGCTACGG
>NZ_LRRH01000224.1 GCF_001646785.1 Rhodococcus phenolicus
GTAGCGCGCGCATCAGATCCGGCGACGCGTCGGCGAGGGCTTGGCCAAGCAGGCCTGCAGGGTCGACAATATGAGGTGCGGTCATCGTGATGACTCCGTTCGAGGATTCGGTAGAAGGTTGACTCGAAGGATCACACGGTGGCCGCTCTACACCCGTGCACAACACGGAATCGCAGACGATCTCGGCCACCGAGTTACACCACTCTATGGGGCACTACTTTGGACGGCCGCTGGCGACGTTCCAGGGGCTGCAGTGGAAGATCGCGGACATGGCGATGGACGTCCACGTCGCCCGGGTGCTGTTGTGGCGGGCGGCGCGCACCGGGACCGATGGGTTCCCCCCTCCGACCCCCACGCCGGTGGCCCAGCCGCCCCAGAGCGCGGGGGGGCAGGCGGGGGCCACCACGGCGGCGCCGATCCCCCCGGCGCGCGGCCGCCCCCCGCCGGGGGCCGCCGCCCGCGCCCCCGCGGGCGGCGGCGGCGACCCCGCGACCGGGGGGGCGGGCGCGGGCACGCGGG
>NZ_LRRH01000055.1 GCF_001646785.1 Rhodococcus phenolicus
CGCAGAACCCCCACGCCATAGGGTGCCAACCGACGTAAAACGAGGACGTGTCGTCCCGCGTCCGCGCACCCAGTTGGAGATGAGTACGTGAGTTCCCCCGACAACGATCCACAGGTCGATCGGCCGACCCCGCCGCCCCGGACCGGCCCCGCCGATCCGCGCCGGCAGCGGGCCCCGGGACCGGGACCGGTCGGGGGATCCGCCCAGGGACGGCCGCTGCCCCCGCAGCCCGGCCAGGGCCGGCCCTACCCCCCGCAGCCTTACCCGGGTCAGCAGGGACAGCCCGGCCCGCGCGCGGGTGGTCAGCCGGGTCAGCAGCCGCCGCGGAACCCGATGCCGCCGCGGAACCCGCAGAACCCTCAGCAGCAGTACCCCCGGAGCGGGCCGATCCCCCAGCAGAACCCGCGCAGCGGACCGATGCCGCAGCAGTACCCGCGCAGCGGACCCATCCCGCAGCAACGCCCGCAGGGGCAGCCGCAGCAGTTCGCCGGTGCGCAGGGGAATCGTGCACAGTCCGGCCCCCAGCAGCCCGCCGGTGGTGGTCGGCCGCCCGCCGACCGGACGCGGCGCATCCCGCAGCAGGACCCGGACCGGCAGACCACCGCGAACCGGCAGCCTCCCGCACGTCCCGCGGGTGCCCCACCGGGAGGGCGTCCCCCGACTCCGCCACCGACCGCCCGCGGTGGCGGCAACGGCGGCAACGGCGGCGGCAAAGGAAAAGGTGGCCGTCGCGCTCGGCCTGATCCTGCCGATCCTCACGTTCATGGTCGCCTACGTCGTCCAGGACGTGCCCCGGCCCGGCGACCTCAAGACCAACCAGGTCGCCACGATCTACGCGTCGGACGGTTCGACGGTCATCACGAAGGTCATCCCGCCCGAAGGGAACCGCACCGAGGTGCGGCTCGACGAGATCCCCGAGCACGTCCGCAACGCCGTGCTCGCCGCCGAGGACCGCGACTTCTACACCAACCCGGGGTTCTCGGTCAGCGGCTTCGCGCGCGCGGCCCGCGACAACATCCTCGGCCGCGACAGCGCCGGTGGCGGCTCGACCATCACCCAGCAGTACGTCAAGACCGCCCTCGTCGGATCCGAGCGCACGCTCACCCGGAAGATGAAGGAACTGGTCCTGTCGTCGAAGATGGCCAACCAGTGGTCGAAGGACGACATCCTCGCCGCGTATCTGAACACCATCTACTTCGGTCGTGGCGCGTACGGCATCGCCGCCGCGTCCAACGCCTACTTCGGTAAGCCGGTCGGTGAGCTGAGTGTCGAGGAAGGTGCCGTGCTGGCGTCGTCGATCCAGTTGCCGTCGCTGCTCGATCCCGAGCAGAACCCCGACGGCGCGCAGGCGCGCTGGAACTATGTGCTCGACGGCATGGTCACGGCCGGGACGCTCGGCGCGCAGGACCGGGCGGGTATGAAGTACCCGGCCTACGTGCCGCTCGCCGAACTCGACAACGGCGACCAGACGACCGGCCCGGACGGTCTGCTCAAGAACCAGGTCCTGCAGGAGCTGTCCGCCGAGGGCATCAACGAGCAGCTCCTCAACACCGAGGGACTCGAGATCACCACGACCATCGACCCGCAGGCGCAGGAAGCGGCGCTCGACGCGGTCCGCACCACCATGGAGGGCGAACCGGAGGAACTGCGCACCGCCGTGGTGTCCGTGGATCCGCACACCGGTGCCGTCCGCGCGTACTACGGCGGCGACAGCGGCATCGGGTTCGATTTCGCGCAGTCCGGCCTGCAGACCGGTTCGTCGTTCAAGGTGTTCGGCCTGGCCGCGAACCTCGATCAGGGCAAACCGCTGTCGACCACCTACGACAGTGGTCCGCTCACGGTCAACGGCATCTCCATCGGCAACGTCGAAGGCGAACAGTGCGGTCAGTGCACCATCGCCGAGGCGCTGAAGCGGTCACTGAACACCAGCTTCTACCGGATGATGCTGTCGATGGACAACGGTCCGCAGGCGATCGCGGACATGGCGCACAAGCTCGGCATCCCGAAGGAGATCCCGGGTGTCGGGGAAACCCTCACCGAGCCGGAGGGCGCGGGCCCGAACTACGGCATCGTGCTGGGCCAGTACCAGTCCCGTGTCATCGACATGGCCTCCGCGTACGCGACCCTCGCCGCGTCCGGCACCTACCACCAGCCGTACTTCGTGCAGAAGGTCGTCACCGCCGACGGCAATGTGCTGCTCGATCGTGGTGCCCCCGCCGGTGAGAAGGTCGTGGACGACGCGGTGGCCGACAACACCACCGCCGCAATGCAGCCGATCGCCGCGTACTCCAACGGGCACGCCCTCGCGGGTGGCCGCCCGTCGGCGTCGAAGACCGGCACCGCGCAGCTCGGCGACACCGGATCCAACAAGGACGCCTGGATGGTCGGGTACACGCCGTCGCTCGCGACGGCGGTGTGGGTCGGCACCGAGCAGGGCCTGCCCCTCGAGAACAGCTGGGGCGGCATGATCTACGGCTCCGGCCTGCCGTCCGACATCTGGAAGGCGACGATGGACGGCGCGCTCGAGGGCACGGACGTCGAGAAGTTCCCGACTCCGGAGCCGATCGCCGGCATCGCCGGTGTGCCCGCCTTCACCGCCGAGGTGACGGCCGTGCCGACGACCACCAAGGCGCCGGAGACGAGCCGCACCGTCCCGTCGTTGCCGGAGGTCCCGGAGATCACGACCCGCAATGTCGAGATCCTTCCGGGCGTGACGATCCCGCTGCCCGGTGTGGCACCGCAGCAGACGACCACCACCCCGCAGCGACCCGGCCGCGACACGGAGACGACCCCGGAGGAGGACGCCCCGGGCTACGGAACCGAGGAGGATCCGGGCTTCGGGCAGGACACGGAAGAATCGGTGGAGGAAGCGGTTCCGGCTCCGGGCGGGCAGGTCAACCAGCAGCAATCGGGCGGCACACTACCCGGAAGGTAACCTCGCCTCCGTGAGCGAGAAGGCAGCGACCGGCAGGCCGACGGGTACGAAGGCGAAGGTCGTGTCGCCGGCTCCGCTCGCACCCGACCTTCGCTCGGCGGACTGGCGCGACACCCCCGGATGGAACGATCCGATGGTGTCGCGCCTGTCCACCGCGATCGGCGGGCCGGTCGGCCGGTACGCCCTGCTCGGCCGCACCCGCTTCTTCACCCCGCTGCGGGCGCTGCTGCTCCTGGCAGTGGTGTTCCTGGCGTTCGGCTGGTTCACCAAGGCCGCATGCATCCAGCAGGCACCGATCGGACCGAACGGCGAACTCGGACTCGACTGGCGCGGCAACCGTCAGTACGTCGCCATGTGTTACTCGGATGTGGTGCCGCTCTACGGCGCCGAACGCCTCAACGAAGGCGCGTTCCCATACGCGACGTCGTGGGAAGAACCCGCCGCCGACGGGGGAACCCAGATCCGCTACATGGAATACCCGGTGGTCGCCGGGCTCTACCAGTACATGTCGATGCGGGTCGCGAAGGCGTGGGATTCCGTGTCGTGGCTGCCCGGTGGTCTCCAGGTGGCGATCTACTTCAACGTTGTCGCGCTCGGCCTTGCCGCGGCGTGGCTCGTGACGGTGTGGGCGACCGCGCTGTCCGCGGGTCGCCGGATCTGGGATGCCGCGCTCGTCGCTGCGTCACCGCTGGTGATCGTCCACGCCTTCACCAACTTCGACGCCCTCGCCACCGCCTGCGCGGCCGGTGGTCTGCTCGCCTGGGCGCGCCGCCGGCCGGTGCTCGCCGGCGTCCTCCTCGGACTCGGTGGCGCCACGAAGCTGTATCCGCTGCTGCTGCTGGGCCCGTTGTTCCTCGTGTGCCTGCGCGCGGGCAGGATGCGCGCCTTCGGTCGGACCGCGGCAGCGGCTGCCGCGGCGTGGCTGGCGGTGAACCTGCCGATCATGGTGCTGTTCCCGCGCGGATGGGCCGAGTTCTTCCGTCTCAACACCGAACGTGGCGCGGACCCCGACTCGATCTACAACGTGGTCCGGTCCCTCACCACCTGGTCCGGTTGGGATCCGGCGACGTCGAATTCGGTGTCGCTGTTGCTGTTCGCGGCCGCATGCGCGGCGATCGCGTGGCTCGCTCTCACCGCCGCCCGCCGGCCACGGCTCGCCCAGCTGTGCTTCCTCGTGGTCGCGGCGTTCCTGCTCACCAACAAGGTGTGGAGTCCGCAATATTCGCTGTGGCTCGTGCCGCTCGCGGTGCTCGCGCTGCCTCACCGCCGGGCACTGCTCGCCTGGATGACGATCGACGCGCTCGTGTGGGTACCGCGCATGTACTACTACCTCGGCACCGCCGACAGGGGGCTGCCCGAACAGTGGTTCACCGTCACCGTCCTGATCCGGGACGTGGCGGTCGTCGCCCTGTGCGTCGCGGTGATCCGGCAGATCCGGAAACCGGCCGAGGACCTCGTGCGCTACGGATTCGTCGACGACCCGATCGGCGGCGTCGCCGATCAGGCTCCGGACGCGTTCCCGAGCTGGTTGCCGCGGATGCTGCGGCCACGGGGCGAGCGCGATTCACCCGCGAAGTCATCCGAAGGGACGACGCGAACCGCAGGGGTCGCATCCTAATCTCGACGAGGATGTGAGGAGGCGCTGTGGCAGTGAATCACCGCGGCTCGTCGGGACGGGCGACGGCCGGATCCGCTCCGTGTGAGCTCGCATGGGCGGTTGCCCGCGGCGACTCGTCGGCGATCCCCGCTCTGCTGCGCGTCCTCCACCCACCGGTCGCCGCATATTGCCGCGCCCGCGCCCGCGACGGTGGTATCGCCTTCGCCGACGCCGACCGGCTCGCACTCGACGTGTGCCGGACCGTGCTCGCCGAACTCTCCTCGTCGACGGGCGCGAATCGGAACTTCACGACCCTCGTCTACGAGATCGCCTCCCGTGCCGTCGAGCGGGTCGTCGCGGCCGGGCACGCCCGCACCGCGATCCACCTGCGCAGGGAGGTGCTGATCCTGCGCACCATCGTGGGTCTCGATCCCGAACAGACCGCGACGGTACTGGGCATCAGTCCCGGCCGGGTCCGGCTGGAACAACACGCGGCGTTGCGGTCCCTGCGTGCGGCATGAGAATCCCCGGGCGTTGCGGACACGCGCTGTGACGACGACCTCGTCATCACAGGGCCTCGCATCTGCACACAACCGTTAATATCCCAACGTCTCTTTTCGGAAGGTCGGGGGGCCTGCGGCGGTCGGCCGCTCGAGGAGGATTCCGTGTCAGCTGATGCCCTGTCGTCGGTTGCTGCTGTCGTGCACATATCGTCGCGCCCCGCGCTGTCCGCCCGCGAAGTGCAGGTATTACGCGGCTGGCTCCGGTCCGATTCGAAGACCGACGTCGCTGCCGCCCTGTTCATCTCCGTCGCCACCGTCAACACGCATCTGGCCCGGATACGGGAGAAGTACGTCGCGGCGGGCCGGCCCGCGGGCACCAAAGCGGCGCTCACCGCCCGGGCCCTGCAGGACGGCTACATCACCCTCGACGAACTGTAGGTGGCTACCACTCGTCGAGCGTCGTCAGGCCGTCCTGCAGAGCCCGCGCGAACAGCGCGGCCTTCGTGGGGGCACTGCGACCCACCGACGCGTATTTCAGCCGGATCCGCGCGATGTGGGTGTTGAGCGTCGACTGGGAGACGAACAACTCCCGCGCCGCCTGAGCCTTCGAATCCGCCGCCAGCCACGTCAGCAGCACCTGCACCTCGCGCGTGCTGAGCAGCGGGCGGCTCACCAGCGTCGCGCCGGCCGGGGACACGGGTTCGAACGCAATCATGGCGCGCCTTCCGGGAAGAAGCCGTAACGGAATGCGGCGCGCGAGCGCCGAAGAGGACGGCGCGAACGCCGGGGAACCATCCTCACCGCGACCGGTGGTGAACGGAACTACACCCACCGGTCCGATACGGAATCCGTACGGAGAAAACCTCTTCTGTCCACTCCGATTCTGTCCACTCCGACCCGAAAGGACTTCGATGCCCCACCCGAGCACGGAACCGCTCGATCCGGGACGGATCGGCTCCCGGGCGCAGTTCGCCGATGCGCTGACCGAACTCCGCACCCGGGCCGGGTTGTCCGTGCGCGACGTCGTCGCGGCGTCCGGAGCCCTGCACGGCACGGTCGCCGGATGGTTCGCCGGCCGGCACCTGCCGACGACAGCGAGCGCTCCCGCTCTCGCCGCAGTGCTCGCCGCGTGCGGGATCGCCGATCCTGCCGACGTCGCCGCGTGGCAGGCCGCCGCCGGCCGCGCCCGGCAGGCCGCGCGTCGTCGTACCGACCTGACCGCCGTGCCGTACCGGGGATCGGCACCGTTCCGAGAAGCGGACGCCCCGTGGTTCTTCGGGCGCGACGATCTCACCGCTGAACTACTCGCCCGTGTCCGTGCCGCGACCACCGGAGCCTCCGGCCGGGTGACCCTTGTGATCGGACCTTCCGGTGCCGGGAAATCCTCGCTGCTGCGCGCCGGGCTGGCCGCCGCTGCCGCCACCGACGCCGATCTCGCGGCGTGGCGGCCCACCGTCGTCACCCCGGCGGGCATCGGTGTGCCCGCGCTCGTCGCAGCCCTCACCGGCCCCGGACCGTCGGTGCTCGTCGTCGACCAGTTCGAGGAACTGTGGACGCACTGTGTGCCCGGCGATCGTGCGGCGGCCCTCGCCGCGCTGGCGGCCGGCCGCGGTGTCGTGGTGGTGCTCGGTTTGCGGGCGGACTTCTGCCCCGCAGCCGCGCGCGAACCGGTTCTGCTGCCGATCCTCGCGGCGGACCCGCTCGTCGTCGGTCCGCTGAGCGGAGCCGACCTCGAAACCGTCGTCGTCGCACCGGCGGAGAAGGCCGGTGCCACCGTGTCCGACGACCTGGTCCGCGTTCTGCTCGCCGACCTCACATCGCGCACCGCCCGCACGGCAACGGATCCGGGCACGCTGCCGTGGCTGTCGCACGCGCTGCTCGGAACCTGGCAGCAGGCTCGTCGCCGCACCCTGACCGTCGCGGATTATCTGGCCACCGGTGGTGTCTCCGGCGCCGTGCAGCAGAGCGCCGAGGAGGTCTACGCGGAGCTGAGCCCGGAACAGCAGATGCTCGCCCGGCGCATCTTCCTGCGGTTGGTCAACGTCGACGACGAGACCCAGACGCGGCGCCGCACTCCGCGGAGCGAACTGGTGATCGGCGACAGTGCCCGAGTCGCTTCGGTCGTCGATCGGTTCGTCGCGCGCCGGCTGCTCACCGTCGACGAGGGCACCGTGCAGTTGTCCCACGAGGTGCTGCTCACCGCATGGGAACGGCTGCGCGAATGGATCGAGTCGGACCGCGCCGCCCTGGGTGTGCACCGACGTCTGACCCACGCCGCGCGAGTATGGCAGGACAGTGGACGAGACACCGGCGCGCTCCTCGCCGAGGGCCGGTTCGACCTGTTCGAGGAGCGGGCCGGCGATCGGCGGAATCTCCTCACTCCCCTCGAAATCGAGTTCGTCGAAGCCGGTCTTCGGCATCGCGACCGGACCGCCCGCTCCGAACAGCGCCGGACGAGAATGCTGCGGGGTCTCCTCGGCGTTCTGTCCGTGGTCGCCGTGACGGCTGCGGCCGCCGCGGTCGCGTCCGTTCCGCAGTCTGCCCGGTCGAGGTGAGTACACGCTGCCCCACCCGCGGTCTCAGACCCGGAGAGACGAGAACGGTTCCAGCGGAATGTTGCGAATCACGAACCAGGACAGGATGATCAGTAGCACGAGCTGGGGAGCCCGGCGCCACTGATGCCATTGCCGGTAGCGCCGGTCGCGTGCTCGTCCCACGGTCCACACCGCGAACGACCACAGCAGGACCAGCACCGCGAGCACACCGACTGCGTTGTACCGCAACGCCGACGGGACATCCAGGTGCAGAAGCGAATACAGCATTCGCGACGAGCCGCAGCCGGGGCACCACACGCCGAACAGCGCGCGGGTCGGGCACGGCGGGATCGGTCCGCCGGGAGTGGTCGGGTCGGCCCACACGACGGCAGCGCACACACACGCGGACACGGCAACCACCCCGGCGGGGGCGGCGAGCCTGGTCAGTGTGCTGTGCATGATCGTCCGTCAGTAACCCGAGGACGACATCGAGACGATGAAGACGATCACGTAGAACAGGGTGACGGCGACCGCGATCACGACGAAGGTGGCCGCCGACCAGACGGCGAACTTCCTGGCGTCGTCGGCCGCTTTGCGGGCGGCGTCGAATCTTCCCTGCGCCCACAGGGAGTTGACCTGGGATGCTTTCACGATCGACACGATGCCCAGCGGTTGACAGCACATGACCGTCGCGAGGATCCCCCAGACCAGATTGTTCTCCGGAGGCGGACCGTACTGGGGTCCGGGTGGGAACTGGGGTCCGGGTGGGTGGTATCCGTAGCCGGCCGGTGTCCCCTGCGGGACGTACTTACCCGGGCCGTCCTGCGGATACTGCGGATACTGCGAGTAGTCGGTCATTCCGTCCTTCGGTCGGTGCCCGTCGGTGGGCGCGGATCTCGCGGGTCTAGGAGGGAAGGTCGGCCACCCGGGCCTCGAGACGAGCGCGGGCGGCGGGCCAGTCGTCGTCGGTCATGGCAAACAACGCGGTGGTTCGCCAGCTTCCGTCGCGGCGGCGGCGATGCTTACGCATCAACCCCTCGAATTCGGCGCCGAGTTTTGCGATCGCGCCGCGCGAGTGCGCGTTGCGCTCGTCGGTGTGCCATTCCACGCGCACCGCGTCGAGGTCCTCGAAGGCACGTCGGAGCAACAGCAGCTTCGATTCCGCGTTGATGCCGGTGCCCTGGGCCGACCGCGACAACCAGGTATGGCCGATGACGAGTTTCCGGTGGGCAGGATCGATCAGGTAGTAGGACGTGGTGCCCACCACCGAGCCGGTGCGGGTGTCGACGACTGCGTACGCCAGCCGATCGGTATCGGCGACCGCGGTGCGCACGAACGCCTCGGCGTCGTCGAGGTCCCGGATGACCGCGGAGGTCCATCGGAAGATCGCGTCGGCGTCGTCGACGGCCGCCAGCAGCTGCGGCGCGTGCTCGGGTGCGAGCGGCTCGAGCCGGACGCGGATGCCTTCCAGTGTGGGTTGCCGATACCAGGATTCGCTCATCGGGCACGTCCGGTGGTCGTCATCGGAATCGGCCTTTCGGGATCCGTCGGGGCGGGAGCGCGCATCCGCAGCGGTGCGCGTGCGAACACGACGAAGAGTACGACCAGCAGGATTGCCCGGCCCCACACACCCACCTGGGTGAGCAGCAGTGCCGTGGTCATGTCGCGCTGTCCGCCGGTGGCGGCGAACCAGAGGAAGACTCCGATGCCGATCGCGGCGTCGGCGACCAGGTACGCGGCGACGAGCGGCCAGCGGATCCGCACCAGCACCAGCAGCGGCAGCAACCACAGCGTGTACTGCGGGGAGTGGACCTTGTGCAACAGCAGGAATCCGCACAGCATCGCCGCGCCGACCGCGATCCACGGGTACGTGCCTTCTCGCCGACAGCGGCGCCACCCGATCGCCAGTGCCACCGCGAACGACACGCAGATCAGCAGCGGCGACAGGAGGGAGACGAGGCTGTTGTAGGCGGGGGTGACGTCGGTGCCCTCGTAACCGCCGAGGAGCGGTCGCAGCCCCCAGAACCAGATCGAGTTGCTCGTCGAGTCCGCCGCGCGGTTGCTCTGGAATTCGAAGGACGCACGCCAGCCCGTGTAGCCGAGCAACGCGAACGGCAGGTTCACGGCGACGACGGTCGCGGCGCCCGCGGCCGCGACCGCCACGGCGCCGCGCACGTCGAAGCGAGCAGCCGTCGCGTCACGGCGAGCGTGGTCGCCGCCGGTGAGGACGTAGGCGACGAGTGTCAGCAGGAAGATCCCCGGATAGAGCTTCAGGCAGAAGCCGATGCCGAGCAGCACCGCGGCGATCATCCCGCGGGTCCGCAGCGACCAGCGTCTCGTGGCGACGATCGCGACGGCACCCACCACCGTCGCGACCACCGGCAGGTCCCAGTTGAGGAACGCGTAGAGCACGAGCGGGGGCGTCGCCGACCACAGCAGCGCGGCCCAGCCGGCGAGCCGGCCCAGCAGCCAGGCGGTGAGCAGACCGAACGGCGCCAGCAACAGTGCCGACCAGAGCAGGAATTCCGCGTCGTTGTGGGCGGGGACGGCGCCGAGCCACATCAGCACCCCGCTGAGTACGGGGTATTCGACGGTGCCGCCGACGAGGTGGCCGGCGGCGGTGATGTCGCCGTCCAGGAACGGGAAGCGATGCAGGTTGATGTCCCGCCCGATCCACAGTTGCTGGATGTCGGAGTAGCAGACGTCGGCGTCCTTGATCCTCTCGAAGCGCAGGGTGCGGCCCAGCTCGTCGAATACCGGTCCGGCACAGCGTGCTTTGTTGAGGTAGCCGAGGACGAGGGTGACGGCGCACACCACGACGGCGACGAGCGCGGGGGTCCTGGTGCTCGTGCGCATATTCCTCACCCTAGGTGAATTTCGCTGGTCAGGGCGGGGTCATGTACCCTTCTTGGGTTGCTGACGCAACGACCCTCCTGTCACGGATCGTCCGTGACCGTTCACAGTCCATGGGAGGTGATGAGGTCTTATGCGTCATTACGAATTGATGATCATCCTGGACCCCAGCCTGGATGAGCGCACTGTCGCTCCCTCGCTGGAGACGTTCCTCAACGTGATCCGCCAGGAAGGCGGCAAGGTCGACAAGGTCGACGTGTGGGGTAAGCGTCGTCTCGCGTACGAGATCGCGAAGAACAGCGAAGGCATCTACGCGGTGATCGACATCAGCGCGACGCCTGCTGCCGTTGCGGAGCTGGATCGCCAGCTCGGCCTGAACGAGTCGGTGCTCCGCACCAAGGTTCTGCGCAACGACAAGTGATCCTGTCGGCGCCTGACCGTAGGCTCGGGCGCATCAGGACTCCACACACAGCAGGAGGAACCACATGGCAGGCGATACCGTCATCACCGTGGTCGGCAATCTGACCGCCGATCCCGAACTGCGTTTCACCCCGGCGGGTGCCGCGGTCGCGAACTTCACCGTCGCGTCCACGCCCCGCGTCTTCGACCGTCAGTCCAACGAATGGAAGGACGGCGAGGCTCTGTTCCTGCGCTGCAACATCTGGCGTGAGGCAGCGGAGAACGTGGCCGAGAGCTTGACCCGCGGCTCGCGCGTGATCGTGCAGGGCCGGCTCAAGCAGCGCAGCTACGAGACGCGTGAAGGCGAGAAGCGCACTGTCGTGGAGCTCGAGGTCGACGAGATCGGCCCCTCGCTGCGCTACGCGACGGCCAAGGTCACCAAGGCCGGTCGTGGTGGTGGCGGCGGTGGCTTCGGTGGTTCCTCCGGCGGATCGGGCGGCGGGCGTGCAAGCGCCGGCGCGAACACCGGCGGCGACGACCCGTGGGGCAGCGCTCCGCAGGCCGGCTCGTTCGGTGGTCCCGGGGACGACGAGCCCCCGTTCTGATCCGACCTCGATCGGAACATCCAGAAATTACGGAGAAAGACCATGCCTAAGCCGCCTGCGCGCGACAAGGTTTTGAAGAAGAAGGTCTGCACCTTCTGCAAGGAAAAGAACGTGCAGATCGACTACAAGGACACGACGCTGCTGCGCAAGTACGTCAGCGATCGCGGCAAGATCCGTGCTCGCCGCGTCACCGGCAACTGCGTGCAGCACCAGCGTGACGTCGCTGTTGCTGTCAAGAACTCTCGTGAGGTCGCGCTGCTTCCTTACGTTTCGACGGCTCGCTGAGGAAAGGGAGGAACCGATGAAGCTCATTCTCACTGCTGACGTTGACAACCTCGGTGCGCCTGGCGACACCGTCGAGGTCAAGGACGGCTACGGCCGCAACTACCTGCTGCCCCGCGGCCTGGCGATCGTCGCCACCCGCGGTGCCCAGAAGCAGGTCGAGGGCATCCGCCGTGCTCAGGAAGCGCGCGCTGTGCGCGGCCTGGATCACGCCAAGGAGCTCAAGGAGGCCATCGAGGGCCTCGAGAGCGTCTCGCTGAGCGTCAAGACCGCCGGCGACTCGGGCAAGCTGTTCGGCTCGGTCACCGCCGCCGACGTTGCCGGTGCCATCAAGGCTGCCGGTGGCCCGGTCGTCGACAAGCGCATCGTCGAGCTGCCCAAGGCTCACATCAAGGCGACGGGCAAGCACATCGTCGTCGTGAAGCTGCACCCGGACGTCACCGCGAAGTTCACCCTGAACGTCGTCGGCGCCTGATTCCGGCTCCCGGAGAGCCCCACGCACCTGGTGCGTGGGGCTCTTCGTCGTCTATCCACAGGGCTGTGGATAGCGAGGTCACAATGTGACCTGAGACATATCGTTTCGGGAACGAAGCAGCGAACACGCCCGGTGCGCGACACGCCGAAATCGTTGTTGTACACAGGTGTGAAAGGCGATTTTCTGCGTCTGAACTGGGCAAACATGAAGTGTGAGATGTGTTGTCCCCAGTTTGTCCACAGTAGGTGCACAAGCGTGGCCTCCCATTTCCACATTTCATCCACAGATGTGTGCACAACCCGATTTGGATCGGCGCGGCGAAGTCCCTAACGTCGAGCGCGCCTGCACCCTCGATGTCGGTGGGGGCGAGTAGAACGTGGGTACGGACATGCGCGTCGACCACGCCCTACCGAACGTGGAACGCGGATGGGGAAGGATGGCATCGCGTGGCTGTAGTGGACGATCGAGGCCATTCCGACTACAACGATCCGCCGGAGGAACCGGGCGGAGACTTCGGCCGGCAACCTCCGCAGGACATGGTGGCCGAGCAGTCCGTGCTCGGCGGCATGCTGCTCAGCAAGGACGCCATCGCCGACGTCCTCGAGGTACTGCGCCCCGGCGACTTCTACCGTCCCGCCCACCAGGTCGTCTACGACTCGATCCTCGACCTCTACAGCCGCGGTGAACCGGCCGACCCGGTGACGGTGTCCGCCGAACTGGACCGCCGCGGCGAACTCAAGCGCCTCGGCGGTGCCGCCTACCTGGTCACGCTCACCCAGACGGTACCCACGGCCGCCAACGCCGGCTACTACGCCGAGATCGTCGCCGAGAAAGCCGTGCTGCGCCGCCTCGTCGAAGCGGGCACCCGCATCGTCCAGTACGGCTACGCGGGCGCCGAAGGCCAGGACGTCGCCGAGGTCGTCGACCGCGCCCAGGCCGAGATCTTCGATGTCGCCGAGCGCCGCACCACCGAGGACTTCGTTCCGCTCGAGGAACTGCTCCAGCCGACGATGGACGAGATCGACTCCATCGCGAGCCGCGGCGGTATCTCCCTCGGTGTTCCCACCGGATTCGCCGAACTCGACGAACTCACCAACGGCCTGCACGCCGGCCAGATGATCATCGTGGCCGCGCGCCCCGGTGTCGGTAAGGCACTCGCCCTCGACACTCCCCTGCCCACCCCCGACGGGTGGACGACGATGGGCGAGGTCGCGGTGGGCGACCTGCTGCTCGACGCTCACGGCGCCCCCACCCGCGTCGTCGCCGCCACCCCCGTCATGACCGGTCGGCCGTGCTACGACGTCGAGTTCTCCGACGGCACCGTCGTCGTCGCCGACGAACAACACCAATGGCGGACGGTCGCCGGGATCCGTACCACCGGCGAGCTCGCCGCGACCGTCGCGGACGGTCACGTCGTCGCGAACAGCGCGGCGCTGCAACTCCCGGAGGCGGACCTGCCGGTCGCGCCGTTCACGCTCGGCGCGTGGCTCGGCGGCCCGTCCGAGGACCCGGACCTGCACATGCGGATGGAAGGCGAAGGCGACTTCGCCGAGGAGCTGATGACGCTCGGCGCCCACATCCCCGAGATCTACCTGCGCGCCTCCGAACGGCAGCGTCGCGACCTGCTCGCCGGGGTCCTCGACGCCGGCGGCACCGTCCTCGCGGACGGCACCGTGCGCTTCGAGACCGACTGCCCGCGCCTCCTCCACGGCATCGCCGAACTGATCGCCGGTCTCGGCTACACCCGCACCGTCGACGCGGGCTCGGTGGTCTTCTCCGCCGACGACGACGTGTTCGTGCTGCCCAGTAAGGCATTGCAGCACAAAGAGAACCGGCTCGCGGTCGCGCAGGAACGCCGCATCGTCGCGGTACGGCGGGTCGCGTCGGTGCCGGTGCGATGCGTCGAGGTCGACGGCGAACACCTGTACCTCGCGGGCCGATCGATGATCCCCACCCACAATTCGACGCTCAGCATGGACTTCATGCGGTCGTGCTCCATCAAGCACGGCATGGCGTCGGTCATCTTCTCCCTGGAGATGGGCAAGACGGAGATCGTCATGCGTCTGCTCTCCGCCGAAGCGAAGATCAAGCTCGGCGACATGAGGTCAGGCCGCATGACCGACGACGACTGGACCCGCCTCGCCCGGCGGATGAGCGAGATCAGCGAGGCCCCGCTGTTCATCGACGACTCCCCCAACCTGACGATGATGGAGATCCGCGCAAAAGCACGGCGGCTCAAGCAGAAACACGACATACGCCTCATCGTCATCGACTACCTCCAGCTGATGTCGTCCGGCAAGAAGGTCGAATCGCGCCAGCAGGAAGTCTCCGAATTCTCGCGTAGCCTCAAGCTTCTCGCGAAGGAACTCGAAGTTCCCGTCGTCGCGGTGTGTCAGCTCAACCGTGGTCCTGAGCAGCGCACCGACAAGAAACCGCAGGTCTCCGACCTTCGCGAGTCGGGATCGCTCGAGCAGGACGCCGACATGGTCATCCTGCTGCACCGCCCCGACGCATTCGAACGCGACGACCCGCGTGGCGGCGAAGCCGACCTCATCGTCGGCAAGCACCGTAACGGTCCGACGGCCACGATCACCGTCGCGCACCAGCTGCACCTGTCGCGGTTCGTGGATATGGCGCGGGGATAGCGGCGCGCCTTCGCTGCTGCTCCTGAGTCCCTCATCATCGGATTCAACCGATAGGCACCTGAAATCGTGGTTGGTGTGCAGATATATCCGTACACCAACCACAATTTTCGTCGTGCATGCACGGTGGCTGGCGGCCGGTCGGATCGGTCAGCAGAAAAATGGTTGGACGGGCTTCGGCTCGGATTGATAGCGTGCCCGAGACCGTGACATCACGCGAGGAGGTGAGACCCATGTACGCAACAACCATGTGGGTGCTCCCACTCGTGTTCGCGGTCGGGTGACCGATGTAGGTGTCGCCGGGAGCGCCTGATCAAAGGGCACTCTCCGAAAGGCTGCACCATGCATTTCATCTCCGAGACATCGTCGAACGGTGTCGTCGAACGTCATTTCACTCTCGACGGGATCACCGGCGTGCTGTGGACGCCCGCGTCCGGAACCGCCGGCGCACCACTGCTCCTGTCCGGGCACTCCGGCGGCATGCACAAGAAAGCGCCCGGGCTGGTCGCCGACGCGTTCCGCAACGTCACCACCCACGGGTTCACTGTCGCCGCCATCGACGCTCCCGGACACGGTGACCGGCCGCGCAACCCCCAGGACCAACAGTGGTCCGATGCGATCCATCGTGCCCGGAGAGAGGGCAAACCGATCGCCCCGGTCGTCATCGACTACAACTGGTCGTTGGCGGGTCGTGCGGTGCCGGAATGGCAGGCGACCCTGGACGCTCTGCAGGCACTACCCGAGATCGGCATCGAAGCTCCGATCGGCTACGGCGGTGTGAACCTCGGTGTCGTGACGGGACTGAGGTTGGCGGCGGTCGAACCGAGGATCGCTGCTGTGAGCTTCGGCGGAGTTTTCGTGGACGATGCCCTGATCGAGGTGGCGAGGAGGATCACCATCCCGATCGAGTACCGGATTCCTTGGGACGAAAAGGAATTCGACAACGAGTCCGCAGTCGCATTGTTCGATGCCTTCGCCTCGAAGGAGAAGACACTTCACGCGTACCCGGGCAGGCACAATCAGGTGCCGGTCTACGAGCGTGGCGGCTCGGCCCGGTTCTTCGCCCACCACCTCGGGCGGGACACCGACACGGTTTCGGGCTGACGTGACCGGTATCGGCGTCCGGCCCGCGCCGGACGCCGATACCGCCATTGCCGGGATCGTCCGGTCAGGGGCAGCGCACGGCACGTCTCCGGCCGCCCTCTTTCGCGATGAGTTCAACAGTGGTCTGCTGGACAGGTCATCACCCGGCCTCCGGGACGGGAGCGGATCAGTGAATCATCGAGGTATACGCCATGACCACGATCCATCTTCATCGGACGACCACCGCGACACCCGAGCAATTCATCGCCGGCCTCACCGACTTCGGGCCCGGCCGCAAGGAACTCTTCGCCAACAGTGCGGACAACTACCTCGAGGTGCACCACGAAGGCCCCCACGATGCCGATGTCACCGAGGGCTCGATGGGCATCTGGGAACGGCTGCACTACGACTGGAGCGACCCCCACCATGTCGTGATGACCACCACGGACTCGAATATGTGGGGTGGGGCGTCGAGCCACACCTACACTCTGACACCGCAGCCCAACGGAAAGACCGAGGTGGACGTCGTTGTGGTCCGCGACGGCAAGAACCTCAAAGGGCGGGTTCTCGCGGGTGTTCTCGGAGTGTTCGGAACCCGCTTTCTGGGAAAGCAATTCGAGAAGTCCGTGGAGGCCATCGAAGCGCGCACCGACGGTCCGACCGGCCCGGAAGTGCAGGGAACGGGAGGCTGATGCGAAGGGCGGCAACAGTACCCGCGACAGCCCCCGCCCGGGACCGGCCCCGGGGCCGGCACGACGCTCGCCGATGCCCCGAGGCTACCGGCTCAGCCGGCGACCTCGGCTTTGTCGGCATCGGACTCCGGTGCCGAGTCCTGTTGCGATCCTTGCCCGACGAACAGGGCCGAGGCGACGACGCCGATGAGAAGGATCGCCCCGGGCAGGAGCATCGACTGCGCCAGTGCCGTACTGAAGTTGTCCGCAATCTGTTCGGGGATCTTGCCCATCGCGCTCCCCCCGCCCTCGCCGACCTGGGCGTTGCCGAGCCCTTGCGCGGCCATGCGTGACGCGATCAGCGCGCTGATCGCGGCGCTGCCCAGGACCGAACCGATCTGCCGAGTGGTGTTGTAGACGCCCGCACCGGCACCCGCCTGATGGACCGGCAGGTTGCGGGTCGCCGTCGATGCCAGCGGTGCCCAGATGCACGAGTTGGACAGGCCCGCGACGCCGGCCACGATCAGGAACAGCACGATCGAACTGTCGGGCGTCATCAATGCAGAGAAGGCGAAGACGGTCACCGCGAAGACCGTGAACCCGATGGTGGGCAGCACTCGGGGCGGCATCCGGTCGGAGATCTTTCCGATCAGCGGTGCGGTCAGACCGGTCACGATCGCCATCGGCGCGAAGACCAGGGCGGCCTGCGTCGGTGTGTATTCCCGCACCGCTTCCAGATAGAAGTACGCGGGCACCATGAGTGAGGTCACGGCGGCACCCATCGCTGCGATCGCGATACTCGACATCGAGAAGTTCCGGTCGCGGAACAGGCTCAGCGGCAAGAGAGGTTCGCGCTTGCTGCGTGCCTGGTTGACGACGAACAAGACCAGCACCGCGATGCCGAGGATGATCATCACCCAGGTCCAGACATCCCAGTCACGGGTGTTGCCCTCCTGGATTCCGAAGACGAGCAGGAAGATTCCGATGCCGCTCAGTGCCACGCCGACGACGTCGAACTTGTGTCGATGCGTCTCGAGATCGGGCACCAGCCACGCCGCGAGAACGAAGGCCACGATGCCGATCGGGACGTTGATGTAGAAGATCCAGTTCCAGCCCTGCCAGTCCACCAGCACGCCACCGAGGATCGGCCCGACCAGGGTGGCGAGGCCGGCGACACCGCCCCACAGGCCCATGGCCGCACCGCGCCTGTCCGGCGGGAAGGTGCGGGTGATGACCGCCATCGTCTGCGGCGTCATCAGTGCAGCACCGAATCCCTGGGCTGCTCGGGCGGCGATCAGCATTTCGATCGTGCCCGACGTCGCGCACCACAGCGACGCGAGGGTGAACACCAGCAGACCCGCCAGGTAAACCCGTTTGGGCCCGAACCGGTCGCCGAGTCGGCCGGTGAACAGGAGTGGCACGGCATAGGTCAGCAGATATGCGCTGGTGACCCAGATGACCTTGTTGATGTCGGTGTTCAGGCTCGTCATGATGGCGGGGTTGGCCACTGCAACGATGGTCATGTCCAGCAGGATCATGAAGAACCCGACCACCAGCGCAGTGAGCGCAAGCCACGGATTTCGTTGGTGTGTCATGGTTTCCGTTCCTCGTCCGAACAGCGATCGTTCCGTCGACGAATCATGTGGGTTTCTTCGGCGCTGTCGATCTCGCATTCGTCAACCGTTCTGGCCGACCGTGTCGCCCTTCCGTAGTGCGTCGAGGGTCTCGGCGGTCAGCGCAGCTCCCCAATCGTGGCCGAGATCTCGTGCTTCGCCGGAGAGGCAGGGCGCCGCGCCGGCGTCTTCCTCCCATTGCAGCGAACCGTCGCGGAGATCCTGGACCAGACCGTCCAGCCACTCCAGGTCGTGAGCGGTCTGACTGCGGAGATACTCCAGGGAGATCCAGTAGCGGCGGGGTACGCCCTTGCCTGTCGCCCATTCGCGGATGACGTCGAGCTCCTCGACGTTGTCGCGTAGCTGCGTGATGCGTTCGCCGAGCAGGGCGATCACCTCGTCGGCGGGCAGGTTGTGCGCCTCTGCCAGCGCGAGGGGGAAGATCGGGTACTCGCGAACGGGTCGGCGAAGGATTTCGGCGATGCGCGTCCGCACTGCGGCGGTTCCGGCCGGCGTGATCCTGTATGTGGTTCGCTCCGGTCTGTTGCCCGCTCGCTCGATACCCGTTTCCTGCACCAGGTTTCGATCCGCGAGACGGGACACCGTGTGATAGAGCGAGCCGGCCCGCAACTTGACCAGGTTGTCTTCGCGACGTTGCAACAGTAGTTGGTACATCTCGTAGGGATGCATCGGGCGTTCTTCCAGCAGCGCCAGCACCGCGATGGCCATCGGCGTCAGTGTGGGATCGGCCTGCGTGGGCACCGGGTGTGTCCTCCCTTCGTGTCCGCCGTGCACATGCGGCGCGGTCGGGCGACATTCCGCAAATACTCCACGCCGAATATACGGTGCGGAACGTGCAGTGGCAATGGATCGGGGGAGGTGAGGTGATCACAGCGCCGTTCGGCCCCATACGAAATCGACAGATGGAATGATCTTCCGTGGCATCCCGCGTCCATCGGATGCCGCTGTTCGTGACCCACCCGGCAATTGTTTCCGCATGTGAGGAACTCACGAAGGGATCGGATCGATGGCGACGAACACCGGTGACGAAACGAGTTTCACCGACGCCGAGCGCGCCGCGATGAAGCAGCGTGCGGCCGAACTACGTGAGCAGGGCCGCAGCGGCAAGGGGGCGGCGAAGCGGGAGCGCGAGGCGCAGGCGTGCGTCGACGCGATCGCCGCGCTGACGGGCACCGACAAGCAGATCGCCGAGCGCCTGCACGCTGTCGTGACCGAGGAGGCTCCACACCTCGACCCGAAGACCTGGTACGGCTTCCCGTCCTACGCCCGCGACGGCAAGGTGGTCGTCTTCTACCAGCCCGCGTCGAAGTTCGACACCCGCTACGGCTCGATCGGCTTCAACGAGGACGCCCTCCTCGACGACGGGTCGTTCTGGGCCACGGCGTTCGCGGTGCTCGAAGTGACCGACGAGATCGAGAAGCGGCTGCGCGAGCTTGTGCGCAAGGCTGCGGGATAGGCCGCCTCCTCACGGGTGCCGCAGCAGCGGCCCGGGCCCGAAACCACCCATGTCGGGCAGGCCGCAGCGGTACGGTCCACGGATGACGCCATTCACCCGCGGTCTCGTCGGGGTCGTCGCAGTGGCCGCGATCGCCGGATCCGCGCCCGGGGTTGCCGGTGCCACGCCGTCGTCGGGTATCTCTGCAGTGACCCTGGCCGAATGGGAGATCCCTGCCGGCCTGTTGCCGTTCGTGCCGGAGGGCGCCCACATCGTCGTTCGCGAGATCACCCTCGCGCCCGGCGGGACCACCGGCTGGCACTTCCACCACGGGAACGTGTACGCCCTGGTCCGGTCGGGAACGCTGACCCATCCCGGTCCGGATTGTGTCCCGGACCTCTACCGCGCCGGCGACATCATCGGAGAGCCGCCCGGGCACGCAAATACGCACGAGGGCAACAACTTCGGCACCGAGCCGGTGGTCCTCGATGTTCTGTACGTCCTTCCCTCCGGCGATCCGTTGTCGGAGGACGCTTCCGCGCCGGAGTGCGCCGGAGGGTAGTCACCGTCCGGCGCTCCGGCGTCGATGGGGTGCGCAACGACGACGGTTGCCACCGGCGGTCCGCTGCCGCTGCCACCGGTGACCTGCCATATCGTGATGAGAAGGCACGCGAGACGAAAGGCATGCGGTGACGTTCATCAAGATGTGTGGGCTGCGCGACGAAGCGGCGGTGGATCTGGCCGTCGAACTCGGTGTCGACGCAGTCGGTTTCGTGTTCGCCGAGAGCCCTCGTCGTGTGTCTGCGGAGCAGGCGGCGCACCTGCGCTCGCGGGTTCCCGCCGGTGTTCTCGCGGTCGGGGTGTACGTGCGGATGCCGCTCGCCGAGATCATCGAGACAGCGAAAGCCGCGAATCTCGATCATGTTCAGGTGCACGACCTGCATTCGGGGGACGACGTGCGGGCGTTGCACGACGCCGGACTGACCGTGATCCGTGCCGTGAACACCGGCGGTGCCGAGGCGCTCACCGAGGACTTCGGCGCCGATCTGCTGCTGGTCGACGGCGCGGTCGCCGGCGCCGGAGTCACGTGGGACTGGCAGGACCGCAGCGCCCTGCCGTCCGGTCGCTGGATCCTCGCCGGTGGTCTGAACCCGGGCAATGTGGCGCGAGCGGTCAGGACGTCGGGTGCGTGGGGTGTGGATGTGTCCAGCGGCATCGAGTCGAGCCGCGGCGTCAAGGACCCTGACCAGATGCGGGCGTTCGCGGATGCGGTGCGCGGGAGCGGCCCGGCCGAAACATAGGGCGAACCGCGCGTCCGGCGTCAGTGCGCGGCGGCGCTCTTCTTCCGCTTCGGAATCAGGTGCACGATCAGCACGACGATCGCACCGAGGACGAGGCCGACGAGCGCAGACGCCACAGTCCCCGCGGTCCACGACAGGACACCACCGAAGCCGCCGCTCACGAGTTCGCCGAACCAGTGCTCGAGATCGTGGAGGACATCGGCCGGCCAGTGGAACCCGGCCTCGCCGACGTTGACGATCAGGATGTGCCCACCGACCCACAGCATCGCGGCGATCCCCACGACGGTCAGCACCGACATCACCTTGGGCATCGCGGCGACGAGGCCGCGGCCGATCTTCTGGCTGAACCGTGACTCGCGCCCCGCGAGCGCCAGGCCCACGTCGTCCATCTTCACGATCAACGCGACCACTCCGTACACCAGGGCGGTGATGAGGAACGCGACGACGATGAGCACCGCCAGTCGGGTGAGGAACGGTTCGTCCTCGACCGAGGACAGGGAGATCACCATGATCTCGGCGGACAGGATCAGGTCGGTGCGGATCGCGCCGTTGACCATCGACTTCTCGAACTCGGGGCCGCCACGCCGGGCGGTCGCGTCCGCATCGTCGTGGTGACCGCCCGTGAGTGCTTCATAGACCTTCTCGGCCCCCTCGAAGCACAGGAACAGACCACCGGCGATCAACAGGTACGGCAGCGCCTGGGGCAGGAACTGGCTCAGGATCATCGCCACCGGCAGGATGATCAGGAGCTTGTTGCGAATCGACCCGATCGCGATCTTGCGGATGATCGGCAGCTCGCGGTCGGGGGTGAATCCGTCCACGTAGCGCGGGGTGACGGCAGTGTCGTCGACGACCACACCCGCGGCCTTCACACTGGCCCTACCGGCTGCGGCGCCGATGTCGTCGATGGATGCCGCGGCTGCCTTCGCGAGTGCCGCGACGTCGTCCAGCAGGGCGACGAGACCACCAGCCACGGGAACCTCCCAATTTCGGCTGTGCCGAGCCGAGCGCGACACGCGGTTTTTGCGGGTCGACTCGAACGGTACCGAATCCGCGGGTGCGGGCACCAACGAGCCCGCTACCGGGCGCGCTTCCCGACGAGATCCAGCGTGCCCAGGTCCCGGATCGCCTCGCAGCCGCGTTCCAGCATCACCACCATCATCTCGTCACCGCGTTCGGTCGTCGTCGCGAACGCGGTGCCCAGGGTCGCGAGCAGCGGTATCTGCAGCATGCCGAACCGGTAGTCGTCCCAGCACATCGCGCGGGAATATCCGCTCACCCCGAACCGGAGCAACGCCTCGTGATAGGTGGCGACGAGATCGGCCTCGGCGGCGCGCCGGGCATCCGGGAGCATGCCGGTTCCGATGAAGTAGGCGAGGTCGCGTGCGGCCAATCCGACGCCCATGGTCTGCCAGTCGACCACACCGACCGTGTCCGTGCCGACGTCGAACAGCAGGTTGTCCAGGCGGTAGTCGCCGTGCATCAACGCATACCGCTCGGGTCCTGCGAGCAGCCACGGCGTCACGAGCTGCATCGCCGCGCCCAGGGTGTCGCGGGTGGATGCATCCAGCCGGGACCCGAGCTTGTCCAGGACGATGTCGACGGCCGTGCGGCAGATCTCCCCGAGACCTTCGGATGCGTCGAGATCGCCGGGTTTGGGCATGGCGCACTCGGTGAGATCGAGCCAGCGCGCGTCGCACCAGCTGGGTCCGTGCAGGCCCGCCAACGCCGTGACCGCCAGTTCGGCGTCGTGGACGGTGCATCCGGCGAGCTGGTCGCCCTGGGTGGCGGGATGGAGATCGTCGAGCAGCAGAGCGAAGTCCGTACCGTCCTCGCTGATATCGCAGTAATAGCAGTGCGGCACCGGGACTTTCACAAATGCCGAGGCTTTCCGGTAGAACGCGACTTCGCTGATGTAGCCCAACGCCACGCCACCGCGTACCGAGTCGTCCTGGGCCGGAAGCTTGAGCACGAAGGTCGCGGGTAGTCCCGGGTCGTCGACGGTGTAGCGGGGCGTGATCCGGTAGGTGGCACCGGTCTGGCCGGTGCCGACCGCGTGGATGTCGACGTCGGCGACGGTGACCTGTGCGCCGGTGGTGCTCAATACGGCGGACAACCACGCTGCGGTGACATCGGACGGGCGGCGGGGAATTTGCTCGGACATCATCGTGCTCCCCGTTCCCGGGATCGATCGATCACAGGTCTGCGAGTCACGGGAGCACCTCGTCGTTCGTACGATAGGCGGTGGCGATCGGTTCCAGTTCGTCGGGGGTGCATCCGTGCAGGATCACGGCGTCGGCACCGAAGTCGAACTCGCGGCGGATCCGCTGGACGCACTGCGCAGCCGATCCGGTGGCCGCGGGCTCGAGCCATTCGTCCGGAAGCAGCGTCGCGATGTGCTCGATCTGGTCGGCGGAGGCCTTGTGGTCGATTCCACCGGGGATCGAGAGCACCACCGGGTCCTGCCGGAATCGTTGCAGCACAGCGGGATCCCAGTTGTTCGTCTTCACCAGCAGATCACCGTAGCCCTGCAGGTACGTGGCGAGCCGCGCCACCGTCTTCTTCAATCGCACTTCTTCGGGCAGGTGGTCGCCGACGGTCGCGAAGCACGACCACACCCGGACGTCGCCGGGATCGCGGCCCGCCTGTTCGGCGGCCTTCTTCACGATCGCCACCGAGCGTTGCAGTGTGTCGGGGGTGAAGTAGGTGTGCAGGATGACGTCGTCGAACGCCCGGCCCCCCAGTGCGAGTGAACGGGGCCCGAACGCCACCAGGCCGAGGCGGATGTCCTCGTCGAATTCCGGATCGAGGAACAGCAACGGATATCGTCCGATCGGACCGTCGTGACCGGCGATGACCTCACCGCGCCAGAGCCGGCGCATGACCTGTGCGAAATCCTCCATCTGTGCGGTCGTCACCGCCGGCACTCCGAACGCGGAATACAGGGCCGCGACGCCGCGTCCGATTCCGAGTGTGAAGCGGCCGCCGGAAAGCCGGTGCATCGTGGTCGCCCACGAGGCGGTGATCAGGGGATGCCGCGTGTTGTGGTTGGTTGCTGCGGTGGCGATCTGCATGCGGTCGGTGACCGCGCACGCCGCGCCGACCAGCGACGCGGCCTCTTTGATGTTCCAGCGTTCGGAGACGAATGCGGTGCCGAAGCCGAGTTCCTCCCCGCGGCGGGCTTCGTCGACCAGAGTTCTCGGCCCGTCCCCGCCGGCTCCCGCCAGCAGGTAGTAGCCCAGTTCGTCGAGCGTACGCTGACCCCTGTCCACAGGCATTGCGATGAGCCTCCCGTATGAAGTACCGCTCATACTGCATCGACGACCGACATGCCTACCGTAAGCCTGTCTGTTCCCCGATGAAGAAGGTAGGTGTCGCGCATCGGAAATGGCAAGAGGCGAACGTCGGCCGGTTTCAGCGCGTCGCTCGGCCCGGTGGCGGGACCTCCAGCATGGGTACCAGGAATCTGCGAGCGATCGCGGTCAGTGCGGCGTCGTCGTCGAGATCGACGATGCGACTGGGAAAGGCGAGGAACGACCCGGTGATGCGGACCATCATCTCTGCCACCAGATCCACGTCGAGATCCACCGAGACCGTGCCGGACGCCTGCTCGCGCCGTAGCTGACCGGCAACGAATGTCTGTACTGCCGAGAGCATTTCACCGTCGGCGCCGATGATGGAGCCGGCGAACGAGGTGGGATCGGTTTCGATCAGTCCCGCGACGAGCGGATTCGTGCGGATCGTCCGCAGTGAGCTCACGAAGCCGAGCGTCACGCGGTCGGCCACGGTGGGTGCACCGGCGACCTCCTCGATGAACCGGGTGAAGTACCGGCTGAACTCCCGCATGATCACCTGGTCGACGAGCGCTTCCTTGGTGTCGAATTTGCGGTAGATCGTGATGCGGGAGAGATTGGCGCGTTTGGCGACCTCCTCCATCGTCGACCGTTGGATGCCCATCCGGCAGAACTGCTCGTAGGCGGCGTCGAGGAGACGGGTGCGCGTCGCGTCGGTGTCGTCGGTGTTCTCGACAGCGTCGTTGTACGCGCGTTCGAGAAGCGACGTCGATCTACACAATCCGGATCGGGCCGACGGCATGGGTTCCACGAATACCTCCTGTGCTTGTTCCGTACCAGGGTGACGCTTCGGGACGGATTCCGTGAATCTTCCGTGAGGATCGTGGTGATGTGCTCTGATGTTACATAGTTACCTAGACTGTTTCATTGCATCATCGAGCCCAATACAGGGGGGCGGATGTCAGATCTGAGCAGGCGGAACGTGTTGAAGGCCGGAGGGGCGCTCGCGGCGCTAGGCGCCGTCGCTGCGGCGTCCCCGGCGCAGGCACTTCCGTGGAGGTGGTCGCCGGCCGGGTCCATTCCCGGCGCCGGCAGCGGAGCGGATCCGCGACAGGTGTGGGACACGGAAGCCGACCCGCTGGTCGCGTCGCTCTTCGAGCGCGGCGAGGTCGAACGCGCGAACGGCCTGTTGCGCGAGTGGAAGAAGAACGGGCAGCCTCTACCCGCGGGGCTACCCCCCGACCTTCACGACTTCCTGGAGCGCCATCGGCAGCTTCCGGCGTGGGCGGACCCGCAGAAGCTCGAAACCGCGGTACGGTTCAACGAGAAGCGGGGACTCTATCTCGGTGTCCTCTACGGGTTCGCCAGCGGCATGATGAGCACCGTCATCCCGAAGGAAGCAGTCGCCGTCTACTACTCCAAGGGCGGCGCCGACATGAAGCGCCGGATCTCGCGAACAGCGAAGCTGGGATACGACATCGGTTCGCGCAATGCGTATCTGCCCGACGGCGAGATGATCGTGACTGGCCTGAAGACTCGTCTCGCCCACGCCGGTGTGCGGCACCTGCTGCCGCAGTCGGCGCACTGGACGGGAGCGGCACCCGAGGGCCGTCCCATCAGCCAGCACGACATCATGGTCACCTGGCACAGCCTGCCCACCTCGGTGATGCGGGTACTGCGGGCATGGAAGGTGCCGATCGCTGCGGACGAGAGCGAGGGTTTCCTCCATTCGTGGCAGGTCAGCGCGCACATGCTCGGAGTCGAGGACCAGTACATCCCGGCGACCTGGGCCGACGCCGAATCGCAGGCCACCCAGGTGCTCGACCCGATCCTGGCGCCGACGCCGGAGGGACTGAAGCTGGCCGACATGCTTCTCGATCTCGGTAAGGGGCTGGACTTCACGCTCTTGAGCCGCCCGATCCTGGGGGCACTGACACGATTCGTGCTCGGCGACAGGGTCGCCGATTGGCTTCAGATTCCCCGTGAGCCGGTGTGGGGGACGTTGCTGAACGTCGGATGGGGTCCGTTCATCGCGGTGCGCGAGGGCCTGCTGCCGTTGCCGCTCGCCCCGGAGGCGTACTGGTCCTTCGACGAGCTGCTGCGTCAGTTCGTGTTGCTGTACATGTCGGAACTGAAGACGATCAGCATCGAGATCCCGACGTTCAACAACCCGAACTACCCCTGACGGTCGGATCCGCCACGGCACCTACCACGTATCGACGACGCCGCCGCTCCCGGTGATCTCCCCTCCGTGAGCGGCTGCGTCCACCAACTGAGCTATGAGGGAACGGGTTTCGGCGGGATCGATCACGTCGTCGATCTCGAAGTATCGAGCCGCGTTGAGCCCCGTCGAGTTGGCGCGCAGCATCTCGGTCAGCAGCCGGACCCGTTCCTCGCGTTCGTCGTCGTCCGCGATCGCCTCGAGTTCGGCGCGCGTCGAGAGCCGCACCGCGCCTTCGAGTCCCATCGCGCCCATGGTCGCGCCGGGCCACGCGACCGTCATCAACGGCGAGTGGGTGCTACCGGCCAGCATGGCCTGGGCTCCGAGCCCGTAAGCGCGTCTGAGAATCACACCGATGAACGGCACCCGGATACGTGCGGCGGCAACCAGCAGGCGGGACGCGTGCCGGACCAGCCCGGTGCGTTCCGCATCCGGACCGACCATGATGCCCGGGGTGTCCACGAGGGAGATCACCGGGAATCCGTATGCGTCGCACAGCTGCAGGAACCGCGCCGCCTTGTCGCTGCCGTCGGACGTGATCGCCCCGGCCGTGTGGCGCGAATCGTTGGCGAGGATCCCGACCGTTCGGCCCTCGATCCGCCCGAGCGCGGTGCACAACTCCGGTGCGAATCCGGGCCGCAACACGGTGACGGAATCCTCATCGCACAGGGTTTCGACGACGGGCACGACATCGAAGGTCGTGCGCTCGTGTTCGGGCACGAGGTCGCGAAGGGTGGATTGATCTGCGATGGACCAGGATTCGGATCTGCCGAGGAAGTAGCCCAGCAGGTGGCAGGCCATCTCCGCGGCGTCCTCGGAATCGTCCACCGCGACGTCGACCACGCCGTTCTCGATCATCACGTCGAGCGGCCCGATATCCGCGGCCGCGACCTCACCCAGTCCTCCACCGGAGATCATCGCCGGGCCGCCCATGCCCAGCGAGGCGCGGGGCGTCGCGACGATGAGATCGGCGCAACCGGCGATGACGGCGTTCCCGGCGAAGCAGTTGTCGTCGACGACGGCGATACGCGGTACCCGGCCGGACAGCGCGGCCCACGCGGCGAACGTCGTCACGTCCAGCGCCGACACCAACGGCAGATCCGTGTCACCGGGGCGGCCCCCGCCGCCGGACGCGACGAACACCGTGGGCAGACCGAGCCGGCCGATGACGTCGAGCAGACGGTCGGTCTTGCGGTGCCCGCGCATCCCCTGGGTACCGGCCATGACGAGATAGTCGTAGGACAGCACCGCGCACGAGCGCCCGTCGATCGTGGCCACACCCCCGACGATGCCGTCCGCGACCGTGCGGTCGAGCAGTTCGTTCGTGCTGCGGCGGGACTCCTGTGCCGCGGTGACGAACCGTCCGTACTCGACGAAGCTGCCCGGATCCACGATGCGGGCGATGTGTTCGCGGGCGGAGGTCCCGCCACGGGCATGGAGTTTCTCGAGGGCATCCGGTCTCGCGGAGTCCTCGGTGAGGGCGCGGCGGGCGAGAACGTCCAGGAGGTCGGCGCGGATCGTCATGTCGACACAATAGAAACCGGTGTGCGGATGCCCAACCCCTGCCCGTCTCGGGGTCAGGCCCCGGACATACGCGTCCGCAGCAGGCCGACACCGTCCCCGTCCAGTTCGGCCGACACGGCGGCGCGGCCCACCATGGCCAGTGCGAGCACCTCCCCGGTGCCCCGGACGACGGGCCCGTCGCCTCGTTCCCAGGTCATGTCCGTGGCCACCAGCCGCAGCCCATCGGTGTAACGGGAGGGGCGGGCGAACGGATCTGGATGGTCGAGCACCGTGCGGAGACGGTCGGCGTCGATCGTGCGCGGCAGCCCCAGTGGACGACGGATGTCCTGTTGGTGCACAACGTGATCGGCGAGGGTCAACTGCGGGAACCAGCGGGTGAACCAGCTTCCCGAGATCGAGGTCGCCAGTCCCTCGACGAGCCGGTCGACGGGTACGGTACGTGCTTCCTCGACATAGTGCCGGTTGAGCCGGTCCACAGACGGATGTCGCAATCCGGCCAGGAGGTAGCGGTGCATCGGCACGGCGTCGATCGACAGGTGGCCGGCGACGTCCCGCACCGACCAGCCCGCGCACAGCGACGGTGTGTCCCATTGTTCCGGCGTCAGCGAGCGAAGCAGATCGACGAGCTCGGCGCGTTCGGCAATGATGTGCTGACGGGTGTTCACAGATACACCCCACTACATGTCTGCCGCTGCCGTGGGCGTTGCTATGACATGTCACAGGGCGCGGACCCGAATCGTCAGCTCTTCTTCTTGTTGTCCTTCTTCGCCTGCCGGCGTGCCCCGGCCGAGATGCTCGATGCCTCGTACTTCTTGCGGCCGGACGATTCCCGTGTCGTATCGACACGGATTTTCCCCGGCGACTTCACCTTGCCCCGACCCGCGGCGCCGTTGCCCGCGACGGGGGAGTCGACCCGGGCGAGGGCCAGTCGTTCCTGCTTGAGCGCTTCGGCGGACTGGCGGGCCACCGCACCCAGCCGCCGGCTGACCCGGGCCAGCGCCTCCTCGAAGACCTCGGCCTTGCCGGCGTTGCGCTGATTCGCCGACCGCCCCGTGGCCCGGGATTTCTTCTTGTCGACCTTCTCGGCACCGGCCCGGCGATACAACTTCACGTACTTGTTGCGAGCCCGGCGAATCCGGCTGTGGAGATCGATCAGGGCGTCCTCGTCGAGATCCGCCATCTGCGCCTTCTTGGTTTCCCGTACGAGAACGAATTCGTCCTCGGACAGCGAGTTCTCCAGCTTGCTCATACCTACTCCGATCATCTCGAAGGGTGGATGGTGTCAGCATCGTATCCCGCAGTCGCGCAGCCCCGGACGCACTTCCGCGGGCTCGTATCCGCAGGTTGCCGCCCGGAGAGGCCACCGACGGGCTACCGTACCGGGAGGTCGCACCACACATCCGGACCTGCGAGGGGCAGCGAGATGGAGATGGACGAACAGTTGCACGAGCTGGCGTGGCAGCTCAGTGAGGCCGGGCACGACTGGGCGGCGGTGGCCGACGAACTCGGCTGCGACGCGACGCTCGCGCAGGCCATGGCCGAGCGATATCGGGTCGACACCGATGCGCGGGCCCAGGAAGCCCAGTTCCGCCTCTTCGACGTGTGACACCGCGCCAGGGCTATCGTGTTCGGGACCCGACACGGAGATCGAACATGCCCCGCCCCGACGCACCCACGACCCTCGGCCGCCTCGCCGCCCACGGTTCCTACTTCACGGTGGGTACCGGACCGGTGCCGCCCGGGACATGGCAGCCGACGGCGACGCTGCGCGAGCGCGCGATCCGGAACGGGCTCGCCGCTGCCACCGCCGATCGGATGGGGGTCACCGAAGCCCGTGTCGCCGCGTCGACGGTGTTCTCCGGCTACGCGGCGCGGTTGTGGTCGATCGCGGTCGGCTCGACGGTGGTGGCCGGCCGCTGCGTGAGTCTCGGTGCCGAGGAACTGTTGTGGCGCAGCGAATCCGGCACGTTGCACCTGCACATCGAGCGTCCCCGTTTCGGGAATCCTGCGGCCACGGAGGTCCTGGAAGGTCAGCTCGCACCGCTGATCGAGGCGTGGAGCGACACCGTTGCGCCCGGACTGTCGTGGGGGAACGCGGCGTCGGCCCTGCGCGGCACCGGCAGCGTTCTCGGGCCGGCCGCGGACACGGTGGTCGCGGCACTGTTCCGGGACGAGCGCCTGAGCTCCGCGCTGGACCCGGCCACCGGGCGCCGGCGCAGCTGCTGCCTGTTCTACCGCACCCCGTCCGGCGGCGTGTGCGGTGATTGCCCCTTTCCGTCGGCGCCTTCGTCCCGGGGATGAACCTCATCGGGTCCGGACGACGGGGCCTCGGGATCCGACGGGGCCTGGGAATCACGGCTGGGCCGTGTTCCAAAAGTCGGCTGCCTCAGAGCCACTGACCGATCGCAGCTGCCTGGACGGTGGCCGGGTACCGCACCGCAAGTTTGTCGTAGCGCGTGGGCCACCGCCCGAAACTGCTCGAGTTGGTTGATCCCGCACTCGACCGCATGCCGATGCCGGTACACGTCCCGATCGAACGTCGGAGGTCGCCCACCACCGGAACCTCGGCGGTGGTGGGCGAGTTGGTCGGGCGGTTCGCGCAAGAACTGAAGCCTTGCCCGCCGAAACAACGAAGTCGCCTCGAGCAGCGGTGATGTCGGGTGCGGGCTGCGACGCGTGCAGGATGCAATGCCGAGTGCGACCTCCGGCCTCCTGGTTCTGCCGCGCAGCCCGGTGCGAAGCACTCGACGTCCCGTGGTCGGGAGGTCTCGCGATCGCTCAGACCTCGCCGTCGAGGGTCAGCACAACCAGCGGCATGGGCCGGTCGATCTTGGACTGGAAGTCCGCCAGCAGGGGGTTGGCGGCCAGCACCCAGGTCGCGAACTCGTCGTAGTCCGCGCCTTCGAGCACCTTGCCGGTCGCCCGGTAGGTCTTGTCCCGGAGCTCGACAGTAACCTGCGGATTCGCCTTGATGTTGTACCACCAGGCCGGGTACTTGTCCTCGATGAACGAGCTCACGAACATGATTTCGTCCCGGTACAGAGGTCCCAGCGGAGTTGTGTGCCGCTTGCCGCTCCTGGCACCGGTGGTGGTGAGCAGGATGAGGTCCCCGCCCGCGTAAGCACCGCCTACCTTGCCCGAGTTCTCCCGGAACTCCTTGATCACATCATCGTTCCAGTTGGCGATGCTGCCCTGCTGGTCCCAAGCCTGGTTCCACGGCGCATCGGGATCGTTGTAGTCGGTGATTTCGGTCTGATTCGGCTGTCCCGCAGTCGAGTAGGTTTCGCTCATGATTCGAGTGTGCCGCGGATATAGGACAGCTGCCGTCCTGAATTGTGGTGGCTGACGATCTCGTCGCCGGTCGTTCACGCGCGGCGCCCCCACCGACACCGCGCCCGCCGCAGTCACGACCTCACGTTCAGCGTGGTAACCGTCGCGGACCCTCGAGCGATGCCGGTTCGGCCACCGGGGGATCCGCCGATCGGGCTGAGTCCCGGTCCACCCCGTGTGGGACTCGGGTAGCCATTGCAGCATGCCCGGGGACAGCGGGAACTGTCGATCACGCTCTGCCGGTCATATCTCTTGGCCACCAACACATTATCGACCAATCCTGCTGGTCGAGGGTTTGTTTGCGACACGCTCACGATCGGCTCCGTATTTCGCAACAGCCCCCTGTGTGCAGGCGAAACAACCACATCTCGTTCTGAACATGGTCCGCTGGGTGGGAATCCGGCATCAAGGCGAGCTCCACCCGAGCGTTTCAACCTCGGGTGAACTCTGCTGTAGAGTGGTCGGGTTGATTCTGGGTCAGGCACGGCGGGAGGCAGGGACGCCGTGCGCTTCTTTCTGCATGCAGAAGGTTCCGAAAGGTACTGATGACCCACAACTCCAACACCTCTCATTTTCGCGCCATGCATGATCTCGTCGGATCGGCCTACTTTCCGGTATCGGCGTTGGCTCGTCTCCCGCTGTCCATGCTTGTCATGGGTGTCCTGACCTATGTCGTCGCATCGACCTCCGATTTCGCCTCGGCGGGCATCGCAGCCGCGGTCACCGGAGTGGGTGTCGCTGTAGGTGCCCCGCTGTCCGGAATCGCCTCGGACCGCTGGGGTCAGCGGCCGACGCTCCTCGTCTCGACCGCGGTATACGTGCTGGCGGTGATCGCTGTACTCGTCGCGGGGGACCCGAGCGGCGATGCTCCGGCGTTGTCGCCGGATCTGCTCGCAGCGGCATTCGCCGCCGGCATCGTGGTGCCCCAGTGTGGCCCGATGACTCGCGTGCGGTGGATCCGTGGGTTGTCGAGTCGCGGCTCGGGACACGCTGTCGCGGTTGCTCAAGGCTTCGAGGGCACGATGGACGAGCTCGGATTCGTTCTCGGACCGGCGGCCGTCGGCATCGTTGCTGCGCTCTTCGGTGCTGCAGTACCGCTGTATGTGCTCATCGCGCTCACGGTGATCGTGGTTCCTTGGTTTGCGCTGCACCCCAGTGCGCAGTTCGCAGCACCCGCCGACGGTGCCGATTCTCTGCGTGAGAGGGAGTTCTCCTCCGAACCCGCGAGGGTGTCATGGGCTCCGGTATCTGTCCTTCTCCTGGGGATGCTCGGCATCGGAACCATTTTCGGCTCGCTGGCCACCACCACCGCGGTCTTCGCCGATGAGACCGGTCACCCGGGGAGCGGGGGCCTGATCTACGCCGCGCTCGGTTTGACCTCCGGCGCAGCCGCATTGAGTGTGTCTCGGTGGAGTGAACGGCTGACCGCGTCGGCGCGGTGGAGTGCGTGTGCCGTCATGCTGGTCGCTGCTCTGGCGTTGATGTGGTTGCCGAGCGTTCCGTGGCAGATGGTAGTCGTCCTGCTGTTCGTCGGCGCGCCGATCGGGCCGATCCTTGTGACGATCTTCAAGGTCGCCGGCGATCACACGCCGGCGCGACGTCTCGGATTCATCATGACCCTGCTCAGTGCCGGAATCACCCTGGGCACCTCGATCGGAAACTGGGTCGGTGGGGAGGTTGCGAACGCGGGCGGTCACTCGGCCGCAATCTGGGTGGCCTTCGGCGCGGGTGTGTCGCTGCTGGTCTGCGGCGTGTTGTTCACCGTCGTTCGATTCGAGCCGGTGAGCCGTGCATCTGCACGGCCTGCGGCACAGGATGTGCTCGAACCGCTCGGCTGAACCACTCCTGTGGGCGAGAACACGATCAGGACCCGCTGTCGGTCGGCAAGTGCCGGAAATCCTCGAAAACCGCCCCGGCGACGATGCCGTAGGCGATCGACAGGAACAGCGAATGCGTGACACAGAACAGAAGGAAGGTGCGGACCTGCGGCTGCAGCACTAGGGCTCGAACCGGTAGCCGCGTCCCGCTTCGGTGATCAGATGCCGGGGACGTGCCGGTTCGGGTTCGAGCTTGTGGCGCAGTTGCGCGAGATAGATACGGAGATAGTGCGTTTGATCGACATAGGTGGGACCCCACAACTCGGTCAGCAACTCTCGTTGCCCGACGAGCTTGCCGCGGTTGCGGACCAGCATTTCGAGCATCCCCCACTCCGTCGGTGTCAGATGCACCGGCGCGCCGTCCCGGGTGACCTTCTTCGCCGCGAGATCGACGACGAAATCGTCCGTCTCGACAACGGGGTCGGACGAATCCGGTACCGCGGTCCCGCGGCGGACGGCCGCCCGGATACGCGCGAGGAACTCCTCCATCCCGAACGGCTTCGTCACGTAGTCGTCGGCGCCGGTATCGAGCGCGGCGACCTTGTCGGCCGAGTCGGTCCGTGCGGACAGCACGATCACCGGGGCGGTGCACCAGCCCTTCAACCCCGCCAGCACCTCGATGCCGTCGAGATCGGGCAACCCCAGATCCAGCACGATCACATCGGGGTGCCGCTGCGCGGCCGCGCGCAGGGCCCCTGCACCGTCGGCGGCGGTGATCACCTCGTAGCCGCGGGCCGTGAGGTTGATGCGCAACGCCCGCAGGATCTGTGGTTCGTCGTCGACGACGAGGATGCGGGTCACGGGTGTTCCTTCGCGGGCGCGGCGAGTTCGACGATCACGGTGGTACCGCCGCCGGGGGTGTCGGCGGTTGCGATGGTACCGCCCATCGCCTCGACGAATCCGCGAGCGACGGTCAGTCCCAGCCCCGCGCCACCGGTGGTGTGCCGGTCGCCGGTGCGGGGAAACGTGGCGAAGACATCGTCCTCGTGCTCGAGCCCCGGACCGGAATCGGCGACGGTGATGGTGACGCGTTCGTTCGTGGTGTCCGCCTCGACGCGGATCGGTCCGGTCGGGGCGTAGCGCAACGCGTTGTCGAGCAGGTTGGCCAGGACCCGTTCCAGGAGAGCGGCGTCCGCGTCGGCCATGATGTCGGCGACGTCGATTTCGACCCTTTCGCGGATGGCGCGGACGACCTCGGGGCCCCCACCGGACAGTCCGGCGAGCGCGCCGTGCACGACCTCGTCGAGATAGACGGGCGCCGGGACCGGTGTGACCACCCCGGCGGCGAGCCGGGACGAGTCGAGGAGGTTCGCCACCAGCCGGGTGAGCTGATCGGTGGACTCCTCGATGGTCGCGAGCAGTTCCGCGGTGTCCTCGGCGGAGAACTCGATGTCCGTGCTGCGCAGGCTCGACACCGAGGCCTTGACGGCTGCGAGCGGGGTGCGCAGGTCGTGGCCGACGGCGGAGAGCAGCAGCCGCCGCATCCTGTCGGTCTCGCTCAGGGCGGAGGCGCGGGCGGCTTCGGCGGCGAGTTCCTGTTGCCGGACCAGCGCGGCGGCCTGACCTGCCACGGCGGTGAGGACCCGGCGGTCCCGGGCGTGGAGCCGAGGTCCGCCGAGAAGAAGGGTGTAGGGGCTGCCTTCCACATCGCAGACGGTATCGGCGGCCTCGGGAGTCGTCGGTGGCACCGAACCGGCGGTTCCCAGCACGATCGGTGGACCGCTGTCGGCGCGGACCAGGCTCACCCCACGCTGCGTGTACGTTTCCCGGACCTTCTCGAGCAGGCGCGGGACATCCGCACCGCGCAGCACGGCCCCGGCGAACATCGCGAGCAACTCCGCTTCCCGGGACGCCAGCCGGGCTTCGCGGCTGCGCGCGGCCGCGGCATCGACGAGTGCGGCGACCGCGACGGCGATCACGAGCAGCACCACGGTGGTGACGAAATTGTCCGGTTGCGCGATGGTGAAGCTGTAGAGCGGCTCGGTGAAGAAGAAGTTGAGCAGCAGCCCGGACAACAGTGCCGCCACGATCGCCGGGCCGATGCCGCCGAACAACGCCACGGCCAGGACGACGACGAAGAACAGGGCGTTCTGCCCGGCGACGCCGGTGAGCCGATCGACCCCGGCGAGGAGGCCGGTGGCGCCGAGCGGAATGAGGAACGCGGCGATCCACGACTGCACCCGCCGGTCGCGCCGGCCACCCAGCGCCACCCGGGGTGGGGCAGCGGTGTGCTCGTGGGTGACCATGTGCACGTCGATCTTCCCGGATTCGCGGACCACGGCCGTGCCGATGCCTTCGTCGACGATCCGCGCCCACCGTGATCGCCGTGACGTGCCGATCACCAGCTGCGTCGCGTTGACCTCCCGCGCAAAATCCAGCAACGCGCCGGGTACGTCGTCTCCGACCACGCTGTGGATACTGGCACCCAGGCTCGTCGCCAGCGCCCGTACCGGCCCCATTCGCGGCGCGGCCACCCCCGCCAGCCCGTCACCGCGCACCACGTGCACGACCAGCAGCTCGGCGCTGGCCTTGGCCGCGATCCGGCTGGCTCGTCGCACCAGCGTGTCCGATTCCGGTCCGCCGGTCACCGCGACGACCACGCGCTCGCGGGCCTCCCACGTCGCGGTGATCGCGTGCTCACCGCGGTACTTGGCCAGCGCGACATCGACCTGGTCGGCGAGCCATAGCAACGCGATCTCCCGCAGCGCGGTCAGGTTGCCTTCCCGGAAGTAGTTCCGCAGCGCGGCGTCGACCTTCTCAGGGGCGTAAACGTTGCCGTGCGCAAGCCGCCGCTGCAACGCCTGCGGGGTGATGTCGACCAGTTCGACCTGCTCGGCGCGGCGCACCACCTCATCGGGGATCGTCTCGCGCTGCACCACCCCGGTGATCTGCTCGACCACGTCGTTGAGCGAGGCGAGATGCTGGATGTTGACCGTCGAGAGCACGTCGATCCCGGCGTCGAGGAGTTCGTCGACGTCCTGCCAGCGCTTCTCGTTCCGGCTGCCCGGCACGTTGGAGTGTGCGAGTTCGTCGACCAGCGCGACCGCCGGCCTGCGAGCCAGCACGGCATCGAGGTCCAGTTCCTCGAACGTCGTGCCCCGGTACTCGATCCGCTGCGGCGGAACGACTTCCAGGCCGCCGAGCTGCTCCGCTGTGCGAGTGCGCCCGTGGGTGTCCACGATCGCGACGACGACGTCGGCACCGCGGGCGATGCGCCGGTGGGCCTCGCCCAGCATCGCGTAGGTCTTGCCCGCACCCGGGGCGGCACCGAGGTAGATCCGCAGCTTTCCGCGCCGGGGCGGCAAACCGGTAACACCCATCTGTCTCCTCACGAACCGGTCGGTACGGCTGCCCCACCCTGGCAGCCGGGTGCCGTCAAGCCTAGTGCCACATTCAGTTCCGGCACGTTCACACGCTCGACGCCGAGGAACCCGAGTTGCCTTCCCTCGGTGTGTTCGGCGACCAGTTCCCGGACCCGGTCCTCGCTCGTGCCGGTTTCCCGTGCGACCCGCGGCACCTGCAATTCGGCGTAGGCGGGGGAGATGTGCGGGTCGATTCCGGACCCGGAGCCGGTGACCGCGTCGACCGGTACCCGATCGGGGGTGACCTGTTCGCGTGCCGCGATCGCGGCACGACGCGCGTCGACGAAACCGGCGAGCACCTCGCTGCTCGGTCCCTGGTTGGACGGCAGAGCCGCCGCCGGGTCGCCCGGGGTGAAGGGGTCGTCGTCGGCGACGGACCCGACCACGCGCGGATGGAAGAAGGGGTCGGGTTGCCCGGGTGCGACCTGCGGGTCCACGCCGACCAGTCGGCTACCGACGACGCAGCCGTGCGCGTCGGTCAGCTCCGAACCCTCTGCAGTCGCGGTGCCCATCCGGCTCACCGCCCACACCGCCGCCGGATAGGCGACACCGGCGATGACGGTGAGCGCGATCAGCACGAGGAATCCCACGCGGAGCTGGCGGAGAAAATTCATCGAATACATTGCGCGTTACCCCATTCCAGGGATGAGTCGGACGACGAGGTCGATCAGCCAGATACCGATGAAAGGTGTGACGACACCACCGAGTCCGTACACGAGCAGGTTGCGTCCCAGCAGTGACGACGCGCTCGCCGGGCGATAGCGAACACCCTTGAGCGCCAACGGGATCAACGCCACGATCACGAGTGCGTTGAAGATCACCGCCGAGAGGATCGCGGACTGCGGCGTCGCCAGGCCCATGATGTTCAGTCCTGCCAGCTGCGGGTAGATACCGCTGAACAGCGCTGGAAGGATCGCGAAGTACTTCGCCAGGTCGTTCGCGAGCGAGAAGGTGGTCAGGGCGCCGCGGGTGATCAACAACTGTTTGCCGATCTCGACGATCTCGATCAGCTTGGTCGGATCGGAATCGAGGTCGACCATGTTGCCGGCTTCCTTCGCGGCCGAGGTCCCGGTGTTCATCGCGACCCCGACGTCCGCCTGCGCGAGCGCGGGGGCGTCGTTGGTGCCGTCGCCGGTCATCGCGACCAGCCGCCCGCCCTGCTGTTCGGCACGGATCAGCGCCAGCTTGTCCTCCGGGGTCGCCTCGGCCAGGAAGTCGTCCACTCCGGCCTCGCCGGCGATCGCCTTCGCCGTCAGCGGATTGTCACCGGTGATCATCACCGTGCGTATCCCCATCGCCCGCAGCTGCGCGAATCGTTCGGCCATACCGGGTTTGACGACGTCGGAGAGTTCCACGACACCGAGAACAGTTGCTGCTCCAGCGGAACCACGGGCGACCACGAGAGGAGTCCCGCCGCGCCGGGCGATGTCGGTGACGAGGTCGGTGACAGCTCCCGGCATCTCGACGTCGTGGTCCTGCATCCAGCGCGCGACCGCGTCGGCGGCGCCCTTGCGGATCCGGATCGGTGTGCTGTCGGCAGGGTCCACGGTGTCGAGCCCGCTCATCCGGGTCTGAGCGGTGAACGGGACGAACTCGGCGGAACGCTCGGCAGCCGACGGGCTGGGGTCCAGGTGGTAGCGCTCGGCGCACAGTTCGACGATGCTGCGGCCCTCCGGGGTGCCGTCCGCGAGACTGGACAGGCGTGCGGCAGCGGCGAGTTCGCTGTCGGCGACACCGGGTGCGGCGTGGAGCGCGGTGGCCCGGCGGTTGCCGAAGGTGATGGTGCCGGTCTTGTCCAGCAGCAGCGTGTCGATATCGCCTGCCGCCTCGACGGCGCGCCCGGACATCGCCAGTACGTTGCGCTGGACCAGCCGGTCCATCCCGGCGATGCCGATCGCCGAGAGCAGCGCCCCGATCGTCGTCGGGATCAGGCACACCAGGAGGGCGATCAGTTCCACCGGTCCCTGTTCGGCACCGGCATACGCGCTCATCGGCCCGACCGCGACGACCGCGAGCACGAAGATGATCGTCAGTGCCGCGAGCAGGATGTTCAGGGCGATCTCGTTGGGTGTCTTGCGGCGGGCCGCGCCCTCGACGAGCGAGATCATCCGGTCGACGAACGTTTTCCCCGGCGGGGCGGTGATCTGCACGACGATGCGATCGGACAGCACCGTGGTGCCCCCGGTCACGGCGCAGCGATCGCCCCCGGACTCGCGGATCACCGGTGCGGATTCGCCGGTGACGGCGGACTCGTCGACGGTCGCGACTCCGTCGATCACGTCGCCGTCACCGGGGATCACCTGGCCGGCCTCGACCACCACCAGATCCCCGACCTGCAGCTCGGTGGCAGGCACGGACACTTCGTGTCCGGAGTCGGTGACCCGGCGGGCGACGGTGTCCTGCTTGGCCTGCCGCAGGCTGGCGGCCTGTGCCTTGCCGCGACCCTCGGCGACGGACTCGGCGAGATTGGCGAACAGCACGGTGAACCACAGCCAGGCCGTGATCGACCAGGCGAACACGGTGGGTTCGAGGACCGCCGCGACAGTGGCGACGGCCGAGCCGACGAGCACGACGAACATCACCGGGTTCCGCGCCACGTGGCGCGGATCGAGTTTGCGGAACGCGCCCGGCAACGAATCCGCCAGCTGACGCGTACTGAACGCCCCACCCGCCACGCGGTGTGGACGGGTCGACGTGATCTCCCCGCCGGGACGAATGTCGAGGGTCAACGAAGTATCTCCGTGATCTGCGCCGCGAGGCGGCGGAACGAATGGTGGTGGCGGGCGGTCACTGAAGCGCCTCCGCGATCGGTCCCAGCGCCAGCGCCGGGAAGAAGGTCAGGGCCGCCACGAGGACGGTCGTGCCGGTCAGCAGACCCGCGAACGCGACACCCGTGGTGGGGAGTGTTCCCGCTCCGGCGGGGGTGCGACGCTGGGCCGCGAGGGAGCCGGCCAGGGCCAGGACGAACACGATCGGCAGGAACCGGCCGAGCAGCATGCACATGCCGAGGGACGACTGGAACCAGTCGCTGGTGACGGTGAGCCCGCCGAAGGCGCTGCCGTTGTTGTTCGACGCCGAGGCGAACGCGTACAGCACCTCGGAGAATCCGTGGATGGCGCCCGGCGTTCCGGGATCGCCGGAGTTGCCCAGGTAGCCGGTGGTCGATGACAGGATCACAGTGATCGCGGTGCCGGTCAGCACGAGCGCCGGCATCACCAGCACGCTGAGCGCCGCGAGCGTGATCTCGCGCCTGCCGAGCTTCTTGCCCAGGAACTCCGGTGTGCGGCCGACGAGGAGACCGCCGACGAACACCGCGATGATCGCGAGCACGAGCATGCCGTACAGGCCGGTGCCCACGCCGCCCGGCGCGATCTCGCCGAGCAGCATGTTCAGCAGCACGGCACCACCTCCGAGTGGGGACATGCTGTCGTGCGCGGAGTTCACGGCGCCGGTGCTCGTGCCCGTGGTCGCGACGGCGAACAGCGCCGAACCCGGGATACCGAACCGGACCTCCTTGCCTTCCATCATCGCGCCGGCGGCGTTCGCCGCGACCCCCCGGACTCCGGACTCGGCGGCCAGCGTCACGGCCAGCAGGGTGCCGAACAGGGCGGTCATCACGGCGAGAACGGTCAGGCCCTGCTTGCGGTTGCCGATCATGGTGCCGAAGGTGCGGGTCAACGCGACCGGGATGAGCAGGATCGCGAGGATCTCCACGATGTTGCTGATCGGCGTCGGATTCTCGAACGGGTGGGCCGAGTTCGCGGCCAGGATGCCACCGCCGTTGGTGCCGAGTTCCTTGATCGCCTCCTGCGACGCCACCGGGGCCAGCGCGGTGGTGAGCGCCTGCCCGTCGAGCCCGGTTGCGGTGAAACTGCTGCGGTACGACTGGATCACGCCCTGGCTCAGCAGGATCAGCGCGATCACGAATGCGAGGGGCAGCAGGATCCGCAGGGTACCGCGGACGAGATCGACCCAGAAGTTGCCGATCTCACCGCCGCGACCGACCCGGACGAGACCGCGGATCAGAGCCACGGCCACACCCATCCCGACTGCAGCGGACACGAAGTTCTGCACCGCGAGCCCCGCGGACTGGGTGAGGTGGCTCATCGTCGTCTCGGGGACGTAGGACTGCCAGTTGGTGTTGGCGACGAACGAGATCGCGGTGTTGAACGCGACTGCGGGACTGACCCCGCCGAGCCCGTTGCCGAGGGGGAGGACACCCTGGATACGTTGGAGCAGATACAGGAACAACGCGCTCGCCAGCGAGAAGCCGAGCACACTGACGGCGTAGCCGAACCAGGTCTGCTCGGATCGGGGATCGATTCGGCACAGCCGGTAGATCAGCGACTCGATCCGCAGGTCCTTCCACCGTGTGCCGGAGTCGGTGGTGTACACCCGCGCCATGTAGTCGCCGAGTGGAACGTATGCCAATGCGAGGACCGCGACCACCAGCGCGATCTGTAGTCCCGCAGCAACAGCAGGATTCATCCGATTCTCAGAACCTCTCCGGATCGAGCAGAGCCACCAGCAGATACACGACCAGTGCCACCGCGATCACCACGAGCGCGACGCTCGCGATCCCGGCCCACGTCACCGTTGCCCACCCCTGGAATGCAGCACGCGCAGGATCAGCGTGCACAATCCGAACCCTGCGAGGATCAGCACCACAAATGCGGTGTCGGCCATCTCGTCTTCCCTTGCTGTAGAAAAGAATCCGGCGCCGGACGGCGCCGCATCACACAGTTGCACCGTTCGGGACGATTCGCCCGGATCCATGCGAAATCCTGACGCCCGCAGCTGCTGTCCTTACGAATTCCTTGCACAGGGTGTAAGCAATCCGTCAAGCTTCCGCGGCCGCGCGTAGGGAAAACGTCACGACGTGCCGTCAGCGCCGGCCGGAGCGGTAGAGGTGGAAGTGGAACCTGCACTGGGCAGGCCCACGCATCGAGGAGAGTGCGCCATGTTCGACCGCCGGCACCTGTTCGCCCGCCCCTTGCCGCAGCACAACGTCTGGCTCGATGTGTCCGACCTCGCGGCGGACCCCGATGCACTCGACACCGCCGTCGACCGCGTCCTGCAGCAGCCACGACTGCGCCTGGCGGGGGCGAGCTGTGCCCTCGGCGCCCGGGACGAGGGAGCCCGCTGCGCGGAGGCGTGCATCGACCGCGCGATCGCTGCGATGGCGCAGATCCGCCGCCGTCGCGGTGTGACCCTCACCCAGTTGGCCGTTGCGGTCGCCGGCGGGACGGATCCGGGCGTGAGCATCGAGAGTTGCCTCGACGACGCGTGTGCCCGGCACCGCTATCCGCGCCCGACGACCACGCTCCTCTTCCGCACCGCTCCCGCCGGGCGGTATCCGGCGGGCACGCTCGGCGCCGTTCCCGGCGCTGCGGTCGAGCTCTCGTGACCGGCGCAGCCGTCCGCGCAGGGACGTTCACCCCCGAGCAGGATCCGATCTCGTCGCAGCCCGCCGACCGGGTTCAGGCCGGAATCTTCCTGAGCCTGCTCGAGCGCGAATTCGAGCAGGTCACCGGCAGGATCGAATTCGCCGAACGCTGCGCGTCCGCCGAACACGGGAACGGATTCCCCGTCAGTGCACAGCGATTCGAGGACGAGGTGCGCCTCCTGTGGGCCACCCTCGCCGAGCTTCACCGGATGATCACAGCCCTGAGAGGGTTCGCAGGCCGGACCTGAGGCCGCTCAGCCACCGGGAGCATGCGTCGCGATGAACACGAGGAAGACGACGAACAGCGCCGTGGTGCCCAGGGCGAGACCCGTGATCGCTTCGCGGTGATTCGACGCGAGCCCCCGGTCCGCGCGGTTGAAACCGACCCATCCGCACGTCACCGCCACGATCCCGGTGGGAACGGTGACGAGATCACCGATGATCGGAACGAACGCGAACACCAGCGCGACGATGCCCGTGATCAGGGCGATGCTGCCGACGCCGTTGCGGTACGACGACTGCGGGGGACGCTTCGGCGGCATCTCGGGCTCCCGGGTACGAACGGACACGCGTGTCCGTTCATGATGCCGTGCCGCGGCGTGCGATGCCGCACGAGCGCCCGAACACACCGCAGCCGACACGCTAGTCGACAAGCGCGTGCGCGATCATCCCGCGAATCCGGCCGCGCAGACGCCCGGTGACGCCGTGATCGGCAAGAGCGGCGGCGGCGGCATGCGCGCCGCACATGCCGTGCACACCGCCACCGGGATGCGTCGCCGCCCCGGCGAGATAGACGCGGTCGACCGGTGTCCGTGGCCCTGCGAGACCGGGAATCGGCCGGAACACCAGTTGCTGGTGCAACTGTGCCGTGCCGCCGTTGACCGCACCACCGACCAGGTTGGCGTCGGCGCGCTCGAGGTCGCCGGGTAGTTGCACACTGCGGTGCACGACACCGGCGAGTGCGCCCGGGGCGTACTCCTCGATCACCGCGTCCATTCGCTGGGCGAGGACCGTCGCGGCGTCGTCGTCGGACACGTCCCGCGGGAGATGCGTGTATGCCCAGGCACTCTCGGTTCCTGCCGGTGATCTGGTGGGATCGGCGGTCGTCATCTGACCGACGATCACGAACGGGGAGCGCGGTACCGTGCCCGTGCCGAGGTCCGCTCCCCACTGGACCAGCCCGTTGCCGTCGGCCCCGAGATGCACGGTGCCCGCACTCCGCAGGCTCGGCGACCGCCACGGAATCGGCTGGGACATGGCGTAGTTCACCTTCACCACCGAGGTGTCCCAGTCGAATCGTTTCACGTCCTCCCGGACACGGTGCGGGAGGATCTCCGGGGAGAGGAGATGCCCGTACAGTGAGGTCGCGGCCACGTCGGCCAACACGGCCCGCCGCGCGGTGATGCGCTCTCCGCCGGTGGTGCGCACGATCGTCGTGGTGCCGCTGGGCTCGATGCGCTCGACGTTCCGGCCGCATCGCAGTTCGGCGCCGGCGCTGGTCGCACGCCGCACGAGCGCGGCGGTCAGCTCGCCCGCGCCGCCCGTCGGAACGGGAAACCCGACGTCCTGGGCGACCATCGTCAGCAGGTAGCCCATCAGGCCGCTGCCGGCGGCGTCGACCGGAATGTCGGCGTGCGCGGCATTGCCCTGGAGCAACAGTCCGGCACTCTCACCGGTGAACAGCTCGTGCGCCATCCGCCGCACCGGCAGGGCCAGCATCCGGGCGAACCGGAGGGCCTCGCCGGCGCCGAGGCGGCGCAGTGCCGTGAGCGGACTCCGGATCGGCGGGAACGGCCCGAGCAGCATCCGCAGGAACGGCTCGCGGATCGTGGACCACTGCTCGTGCAGGCGCATCCACGCGTCCCCGTCGCCGGCGCATCGACGCTCGAGGTCGTGCGCCGTGTCCTGTGCTGTGGCCCGCAGCGTCACCGCGTCCTCGTCCTCGGGAGCGCGCGGATGGCCGAACGCAGCGGGGGACCGCGACCACACCAGACCGTGGGCGGGCAGGTCCAGCTCGGCGAAGACCGGAGAGACGGCAGCCAGCGGGTAGAAGGCGCTGAAGAGATCGGCACGGTAACCGGAGTGCAGTTCCGCGGTGCGGACCGCACCACCCGGTTCGGGTTGGGCCTCGAGGACGAGCACGTCCCATCCCGCGTCCGCGAGCAGGGCAGCCGCGGTCAGCCCGTTCGGGCCGGCCCCGACGACGATCGCGTCGACCTGCTCACCGACAGCGCTCACACTTCACCTGCCGTGCCCGCCGTCGGGTCGGTCGCGTGCTCGGCGATCAACGACAGGCGGCGCAGGCACTCGCGGTTGCGTGGACGAACCGCCCAATCCTGGACGATGTCGGGAATCCACGACGCAGGGCGGCTGACCGCGTGCTCGAGCATCTCGATTTCGCACCCGCCGTCACGTTCGGTGAACCGGATGCGGATCTCTGCAGCGCCGAACGGCCAGGCCCGCGCGTGCAGAACGAGTTCGGACCGCGGAACGGCACGGACGACTTCGGTCGAATCGTGCAACAGCCCGGGCCACAGACCCACCGAATGGTGGATGCGCGTTCCCACCTCGGGCCAGCCGTCGTCGACGGCCCGCACCCGTGCGGCACCGACCACCCAGGCGGGAAAAGTCCATCCGTCGGCGAGTACCTCCCACACCCGGTCGCAGCTCACCCTGGTCTTCCAGACCACCGCTTTTCTCATCGTCCTACCTCTTTCCGACGAATGGTGCGGGCAGTCACGGCACCGGTCGCCGTCCGACCGTACCGCCGGCGACGACAGCGGCGACCGTTTCCCGTGGGCTGCGGGCTCCGAGTACCGGCCCCGTTCCGCTCGCACCCGAGCGCATACCCTCGATGGTCTCGCGCCACACCTCCCGGCCGGGAACGACGGGAGACCAGCCGAGTTTCTGCCCGGCACGGCCGCAGTCGAGGAGCGGGGTGTCGTACATGAGGTCGATCCAACCCCCGTGCACCGGTTGCAGGTGCAGCTGCCAGGTGACCTGTGCGAGGAAGCGCAGGGTGCGGCGCGACACCGGCCACGGCCGGGTCCCGAGGGACTCGACGACGTCCGTCGTGCGGACCGCGTCGGTGGCGGCCAGGTTCACCGATCCGGCGCCGGGGGCGAGGAGAGCGTGCTCGACTGCGGCGGCCACGTCCGTCGCGTGCACGGCGGGGAGTGCGACGGACGGATCGAGAGGCAGGACGGGCAGGTGACGCAGCGCCGCTGCCGGCATCCACGCCGGCAGCGCGTACCGGCGCAGCGCCGCTCCGGCAGCGGTCTGCCCGATCAGGCCCGGCCTCAGCACGGTGACTTCGGGTGCCCCGGCCGTGCTCGCGACCGCGGCGACGATCCTCTCCGCCGTGACCTTGTCCATGCTGTATTGCGACGTGGGAACCCCTGTCGCCGGCCATGATTCGTCTACCTGCCGGCCGTGCGCCCCGGGTGCGTAGACGGCGGCCGACGACATGTGCACGAGATGAGGGACACCCGCTCGTGCCGCGGCGACTGTCACCGCGCGAGTGCCGTCGATCGCGGTGCGCCGCAGCAGGTCCGCTCGATGCGACGGCTGGAATCCCCACGCGAGGTGGACGACGGCGTCGGCGGTGTCGAAGACCCGGCACAACATCTCCTCTGCGCCGGAATCTCCCACATCGATCGCATGCCAGCATGCATGTCGATACGGCCGGACCGCAGGCGGGACCCGGCGCGCGACAGCGACGATCTCGTACGCGTCGCGCTCGGTGGACAATCGCGTGAGGAGTGCGCTTCCCACGTTGCCGCTGGCGCCGGTGACGACGATACGGAGCGGTGCCATTCCACGGAGGTACCCGCGGCGCCGCCGTTCCAACCCGTTCCGGACCTCCGGCCGGGAAGATGTTGACTTCAGTCAATCAAAACTGCGTCCATCTGTCACAAAAATTGTGCCGCTCTAATGGATCCGTCACAGAAATTGACGAATTTCTGCAGCGAGTCGGCGTCATCGAGCCTAGCGTCCCTCCGGTCATGAATTGACTCGAGTCAGTCCTGGGCGGGACCGCCCGCCCGAGTGGAGGTGGAACGATGTGGCTCGACATTCTGCGGCTGATCGTGGCGTGGGGCTCGATGGGCGCGGTCATCGCGTTCTGGTACTGGGTGTTCTCCAACATCGGAACCTTCTAGGGACGGCCGGGGTGGACACAGGATCCGGTGGAAGAGCCGGCACATGAGTGCGGTGGGTGTCTCACCGCGGACGATCGAGCGGACCTGTGCCCTGACCGCGGTGGCGTTCTCCGAAGGGCGGAGACGCGATGCGCGTCTCGTATCCGGTGACCGGCGCAGCTTCGGCCTGACCGGCACGCTGCGGGTGGTTCACGTTCCGTACCCGCCTCCCGTGCCCGACTGGCGTGTCCGGACGCTGACGTGCGGTGTGGCACTGCAATGTGCACCGTCGAAGGACCGGATCGCCCGGTATCCGTTGCACGAGCTGTCGGCCCGCGAGCGCGCGGCGCTCACCGTCGTGGAAGGCAACGTCGCGCTGGGGTGGGTGAGCACCCGTTGGCCGGGGTTGTTGCCGGACCTGATCCGGGTGCTTCCTGGGCTCGAACCGATCGACGGGGACACCGACAGCGCCGACATGCTGCGGATGACCGACACGCTGGTGCGGTCGCGTGAACCGATCACGCCGCATCCGGTTCTCGGCCGCCTGCCGCTGACGGAACGGCCTCGTACCGGCCTGGGTGCCGCGGTCCGGCGCATGTACGGACGGATGCCGTGGACCTCCCTCCGGTCCGATTCGGTGCGCCTGATGTCCATCCCGGTCGGTGGTGAGGGTGGTGTCCGCAACCCGAATCTGCCGCCACCGAGCAGGCCGGAGGACGAGGAGATCGAGATCCGGCCGGACGAACGGATCGGTATTCCGTACCCGGAGTGGAACGCATGGCGTGAGGCCTTTCTGCCCGATCACGTGGCGGTGCTGGAAACCCGGGCACCGGCCGGATCCGCCGTGCCGATTCCGGTCGTCACCGACGTGCGCCGCTGGTTCGAGCGAAACACCCACCGTGCCATGACAAATCGTCTCGAGGATGGCTCGGACCTGGACATCGACGCGTACCTCGACCATCACGTCGACACGATCACCGGGCACGCGTCCGACCCCCGGATCTTCCGTGACCTGCTCCCGAGTTCCCGCGACGTCACCACTGCGCTGCTGCTCGACGGCAGCTCGTCCCTCGGCGTTCACCGCGGCACGGTGTTCGCACTGGAACTCGCGTGCGCCGACGCGCTGTCCCACGCGATGATGCTCGCCCGCGAACGTCACGGGATCTTCGTGTTCAGTGGCAATACCCGGCATCGCGTGGAAGTGCTCTGCCTCAAGGACTTCGACGACCGGCACCTCGTCGTGCCGAGCACGTCGGGTCTGAGGACCGGGGGGTACACCCGGCTCGGGGCACCGCTCCGGCACCTGACCCGCCGGTTGCTCGAACGGCCGTCGGAACGGCGGCTGCTGCTCGTCATCGGAGACGGCTTGATGTCCGACGAAGGGTACGAAGGCCGATACGCCTGGGCCGACGTCGCCCACGCGGTGGGGGAAGCCGAGGAGGCAGGAGTGTGCATGTACTACATCGGAGTCGGCCCGGCACGGGTCGATCCGCTGCCGGAGGTGTTCGGGCCCGGCCGGTCCCAGCGCATCCAGCGGGTCGAGGACCTCCCGCGGGTGCTCGCCCACGTGCATCGGGAACTGGTGACGGCATGAACGACAAGGCCCTGTACTACGCGTCCGGCAACGAAGTGGAACTCTTCGAACATTCGTTCCGGCAACGGCTTCCGGTGATGCTGACCGGACCGACGGGTTGCGGCAAGACTCGCTTCGTCGAGCACATGGGCGGACTTCTCGGCCGGCCAGTCGTCACCGTCGGCTGCCACGACGACCTCACCAGTTCCGACCTGGTGGGCAGGTTCATGGTGTCCGGCGGTGATGTCGTGTGGCTCGACGGGCCGTTGACGAAGGCGGTCAGGGACGGCGCGATCTGCTACCTCGACGAAGTGGTCGAGGCCCGCCACGATTCGCTGGCCGTCCTGCACTCGCTGACCGACCATCGCCGCACCCTCTATCTCGACCGGGCGGGCGAGGTGGTGCCGGCCCCGGCTTCCTTCATGCTGGTGTGTTCCTACAACCCGGCCTATCGGAGCTCGCTCAAGGAACTGAAACCGTCCTTCCGGCAGCGCTTCGTCACGCTGCCGCTGGGGTACCTGCCACCCGAGCGGGAGGCCGACGTGCTCGTTGCCGAAACCGGCGTCGACCGTGCCGTCGCCGAACGGCTCGTCGCGTGCGCGGTGAGCATCCGCACGGCCGACGACGTCTTCCACTTCGAACCGCCGTCCACCCGGGTGCTCGTCACCGCGGCGCTGCTCGTCGTCGCCGGTTCGAGCGAGATCGACGCCGCCGAAGCGTCGATCCTCGCGCCGCTGAGCACCGACGGGGCGATCACCGGGGGCCTGCGGGAGGTCGCCGCCGCGACACTGCTCGCCGCGGACGAACCGAACATCCGCCCCGAACCGAAGGAGACCCGATGAACGAGCAGGACCGGCGCCGCAGACGCGGCCTCATCGCGTTCCAGATCTTCGCGTACGGATTCCTACTGTCGCAGTTCCTGATACAGCTGTACATGTCGGTGGTGCGCGGCTGGTGGGGGGCACCGTGAATCTTCCCGCCTTCACCCGGCGACGCGCCGACACCACGCCCGGAGCGGGGTACGACGAACACCAGGAGGAGTCCCGTCGCGCGCAACGCGCCGCCGACCACTGGCTGACGGCCGGAACACTGCTCATGGGTACTCTCGTGCTGGGCATCGTCGGCCTGCCGATCTTCCTGCGCGGTGTGTGGCTGCAACGCCGGGCACAACGGTCCGGGTTGTCGGTGCGGCCCGTGATCGTCACGCTCATCGGCTATCTCGTCATCCTCGACGCGGCGCTCAACAGCATCGGGTGGGCCCTGGACCTGGTCGCGAACCACACCCTGATCAACCGGGTGGTCCTCACCGCGTGGGGCAACATGTTCGACGCCGGGTACTTCTGGCACTACAACGAACTGTGGATCGGTGGTGCGGCCGGGCCGGGGGAGAAAGGCTGGGAGGTCGCCCTGATGCTCACGGTGTTCCCCATGCGGATCGCCGCGGCCATCGCGTTCCTCCAGATGAAGCGGTGGGGACACCAGTGGATGATCGTCACCTGCTGGATGGGACTCGTCATCTGGGTCGGCTACACGTTCAACATGACCATGTATGCCGACGTCCGGTACGACGGGGTGGTGCTGCCCGTGATCGGCTGGTGGCTGTACGACATCTTCTACATCACCCCGTTCCTGGCGATTCCGTACCTGCACACCGTCAATCGAGAGATCTTCTCCGACTGAGATGTGTCCCGAGCCGGACGCAGAAGGGAGAACCCCGTGAAGAAGACCGAATCGGACGGCAAGGTCGCGGACGACCTGCCACTCGGCACCACGCCCGCATTCGCACGGATGCACAAGTGGATCAAGCGCGGTGTGTTCGTGTGCCTGTTCGCGCTCGTCGTGGAGGGCGCCTTCACGGTACCGGCGCTCGCGATCTGGTACGGCTGGCCGCAACTGTCGTTCCAGGAGATCTGCAGCGAACTCATGAAGGTCCGCTACTCGGACGACACGATGGAATGCGAGTACCCCTATCCGCTGTTCGGGCCGCCCGAGGGCGCGGCGGGGAAGGACACCGCCGAGGACGAGTGGGGGATCCAGCCCACGCCCGGATGGGACCGCATCGGCTTCCGTGAACTCGTCCACAATCGGGACGAGCGGGAGGGGCGTTAGAAACGGGTGGGCTCCCGGCCGGAGTCCGGCCGGGGGCCACCGAGCGATCAGCGCGCGGTGGTGCCGAGCGATCAGCTCGCGGTGGTGCCGAGTGATCAGCTCGCGGTGGTGCCGAGCGATCAGCTCGCGGTGGTGCCGAGCGATCAGCTCGCAGCGGCGACGAGGTCGAGCGCGATGTCGACGATCATGTCCTCCTGGCCGCCGACGAGCTGGCGGCGACCGACCTCGAGCAGGATGGTGCGGACGTCGATGCCGTACCGCTCGGAGGCGGCTTCGGCGTGACGGAGGAAGCTCGAGTACACGCCGGCGTAGCCGAGCGTGAGGGTCTCGCGGTCCACGCGCACCGGCCGGTCCTGCAGCGGGCGGACGATGTCGTCGGCGGCGTCCTGCAGCGCGAACAGGTCGGAGCCGTGCTCCCAGCCGTTGATGTTCGCGACCGCGATGAACGGTTCGATCGGGCAGTTGCCGGCGCCTGCACCGTGTCCGGCGAGGGACGCGTCCACACGGTAGACGCCCTCCTCGACGGCGACGACCGAGTTGGCCACCGACAGCGAGAGGTTCTCGTGGGCGTGGATGCCGATCTCGGTGCCCTCGTCGAGAACGTCACGGTAGGCGCGGATGCGGTCGCGGACACCGTTCATGGTGAGGCGGCCACCCGAGTCGGTGACGTACACGCAGTGCGCGCCATACGATTCCATGAGTTTGGCCTGCTCGGCGAGCTTGGCCGGCTCGGCGAGGTGGCTCATCATGAGGAAGCCGGAGACGTCCATGCCGAGTTCACGTGCGGTGGCGATGTGCTGGGCGGACACGTCGGCCTCGGTGCAGTGCGTCGCGACGCGGACCGAGCGCACACCCAGGTCGTAGGCGTGGCGCAGTTCGGCGATCGTGCCGACGCCGGGGAGCAGCAGCGTCGTGAGCCGTGCGTTCTCGATGTTGGCCGCGGCGGCCTCGATCCACTCCCAGTCGGTGTTGCTGCCGGGGCCGTAGTTCACCGAGCCGCCGGCGAGGCCGTCACCGTGGGCGACCTCGATGGCGTCGACACCGGCGGCGTCGAGCGCGGCGACGATGCGTCCGACGTCTTCGGGGGAGATGCGGTGACGGATGGCGTGCATGCCGTCACGGAGGGTGACGTCCTGGATGAAGAGCTTGGTCATGCGGACACCTCGGAGTTCGGGCGGATGGCCATGCGCTCGGCCGCACGCAGCGCCGCCGAGGTCATGATGTCGAGATTGCCTGCGTACGCGGGCAGGTAGTGGGCCGCGCCCTCGACTTCCAGGAACACCGAAACCTGGTGCGTCACGGGGGCGTCGCCTGCGAGGGTGTGAACCGGCCGGTCCTCGGGGACCGGGGTGATCTGCACTTCCTGCTTGAGGCGGTAGCCGGGAACGTAGGTCGCGACCTTGGCGACCATGTCCTTGACGGAGGTGCGGATGCGCTCGTGCGTCTCCTCGGACGGATCGCCGATGAGGCAGAACACGGTGTCGCGCATGATCAGCGGCGGCTCGGCAGGGTTGAGGATGATGATCGCCTTGCCGCGGCCGGCGCCGCCGACCTTCTCGATCGCGTGGGACGTGGTCTCGGTGAACTCGTCGATGTTCGCGCGCGTGCCGGGGCCGGCGGACTTCGACGAGATCGACGCGACGATCTCGGCGTACGGGACCGGGGTGACGGTCGAGACGGCGGAGACGATCGGGATGGTGGCCTGGCCGCCGCACGTGACCATGTTGACGTTGTGCGCCGACAGGTGCTCGTCCAGGTTCACCGCGGGCACCACGAACGGGCCGATGGCGGCGGGGGTGAGATCGACGAGCAGCTTGCCCAGCGGAGCGAGCTTCTCGGCGTTGGCGACGTGGGCCTTGGCGCTCGTGGCGTCGAAGACGATTCCGATCTCGTCGAAATTGTCCATGGCGATGAGGCCGTCGACGCCCTCGTGGGTGGTGGGCACACCCAGGCGCTTCGCGCGGGCGAGACCGTCGGATTCGGGGTCGATACCGACCATCGCACCCATTTCGAGCGTGTCGCTCAGGCGGATCACCTTGATCATCAGGTCGGTGCCGATGTTGCCCGAGCCGATGATGGCGACCTTGGTCTTCTTGCCGGCCGGTGCCGGGGTCGTGTCAGTCACTGTTCCTCCTTCGAGAACGTCGCGGTCACCGAGCCGAGGCCGGTGATGTCGGCACGGACGACGTCGCCTGCGGCGAGCGGCGCCATGGGGCCGAGTGCACCGGAGAGGACGACCTGTCCGGCGCGCAGGGGTTCGCCGAACTCGCGTGCGGTGCGCGCGAGCCAGGACAGGGCGTTGAGGGGGTCGCCGAGGCATGCCGCACCGTTGCCGGTGGACACGGTCTCGCCGTTGATCGACATGGTCATCTCGGTTTCGATGGGCTCGAATTCGTCGAGTGTGACCTGCCGGGCGCCGAGTACGTAGACGCCGCTCGATGCGTTGTCGGCGACCGTGTCGGCGAACTTGATGTCCCAGTCGGCGACGCGGCTGTCGACGATCTCGAGGGCGGCGACGGCATAGGCGACCGCGCCGCGGACCTGCTCGACGTCGAGGGGTCCGTCGGCCAGGTCCTGCGAGAGCACGAACGCGACCTCGGCCTCGGCCTTCGGCTGCAGCAGCCGCGAGATCGGAATGACGGTGTCCTCGTCGTAGACCATGTCGTCGAACAGGACGCCGAAGTCGGGGCGGTCGACGCCGAGCTGCGCCTGGACGGCGGGGGAGGTCAGGCCGATCTTGCGGCCGACGACCGTCGCGCCGGCCGCGAGCTTCGCGTCCGTGAGGTGCTTCTGCACCTCGTAGGCGACCGCGATGTCGGTCGCGCCGATGAGGTCACGGATGGGTGCGCAGGGCACCCCGGTGGCCGCGGCGGTCAGCAGCCGCTCTGCGGCCTCGCCGATCGCGGCGGTGTCGGTTTCGATTCTCTGCGACATGTCTCTCAGCCTGAGGGGTATACGGCCCGGGGAACAGTGCGGCGTACCGGTGAGTGGAATGGTCACCCGATACGGTGGTTGACACGTCAACTTGAGCTCCGTACCGTTTGGTTGAAGCATCAACCAACCTGGGGCGTGTGCGCCCGCACCGAGTCCGTCTCGAAAGGTTCTCCCGTGAACAATCCCGCTGTCCGCAACACCGGAATTCTCCTCGCCCGGCTCGGGCTCGGCGTCATCTTCCTCGCGCACGGCCTGCAGAAGGTCACGTCCTGGGGGTACTCCGGCACCAAGGCGGGATTCGAGGGCATGGGTGCCCCGGTCCCGGCCGTGTCGGCGTTCCTCGCCACCTGGATCGAGGTCCTCGGCGGCAGCGCGCTGATCGTCGGCGTGCTCACCCCGATCGTCGGCGGTCTGCTGTTCCTCAACATGGTCGGCGCGCTGTTCATCACCCACATCGGCAACGGCCTGTGGGTGTCCGACGGCGGATACGAACTGGTTCTCGCGCTGGCCGCCGGTGCGCTGCTGCTCGCGGTCGTCGGTGCCGGGAAGTTCAGTGTCGACGCACTCCTCGGCGGAAAGCTGCCGGCCTGGATGACCGCAGCGCCCGAGCCTGCACTCACTCCCGCGCGCTGACGTTGTCCTCCCGCGCGCTCGCGACCGCCGCCCCCGGTGATGGGTGCCTCTCTG